>UQMK01000001.1 GCA_900542085.1 uncultured Collinsella sp.
CCCGCCGAAGGCGAGACTTCGTTTCAGCGAAATCCCACCAGACAAAAGCACGGCCGCAGCAGAGCAAGCCGTCGGAACAGAAGAAACCCCCGCGCGACCTTTGCGAAGCAAGGGGGAGCGCGGGGGTTTCTTCTGTTCCGACGGCGATGCGCCGGGTTGCAAGGACGATGCGACTACAGCGCGAAGTCGCCGCCGACGAGCGTGGAGACGGGCTCCTCGTGGTAAACGGCGGAGATGGCCTGAGCGAACTCCTCGGCGACCGAGATGGTCTTAATCTTGCCGCCGACCTCGACGGGGATGGCGTCGGTGACGACGCACTCGACGATCGGGGCGTCGTTCAGGCGCTCGATGGCCGGACCGGAGAAGATGCCGTGGGTGGCGCAGACGTAGATGTCGCCAGCGCCCATGGCCTTGAGCTCCTTGACGTTGGCGCACAGGGTGCCAGCGGTGTCGATCATGTCGTCATTGATGACGCAGGTCTTGCCCTTGATGTCACCGATGATGCCCATGACCTCGGCGGCGTTGTGGCGCGGACGGCCCTTGTGGGCGATGGCCAGGTCGCAGCCGAGCATGTCGGACAGCTTCTTGGCGGCCTTGGCACGACCCACGTCGGGGGAGACGACGACCAGGTTGTCGGTGTCGAAGTTCATGGCGTTGTAGTACTGGCCAAACAGCGGCAGTGCGGACAGGTGGTTGACCGGGATATCAAAGAAGCCCTGGATCTGACCCTGGTGCAGGTCGAGGGTGATGATGCGGTCGACGCCGGCGCGCTCGAGCAGGTTGGCGACGAGGCGGGCGGTGATGGGCTCGCGCGGACCGGCCTTGCGGTCCTGGCGGGCATAGCCGTAGTGGGTGATAACGGCGGTGATGGAGCGGGCGGATGCGCGCTTGGCAGCGTCGGTGGCGATGAGCAGCTCCATGAGCATGTCGTTGACGTTGCCGCCGGCCACGGACTGAATCAGGAAGACGTCGGCGCCGCGGACGGTCTCGTCGTAGCGGGCGTAAATCTCACCATTGGCGAACTGCTTTAGCGTAAGGCCCGAAAGCTCGACCCCAAGGTACTCAGCGATCTTCTGAGCGAGGGGACGGTTGGAGGAACCGGAATACACGCGGATGGACTTGCGCATATTCTCCGACTTCTCGGGATCATTAATCGGCATTACCCTTCTCCTTTATACATCGAATGCCATATAGATGCCTTGTTGCATTGTAACCGCGCGACGGGGCTTATTGAGTCTTGATAACGTCTTTACCGTCAACGGACACGAACCGACCACTCATCCGGTCGCGCAGGTCACGATAGAAAAAGGAGCCGTCCCCATGGGAACAGCTCCTTTTGTGCTTGGTAAAACGTTATGCCTCGTCGTCCTCGTGCAGGCGGCGGCGGTAATCGGCGGCCCAGCCCTCAATATTTACCTGACGGGCGCGGCCCAGGCCGAGCGCGTCTGCCGGGACCGGCTCGGTGATGACGGAGCCGGCGGCAACGAGCGCGCCGTCGCCGATCTGAGCGGGTGCGACCATCATGGTGTCGGAACCGATGAAGGCGTCCTTGCCGATGACGGTCTTGTGCTTGTGAACGCCGTCGTAGTTGCAGGTGATGGAGCCCGCGCCCACGTTGACGCCGGAGCCCATGGTGGTGTCGCCGATGTAGGACAGGTGCGGAACCTTGGAGCCCTCGCCGATCGTGGACTTCTTGATCTCCACGTGCGTGCCGGCCTTGGAACCGTCGAGCATGTGGGTGCCCGGGCGCAGGTAGGCGCGCGGGCCGCAGTCGACGCCGTTCTCGATGACGGCCTCGATGGCGATGGTCTCATCGATGGTGCAGCCGCTGCCGACGGTGGTGTCGGTGAGGCGGCTGTTGGGGCCGAGCTGGCACTCCTCGCCCACGGTGACGTGGCCGATCAGGTGCGTTTGCGGCCACACGACGGTGTCGCGGCCGATAACGGCATCGGGGCCGATCCAGGCCTGCGTGGGATCGATGAAGGTAACGCCCTCGGCCATCCAGTGCTCGTTGATGCGGTCGCGCGCGATGGCGGTGAGCTGCGCGAGCTGGATGCGGCTGTTGACGCCCAGGCCGTCGCGGTAGTCGTCACAGTGGAAGATGGAGACCGCCTGGCCGTGACCCTTGAGGATCTCGAGCATGTCGGGCAGGTAGTACTCGGACTGCGCGTTGTCGTTGCCGATCTCGTCGATATGCGCGGCAAGCTGAGCGCCGTCGAAGGCGTAGCAGCCGGCGTTGCACTCGAGCAACGTGGCGGCCTGCTCGGGCGTGCAGTCCTTCTGCTCGATGATGCGCTCAATCTGGCCGTCGGCGCCCAGCTTGATGCGGCCGTAGCCGAAGGGGTCGGGCGGGGTCATGGTCATGACGGTGCAGGCGAGCTCGCCGGTAGCGACGGTCTGCGCGAACTTGGCGACGGTGTCGGCGGTGATGAGCGGCAGGTCGCCGTTGAGCACGACAACGGGGCCTTGCGCGATGCCGCAGGCCTCGAGTGCGACCTTTACGGCGTGGCCGGTGCCCAGGCGCTCGGTCTGCTCGACGCACTCGACCTTGGTGGCGCTGTTGGCGTAGGCGCCGTCGATAAGGGCGCGCATCTCGTCGGTGTGGCTGCCGATGACGACCACGACGCGGCTGCAGCCGGCCTTGATGGTGGCGTCGACGATCCACTGGACCATGGGCTTGCCCAGGATCTTGTGCGAAACCTTGCAGTGGTTCGACTTCATGCGGGTGCCCTCGCCGGCGGCGAGGATAATTGCGGTTGCGTCCATGTGATCTCCTGTTACGTTATAGAGACGTGTGTTTGGAAACGATACACGGCGCAATATGATACCGCAGGCATATGATGAGCGCGTAGCGATTGGCGCGTGACGGCCGATGTCGCTGCTGCCGGCGTGGTGTTTGCGCTGGCTGTGCGTGGCGGCGGCGCTGCGGCGTTGGCGTTTGAGCGAGAGGATGGGGGTGCCTGTGGACATCATGCGAGAGGAATCGGGCAACGAACCCGTCGCGGCATTTTCGATGTCGCATCCGGCGGTGCCAGCGCTCTACATGGTGCTGACGCTGGGACTCACTATGTTCTCGATGCAGCCGGTGCTGATTGCGCTGTCGCTTGCGGGCGGGCTGGCGTACGGGTTTGCGACGCGCGGCGCCGCGCGCGCGTTGGGGGCGCTTCGCTGGCAGCTGCCGGTGATTTTGATCATCGCGGTGCTCAATCCGCTGTTTAGCGCCTCGGGCTCGACGGAGCTGTTCCGTATTGGCATGCGTGCGGTGTATCTGGAGAGCATGGTTTACGGCCTGTGCATGGGCGGGCTGTTTGTGGCGAGCGTGCTGTGGTTTGAGGCCGCGGCATCGATGCTTGGGTACGACAAGGTGCTTGCGCTTTTGGGTAACGCCGCGCCGGTGATCGCGCTCATGATCTCGATGTGCATGCGGCTTATCCCGCAGTTTTTGCGCCGCGGTCGTACGGTGCTGGCGGTGCAGGATGCGATTGATGTGCCTGGCCGCGCGCCGGCCGACCCCGTGCGCTCGCGCCTGCGGGCATCGAGCGTGTTGATGGGCTGGGGCATGGAAGATTCGCTGGAGCGCGCGGACGCTATGCGCTCCCGTGGGTGGGGCGCCGCGACACGCCGCACGACGTACGCGCGGTATCGGCTGGGGCGCGGCGATGTTGCCGCGCTGGTTGGGCTTGCGCTGTTTGGCGTGGCCACGACGGCAGTGGCGTGGACCGCGATGGCGCAGTATTCGTTTTACCCGCAACTTTCGGTGCCGGCGCCGTGGCTGGGCTATGTCGTATATGCGGCCTGGATGGCGCTGCCCTGCGTGCTGTACGCGATTGACGAGAAGAGGTTTGGCTGATGGCTCGGTTGGATAGCTGCTCGGTAACGGGCGTGGCGTGCGGCTCTGATGTACCCGCGATTGAGGTACGGGGCCTGAGCTTTACCTACCCCGGGGCTGAGGCGCTGGTGCTCGACGGGCTCGACTGGTCTGTCCCCCAAGGTGCGTTTGCACTGCTCGTTGGCGGTACCGGGTCGGGTAAGTCGACGTTGCTCTCGTTGCTCAAACCCGAGATTTCGCCGGCGGGCGAATGCACTGGCGAGCTGTGCGTGCTGGGCGAGAGCGTTGCCGATATGGACGTTCGGGCGTCTGCGGAGCGCGTGGGCTATGTGTTTCAGGACCCCGAGAACCAGATCGTGTGCGAAACCGTGTGGCACGAGATGGCGTTTGGCCTGGAAAACTTAGGCATGTCGCGCGACGAGATGCGCCGTCGCGTGGCCGAGACCAGCTATTTCTTTGGGTTGGAGGATTGGCTCCACCGCGACACCGATACGCTTTCGGGCGGACGCAAACAGCTGCTGTCGCTGGCGGCTGTGCTGGCGTTGCGCCCGCGCGTGCTGCTGCTCGACGAGCCCACGTCCCAACTGGATCCCGTTGCCGAGAAGAGTTTTCTGCATGCGCTGTTTCGCGTGAATCGCGAGTTGGGTTGCACGGTTGTTGTGGCAACGCACCAGCCGCGCCCGATGCTCGAATACGCGACGTGCGCGTACCGGATTGAGGACGGACGCGTGTGCGAGGTGGCTGACATTGCCTCCCTGGGGCACCGTGAAGAGCTGTTTTCTGACGAGGTGTCGGGGTGGGGTGCCTCGCGGCGTGCAAAAAACGGAGTTTTCAGCAGCGCCAGCGGCCAGCTGGGCTCTTTGGACCCGCGCACGGGCGCTCCGGGTGCAGAAAAAGGGCTGAAATCGGACAAATCGGGTGAATTTGAGGCGCAAATACTGCCGCAAGACGACTCGGGGGCGTCATCGCGTGCCGGTGGATGCCGAATACTCCCAAAAATGCACGCCGGGTCGGCCACCACCCTGGCAGGGAGCTGGTTTCGCTACGATCGGGCGTCCGGCTGGGTGCTGCGTGGGCTCGATGCGTCGTTTTCGGCAGGCGCGGTGCATGCGGTTGTTGGCGGCAACGGCTGCGGCAAGTCGACAATGCTTTCGGTGCTGGCCAAGACGGTCAAGTTGCAGCGTGGTCGTATGGTGCGCGCGGCGGCCTCGGCTGCACTGCTGCCTCAGAATCCCAAGGCGTTGCTGGTTGCCGAGACGGTGCGCGATGAGCTGATGGAATGGGCTTCGACCTGCGGATATGACGAGGCTGTGGCGCGGGAGCGCGCGGCGAGCCTGGGGCTGTCGGGCCTGGATGGGCGCCACCCGTACGATCTTTCGGGCGGACAACGTCAACTGCTTGCGTTGGCAAAGCTGCTCCTGATTGGCCCCGAGCTGCTATTGCTCGATGAGCCCACCAAGGGTTTGGACCTGGCCAGTCGCCGCATCATCGCTCGCGCCCTGCGTGACCATGCAGAGGCTGGCGGCACCGTCATCATGGCCACGCACGATCTGGATTTTGCCGAGCAGGTTGCCGATGACATTGCCATGATGTTCGACGGTGAGATTGCCTGCATGGAGCCGCCGACCGACTTTTTTGCCGACAACGTGTTCTACAGGGCGTGATGGGATGACGGATTATCGCGTCTCGCGCCTACTAGCAAAACTGGAGATTCCACTGCTGCTGGCGGTGCCGGCGGTAATGGCCGCGGCGTTGCTGGCGGGCGTTGAGCAGGCGGCGCTTGCCATGCTTGTCGTGGTGGCGCTGGTGCTTGCGTTGTTCTTTGCGGGCTACGAGGCGTCGCGACCGGGCCTGCGCCAGATTATGCCAACGCTGGTTTTGGCGGCGTTGGCCGCGGCGGGGCGCATCTTGTTTGGCCCCATTCCCGACTTTAAACCCGTGAGTGCCATCGCCATTATCGCCGGGGCGACGCTCGGTCGTCGTAACGGCTTTATGGTCGGTGCGCTGGCGGCGCTGACCAGCAACTTCTTTTTTGGACAGGGCATGTGGACGCCATGGCAGATGTATGCCTGGGGCCTGGTTGGCTATGTTGGCGGCGCGCTGGCGTATGCGGGCGCGTTCGACCGTGCGGATGGAACCGTGCGCATGCCGGCGCTGATGGCGTACGGTTTTGCATCGGGCCTGCTCTACGGCGTGGTAATCAACGCCTACGACATCATCGGTTTTGTGCAGCCGCTCACGTGGGCGGGCGCCGTGGCGCGTCTTGCCACGGCAGTGCCGTTCGATATCACACACGGCCTTGCGACCTGCGTGTTCTTAGCCGCCCTGTACAGGCCCTGGTGTCGACGGATCAACCGCGTCGTCGTGAAGTACGGACTGTAGGGCTGGTTGCGTTCCCTTACGAACTTGCGGTGGAATAGTTCTCGTTTTTGGCTATTTGCTGCCCAAACAGGAACTATTTCACCGCAACTTATAGGGAGAGAGGGGTTGCATGATCTGTTTCCCTCCGTCCCCAGGGGGTCAGTTGGGCTAGAGCTCTAGCGTAAGGGTGACGGGGCAGTGGTCACTGCCAAAGATGTCGCCGCGGATGCCGGCGTCGCGCACATTGCCGGCGATTGCGTCGCTCACCAGGAAGTAATCGATGCGCCAGCCGGCGTTGTTCTTGCGGGCATTAAAGCGGTAGCTCCACCAGCTGTAGACGCCCTCGACGTCGGGGTTTGCCGCGCGCCAGGTATCGGTAAAACCGGCGTCGAGCAGCTCGGTAAACTTACCGCGCTCCTCGTCCGAAAATCCTGCGTTGCCGCGGTTGGACTTGGGGTTCTTAAGGTCGATTTCCTCGTGCGCCACGTTAAAGTCGCCGCAGGTCACCACAGGCTTGCCGGTCTCGTGCTCAAGCGCGCTCAAAAAGCCGCGATAGGCATCGTCCCAGGCCATGCGCACATCGATGCGCGCGAGCTCATTTTGGGCGTTGGGCGTATAGACGTCGACAAACCAAAACTTTTCGAACTCGAGCGCGCAGACGCGGCCCTCGGTCGCGGCCTGCGCCACGAGCTCTGCCGTCTCGCCCTCGCTAGCGTAGGGTAGCAGCGCATCGGCGTGCAGTGTGCGCAGCGGTTCCTGGCGGCTAAAGACCGCAGTGCCCGAATAGCCTTTGCGCTCGGCGTAGCTCCAGGTTTGGTGATAGCCGGGCAGGTCGATATCAGCCTGCCCCTCCTGCAGCTTGGTCTCCTGCAGCGCCAGGATATCGACATTGAGTTCCTGCGCGATTTGAATAAAGCTTGGGTCCTTTTTGAGCACGGCGCGCAGGCCGTTGACGTTCCACGAGGCGAAAGTGTAAGTCTGAGGCATGGTGTCCTTTCGACGGGGTTTGCAGGCTTAAGATTAGCGCAACAGGGGCGGGGTGGGCTCCGCGCGTGCTGACCCAAAGGCTGCATGCCGGGATGTCGCCCGACGCTGCCCGACCAACAAGGACGGAGGACTCATATGACGCAGGCGATATCGGACCCCAAGCAGGCCTCCGCCGCACTGGCGGAGCTGTTCGGTACCCACAAGCGTGTGGTGTTCTTTGGCGGCGCCGGTGTTTCCACGGCGAGCGGCATCCCCGATTTCCGCAGCGTGGACGGCCTGTATCACCAGCAGTTTGCCTATCCGCCCGAGACCATGCTCTCGCATAGCTTTTATGAGGCGCATCCGGCCGAGTTCTTCGACTTCTACCGCACCAAGATGATCGCGCTTGGCGCCAAGCCCAACCGCTGCCACACCAAGCTGGCCGAGCTGGAGCGCGCCGGCAAGCTAAATGCCGTGGTGACGCAAAATATCGACGGCCTGCATCAGATGGCCGGCTCGCAGCGCGTGTTCGAGCTGCACGGATCGGTCCATCGCAACATTTGCCAGTCGTGCGGCGCGGTCTATAGCGCCGAGTGGATTTGCTCGCGCGAGCACGAGGACGCCGCGGGCGTGCCCGTGTGTCCTGCGTGCGGCGGGCGCATTAAGCCCGATGTGGTGCTCTACGAGGAGCCGCTCGATGAGCGTGTGCTGACCGGCGCCGTTGCCGCCATCGCCGCGGCCGATGCCCTCATTGTGGGCGGGACCTCGCTCGTAGTGTATCCGGCGGCGGGCCTTACGCGCTACTTTACCGGCGATACGCTGGCCATTTGCAATCTTGCTCCCACCGATCAGGATGCAAATGCCGACCTGCTGATTTCTTGCGACATCGCGGCCGCGTTTGCGTTCTAGCCCGTGTGCGCGGATACAATAGAAAGACTGATTGCAAAGCGACCCCGCCGCCTGCGCCCGAGCGCGGCGGCGCGGGCATTTTAGGAGGATGTTCATGGCGAACGATAGTAAGACATGGCGGTGCGGAAAGTACGAGCTCAGCTTTGACCGCCCGCGCATCATGGGCGTCCTCAACGTGACGCCCGATTCGTTTAGCGATGGCGGGGAGCACTTCGACCCGGATGCCGCCATCGAGTACGGCCTGGCGATGCTCGACGCCGGCGCCGACATCATCGACGTGGGCGGCGAGTCCACGCGTCCTGGCTTTACCCCGGTCAACCCCGACGAGGAGGCTCGCCGCGTGCTGCCCGTGGTACGCGCGCTGGCCAAAGAGGGTGCCATCGTTTCGATCGACACGCGCCACGTGGCGGTTGCCAAGGCGGCCGTGCGCTGCGGCGCCTCGATTGTTAACGACGTGACGGGCTTCACCGACCCCAAGATGGTCGAGTTTGTCGCGACGAGCACCTGCGGCGTCATCGTGATGCATGCCGGTGAGGTCGCGGCGCCTACGCGCACGCATGCAACGGTGCAGCTCGATACCTCGGCCGCGGCGTTTGTTGCCGAAAAGGCGCGCGAGGCGGCCGCCGAGGCTGCGCGCGAGGCCGAGAAGCCTGCCCGCCGTCGCCGTGGCAAGTTGCTGGGCGAGCCCAAGCCCGAGGCAAAGCTCCCGGGTGGCGTGGTGCAGCCCTCGCTGCCGTTCGGCGATCCGGAGCCTGCACCCGAGCCTACGGACGAGCAGAAGCAGGAGGCACCGGCCGCCGAGCAGGCTATCCCTGTCGCCGAGGCCGTCGCGACCCCCGAGCCCGCGCCAGAGCCCAATGACCACCTGGCAGCCATGATGCGCCGCAGTGCCCGCCGCGAGGAAGCCTACGTGCCCACCTCTCAGCTCCGCCGCTTTACCCTGCCTGATTCGGCGCCCATCATGCGCCGTGTCATGGGCTTTCTGTCCGACCAGGCCCGCGCGCTTATCCATGCCGGCGTGTCGCGCGACCGCATCTGCATCGATCCCGGTCCGGGCTTTGGCAAGACGGCCAACGAGGACATCGTCATCCAGCGCGAGACCGCCAAGATGGCGTCGCTGGGCTATCCGCTCATGTGCGCCGTGTCGCGCAAGCGCTTTGTGGGCGCCGTCTCGGGCGTGACCGAGGCCGCCGCGCGCGATGCCGCCACGTTTGGTGTGTGCCTGGGCGCTATCCAGGCCGGTGCCAACATCGTGCGCGTGCACGACGTCACCGGCTTTGCGCAGTTCCTGAACGGTTACTGGGCTGTCGCCAAGCCGCAGCCGCGCCGTGCGTTTGTGGCCGTGGGCTCCAATCTGGGGCATCGTTGCGACAACATCCGCGCCGCGCGCGACATGATCGCCGAGATTCCGCTCACCTGCGTGTCCAACTGCTCGCGCATCTACGAGAGCGAGCCGGCCTACGAGACGCGCCAGGATGCGTTTGCCAACGCCGTCATCGAGATCAAGACCGAGCTGGCGCCGTTGGTGCTGCTCGACGAGCTTATGAAGATCGAGGCCGAGCTGGGGCGCGACCGCTCCAAGAAGGCCAAGGCCAACGGCCCGCGCACCATCGACCTGGACCTGCTGTGGATGGATGGCGAGACCCACGGCGGCAAAAAGCTGCGCCTGCCGCATCCGCTGATCGGCGAGCGCGACTTTGTGCTGGTGCCGCTCGAGGACCTGATGCACGACCCGGCGCGGTTCTTCCGCTACAACGGTGTCGAGGTCAAGGAGCCCGAGGAACGTGTGGGCCATATCGTGGGCGAATTGGGGCGTATGTAGATGATTGAGATGAATGCTGTAGCCGTCGGTACCGAGCTTGACGCCGCGCGCGACGCGGGCCGCGAGGGTGCGTCCGCGGGCTGGTGCGCTTGGAGCGCGGGCGAGGCGTCGTTGACGTTTTCGCTGGTCATGCGCCCGGATGTGAATATGCATGCCTTCCACGGCCTGCCGTTTGTGGCGGCGATGGGCATGATGGACGCGCTCGTGGGCACAGCGTCGACGCCGGGCCTGGACCTTGCCGGCAAGGTGGGCATTGAGTGGCCGAGCAATATCGTGTGCGGCGCGCCCGCGTTCGAGACGTCGTTCGCGCGCGTCGCCGTCAACGGCGGCGCCGGTGCTGCGGGCATGTTCGGTGCCGTGACGGTGGATATTGAACGTTCGGCGCTGAGCGAGCTCGGTGTGGATGCGGCCGACGAAGCGCTGGTCGAGGAGTTGGCTGCCGCCGTGCTGACCCGTGTGGACGCCTGGGCGGCTGTTGCCAACACGCCGCAGGGCGCTGCCGGTCCGCTGGCCCCCGTGTTGGGCGAGTACTTCGACATGGTGCCGCTGCTGGGTCGCCAAGTTGCGGCGGTGTCGCCCAGCGGTTTGCCGCTTGCGGTTGGTGTATTTGCGGGCCTGGACATCTGGGGTCGTGCGACCATCAAGACCGATGCCGGCGAGCAGGAGTTTCCGCCCGAGGCCGTACGGATTCGCGGGCTGTAACGCGAGGCGCCAGCGCTCAAAGATAACGATGACAACAGAAGCCCTTCTCGGCTTGCACCGGGGAGGGCTTCTGCGTGACCCGAGAGAATAGCCGCGTCGGTCCTATTCCTCAAAATTGAAAATTTTTCGGTTTTGAGGAATAGACTTGGCGAACGTTTGCGGGGCTGTGACATCGGGCGTGCTCGACTTAAGCCCCGTCTTACCCCAGCTCCTGCATGCGGCGGTAGATTTCGCAGATACCCTTGATGGTGAGCTGTCCATCGACCACGTCGAAGGCATCGGTCGAATCGGCGACGATGCCGGCGAGACCGCCCGTGGCGATAACGGTGGCGTCCTCGCGGCCCAGCTCGCGCTTCATGCGCGCGACCAAGCCCTCGGTCATGGCGGCGGCGCCCGTTACGGCGCCGACCTTGATGCACTCCTCGGTATCGCGGCCGATGGCGTGCTCCGGCGCCTCGAGCGGAACGCTGGCGAGCTTGGCGGCACGGGCGGCAAGCGCGTCCATGGAGATGCGGATGCCCGGCGCGATCGCTCCGCCAATGTAATAACCGTCCTTATCGATGACGTCGATATTGGTCGCGGTGCCAAAGTCCACCACGATTGCCGGGGCGCCGTAGAAGGTCTCGGCCGCAACGGCGTTGGCGACGCGATCGGCACCCACGGCCTGAGGGCGCGCCGCACGCAGCTTGGTTACGGCGGCCGTCTGCGGCCCGATAACGACGGCGTCCGCCGCGATGCGGTCGGCCACGGCGTGCCACTCGCGCGAGAGCTGCGGCACCACGCCGGCAAAGGCGATCGCGTCGACCGCGTCGAGCGAAAGGCCGTACATCTTAAAGAAACCCATCAGGCGCACGTGGATCTCGTCGGCGGTATAGGAGCGGTCGGTGGGCATGCGCCACGACTGCACCAGCTCGTCTCCGTCAAACAGGCCCATGGCCGTCTGCGTGTTTCCCATATCGATAGCGAGCAGCATGTCTACTCCCGGTGTTGGCATAAAAGGACGCGCACCATTGTATACGCGCCGTCGACGGCGCTCGGCTGCGATTCGGTTACAGTGATATGGGCTGAGGGGTTTAAATATGAAGGAATTATGCTCTACGAGATTTTCCTTGCCGTTTACCGAACTCCCACGTAATATTCTTTCTTGCGCACATGAGGCGCCCAGACATTGCGGGGTGGAGCAGTCTGGTAGCTCGCCGGGCTCATAACCCGGAGGTCGTAGGTTCAAATCCTGCCCCCGCGACCAAGAACTTGCAGCTCGTCGGTCAAGCCGGCGAGCTTTTTTGTTATCCCGGGATCGTTTCTTCGGTTCAATTCTCAGCCTCTCAATCAAAGATCTCGATCTGTAACACCAAGACCCGATTTGGGCGGCTAGGTGTTACAGATCGAGATATACCGGCGGTTTGGGCCGCGTTTGTCTAAATCTGTAACACGAGGGACGGATTTTGCCGGGCAGCTGTTACAGATTGAGATTTTCTAGCAGGCGGGTCCCGTTTGTCTTGATCCGTAACATCTGGGGCCCATTTTGCCGAGTAACTGTTACAGAGTGAGATCTTTCGGCAGGCTAGATTGGTTTGTCTCGATCTGTAACAGGTAGGGGCCAAAAGTGGGCCTAGCTGTTACAGACCGAGATTGTTGAGGATGTGTTGAGAGGAATGTCTCGATCTGTAACAGTAAGACCCGGTTTTGCCGAGTGGTTGTTACAGATTGAGACAAACCGACGGGCCGTCCCGCCCCATCCACCTGCCGCCACCTGATATTCGCCGATTTTCGTTGTGCCGCTGTACCCCCATGCCATATCCTCTAGACAACTACGCGGCATCATCGCCGCCGCGCCTACAAGAGAGGAATGTCCATGACCGCACCTGCATCCAAACTGCTCCAGCCCATTACGGTTGGCCCCCTTGAGCTCAAGAACCGCATTATGTTCCCGCCGCTGACCACCGGCTACGAGGAGCGCGACGGTTCCATTGGCGAGCGCAGCCTGGCTTTTTACGAGCGCCTGGCCCGTGGCGGCGTGAGCTACATCGTCATCGGCGACGTCGCCCCCGTTATGACCGCGAGCCCCACGCCCAAGCTGGCGACTGACGCCCAGATCCCCACGTTTAAGGCGCTGGCCGACGCCGTCCACAAGCACGGTGCCAAGGTCGCGCTGCAGCTGTTCCACCCCGAGTACGACGTGCCCGGCGTCGGCCGCATGGTCATGGGATCCATGGCCGCCGCCAAGGCCGCGCAGGAAGCCAAGGCCGCCGGTGACGAGGAGGCCTTTGCCGCCAAGATGGCCGAGTCCAACGAGATCCGCAAGCAGGCATACGCCAAGCTGCACCACGACATGCAGCACTTTGTGAACGAGGCGAGCGTAGAGCAGCTCACCCAGATCAAGGAGGCCATCGCCGCCTCGGCCGCCCGCGCGCAGCAGGCCGGAATCGACGCCATCGAGGTCCACGGCGACCGCCTGGTGGGTTCGCTGTGCTCGGCCATCCTCAACAAGCGCACCGACGAGTACGGTGGCTCGTTCGAGAACCGCGTTCGCTATGCGCTCGAGGTCGTCGCTGCCATTAAGGAAGCCGCGCCGCAGCTGATGGTGGAGTACAAGCTCCCTGTGATTATGGAGAACCCCGACGGCACGCCGCGCGGCAAGGGCGGCCTGCAGCCCGACGAGGCCTGCGAATTTGCCAAGCTGCTCGAGGGTGCGGGCATCGACATGATCCAGGTCGCGCAGGCCAACCACACCGGCAACATGGGCGACACCATTCCGCCCATGGGCGCCATGCCCTACAACTGGACGCTGCCCGTGGCCGAGCGCGTCAAAGCCCTGGTCTCCGTGCCGGTGGCAACCGTCGGTCGTGTTGTCTCGGTCGAGGCCGGCGAGAAGATTCTGGAAGACGGCGCGGCCGACATCATTGCCTATGGCCGCTCGCTCATGTGCGACCCCGACATTGCGCTGAAGGCCGCCACGGGTGAGCCCATCCGCGAGTGCCTCAACTGCAACAAGGGCTGCGTCGATGCGATTCAAAACCGCAAGTACATCTCGTGCGTGCTCAATGCCGAGAACGGCGACGAGGCGACCATCGCCATCAAGCCGGGCGAGGGCGACAAGAAGATCGCCGTGGTGGGCGGCGGTATTGCTGGCCTGGAGGCCGCACGCGTGGCGGCCAAGCGCGGCTACGATGTGACCGTCTACGAGGCGAGCGACCATCTGGGCGGCCAGATTGTGCTGGCGGCCGCGCCCCCGCGCAAGGACGAGATCATGCGCTCGGTCGAGTACTACGAGAAGATTCTGCCCGGCCTGGGCGTGAAGGTTGAGCTCAACCATGCCGCTACCGCCGAGGACCTCAACGCCGCCGACGCCGCGATTGTGGCCGTGGGCGCGCACGACGTGGTCATCCCCGTTCCGGGTGCCGACTCGGAGAAGGTCGTCTCGAGCTGGGACGTGCTGGCCGGCAAGGTGGAGCTTACGGGCCGCGTCGCCGTCATTGGCGGCGGCCTGGTGGGCACCGAGACTGCCGAGTACCTGCTGCAGCACGGCTGCGAGGTGGCGATCGTGGAGATGCTCGACAAGATTGCCGCAGGCGAGTCCGACACCATTCTGCCGCTGATCATGAGCGACTTTGCAGAGCACAACGTGGAGCAGCACGTGAAGACCCGCTTGACCGCCATTACCGACGAGGGCGTGGAGGCCGTGCGCACTGCCGAGGACGGCGCCGAGGAGCCGGTGAAGATCGCCTGCGATTACGTGGTGATGGCCGTGGGCTCCAAGGCCAACGCGTTTGACCTGGACGGCGTGACGGTACCCGTGACCTACGTGGGCGACTGCTCGGGCGAGCGCACCGCCGACATCGCGAGCGCCATTCGCACGGCGTATCACGCGGCCAACGAGCTGTAGCCGAGAAAGCCATCGCGTATTGAGTGGACGGGGAGTGCCGTATCGGTGCTCCCCGCCTTTTTGTCGATAAGAGTGCCTCTGACCAGCGGGTTCAGAAAATCCGAATCTTGAGCACCCGAAAATCCGAATCCTCAGAACATGAAAATCCGAATCGCTAACACCCGAAAATCCGAATTTGGTGCAAGGGGATTGGCGCAAGTGGTCATGTTTGTTTGCGCCATGTTGGCACGAAGTAACCTGACCACTTGCACCAAGGGTTTGACTTTTAAGACATCATTAAGGTTTGCGTTGTGGAGCAAACCGCAGGTCAATGCTATTCTTTTACCTTATCGTATGGTGTTGTATTCTGCCTGAATTCTCTACCTGCGAACAACAGACAAACGCGACCGAGCGGAAAGGATGGCACGCCCGCAAGCAGGGCAAGCGTAAGCGATGAGTGGCATGGACCGACATAACGAGCTCCAGCAGCACAAGACGGCGGTCGAGTACCGCCAAGCTGCCGACGAGCACGTGCGGACCCTCAAGGATTTCTGGAAGGATTTCCTGGTGAGCGGTCTGTTTGTGCTGGCCGCCATCGTCGCTATCTTTGCGTGCCTGGCCTGGTTTGCCGCGAACAATCGAGTGAGCGCCACGGGGAGTACGATCGGGGCCAAAGCCGCGCGCTATAGCCTTACCGCCGCAGGCGAAGGCGACGACGGCGCCCATGTGGGCTATTACGAGCGCACGGACGCCGAAAAGCAAAACATTGCGAAGCTCGATACGACCGACGCCATGACGGTAACGCTCGGCTCCAACCTCAACAACGAGTCCGCTGGCTCCCTGTATCCGGGTGCCCGTGGCAAGATTACGTTTACGGTGACGCCGCTGGTGGATGACCTGAACGGGGTCACGATCAACTTGTCGCGCGTGCTTAAAGTCACGGGCAATGACGTTGTTGGGGACGGGGGAACGCTGGCGCCCGAGGCAGCGACGCTCCTTGGCTTGGTTAAGGGCCATGTATTGTTCTTTACGAGCTGCGACCAGAACGGGTATTACTCGGGCCGCGTGGTTGATAGCAAGATCGAGATTCCCAGGAAAGCATTTTGCGAAAACGGCGATGTGACCAAGCCAACGAACAAACCCGTCACCATCAATCTGTACTGGGTATGGCCGGAGTACTTTCAGAACTTCGTCCTTATCGGCAACACGAATTACTACAAGAATCTGTTTGCGGCGGCGGGCGACGCAAAGTCTGACTACGGCGCTCTGCAGGCGGACATGAACGAGCATAAAGCGAACTACTTCTATGGCGCGGCAAACGGCACAAGTGCTGCCAACGCCCCCGCGGTTTCGTCTAGCATGTCCTTCAGCGACACCGCCATCTGCTCGGCGCTGTACAACAATGCCGACGAGCAGATCGGCAATAAGGTCAAATACATCCAACTTAGAATTAGCGCTCAGGAGGGCGTGAGCTCATGAGCACCATGCAAACGCGCCTCGGCGATGCCCGCAATTGGATAGAAAACCACCGCGCACAAGCCCTTGCGGTCCTGATGCTGCTGGCGGCAATCGTTCTTATCATCGGCTTGTCGCTCTCGTGGTTTGTGGGCAGTAAAAGTCTGTCCACGGTGGGCAAGATCCAAACGCCCGCGCAGCTCAAGATCATGGGTCCCAACCAGACGAGCATCGAGCCCATCGAGATTTCGTATGACGAGTCGCGCGGTGATGTGAAAAACTCCAACGGCACCGTGACCGTTCGTCGCGCGTTTTGTGTGCGGAGCGACAATGGCGATCCCGCTGCCGGCGGTCAAGCGTTTGAGCTGCAGATTGCCAACACAACGAATATCACGGGGCTGACAATCAACGTGTATCACGTGACGGTCAATAATCCGAACGATAAAAACGGCACCGTGGTCGGCCTCGACGGGCTCAACCGCACCTACTCATGGAGCAAGAAGAGCAGCACCCCGATTGAGTTCCATTTTATCGACTCCGCGGACGGGACAAGTGCGTTGGCTAAAGAGCTTGAGGCAAACGACCCGACGTACGGCTCGTACGCGAAAGTCCAGAAAAACGCCCGTCCGCTGTATCGGTATCAAAAGTTCGCAGGGAGTGGGCTCGATGGCTGGAATGGCAACACAGCCAACGCCGCCACGAACTTCATCATCGAATGTACGTGGAATCCAGGCGTTGTGACCGTAAACGGAAAGACAGTCTCCAACGTTAAAGAAACCGACATGGTCTATCTAATCGCTCGCGTCACGAGCGACAACTAATAAGTAGGAAGGGAGGGGTGCCAGATGCGGAAAGACAAGAACGAGCAAAATGAAATCGCGAGGCCTGTTGGCAAGCACTTTGCGCAGGTAGATGATTCTAAGGCAGAGCCTTGCTGCGCAGGGTCGGCGGCCCCTGCTTCCAAAGTGCGTAAGCGCCTATGGGCAGTTGCGGTGCTGCTGTGCGCTGTCGCGATTGCGATGGGTACCTACCTTACCTACACGGCCTTTTTGGCGGGCGACTTTCTTAAGTCGGTTGCTGTTTCGGGCACGTCGCAGGCGCTGTTTGCCTCGGACATGCTTACGGGCTACACGAATGAGACGCTGAATGACGAGGGTATTGCCGTCCGAAGCGTCATCGCCGACACGAGTGGGGATACTTGCTCCTTTACCTTCCGCATTTACAACCATCTGTTGGGCGACAAGAACAAGGTTAACGACAAAGACGTCAACGCGACGCTGAGCGTGAGGGCGACGGGCACGACGGGTACTTGGAGCATAAGCGGTTCGCCCACGCTGACGGCGGGCGGCACGGTCGACCTTTCCTTCCCTGCCAACAAGGCAACCATGTATACCTATAAGGTTACGTTTTCCAAGGCGGACCTCAACAAAGCATCCTTCACCGTTAAGGCCCAGGTCGGCTCCAATAGCCCTGGCACCAACCTTAAATGGCTCGCCGCCAAGATTGCGCCTTCCGAGCGTGCAGAGGTAACGGCTTCGGGCGTTTCGGGCGAGTGGGTCGATAAGAGCGATAGCATTGGTAGCTTTGACGCTTATAACTACCGCGTGACGGTTACGGGTGCCCCAACAAAAGTCAAGCTTACATGGGGCGACAAGGTTGAGCTTGACCCGTTTTTTAAGAAGAATCATTCCGATGTGAGCGTTGATGGAAAGTCTGTCACGTTCACCATGGATCCCGGGTCGGAAGTCATCACCTTTTACCGAGCGAAGGATACCGCACCCGACAGCTGGGATGACATCGGTGTTACATACGGGGCCGCGTAGGCCAACCGCGGACGGTGATTTTGAGACCCCATACGGGGCATGAGATAGAACGAGGTAGGACCAGATGAGAACGGCAAAGCGCATAACAACCGCATGCCTGACTGCGATCATGATTTTCCAGGCGCTTGCGCCCTCCACAGAGGTGTTCGCGCAAGAGCTCGACGCCGTTATGGAGGCATCCGTCTCCGCCGCGCGCGCCGCGGGCAACACGGCGCGCTCCGTACAGGATGGCGTGGCCACCGCGCTGCAAGATGCCGATCAGGCTGCACCTGATGATGCCGCAACGACTCCGGGCGCCGATGCGGGAGCCACCGAGGGCGGCGACGGTTCTACCAACGCTGGCGAGTCGCAGGACTCCACGACCGATGGAACCACCAGCGGCGATGCTCCAGCGGAGGGCGACGCGTCCCAAGACGATGCGGCTGCCGATGAGGGCGCTGCTGACGAAGAACAAGCGGATGACGCGGACGCGGATGCTGCTGATCAGGCAGACGCCAACTACCCCATCGCTACTGTCGAGGCTCTCAGGCACGCGTTGGGCGACGGCGATGTCACCACCGACGACTCGGACGCCGTCACGGCCATTACCTTTGAGTCCAACGCCGACCTTATCGCCATCTCCAACACCGATCCCGCCATCTACCAGAACGCGAACATCTCCAAAGGTGGCTCGACCGGCATCGACTTCGACGTGTGCGGCGCGGAGATCGTGGACGGCCTGGGTAGCCTCACGTTCCAGGGCTTCGGCAGCGATGCCTACCCTTTCAAAGGCGCGCTCAACCTCGGCGACAGGACCCTGACTGTCAACAAGACGCTCTTCAACAACATCGAGCTCAGCGACGCCAACAGCACCGTAAAGCTCACCTGGAAGGGTACCGATGCCCAGCCCATCGTGGCCGCAAAGGTCACGGGCGCGGACAAGACGCTTGCTGCCACCGTTACCGTGGGCACGCCCAAGAGCGATACCGAAAAGGACATCTGCAAGCTCACCTCGCCGCTTGTGGGCGAGGTCACGGGCGCGCTCACGCTTAACGCCATCTACACGACAAGCGCGAACAGCCCCCTGGCAGTCGATATGCAATCGAGCGCAGGCAACATGGGCTTGCTTGCGAACACCCTTGCCGAAAAAGCATCGTTTACGCTTGCGGGCCTCGCCCTGCCGGACAACCTCGACGGTACGCCCACCATCAACGCGACAGCCGATGGCACCAACGCAGGAGGCCTTATCGGCGAGGCGCAGGAGGGTGCCACCGTCGCCCTACCAACTGGCATCGATGTCTCGGCGCTGAGCGTCGCAGGTAAAAACGCGGCGGGCGGTCTTATCGGTAAGGCGACTAAGCTCACGCTCACCGTGGGCAAGGATAACAGCGGAAAAGACACCTCGGGCAAGGCCATTGCCATCAAGCCCGCGTATGCGGTTGGATCGTCATCTGCCGGGACGTATGCAGGTGGCCTTATCGGCGACGCCTCGTTTGCCGACGCATTTACCATCAACAGCGGCATCTTCGACTTTGGCAAGGGCGTGGCGCTCAGCGTGTCCAACACGAGCGCTGCCCCTTCCGCCGGCGGACTGTTCGGCGTACTCGACATATCGAACGGCGACGTGGTCGTCAATGGCGGTTCGTATACAAGCACGCTACAAAACGGCAAGGATGACAACAAGCACGGCAACTACGGCGGCTTGGTGGGTAAGCTGTGGGGGCAGAAGAACGGCGACGCGCTGCATGCCTTTACGGTGCAGGGTGATACTGCGGTGTCGTTCGGCGTGGGCTCCAACGGCAAACTCACCTACGCAGGCGGCCTAGTAGGCTACCTTGGCGAAGGCGGCGGGAGTGCTAACGTGTCCGCCGTGGTCATCAGTGATGCAACAGTGACATGCTCAACCTCGGGCTACGCCAGTGCAAATGGCAAATACGGCGGCGCCGTGGGCGTCGTGGACACAAACAACGTTCTAGAAGTGCGTGGCCTGAAGGTCAAAACCGCCAGCGGCGCTACCATCGGCGGCACAAACGGCGGCTTTGCCGGAGTCGTTGGGTCGTCGTGGCTCGGCATCATCAAGTTCAGCGGTATCACCGACCTGTCGGATGCCACCTTCGTAGAAAATGATCACGCTGCGCAGCTGATTTATGAGAACTTCAACTCGCTGATTTTTGCCGCCGGTAGCGGAAGCGATAGCGGCACCGCCGCAGGCGATACCACGAAATGGCAATATAAGCGCCCCTCTACGCCCGTCAAGATCGATGACGTGTACAGCTACGGCCAGGTCATTCGCTTGGGCAACCCGTTGAGCGAGGACCTCATCTCCATCAACGAAACGCACCAGTGGAACTTTAGCTCTAAGCTCGTAAAAACTGGCGATGCATTTGCGCTGGCAAGTATCGACGATTTCGCAAAGCTGGCGATTACCTGGCAAACCAACGGCTGCTACTCGATGGTTGACGGCGTTACCGAAAACAATCTGAACGGCTTGCAGTCCTCGACCATTACGGTGAACGGCACTATTGATCTCAAGGGCACGGGCCTAACGGGTTTCACGCAGGATCGTGCAGACGGCTCGCAAGTTTTCTCGGGAACGTTGAACGGTGGCGGCACAAATGGCAACGGCACAATCAACCTTGCCGTCGGCGAGCCGTACGGCAAGCGTGGTGAAGCTGTGCTCGACGGCAATGACACGAGCGACGGCAACGGCAAAATCTACCGCCACGGTCGCTTGGGCTTGTTCGCGGCCGTCAACGGCGCAACCATCTCCAACGTCACAATCGCTGGCTCCATGAAGTTCGATAACGGTTCGGCTATCGATGCCGGGTCGCTTGCAGGTACCATCGTCGGCAACCTGTCTTTGTCTGGCGTAACGTGCAAAACGAATATCGCGTGCGATGATACGTTTGCCAATGACGTGAACATTGGTGGTATTGCGGGCAGCGTGTCGGCGGCTTCTACGGTTGCGTTTGAGGGCAACAGCAAGGCCCAGGCGACCATCACTAAAGCTCAAACGCTTAACGGCAATATGCGCATTGGCGGCGCCATCGGCAATGTGGGCGACTGTACCTCGACATTCAATGTTACGCGCCTCGAAGTCGGCGGCAAAATCAAAACTGGCGATTGCGCCGGCGGCAAGATTGCACAGGTCGGCGGCCTTATTGGCCGCATTGTGCAGGGATCGAACGAGAAGAACGTTACCATTACCGGTCTTAGCTTTAGTGAATTCGCTATGACCGTGGGCAAGAACGGCGACAAGCTCAACGGCGCCGGTGGTCTTCTGGGCTACAGCTGGGGCAACGCCATCGTCACCATTGGCGATGCTGCGAATACCAGCGGCAGCACCTACGCCCTAAAAACTTCCAATAACACTACCGTGACTGCAGAAAACTCTACCGAGGTCGGCGGCCTCGTATACGCCGCCAGTGGCCACTGGATTATCAATAATTATGCTATCAATTTGGCCAACGCTTCCTTTACCGCTAATAGCGCAACCACGCTTGGCGTTCTTATTGCTCGCGGCAGTACATCCGATTCAAATAGCTTTGGTGCCGAGACCAACTATAACGGTCTATATCTGGAGGACAGGGCTTGGTGGGGTACCGCTTATGCTGTGAATGGCGTGTCTATAACCGCCCCAAAGGTAAAGACATACGACGAATGGCTTGCAAATGGCGTGAAGCCCGAAAGTAATCTGATCGATAACGGCTGCAATGCGGTTGTCTCGCTTCATACCGAGGACCAAAAGCTGGACATGAGCGGAGATCCCGCTAGAGATAATAGTTATCGAAATCGCATCGCCCCCGCTAATCCTTCTGATAGCTTTCCACAAACAAATGGTTCTGTTCGCTACTACTACAATCTTGACAAAGCATATGCGGAGGTAGGCAACAAACCGGAAAACGCTAGCAAAGACAATTGGATGAACTCCGCAGAGTACTTATTACTTTGGTGTGCGTACCTGTATGCTCCTAGCGCGATTCAGGGCTATATCATTCCGGGAAATCAGGCTATTTTCCAAGGAAACAATATTGGCACGAGCGATAGCGCGGGCGTGGAAATCAATTTAGATGGATACAGTTTCTATCCTACTGACCCCGCGAAGGGCTCAACGGTTACTGTGAATAATGCAACGATTACGTTCCATTATTCCGACATTAAAGCTGAGCAAGAAGGTAACAAAAAGAATAGCGAAGCCACGCAGCACGAAAATATGCACTGCGCTCTCATCGGAACCCATGCGGGCAGCCTCAAGGTTAAAAATGTCACGCTTGCAGGCACCGTGGGCTCTGTTGTGAACGATGCGGGAAGTTCGTCCGGTGCACTTGTGTGCCGCTGTATCTATGGGCCCATCAATGAGACTAACGTGGCGCAGCTCGAGATAGATGGTCTGACACTCGACGGCTTGAAGGTCGACGGTGTGAACGGCAATACCAGCTACGCTCCTCTGCTTATCAACGAGATGCAGACATGCGTGAACCTGAGCGCTAAGAATATTTCTTCAACCCTTAGTTACGCGAAAGGGGCCACGGCGGCAACCTCGCTCTTCGGCAGACTCGGCGTGGGAAAAAATTCCGATCAGGTGACGGCGAAGTTTGAGCGAATCAGCTTGCCCAGCCAAAAGGGCAATTCGATTTTTACTCATGCGAGCCTGCTGGAGAGTTTTGGCTACGGAAGCACGAGCACGGGCTCTGCGGACTACACCTTTACTAGGGCTGAAGCCGATGCGGGCAAGGTGACCTACGGATCCGAGATTGATGGGAGTACGGAGTACCCGGGCAAGCAGCTTTGGTATTACGACGAAGCGACGTATGGCGCCAATAGCGGCTTTGTGACGGTTGACGGTAAGACGGATAATGACGTCAGACCTTGGTTTAGTGGCTACCTGCCTTATGTTTATAAGGGGAAGGCCGCCGAGAACAACGTCCAATACCACGAAATTAAAGTCAACCAGCGCATTTCGAACCTGATGACGGGATGCGGTACGTATGGCGATCCGTACACCGTTAAGGACGCGACGGAAATGTACACCATAGCTAACTACATCAACAACAGCGTGGCGTTGGATGGCTGGGAAGTCACTATTGTCGCCGATCAGTCCAGGCTGTGCGAGCGGCTTAACAAAACGAAGACCGACAGCGCGAGGACCGACAACGAGGTCGTGTACGTCTATAAGCAAAACAATCCAAGCGAGAGTAAGTGGGAGAAAAAAGTAGACGATACGACCGATCCCTCGCAGACGCTGAGCGACGAAACCATGCACCGCTATGTACAGAGTGCGTATTACAGCATTGAGCCTCCTGAGGGCAATAAGATTACCGTCGATGCGGCCTCGTTTGGCGGATTTGGCAACAAGGCTAATCCGTTCCGTGGCGTTATTGTTGGCAACCCTCGCTCATCTGGGTCTGCAACAATTGAGATTGAAAATAACAAGGGCGAGCTTCGCGGCCTCATTCCCTATAGCTACGGCAGCGTGGTGCGCAATCTCAACATCAACTATGCGAATGCGCACGCGACTATTACTTATTCTGATAAGGATGCGGACGGCGTTCCGACGGCGTTTTTCGGCGGCGTTATCGGCTGCATTCTTGGCGGCGATAACATTATTGATGGCGTGGTCGTAAACGATCCAAATAGCGGCTCGACGACGTACGACTTTATCGTTGCTGGCGACTCGCACCTTGTTCCCATCGGCGGTTATGTTGGTGCCATTGCGGGTGGCGGCGTGATTTTCCGCAACACGGGCACCTCGTGGCGTGGTGGTACAAAGAACAAAAAGTACAAGCCCATTGAGGAAGATGCCGCAAAGTATGACCAGTACGATAACCCTTACGTTGGCCGCGTGATCGACGGCTATGCCTTTAGCGAGGGCTGCAACGTCGATAACGGTGACGCCAACTACAAAATCAACGAGCTCATAAACAAGGGAACCCCCTGTGTCACCACCACGGGCACCGACAACAAGTACCTCGGCACTAACGCCGAGGCTCCTGTGACCATGGTGAAAAACGCCCAGGGCCTTTTGGTGCTCTCGGCCATCATCAGCTCGGGTGCGGGTGCTGGCGCGGCACATACCAACTACTCCAATAATGGCGTGTTCCGCGGTTCCAAGGCTTACTGGGGCAGCGATTCGCAAGACCCGGCGATATGCGGCTACCTGTTTGGCAACAAGGAATATGGCAAGGTACGGAATGCTAACTACGCAAATGTGGGCAAGCCTGAGAGTGTTGCCGGCGATTTCGAAATCGCCAAAAACGACGACCAGAAGGCCCCCGGCAAGCAGGGGTGGCACGGCCCGCTCGACCATGATGACGATGTAAATTCGCCCTACCTGGTGGCGTCCTACGCTGCCGACTACCAAACGGGCTATGTGTGCGCGTCGAAATCGATCGGCATGAGCTTGGAGTTCAAGCAGGGCGACACCTACGATATGACCGACTACGGCACGGGGTACGTGGGCCTAAACGGCCGCTACTATTCCAATGCCTGCAATTCGAACCAGCCGGGCACCGACCGCGACCGTATTACGCCGCACGTAGCCACGATCGACGGTAACGGCGCCACCATCACGGTGGGTACCGAAGGCACCGCCTACGGCGTCGTCGAATACGCCGACGACGACTATAAGGTCTCGGGCGTGGGTGGTCTATTCAGCACCGTGATGTTCACCTCCACCAATGTGGGGCAGAGCGTCACCGCGAACGACGGCGCGCAGGTCAAAGACCTCACCTTTAGCAACTGCAACGTAGCGCTCACCTATATCGACACCAACGGCGAAGCCAAACCAGGAGAGGCGCCGAACGACCTTACCGGTGCCGGCCTTTTGGCGGGTGCAACGGCCAACTACGACGACGGCACGTGCGGCATCTACCGCAACGTGCAGATGAAGAACTGCACCGTGTCGGGCGCAAAGAGCGTAGGAGGGCTTCTTGGCAGCTCGGGCCGCGCCAGACGAACTACGAGCGAAGACAGAACCTATATGGTCGAGTTCGGGGACGGGTGGGGCCCCGCGTATCTCTATGACTGCTCATACACTGGCCTTAACGTCACGGGCGAGAAGAATGTCGGTGGCTATGTGGGTACGGTCGCCTCGGCGTGCGGTGTGTGGACAACCGCAGGCACAGGGGTGAGCGAAAGGACCGTTGGCAAAAACTCGACCATAACTGCCACAGGGACAGTGCCCTACGTGGGCGGCGTGCTCGGCTATGTCGAAAGAAGCGATATCTCGGTCAACACCAACATCGGCACCACCACAGCGGCCCAGTCGTCGTGCACGGCAGTCATCTCTGGGGTAAACGTGCTAGCCACCGGGTCGAACTCCGATGACCATATGGGCGCCGGCGGCGTGGTCGGACGCGCCCGTGGCGGCGTTATTTCTATGAGCAACGTGCGCATCGATGGCAGAGTCGGCACCGAGAACGCCGTCATCGGCGATGAGACCGGAACGAACAATAGCATCTACAATGCGGGCGGCCTGATTGGTGAGGTTACGAGTAGCGGTAGCCTCAACAAGTACTGGTTCGACGACTGCAATGTCAAGAATGTCAGCATCGCCGGCACCGGCAAATGCTCGGGAGGGCTTATCGGCTACTTCTACAGCAATGTGAATATTGCTTGCAACAACATTGCGATCGAGAACGCTACGATTAAGGGCAGTTGGAGCGGCGGTCTGCTTGGCGCGAATAACGCGTCTAACAGTGGCTCCGTCATCATCAATGTCACCAACACAAAGGTATCCAACACCACGTTTAGCGAAAAGTCCAACGGCGGCATTATGGGCGATGGGCGTGGCCAGTTCCATCTGGTAAACGTGCTCATGGACAGCAATAGCTACAATGCGGGCAAAACCCAGGGCGTACTCTTGGGCGAGGTTGACACGGGGGATGGTAAGTACAGCCTTTCCGCAGCGGGCGTGGAAGTAAAGCCCGGTAGTGGCAAGACCACGAGCGACCTGCCGCCGATGGTTTACACGACCAATACGAATACGGCTGCTGTTAACGAGAAAACTTATATTGCCTTCGGCGACTACAACGGCACGGCTGCCGCGCCCGCCAAGAACACCACGCTCTACGGTGCGGACAAAACCGCTACCACGGCGACGAAGCCCTACGTGACTACGAGTCCGGTGAGCAAGCTGGCGGTGCGTGCCTCCGACAACGACACCACCGATCGCTACCTGTTTGGCGACGGCACCACCATCGACACCGCGGCGACCATCCAGAGCGAGGCGGGCACTAGCGTTGATGGCCGCTACACCTACACCAACATCTGTGGCCTCAATGATGACGGCACGTACCAGAACACGAAAACCTATAACGCGGACAGTTCAAAGAGTACTTTCAACACCAACAACGTTACTTCGCGCAAGAAGGTCGCAACCGACTTCCCTGTACTCATGATTCCCGGCAACGACACGACGACGGTCGAGAAGTATCTGAACATCGTGACTAACGGCGGCTTTTCCGATGCCCGCCGCCTCAACGGCAGCGCCAAGCACGTGACCGCCACCGCTGAGGTCTTCTCGCTTGCCGATAACGGCGCCTTCGTCAAGGACGCAACCGCCTCGCAAACGCCCACGCTCAAGGTACTCAACAACGGCACGAGCTCCATGGTATTCCGCGCGAGTACCGACTGGGACAACGAGCGGGGCCGCTTCACGCTGCTCACGGTAACTTTTAGCGAGGCCGGCCAGAGCTACCGCGTGCAGGTGCCCATCATCGTTAAGCGCATGCTCGAGATCGACTTTACCGCCACCTACTCCGAAGGTGCGAACTTCAAGGCTGCCGACTATGCGACAAAATACGACAAGCACGTGCTTGTGAGCAGCGGCGACACCATGACCGGCTACCTTACCTGGACCTATGGCAGCGCTCGGGGCGAGGCGGTCGAATACGGCTGGAACACGCTGCTCGAAGCCGGCGGCTCTATGGGCCCGCTCAACAAGAGCATCACCTTTGGTGCCACGCTGCCCGAGGGCACGCAGCTTACGCTCGTGGACATGGCCAACAACAACCGTGAATGTCACTACACGGTGAGCGCGGGCGGAGCGGCGTCAGTCAAGCTCACCGAGTTTGTGGACGCCAGCAAGAATGCCTACGTCGAGCCATGGCTGAGTGAAACCGTGGGCGTGAAGGCCAAGGAGGATAAGGAAAACGGCGCTTGGGTCAAGCTCACCGATGACGAGGTTGCGAACAAGAGCCAGGTCGAGCTCGCGAAGACGGCTGGCGCCAAGGTTGATGGCGCGTACTACCGCGCGCGTACATCTTCCGACACGATGGGCACGTTCTACACCCTCTCCGTTGCCAAGGAAGAGCCCAAGAGTGAGAACTTCTACTTGGTGGTGCGCACGCCGGCGGGCTCTGCGGGTGTCAACGGCTACACCGCAACTACGGTGGACACGAGCCTCAACGAGCACATCAACTACCTGCTGCGAGGCAAGAAAGCAGCCGACGGCAAGGCTGCCGAGGATGGGCACCAGAATACGGCCTCGACCTACAGCGTGGCATCAAACTACACGCACAGCCTCGTTGACAACAAGCGTAACCTCGTCGACAACAGGGACAGCATCAACCGGATGGAGCTCAAGGAAGCCACCTATTCGCTTTCCATGAACGTGAGTGACACCGTGACGTTTGACTCGAGCCAGCAATACACGAGCTCTGACGCGCTGTATTACCAGCTCGATTCGTCGCTTGTCACCTATCACGATGGCGTCATCGCGGGCTCGGTAGGATACCCCACGGGCACGCAGGGCACGTATGAGTTCTACGTTAAGGTGGGTGATAACTACTACACCTGGGGCGGGTCGGGTTGGAATCTGGCCGGCACGAAGGAGACCCCAGTGGTGTCGGGCCTTAGTTGGACTGCGAACGGTGGCGACATGTCACTGGTGCTTGCCGATGCTGAGGGTAATCCCATCGACATGTCGGGCCTGCGCGAGATCGCCAAGAACCATGTCAACGCCTTCACCGTTACCATGAGGGCCGCGCTCACCATGACGGAGCCTGCCTGCCAGGCGGGTATCGTGGCCTCGCAGAACAGCGGCACCGACCGCTACACCAAACCCAACTACCGCGCGTACCTTTCCACGCATGCCGACACGCTCAGCACCAGTAGCAACTCGGCATACAACGATGGCGGCGCCGGCTACTACCGTATGGATGTGGGCTCATCGACCATCGCGCTCGAGGCGTCTAAGAAATCCCAGTTGGGCATCAACATTGATGACCTCAAGTCCGCTGACGGCGAGATCGCTCTGGTGGGTACCTACGACCTGAGCAAGCTCACGGGCGCCGAGGCTAAGATCGACGCCGCAAGCACGGTGACCTACACGCTGAGCCTGGAGCAGCGGCAAGATAATGGCGGCTATGCTCCGGTCGGCGATATCTCGAACTACATTACGGTGCTCGGCAGCGATTACCTAGGCACGGGTGCGGCATCCGCCGACGGCAACAGCTATGTGTTCACCGACACCAAGACCAACGGCGCGTTCCTCACGCGCGACGGCAACAGCCTTGCCTTTAAGCATGCCTTCCGCGTTAAAGTGAATACGAATGTTGAGGGTGAGAACCAAACTTACGCAAACTACCGCTTGGTGCTTACGGCCAATATTATGACCGGTAACGTTGTCGACGACACACCGGTCAACGTTAGCAACCTTGATGGCTATTCGCACTCCGACTACGTGACGTACACGCTAGCGCGCATCAACACCGAGGGCATTCGGCACGAGACGAAAACCAACTAGCTACGCGAGGGGCGGCAACCACCCGGTTGCCGCCCTTTTTCTTGTTCGCTTGGCCTACTGCTGCCCCAGCTCTCCACCAACTTTCCAGCTTTCCACTTAACTTACCACTCAAGGTGGAAAGCTGGAAAGTTAAGTGGAAAGCTGGTAAGTTAGGTGGAAAGTTGGAAAGTTGGGAGGTTCGGCATGAATGAGGAGTGGTTGGCGCAGGTTATCCATCATCTGCGGGCAATAGGAAACGACACCCAGCAGTACGAAGTAAAAGAAGCCAAGGGCGCGCTCCCCAAAAGCATCGTCGAGACGCTTTCGGCATTTTCCAACGCGCAGGGCGGCTTTATCATCCTCGGCATTTCCGAAAAGAACGGGTTTATGCCCGTCGAGGGTTTTGATGCCCGCAAGATGCAAGACGCCCTCTCTTCTGCATGTGAAAAGCTGACGCCCGTTGTGAGGCCGGATATCCAAGTGCTCCCCTTCGAGGGTAAGCTGGTGCTTTGCGCGCGCATCAAAGAAATGCATCCACGCGATAAACCCTGCTATATTGCGGCACGCGGAATGTACGATTCGTCCTTTATCCGTACGGGCGACGGCGACCGGCGCATGACTCCCTACGAAATCGATCGCTTTATGGAGGAGCATGTTCAGCCTACATACGACGACGAGCCGGTCGAAGGTGCCACGCTCGATGACCTTGACGCCGATCTTTTGCAAGGGTTTATAAAACGCCAGCGCGAGCTACACCCTAGGCTTTTGGGCACCAGAAGCGACGATGAGATTCTCCTTGACCTGCATGTGACCAAAAGGGTGGACGACGCAATCGTGCCGACGCTTGCTGCAATTGTCGCGATGGGACGGTTTCCGCAAAAGTTCTTCCCACGTCTCAATGTGACCTTTACGGCGTACCCCGGGACCACAAAAACGCAGCGAGTAAGTGATAACAAGCGTTTTGTGGATTCTCAGACCATTTTGGGTCCGATCCCTTTCATGATTGAGGACGTGCTTGCCGCCGTTGCGAGAAACACCCGAAACGCAGCGGTTATCGAGGGCGCGTTCCGGAAAGATGTGCCCGATTATCCGCCCGTGGCGCTGCGCGAGGCGGTGGCGAACGCGCTCATGCACCGCGACTACTCTTCCGCCGCGCGCGGCTCACAAGTGCAGGTCAACCTGTATATCGACCGCGTCGAGATTCTCAATCCCGGCGGGCTGTACGGCGACGTAACGATCGATTCGCTGGGAGTTTCTGGGGTTTCGTCATCCAGAAACCAGTTCCTTTCAAATATCCTCGAGACCACGCCGTACCCAGACGGTGGCTACGTGGTCGAAAATCGCGGCACTGGTTATCAGGAGATAGGTGAGCAGCTCGAGCGGGCAAACATGTTGCCGCCCGAACCAAAGAACTCGACAGTTTCTTTTTCGTTGACGTTCGATAAGCGAAAGATAATGCGGGCGGAACAGGTGACGTCTGTGGGGCATGTGGACGAGGCGATCTTGGATTACCTGGCAACACATTCTTCGGCCTCGACCAAGGAGCTCACCGACGCTTCGGGTTTGAGCAGGAGCGCCGTTTCCAACCACATAAAAGGCTTGATTGGTGCGGGCAAGATTGAGGCGATGGAGCCTCCGCGCAGCCCGCGACAACGGTATCGACTCGCGAAGTAGGGCTGTCCGTCGCCCATGCTTCGGTCTCCCAACTTCTTTCCAGCTTTCCACTTAACTTTCCACCTAAGGTGGAAAGCTGGAAAGTTAAGTGGAAAGCTGGAAAGTAAGTGGAAAGTTGACATGTTGGGTGCGGGCTGAAGAGGGGTTAATAATTGCACAAACCATACCAGCCAAACAAAAAGATACCAATTTGGTTGGTAAAACACCGTCAATGAGCCGCGAGCCAACTAGCTGCGTAAATAAAGCCTAAAGAACTGTTGCAAATGAATGGCAAATACCAAGATGCCGCCGTTACGATTTTCAATTAACTGTTACGCGGGAACAGCAAAATGCTACTATCTAACAAGCACGTAAGAAAGCAGATTAACGGTTAAGGCTAAGAAGTGGCAGGTATGTCGGAAGCAACAAGGACTCGCGCGCATGCGCCCGAGGTTAGGCAGCGCGCCGTCGAGATCCTCCAAGAGGGGGTCGGTCACCGCGCCCTCGCCGCAAAGCTTGGCATTCCCCAGGCCACGGCTCGTCAATGCGCCCGTGCATATGCCGTGGGCGGTGCCGACGCCGTGCTCAATGCGGGCGCTCGTCATCACACCTATTCGTACGACGTAAAGCTCGCCGTGGTTAAGGACCGTCTGGAAAACGGCCTGACGGTTCGCGAGGCCATGATCAAGCACGGGATTCCCAGCGAGTCTTCGGTTAAGGCCTGGTGCCGCCAGTATCGCGAGAGCGGTGAGTCCGCGCTGGTCGATAAGCCGCGCGGTCGCAAGCCGCGCGTTAAAAAGGCGGAATAGCGAACGGGATGGTGCGCCCACAGGGGCGCATTTTTCTTGCCGCCCCTCTGCTCCAAAGCGGACGTACCCTTACCCCGTACGCCTAAAACTCCCCAGTTGACCGAAAACCCGCCGCCGCTACTCCTCAATTGAGCTATAACGTTAAACAATTGCAGCGTTTTTGCATGGGGGAGTGATGGTATGACGCTACTGTATTTCCTTACCCTGTTTCCGCTGGTACCGGCGCTGGGCATGCTGCTCGCGCGCGGTGACCGCGCCCGCGATGCGGTGGGGCTCATAGGTTCCGGCATTATTATGGCGGTGACAGTTGTAGTCGCCGTCATGTTTTTTGGCGCGGGCCCGCAGAGCTTTGAGGTTGCCTCCGACACCTCGCATGTGCTCTCGATCATCAGCTCCGCCATCGATGTCATCCTGTGCGCCGTCATCCTGTACAACGCGTACAAATATAGGAACGCGCTCACCACGGTGCTCGGCATAGTCCAGCTGGTGGGCTCGCTCGCCTTTGCAGCCATGACGCTGCCCGCGGCCGAAGCCGTCACCGCAACGCCGCTCTACCTGGACTATATGAGCGTGATCATGGTCCTCGCTGTCGGTATCGTCGGCAGCCTGATCTGCGTGTATGCCCTGGGCTACATGAAAGACTTCCAGGCCCACGACGAGCACGAGGCCGCGCTGCGCGGGCAGACCGCGCCCGACCGACGCCCTCAGTTCCTGGCGCTTATGTTCCTGTTCCTCTCGGCTATGTTCGTCATCGTGACGAGCGACAACCTTGAGTGGCTGTTCTGCGGCTGGGAAATCACCACCGTGTGCTCGTTCCTTATGATTGGCTATACGCGCACGCCCGAGGCCATCAAGAACGCCTTCACCCAGATCATCCTCAACATGCTGGGCGGCATCGCGTTTTTGGCCGGCCTCATGTACCTGCACGTTAACGGTATGCCGCTGACCATCTCGGGTATGATCGAGCTTTCCGGCGCCGGAACCGCGCAATCCGCGCTGCTGGTGATGCCGGTCATTCTGCTGTCGCTCGCCGCACTCACCAAGGCCGCACAGATGCCGTTCCACACTTGGCTGCTTGGCGCCATGGTTGCCCCCACGCCCACGAGCGCCCTGCTGCACTCGTCAACCATGGTCAAAGCCGGCGTGTTCCTAATGGTCAAGCTGAGCCCGCTCTATGCCATCTATCCCGTGACCGGCTTTATGGTCACGAGTGTGGGTGCCATCACGTTTTTGCTCGCTGCCCTCATGGCCATCTCGCAGAGCAACGCCAAGCGCGTGCTCGCGTACTCCACCATTTCCAACTTGGGTCTCATCAGTGCCTGCCTGGGTGTCGGCGCGCCCGAGGCCGTATGGGCGGCCATCTTCCTGATCCTGTTCCACACGGTGGCAAAGTCGCTGCTGTTCCTGTGCGTGGGCACGGCCGAGCATCATATCGGCAGCCGCAATATCGAGGACATGGACGGTATGTTCAGCCGCATGCCGCACCTGACGCGCCTGATGATGCTGGGCATCATGGGCATGTTTGTGGCGCCGTTTGGCATGCTCGTGTCCAAGTGGGGCGCCCTGGTTGCGTTTGCGCAGACCGGCAACGTGCTCATGATCATGGTGCTTGCCTTTGGCTCGGCCGCGACGTTTTACTTCTGGGGCAAGTGGCTTGCCAAGCTTTCGGGCGTCGACCCCACGGCTCAAAACGTTGAGGTCAATGTCCATAAGACCGAATGGATGGCGCTCAACACCATCGCCGCACTGCTGATTCTGTGCTGCGTGGCGTTCCCGATTATCTCGAGCGGTCTGGTGTCGCCTTACTTGGCCATGGTGTTTGGCCGCGTGCCGTACGTTATCGGCAAGGACGCCATGTATCTGATGGTGGTTATCGTGGCTTTTATCGCCGTGGTGCTGCTGACGTCGTTCCGCGTGAGCAATAAGCCGCACGTCAACGTGTACCTTTCGGGCGTGGGAACCGACAAATATCGCCATTTCCGCGGCTCGATGGGACACGAGGTGAAGGCCGAAAAGCGCAATTGGTACTCGGAGGACGCCCTTGGCGAGAAGCGTATCGGCCCCGCGGGCAGCGTCGTGTGCTGCAGCATTATCTTGTTTGCGCTGCTGTGTTGCGCGTGGATTGGACCCGAGCGGCTTGCCATGAGCGCGCCCTCGGTGCTGCGCGGCAAGTATTTTGAAGGTTCGGGCGTCGTGGGCATCTTTATTGGTACCGTGGCGTTTGCCTTGCTGGCGCCTTTGGTTGGTGGCCTGATCGACGGCGTTGACCGTAAGCTTTCGGCTCGCATGCAGGGCCGCGTGGGCCCGCGCTTGCTGCAGCCCTTCTACGACGTTGCCAAGCTGTTGCGCAAGGCTCCTGCCAGCGTAAACACCATGGACGATACCTACATGGCGTGCGCGCTCATCTTTACCGTGGTGGGCGGCGGCATCTTTGTGTCGGGTTCCAACACGCTGTTGTGCGCTTTTATGGTGACGCTCGCCGCGATCTTTGTGGTGTTGGCGTCCGCCTCGACGCAAAGCCCGTTTGCCCAGGTCGGCGCCGACCGCGAGCTGCTGCAGGTTATGAGTTACGAGCCCGCCGTTCTGCTGATGAGCGTGGGCCTGTATCTTGCCACCGACAGCTTCGATTCCATTGCCGTGACGGGGCAGTCGGCCCCCATCGTCGTGTACAGCGCGCCCATTTTCTTCGCGCTGCTCGCGGTGCTTACCATCAAGCTGCGCAAGTCGCCGTTTGACCTTTCGTACTCGCATCACGCGCATCAGGAGATTGTCCAGGGCGTCGCCACCGAGATGAGCGGCGGCACGCTGGCAAAGATGACCCTTATGCACTGGTGCGAGACCGTGCTGTTTTTGATGTGGGTGGGCATGTTCTTTGTTTGGGACAACCCGGTGAGCTGGGTCGTGGCCCTGGTCGTGATGGCCGCGACGTATTTTGTCGAGGTGCTGATCGACAACACCTTCGCACGCAGCACCTGGCGCAGCTGCTTTAAGCTCGGATGGGGCGTGGCGCTGGTGTTTGGCCTGCTCAACCTTATGCCCATCCTCGTCGACGTGTTTATTTAGGAGGCGGCATTCATGGATCATAAAATGTCGCGCTCGCCGTGGGTTATTCATTACGACGGCTCGAGCTGCAACGGATGCGATATCGAGGTGCTGGCCTCGCTCACGCCGCTGTTCGATGCGGAGCGGTTTGGCGTGGTCAACACCGGCAACCCCAAGCATGCGGACATCTTTTTGGTGACGGGTTCGGTCAATGCCCAGAACCTGCCCGTCGTGCGCCAGATCTACAACCAGATGCTCGAGCCCAAGTGCGTGGTGGCGTGCGGCATCTGCGCGTGCTCGGGCGGCGTATTCCGCGATGCCTACAACGTGATCGGAGGCGTGGACCGCGCGATTCCCGTGGACGTATACGCACCCGGGTGTGCCATTCGTCCCGAGACGGTGATTGATGCCATCGTGGAGGCGTGCGGCATCCTGGATCAGAAGGAGGCCGTGATGCGTGCTGGCGGTGACCCGCTTACCGTGGGCGGTGCTGCTACCTGGGATGGCGGCGTTGAGCTGGGCGAGGACGGATTTGTGGCTGCGGGGGCCGGGGCTGACGGTGCCGGTGACGCGCCTGCCGGGAAGCCCGCCGCGCCCGTCGCTGGCGACGCATCTGCTGAGACGCCCGCCGCTGCAAAGGAGGCCGAGTAATGCAAAAGGCTATCTATACCACCGTCGGGATCGACGAGCTCCTGTCGCATGTCCAGGCGCTCAAGGGCGTCGGCGCGCGCTTTGTGCAAATGCATGCCGAGCGCAACGTCGACGACGGCACGTATCGCCTGGTCTATACGTTTATCAACGTTCGTGCTGCACAGGAGCAGATCGCTCAGGATGGCAGCTATGCGATCGAGAACCTGGTGGTCGAGGGCATCGACCAGTACCAGGAGATTCCGTCCATCAGCTCGTATTATCCGGCGGTATTCCCGTTTGAGAACGAGGCGCACGACCTGTTTGGGCTTGCCATTACCGATATGCAGATCGACTTTAAGGGCTTTTTCTACCAGGTCTCGACTGCCGAGCCCATGAGCGTTATCACACCCGAGGTGAAGGCCGCGCGCGAGAAAGCCATGAAGGTCCGTGCCGCCGCAGAGGCCAAGGCGCGCAAGGCTGCGGCCGAAAAGGCCGCTGCCGCTGCTGCTGCGGGGGAGGGCGCCGCAGGCGCCGGCGATGCTGCGGGCGCTGCCGTCGCCCAGTCCGCTGCGGCTACCGGCTCCGATGCTCAGCACGATGGGGCTGCTGCGAAGGCCGCGCTCAAGGCTGCCGAGATGGAGGCAAAGCTCGCAGCCATGGATCCCGAGAAAGCGGCCAAGGTCCGCGCGGCACTTGCCGCCAGGGCCGCCCGCGACAAGCAGAAAAAGGAGGCGTAAGGTCCATGGCACATCGCTCCGTTATTCCGTTTGGCCCGCAACACCCGGTGCTGCCCGAGCCGCTTCATCTGGACCTGGTGATCGAGGACGACCGCGTCATCGAGGCAATTCCGCAGATCGGCTTTGTGCACCGCGGACTCGAGAAGCTCACCGAAAAGCGCGACATGCACCAGTTTGGCTACATCGCCGAGCGCATCTGCGGCATCTGCGCCGTGGGCCACAGCTACGGCTATGCCAGCGCCTGCGAGCGCATGCTCGACATCGAGGTGCCCGGCCGCGCGCAGTATATCCGCACCATTTTGCACGAGCTTTCGCGCATCCACTCGCATCTGCTGTGGCTGGGCCTGCTCGCCGATGCCTTTGGCTTCGAGGCGCTGTTCTATCGGTCGTGGACCCTGCGCGAGCAGATTCTCAAGATCTTCGAGAGCACGTGCGGTGGTCGCGTGATTCTGTCGATCAACGAGATCGGCGGCCTTAAGCACGACATTGAGGACTCCGAGCTGGCGGGTATTGTCCAGACGCTCGATGCCATGCGTCCCGACTACGAGGCCCTGGTGCATACGTTTTTGGACGACAATAGCTGCGGCGAGCGCCTGCATGGCGTGGGCGTGATCAGCAAGAAGGACGCGCTGAATCTGTCGATGGTCGGCCCGTTCGGTCGCGCCTCGGGCGTGGATTACGACGTGCGCATGTTTGGCGACGGTGCCTATGCAGGCCTGGCAGCATTTGAGCCCATCGTTGCTACCGACGGCGACTGCTATGCCCGCTGCCAGGTGCGTTGTGCCGAGGTCACGCAGGCCATGGACATCATCAAGGAGCTTGTGGGCAAGATTCCGCACGACGGTATCGGCGGGCGCACCAAGCTCACGCCGGCCGACGGCGCGCGCGGCGAGGTTGTGATTGAGCAGCCGCGCGGCGAGGCGTACTACTATGTGCGCGGTAACGGCACCAAGAATCTGGACCGTTTTCGCGTGCGCACGCCGACGTCGCAAAATCTGGCGGGTCTGACGCATGCGTTGCAGGGCGTGCTCCTTGCCAACGTGCCCATGATTATCCTGACCATCGACCCCTGCATTAGCTGCACGGAAAGGTAGGCGCGGCATGAGTTTACTGACATTTGCCAAGACGGCCTTGGGCTCTATGGTCAAGCAGCCGGTCACGGTGTGCTATCCGCAGGAAAAGCTCGTGGCGCCCGAGCGCCTGCGCGGGCACATCGTTAACGACATGGACGTGTGCATTTGCTGCGGCATGTGCGCGCGTCGCTGCCCGGCGGGCGCGCTTGCGGTCGATCGCAAGGGCGGTACCTGGTCGATCGATCCGTATGCCTGCGTGGTATGCGGCGAGTGTATCGAAAGCTGTCCCAAACACTGCCTGACTATGGACACCGCCCGCACCCCAGTCGCAGCGAACAAGACTCCCACGGTAGAAGCTAAGTCGGAGTAGCGCTGGAATAGAGCTGGAATAGGGGTCGGTGGGGCTAAATTGCCCCACCGGCCCCGCACTTAAATGCGCGGTTATGCTGCTGCGAACAAAACTATGCCGGTTTACTACGATAAATCGCCTACTCTCAACCACACCGCATTTGGCAAAACAAAAACCGCAGGTAGACGGCTCGCAGTTTTGCGAAAAAGCCGCGTGTGATCGGCGACCACGTTTTTATCGTAGTAAACCGGCATAGTTTTGAAATGCCACCATATCAGTACCAGCCCCTGATCTCCCGTGGACAGAGGGAAACGGATCATTTTGGTCCCGCGAGGCTTGCGGAGGCACCCGTGCAGGGCCGCCCGAACAAAACTATGTCGGTTTACTACGATGAATTCGACATTCCCGACCATGACTGCATTTTTCTAAATATTGCAAGCGTTCTACCTGCGGTTTTGCAAGCGCGCAATTTACCGTGGTCGAAGGTGGGCGATTCATCGTAGTAAACCGGCATAGTTTTGAAATGGTATTAAATCGGTGGCAGCCATTTTGCTATGCCGGGGTGGTCGGTCGTTGGGTAATTACCCTCGCAGGTAGGCGATGGCGATTTGCGTGCGGTTGCGCAGGCCCATCTTTGCCAGGATCGAGCTGATGTGGTTGCGCACGGTGCCTTCGCCCATGTAGGCGGTGGCGGCGATCTCCTTGTTGTCGAGGCCACGAGCGATGAGCTCGGCGACTTCGAACTCGCGGTCGGTCAGGCTGGCGAAGGCCGCGGGCCGGCGGAGCGTGTCCGCCTCGACGCCCGTTCCGTCAAAATCGATATCCTCGATCGCCTTACCCTCGAGTACGCGCTTGCCGTCCATGACTTGCACCAACGCTGGCGGAATGGCGGCGACATCGGTCTTGATCAGGTAGCCGCGGGCGCCCAGTTTGAGCGCCGACACAATGTACTCGTCATCCGAGAATGTCGTCAGAAACACCACGCGCGCCGCAGGGTCGCGCTCAAGGATTTCGCGTGCTGCCGAAAGTCCGTCACGCCCCGGCATCTGAATGTCGAGCAGCGCGATGTCGGGCGCGTGCTCGGCGTAGAGCGCGACCGCGTCGTCGCCATTGGCGCCGGTGCCCACTACCTCGATTTGCGGCTGGGCGCCCAGGATAATCTTGAGCGAATCGACCACCAAGCGGTCGTCGTCGACAACGATGAGCCTCATCGGCCCTCATCTCCTTGCTGTTTGGGAACGGTGGCAAACACGCGCCAGCCGCTGGCGCCGGCACGCGGGCTGGCGGAGAAGGTGCCGCCAAGCGCCTCGATGCGCTCGCGCATGGAGGCAAGCCCCATGCCCTCCGCGGCGCCGCGGCTGCTTGCTTGGACCTCGCCCGCGCCATCGTCGGTAACGATGAGCTGGTAAAACGACGGATGCTCCATGCACCGTACGGTGACAGTATGGGCGCAAGCGTGGCGCATGGTGTTGGAGAGCGCCTCGCGCAGGACCGCCGCAAAGCAGTTGGCGACGTTTGCGGGTGCATGCTCGGCCATAACTTCAAGCTCAATCTGCGGACCGCCGTCCGAGCGCGCGCCTTCGACAATGCGTTCGAGCTGCACGGAAAGGTCGACGGCGTTGTCGTTGAGCGCGTGGACGCTGGTGCGCACAAGCTGGAGCGCCTCGTCAACCGTGCGTTTGACGTCGGCGAAATCGGCGGCAACCCTGGGCTCGTCGGCGTGCACGACGCGCAGGGCCTCGGTCTGCAGCGAGGCGCGCGTGAGCTGGTGGCCGACGTTATCGTGGATCTCGCGCGCGATACGGGCGCGTTCGGCGAGTGTCGCGAGCTCGACTTCGTAGTCCTGACGATCGGCAAGGTCGCGGTTGCGCGCTTCGAGCACGAGGGCTCGTTCCTGCAGTTCGTCGCGGGTACGGCGCATGCGCTGCTGCTCGCGCTCCAACTGGGCGGTACGTAGCGATAGCAAGGTGGCGGCAACCGAAAGGATGGCGGTCAGCAGGAGCGTTCGGGCGGTGAGCGCATCGGCGCGAAGGTCCGCGACGAGCGCAAAGACAAGGACGGAGCCAATGCCCAGCGCGACCCAGGCATGCTCGCGGTGCGCGCGCCGCGCGATGTCATAGAGGGCGAGAGGCGCAAACGGCACAAACGGCGGCGCAAAGACGGCCGCGATGATGTAAGCGTAACTCGTGGCCTTGCTTACACGGCGTGTGCGTTCCCCCTGTGCGATCTCGGCCAACGAGGTGGCAATAACGCCAAGGCAAAACGCCGCGACCAGGCGAGCGTCCACAGCAAGGCCCGTAGCGGCCGCAATGCAGCACGCCAGCACGATCGATTTGTCGAAAAGCCTGTTCATACGGGTATTGTACGCGAAGCCGCGCGTGGTGGAGGGGCCGCCTGCGCAACCGTGACATTCCTCCCGTACAGCAAATTGGGGGCGCCGGCGGGCCACGCGGCCAAGCCTCGCACTCGTGACAAAGCTCACTGGTGCGCGCCGGCGGCTCCTGCGATGATGCAATCGTACCGGGCCGCAATCAACAGGAGGGCCGCCTCATGACAGACATCGTCCACGTCGAAAACCTCGTCAAGCGCTATGACGACCTTATTGCGCTCGACCACTTTAACCTGAGCATCGCCCCCGGCGAGATCTTTGGTCTGCTGGGTCCCAACGGCTCGGGCAAGACCACGTCCATCAACTGTATTCTGCAGCTGCTTGCCTACGACAAAGGCACCATCGAGCTGTTCGGCGAGCCCATGACGCCCGCCCGTTATGATCTCAAGCGCCGCATCGGCGTGGTGCCGCAGCAGGTGGCGGTGTTTGACGAGCTTACGGTGCGCGAGAATATCGACTATTTCTGTAGCCTTTACATCAGCGACCGCAAGCGCCGCCGCGCGCTCGTGGACGAGGCGATTGACTTTGTCGGCCTGGGCGACTTTACCAAGTTCCGCCCCGGCAAGCTCTCGGGCGGCCTGGCGCGTCGCCTCAACATTGCCTGCGGCATCGCGCACAAGCCCGAGCTCATCTTTTTTGACGAGCCCACGGTGGCGGTCGACCCCCAGAGCCGCAACGCCATCCTGGAGGGCATCTGCCGCCTGCGCGACGAGGGCGCCACGGTGGTGTATACCAGCCATTACATGGAGGAAGTCGAGCAAATCTGCAGCCGCATCATGATCATGGACGGCGGCCGCGTGCTGGCGCAGGGCACCAACGACGAGCTCAAGCGCATGATTCAGATGGGCGAGCGCGTGACCGTCGAGGTCGGCGCCGTCGAGCCCGCCACGGTCGAGCGGCTGCGCGCCCTCGAGCACGTGCTTTCGGTTGAGCTGTCTGGCGGCGAGCTCGTCTGCACCTGCGAAGCGAGCCCACACAATCTGGTCGACATCCTCGACACGCTGCGCGCCGCCGATGTGGCGCTCGGCCGCGTGTGGAGCGAGCCGCCGACCCTCAACGACGTGTTCCTCGAGATCACCGGCCGCGAGCTGCGCGACTAGGGGGCAGCTATGTTCAACACCATTATCATTACGGTCAAGACGCTGATGCGCCGGCCGAGCACGTGGGTTTGGGGCGCTCTCTTTCCCATCGCGCTTTCCACGATGTTCATGTTTATGTTTGCGAACCTCAGTTCCGACGGCACGGTCGACCCGGTGCCGGTGGCCGTCGTGGCGGATGAGGCCTGGGACGCCTCGACCTTTAAGGACGTGGCGACGTCGCTTGCCAAGGAAGGCGACGACCAGCTGCTCGAGATCCACGAGTGCGACGACGCAGCCGACGCGAGCCGTGCGCTTAAGGCCGGCGAGGTCGCGGGCATCTATACGGTCGACGACGCGGGCACGCCCAAACTCACGTTGCTTTCGAGCTACGACAGCTCGCGTGCCTCATCGGTGCTCACCGACCGCAGCATTCTGGAGACGGTGGCAAGCTCGTATACGCAAAACGCCGAGCTCATGTCCCAGATTGCCCAGGACAACCCGGCGGCGCTCGCCGACCCGGAGGCGGTTGCGCGCGCCCTGTCGCTCGAGGGCGGCACCCGTCGCGTGAGCCTGACGCGCACCACGCCCGATGGCACGGTCATCTACTACTACGCGCTCTTTGGTCTGGTGGCGATGATGTCTGCCGAGTTTGCCGCCTTGAGCGTCGTCGATTTGCAGCCCAATCTGTCGGGCCTCGGCGCGCGTCGCTGCGTGGGCGGTCTTTCCAAGACGGCGTCGCTGGCTGGCATCTTTGTCGGCTCGTGGCTGGTCTCCTTTGCTTCGATGGCGATCGCGATCGGCTACGTGCGCCTAGTCGTGGGCATCGACTTTGGCGGGCGCGAGGGGCTGTGTTTGGTGGGCGCCGCCGCTTCCGCGCTTGCCGCCACGGGCTTGGGACTCTTTGTGGGCACGCTGCCCGTTAAGGGCGGCAAGGCGTCCAAGTCGGGCATCCTCACGGGCTTTGCCACCACGTGCGCCCTGTTCGCCGGCCTCTACGGCGAGCCGGCGATGGCGCTTGCCGACGACGTCGCCCGCGCCTGCCCGGCCGAGTGCTGGCTCAACCCCGTCAAGCTCATCTGCGACATGTTCAATCGCCTGTATTTCTTTGAGGACCTGGGCCCCTTTGCCGTTCGCGCCGGCGCACTGGTCCTTATGGCGCTGCTGTTCGTTGCCGCCGCCACGCTGATCTTTGGAAGGAGCCGCTATGAGCACCTTTAAGACTGCGCTTCGCATGGCGCTGGCGCACCCGTTCTATCTGCTTATCTATACGGTGTTCATCTCGCTCATGGGCGTATTCATTGCGGCATCGGTGAGCTGGAACTCGTCGCAGCTCACCGAGTACAAGCCCTATGATGCCAACGTGATCGTGGTCGACCGCGACGACAGCGACCTTTCGCGTGCGCTTACCAAGCATCTGGGTTCGCGCTTTGAGCTGGTCACGGGCGTCGACGACGATACGTACGATCTTGCGGACGCGCTCTCCAAGAGCAACAGCGCCAAGGGTAGCGCCGACTGCGTGTTCTTTATCCCGGAGGGGTTTGAGGGCGACCTCGTTGCAGCCGCTCGCGCGGGGGAGTCCCTGCCCAAGCTCGATGTGACCTACGGTGCCGGCACCATGGCGGCGGCGCTTTCGTCTGCCGAGGCCTCGCGCTGGGTCTCGCTCGCGGGCGCTGCGGCCGCGCTTGAGCCCACTGCCTCCAACGGTGACGTCGCCAAGGCTGCCGATCATGCGGCCGCGGAGCGTGCCAAGGTCGAGATCGAGCAGGTCAAGGTTGACTCGACTGCCGCCGCCACGCTCGAGTCGTACTTCAACTTTGGCGCGTACGCGATTATATCGTCGGTCATCGTGTCGGTGGGGCTGGTGTTCTCGGGCATGAACGAGCCCGAGCGCGTGCGTCGTATGGATGCCGGCCCAATCTCCGAGCGCCAGCGTTCGCTTGCCGTGTTTGCGGCCGCCGCCGTACTCACCGTCTGCATCTGGTTTGTGTCGAGCATGATGGGCGTCGTGGGCTTTGCCGGCGCGGTCGCCGAGGTCGGCGTGGGCCGTGTGTGCCTGGCGCTGGCGGCGACGTTTGCCCTTGCGTGCACGCCTCTGGCCGTTGGCTTTGCCCTTTCGAGCCTGGGTGCGCGCGAGGAGCTGCTCAACGGCGTGGGCAACCTGCTCGGCATGCTCATGACGTTTTTGGGCGGCGCCTGGATGCCGCTGTCGCTCATGGGCTCGGCCGTGCAGACCGTTGCGCATTTTGTGCCGACGTTTTGGGTGAACGACGCGATCAGCAAGGCGCTCGCCGCGGACCTGACGTCCGCCGTGCTGGGGGACATCGCCTGCGACCTGGGCGTCACGGTGCTCTTCGCCGTCGCCATCGCCGCCGCAGGCCTGGCCCTCGCACGCGCCAAAACCCGCGCCTAGCCACCTAGTCATCGGGGACGTTCTTAAACGACTAGTCATCGGGGACAGTCTTTGCCGATTCGCCGGCTCGCCGGCCGCGTTGGCAAGGACTGTCCCTATCTGCCGGCAGAAAAGGAACGTCCCCAGCTGTTGGGTGGCGAGGCACTCATTTAAGTCTGTCCCCAATGAGTAGCATCGGATTTCACCGTGTTGGGCGACATCGCCTGCGACCTAGGCGTCACGGTGCTCTTTGCCGTGGCCATCGCCGCCGCAGGCCTCGCCCTCGCACGCGCCAAATTCCGCGTCTAGCCACCTAGTCATTGGTCATTGGGGACATTCTTAAACGACTGGTCATTCAAGAACGTCCCCAATGACTAGTCGTCATTTAAGAACTCCCCCAATGACTGGTCTGAAATAAATCCCCGGCCTCGCTCCAAAATAGTTCGCCAAGGTTTACTATTACGCTTATAAAGTAGTATGAGGCTAACAATGGGGGATACCATGGCAACGCAGAAAGCCTACGTCCAGGTTAAGGATCTCAAAAAGCACTACGGCGACGGTGATGCGCGCCTGACGGTACTCGACGGCATCGACACGTCCATCAACCGCGGAGAGATCTGCGTCATGCTGGGGCCCTCGGGCTCGGGTAAGTCGACCTTTCTTAACCTGATCGGCGGCCTGGAGGATGCCGACGCCGGCTCTATTCTGGTGGACGGCTGCGACCTCACGGTGCTTAAGCCTACCGATCTGGGCGAGTATCGCCGCCGTGAGCTGGGCTTTGTCTTCCAGTTCTACAACCTGGTGCCCGATCTCACCATCAAGGAGAACATCGAGGTCACGGCGCACCTGTCCAAAAACCCGCTCAATGTCGACGACCTGCTGCGTTCGCTGGGCCTCTACGAGCACCGCAACAAGTTCCCGCGCCAGGTCTCGGGCGGCCAACAGCAGCGCTGTGCCATCGGCCGCGCGCTCGTCAAAAACCCGGGCCTGCTGCTGTGCGACGAGCCCACGGGCGCGCTCGACTACAAGACGTCCAAGGAAATCTTGCAGCTCATGGAGGATGTCAACCGCACCTACGGCTGCACCATCATCATTGTCACCCACAATGCCGCCATCGCGCGCATGGCCAATCGCGTGCTGCGCCTGCGCGACGGGCGCATCGTCGAGGATGAGCTCAACGAGTCGCCCGTCGCGGCCACCGAGCTCGATTGGTAGGCGGCGCCATGACACCTCTCGCAAAACGTCTCCCGCGCGAGCTGCGCCGCAATATCGGCAAGTATCTGGGCATCTTTTTGCTTATGTGCGGAAGCATCGCCCTTACATCGGGCTTTTTGCTCGCAGCGCATTCCATCGGTTGCCTTATCGACGACATGCGCGATGCGTACACGATTGAGGACGGCCGCGTGACCACCTCTTTCGAGGCCACCAAAGACCAGCTCAAGGCAGCCGAGGGTGCAGCCGGCGACGTCGGCGGCGTCACGCTCTACAAGAACTTCTCCATCGACGCCATCATCAAAAAGGCGTCCGGCGACGACGGCACCAAGCGCACGCTGCGCACCTATGCGCACCGCACCAAGGTCGATATCGCGTCCTACTGTGAGGGCAAGGAGCCCAAGACGGACGATGAGGTGGCAATCGACCGTGTCTTCGCCACCAACAACGATCTCGCCGTGGGCGATAAGGTCGAGCTCGAGGGTCGCACCTACACCATCTGCGGCATCATGACTCAACCCGATAGCCAGGCGCTGTTCCTCAACAACTCCGACTTTACGGTGAACACCATCACGTACGGCGTGGCCGAGGTCACCGATGCCGGCTTTGCCGCGCTCGAGGATGCCGGTGGCGCACCCGCCTACACCTACTCCTTCGCCTTTGCCGATCGCGACCTCCCCACCGCGGATCGCATCGACGCCGAGCAAGATATGGTCGAGGCACTGACCGACGCCGATGCGCGCGTGGATGACCTCATCGACGCCGATTCCAACCAGGGCATTGGCTATGCGCGCGACGACGTAGACGGCGACTCCATGATGTGGATGACGCTGCTCGACATCATCATCGTGATCATGGCGTTTGTCTTTGTGGTGCTCACTGACGCCACCATCGAGGAGGAGAGCGCCATCATCGGCACACTGCTCGCCAGCGGCTATCGCCGTCGCGAGATCGTCCTGCACTACCTGGCGCTTCCCGCCATCGTGGGCGTGCTCGCGGCGCTTTTGGGCACCGCGCTCGGCATTGCGTTCTTTACCGAGCCCATGCGAGGCCTCTATTACGGTTCGTACAGCCTGCCGCCCTTCCAGGTGTACTGGAGCTGGGAGATCTTTGTGAAGTGCGCCGTGGTTCCCGCCGCCGCGCTCATCCTCATCACGCTGGTGGGTCTGCTTCGCAAAATGGGCAAGACGCCGTTGCAGTTCCTTCGTCACGAGGCGAGCGGCAAATCGGGCACCAAGCGCGGCCTGCAGCTGCCGGAGCGCATGGGCTTTGTTTCCCGCTTCCGCTTGCGTATCTTCCTGCGCAACCTGGGCAACTTTGCCACGCTCTTCGTGGGCATTGCGTTTGCCTCGCTGCTGCTGCTCTTTGGCCTGGCGATTCTGCCCACGATGACGCACTACGCCGACAACCTCGAGACGAGTCTGGTCGCCGAGCACCAGTACACGCTCAAGGCGCCGCTGGAGCTCGAGGGCACTGCCGAGGAGCGCGAGCAGTGGTCGGCACTCGAGCGCTTGCAGTCGGTTGACGGTGCACTGCTTTCCGCCGCCCAGGATGCCGATGACGAGCTTGACGACGCGGCCGATGCGGCGCAGACGGCAGCCGATGCCGCGACGGCATCTCCGTCTGCCGAGAGCCTGGCCGCGGCGCAGGACGCGCTCGCCAGGGTCCAGGACAAGAAGGATGCGCTCTACGCGCGCCTTGACGATCTTGCCGATGCCCTCGGCTGCGACCGTGATGAGGCTATCGACCTGATCGACAAAGCCTCCAAGATTGACAATGACAACGACGATATTCACCCGGTCAATACGACCGACAACGGCGCGGGCGCAATCGCGCAAGCCGAGAAATACGCCGTCTACCAGCTGCAATACGACCGCGGCGATGGAAATGGGCAGGAGACGATTTCCGTCTATGGCATTTCATCCGATTCGCGCTATTGGAAAGACCTCAACGTCGGCGATGGGCGCATCGTCTTTGGCGGCGGTCTGCTCGATAAGTTTGGCTGGAGCGAGGGTCAGAAGGTCACGCTCGGCGACAAGTACGAGGGCGAGCATTATTCCCTTGAGTACGCGGGCAAGGACTGTGCCTGGGGCTCCAAGTCGGACATGAATATCTATATGAGTATCGACGACTTTAACGAGCTGTTCGACAACGACGCCGCCTACTTTAACGGCTATGTGAGCGACGAGAAGCTCGATCTCGATGCTCGTTACTTTGCCGGCGACACCACGCCCGACGACATGCGCGCCGTGGGCGACCAGTTCATCGGCATGATGAGCAAAATGATCGGCATGATGGTCGGGCTCGCGGTGTTTATCTTCCTGCTGTTTATGTACCTGCTGACCAAGGCTGTGATCGACCACAGTGCCCGGTCGATCAGCTACATGAAAGTCTTTGGCTATCGCGATAGCGAGATCTCGCATCTGTACATCCGCTCGATCACGCTGTGTGTGGTGGCGTCGCTCGTGCTGAGCCTGCCGGTCATTATTGGCTCGCTCACGGCCATCTTCCGCTCGATGCTGCTCGCCTACAACGGCAATATCGAGATCTACGTGCCCGCTTGGTCCATGGTTGCATGCGTCGGCATTGGCTTTGCGACCTACCTGGTCGTGGCGCTGCTACACACGCGCTCCATCAAGCGCGTGAGCCTGGCCGAGGCCCTCAAAGTGCAGGAGTAGTCATCGGGGACGTTTCTAAAAGACTAGTCGCTGGGGACATTCTTTCGCCGCCCGGCAGGAAAGGGACGTCCCCAACGACTAGGTTTCGCGCTTGACTTTGACCCTACTTCAACGGGTACCATCCTCTATGTCTGTAACGCCATATAGACCGAGGGGATATAACTATGACCGCAACTGCACCCGCAGCACCCGCCAAGGTGTACTTCACCAACCTGCGCACGCATGCTCGCGAGAGCCAGCTCGACAAGCTCAAGCGCCTCATCCGTCATGCCGGTATCGAGCAGATCGACTTTGAGAACAAGTTTGTCGCCATCAAGATTCACTTTGGCGAGCTGGGCAATCTGAGCTTTCTGCGCCCCAACTACGCCCGCGCCGTCGCGGATGTCGTGAAGGAGCTGGGTGGCAAGCCCTTCCTCACCGACTGCAACACGCTCTATGTGGGTAGCCGCAAAAACGCGCTCGAGCACATCGACACCGCCTACCAGAACGGTTTTACCCCGTATGCCACGGGCTGCCAGATCATCATCGCCGACGGCCTCAAGGGCACCGACGAGGCACTCGTCCCGGTCGAGGGCGGCGAGTACGTGCGCGAGGCCAAGATCGGTCAGGCTCTCATGGACGCCGATATCGTGATCAGCCTCACCCACTTTAAGGGCCATGAGCAGGCCGGTTTTGGCGGTGCCATGAAGAACCTGGGCATGGGAGGCGGCAGCCGTGCCGGCAAGATGGAGCAGCATGCCGCCGGCAAGCCGAACGTCGCGACCGAGCACTGTGTTGGCTGCCGTGCCTGCGAAAAGGTCTGTGCGCACAACGCTATCTCGTTTGACGACACCCGCGAGCGCGAGCTTGCCAACGGTAACACCCGCACGGTCCACGTGGCCGCCATCGACCACGATCGCTGCGTGGGTTGCGGCCGCTGCATCGGCGTGTGCAACCAGGACGCCATCAAGCCCGGCTATGACGCCGCGGCCGACGTGCTCAACTGTAAGATTGCCGAGTACACCAAGGCCGTCGTCGACGGCCGCCCGAGCTTCCATATCTCGCTCGCCATGGATATCAGCCCCAACTGCGATTGCCATCCCGAAAACGACACGCCCATCGTCAACGATATCGGCATGTTCGCGAGCTTCGACCCGGTCGCCATCGACCAGGCCTGTGCCGATGCCGTCATGGCGTCCGAGCCGCTTCCCAACACCGAGCTCACCGATAGCGCGGTCAAGATGGAGCATAACCACGAGCATCTGGAGGGCGAGCAGGCCAAGGACCCCTTCTGCATCACGCATCCCGACACCGACTGGCGCGCGTGCATCGCGCATGCCGAGAAGATCGGCCTGGGCACGAGCGAGTACGAGCTCATCGAGGTCAAGTAGCGCCTTTCTATTGGACAAATCAAGCGCTTTTGTAGCGCAACGTTAGCAAAAGCCGCCCGTGAGCACAGTGTCCACGGGCGGCTTTTCGGAAGTATGCGGCAAATTTCGAGATCGCCGAGCACACGACATTTTTTGGCAACAAAACCCCTGATAAATTGTTGGTAAAACTGCGGTCTGGTCGGCAGTTCCAGATTTTGCCGCATACTTCCGAAAATAGGGGGTCAGATAAAGCCCCAGACGTTGCTTTTTACCTAAAAATACTCGTCGAGGAAATCGTTGACTGTGTTCCAGTAGAGCTCGGGGTCAACTTGCGCACTCTTGGCGTGGGTGGCGCCATGGATGGTGAGCTTTTGCTTGACCTTGCTGGCGCACGCGTCGTAGTTTTGGTCGAGCATGTCGTACGGCACAAAGGTGTCCTGGTCGCCGTGGATAAACAGCATGGGAACCGTCGCGTGTTTGAGTTGCTCCACACTGCTCGCCTTATGAAAGTCGTAGCCCGCGCGCACGTTGCACACCAAGTTTGCTACATCGAGCAAGGGAAAGCTGGGCAGGCCGAACACGTCCTTGAGCTGCAGGGAAAACTCGTCCCAAACACTCGTATAACCACAGTCCTCGATAATGCATTTTACGTTTGCGGGTAGAGATTCCCCCGCGACGTTCATGGCAGTTGCTGCACCCATCGACTCGCCAAAGACCAGGATGCGCGCCTCGGGGTCAGCCTGAACGATCCGCCCAATCCATGCAACGACATCGAGCCGCTCGGGCCAGCCCATGCCGATATAGTCGCCGCCGGAGCGCTCGTGGGCGCGGGCGGCAGGCGCGAGCACGTTCATGCCGCGGTCGTGGAAGCGCTTGGCGTATCGGGCCATGCCGATGGGCTCGTTGGTATATCCATGCAGGCAGACGGCGTAATCGTGGGTGTTCTCCGAGGCGGCAAAATACCAAGCGGCGAGCTCGGTTCCGTCATCTGCGGTGAGGCTGCTGCTCTTGCGGTTTTCTTTAAACCACGCCCGCGCCTCGGTTTCCTCGGCATCCGGCTGCTCGCCTTCTTTGTCGTTCTTGCTATCCTGCATCATCTTCATGGTGTACGGCGCTTGGGGATTCAGCGCGAAGTCAAACAGAAAGTTGCCGGCAAATCCGAGCAGCGCAACGACAACCACCAGTGCAACGATGCCGGCTATCTTGAGCTTTCGATGGGAACGTGCGTTTTGAGCCATGCGGTATTCTCCTATAAGATGTTAATACATCAACATTTAATGCAAGCGCATTATGGACGTTCGCCGTTGATGCGTCAACAAGCAAAGAATGGGTAAACAAAGGGTCACATATGGTGCAAATTTCGCACGTACCCAGACGCTTTGATATAGTGTTGAGAACTCTTTACGTTGGAGGATGTAACCGGCATGTCCGATTCGAGCGACAGTTCTAAGCCGCGACCCAAGACCGCGGCCGTTCCACACTACACGGTGGGCGAGGAGATCATGAACTCCGTCACCCATGGTGTCGGCTGCCTGCTGGGTATCGCGGGTCTGGTGCTCCTGATCGTATTCGCCGCCCTGCGCGGCGGAGGCCCGGCCCACATGGCCGCGGCGATTGTCTATGGCGTCAGCATTATCCTCGAATACCTTGCCTCCACGCTCTACCACGCGATTCAGCCCGCGCGCGCCAAGCGCGTGTTTCGCATCATCGACCACAGCTGCATCTACCTGCTCATAGCCGGCAGCTATACGCCGTTTTGCCTCATCACGCTCGCAAACGATGGCGGTCCTGCGCTGTTCTTTGCCGTATGGGCCATCGCCATTATCGGCATCGCCCTCGAGTGCTTTATGCGTGAGCGTCAACCGCACTGGGTAAGTGGCCTGGTCTACCTGCTGATGGGCTGGCTCGTTGTCTTTAAGCTGCCCGAGCTCGTGTCGCTGCTCAACCCCGTGGCACTTGCCCTGCTTGCCGTCGGCGGCGTGTGCTACACCGCGGGCGTGCCGTTCTATATCGCCAAAAACGTGCGCTATCTGCACAGCGTGTTTCACCTGTGGGTGCTCGCCGGCAGCATCTTCCAGTTCATGGCGGTGATCCTCTTCGTAATCTAGCGACCATGCCTGCGCGCCCGCGTCCTCGCTTGGGCGCCGGCGCAATTGCCGTATCCGTCATCAACGTTTTACCCTGACGCCCGAATCTTGGAGGTTCGAGAAACTCCCGATGGACATAACCATCTCCCTTATCACCACCCTCGTTTTGACCCTCATCAACGGCTACTTCTCTATGTCCGAGATGGCGCTCACCACGGCAAAGCGCGCTGTGCTGGAGCACGAGGCCGAGGAAGGCGACAAACGCGCCGAGCGCGCCATTAAGCTGGCCGCCGATTCCGACCAGCTGCTCGCCACCATCCAGGTCGCCATCACGCTCGTGGGCTTTGCCTCGTCCGCCGTCGCCTCGACGAGCCTGTCCGACCCGCTTGCCACGTGGCTCATGAGCTTTGGCATCGCGCCGCTCTCCGCCATCGCGCGCGGCCTGGCGCCGGTCATCATCACCGTCGCCGTCGCCTTCGTGTCCATCGTGATCGGCGAGCTCGTGCCCAAGCGCATCGGGCTCGCTAACGCCGAGGGCGTGTCCAAGCAGGTCGTGGGACCGCTCTCCGTGTTCCAAAAGATCGCCCGCCCGCTCGTGTGGCTGACCGGTGCCTGCTCCGACGGCCTGGCCCGCATCCTGCGCATCAAGAGCGCCGACGACCGCCAAAACGTCTCGGAGGAAGAGATCAAATACATGGTCTCGGAGCAGGACGATCTGCTCGACGAGGAAAAGCGCATGATCCACGAGATCTTCGACCTGGGAGACACCGTTGCCCGCGAGGTCATGGTGCCGCGCGTGGACACCACCATGTGCGAGGACGACGAAACGGTCGCCGACGTGCTGTCCGCCATGCGCCAGACCGGCTTTAGCCGCATCCCCGTCTATCACGAGGATCCCGACAACGTCGCCGGCATCGCGCACATCAAGGACCTGATCCAGCCTTCGCTCGACGGCAAGGGCGACCAGCCCATCGCCGACTTTTTGCGCGACGCCACCTTTGTGCCCGACACCAAGGACATCCTGCCGCTGCTGTCCGAGATGCAGACCTCGCACGACCAGATCGTAGTGGTCGTGGACGAGTACGGTGGCACGGCCGGCATCATCACCATCGAGGACATCGTCGAGGAGATCGTGGGTGAGATCGAGGACGAGTTCGACCCCGACAACAAGTACCTCACGCGCCTTTCGCGCCGCGAGTGGCTCGTCGATGGGCGTTTTTCGTGCGATGACGCGATTGAGCTTGGTTGGCCGCTCGAGGAAAGCGATGATTATGAGACCATCGCCGGCTGGATTTTGGAGCTTTGCGACTCGGTGCCCGACATCGGAGAGGTGTTTGAGGTTGCGGGGTACAAGTTTAAGGTGCAGTCGATGCGTGGCCAGCGCATCTCGCTCATTCGCGTGATCGCTCCGGCCGAAACCGATAAGAAGGATTCCGAGTCCTCGGCAGATAAGCCGGCGGCGTCGGACGCGGGTTCTGCGGACCCGCACGATGGCGACGAGTAGGGCGAGGAAGAGTAGGGGAGAGTTATGGCAGGCCTGTTCAACATCCTTAAGGTCACCGTCAGCGAGGACAAGATCTGCGCGCATGTGCTGGTGAACCCCGGCATGCCGCTCATGACCTCGGAGGACATCGAGGCTACGGCGCGCGTGTACTACCTGGTGCCCGCGATTGCCAAGCACCTGTGCCTGGGCGATTCCGGTCGCGAATTCCAGGACTGCATGGGCCAGACCGAGCTTTGCCATCTGCTGGAGCACGTGACGGTCGAGCTCATGAACGAGACCGGTCTCGCTGGCAGCATTTCGTGCGGCCGCACTCGCGTGAGTGAGCACGATGAGCGTGTCTTTGAGGTCGAGCTTTCGTGTCCCGACGACGCGCTGGCCATCGGTGCGCTGTCTTCGGCGACCTTTATGATGGATTGGGCATATCTGCATGCCGATCAGCCCGCTCCCGACGTGGACGGTACGGTCGCGGGCCTGCGCAACCTGGTACTGGGCATGCGTGCCGAGGCCGAGGGCAAGGACCCGCACGAGGCCGTCGCCGCCGCGAACGCCGAAGGCGAGGCCGGGGACACGACCGAGGGCGAGGCGCCTGCCGAGGCTGCCGCCGAGTCTGTCAACGATGCCCCTGCCGAGGAGACCGTCGAGGCCGAGCCCGCGGAGCCCCAGGGCGTCCCGAGCTTTGACGACGAGCCGCAGGAGGCAATCGATACCGAGGGCGCGACTGCCGAAAGCCACGAGGCCCCCGCTGCCGTCTACGGTGGCGCGGCGACGGCTCCGGTGGCCCCCGCGCGCGAGGGAGCGCTGCCGCTCGTTGACGGCGCCGGCGAGGACCCGGGCGCTACAGTGGCCATGCCTGCCATGCCGCAGGAGTAGGCTCACCCGCTTATCACCATCATGTACCTGCGCCTTTACCGTACGCAGATGAGCAAGACGGCAAGCGCTGTGCTGCGGGTATAATGGACAGCATTCAAACGGTGGGCGCCGAGGTGCCCGCAGGAGAGGAATGAACATGGGTAAGACTTTCAACTTTATCTCGGGTGCGCTCTTCGGTGCCGCCGCCGGCGCCATCATCGGCGTTGCCCTGGCTCCGCGCTCGGGCGCCGAGACCCGCGCCATGGCTGCCGATATCGCCAACGACGCCTGGGATAACATGCGCGACACCTACGAGCACGGTGCCGAGGAGGCCCGCGCTGCGGTCAACGATTTTGGCCCGATGGTCGACGCCAAGACCGATGACCTGCGTGCCAAGGTTGACCTTGCCCGCGAGCGCATGGACCAGCTGCGCGAGCAGCTCAACGACGCCATCTCGGGCGGTAACGTGACGCCCGCCGCCGATGTCGTGGTCGAGAACGCCGTCGAGGCCGACGCCGAGGCCGCGGAGCCTTCGACCGAGGCATAATGCGCGCCGGGGATTTTGTCGGCGCCAAGATCTATCGCAAGCCTACCGAGGATAAGCGCACCAAAAAAGACGGCACGCCGCGCAGCCCTAAAAAGCTCGGCAAGATTCACTTTCCGGTCTTTACCCCGGGCGGTACGCGCGTGGTGGGCTTTATGGTGCGCCAGTCCGATATCGCGGGCATGATCGAGCGCCCCGACCGATTTGTGGCGCTCGATGCCATTGGCGTCTACGAGGGCGCCATCGCGGTTGACGACGTCAAGGGCACCTACGATGCCGCTGCGGCCAAGCGCCTCGACATCAACCTGGACGATTGCATTATCTGGGTTGGCATGGACGTGCGCACGGAGTCGGGCGATGTCGTGGGCTATTGCTCGGATGTGGAGTTCAAGCCGCGTTCGGGCATCGTGCAGACGTTCTACGTGACCGCCGGCACTGCCTCGAGTGTGCTGGTGGGCGATACGCAGATGCCGCCGACGATGCTGCGCGGCTATGCGGACGGCGCAATGATCGTTTCGGACGAGGTCAAGTCGCTCGGGTATTCGGGCGGCGCCGCCGCAAAGGCTGCCGAGGCAAGCGTCGTGGTGGGCGATAAGGTCAAGAAGGGCGCTAAGGTGCTCGATGACAAGGGATCGGTCGCCGTGGACAAGGGCAGCCGTGCACTGGGCAAGCAGCTCGGCAAGACGCGTGGTATGTTCAAGGCCTTTAAGGACGAATATCAAAAGGCGAGCGGTGGCTCGTCGAAAGCTAGCAAATAGCGACGTACCAAATGATGGGAGGCAAGCCGGAGACCTGTTGCTCCGGCTTGCTGCGTTTATGGGGGAGGGCACATGCGCCAAAACGGATCATATTCACACGGACGCTCGGGCTCGCGTCCGACGGCGCGCCGCGATCTGGGGCAGCTGCCCAGCGGTCAGCGCAAGCGTCACCGTAAGCCCGGCGCGATGTATCTCAACCATAGCCGCGGCTTTAGCGACCGCAGCGCTCGCATCGGCAACGGCCGCACGCCCCGCCGTCCGTCTCGCCTGCCCTATGCGCTCATCGCCGTGGGTTGCGCGCTCGTGCTGTTTATCGCTGCCGTCGTGGGCTACGTCAACCGCAGCGTGGATGTCGTCCTCAACGGCCAGGAGACTGCGGTGCGCGTCGGCTCTACGCTGCAAAATCTCATCGACGACCAGGAGTTGACCGATACCTACGACGCCGGGGACTTGCTGGCCGTTGACGACAGCGTGCTTACTCGCCATGGCGGCGAAAAGCTGTCGGTAAAAGTGGACGGCAAGCGCGTAAAACAGGGCAAGTGGAAAAGCCGCGAGCTTACGGGCGGCGAGAAGGTGACGGTCAAAGACGGTCGCGACACGTATGAGAAGCATGAGGTCCAGGCGACGGTTATCGAGCCCAAGCTTAAGGTCGAGGGCACGGGTGCCATCGAGTATGTCAAGACGTGGGGTATCCAGGGTCGCTCTGAGGTGTGGGTCGGCGAGCAATCGGGCAAGACGCAGGACCGCGGCGAGGTCGTGCCCGCCACCGATTGCGTGGTCGAGTGCGCGAGCGTGGCGCCCAAGGGCAACGAAAAGTACGTTGCGCTGACATTTGACGAGGGCCCGAGCGGCGCGACCAAGCAGATCTTGCAGGTGCTCAAGGAAAAGGGCGTCACCGCGACGTTCTTCCTGTTGGGCGATGCGGCCGAGGCCTCGCCCGCCACGGCCAAGGCGATTGTCGATGCCGGCTGCGAGGTCGGCTCCAACAGTTACAGCGACGAATCGCTCAAGGGCAAGGATCGCGATGCGGTGCGCGAACAGGTTTCGAAGGGCACCGAGGCGATCAAGTCCGCGACCGGAACGTCGACGATGCTTTTGCGTGCTCCCTACGCAGCCTTTGACGAGCAAAACTGGATTGATGCGATGGACCTGGTGTCTGCCGTGGTCTCGTGGAATATCGATTCGGGCGACTGGCTGCTCAACGGTGCCGACGAGCAGGTCTCGACGGTGCTCGATTCGGTGACGCCGGGCAACATTGTGTTGCTGACCGATAACGATGAATGCGCCGAGCAGACGCTCGAGGCGCTGCCGCAGATTATCGACGGGCTTATTGCCGACGGCTACAAAATCGTGACATTGAGCGATCTGGTCAAGACGGATACATCGCTGAGCAAAAAGCTCACCTCGCTGACGAAGGCCGCCATGCCCAAAAACGCCGTGTTCCCCCAGCTCGCCGAAGATGACGACACCACAGACTAGTCATGTAAGAACGTCCCCAATGACTATGTCACGGATGCGTCAGCGTTTGGTATGCCTGCGATGTTTGGAGCATAAATTTGGCGCCACGGCGCGATGCTGATGCTATAGTTACTGCGGATAACAAGGGTCAAGAGAAAGGTTGCAGGTGAAATCCAAACCTCGACCATACAGTCGATGACCCCATGCAGGTGCTTCTTGCGCATGTACGGGGTGTGAGCGCCGAGCGGCGTGCCGCCCGCGCATGCGTATACATATCTAAAAGTCCACGGACGGCGTGCCGGCATGGCCGCAGTTCGAAGGGATAATGATGGGGAGCACCAGTGAATTATCTGAGTGAGATGCTCAAATTGCCGGTCTTGGACGTCGATGGCGAAAAGCTCGGCGTTGTGAACGATTTTGGCATTGCTACCGGCGAAGTTTTTCCGCACGTAACGTCGCTCGCGTTCCGCGGACCCGGCAAGACGCCGTTTATGATCAGCTGGCGCAAATGGGTCGACCGTATCGACGAGACGGGCGTACACCTTAAGTCGCCGGCCACCGAAATCCGTTTTTCGTACCTGCAGCCGACCGAACTTTTGCTCGCGCGCGACGTGCTCAACAAGCAGATTGTCGACACGCAGGGCATGAAGGTCGTGCGCGTCAACGACATCAAGTTTTCCATGTCGGGCGAAAATCAGCTGCGTCTGCTGGGTGCCGAAGTTGGCGCCCGTGGTCTGCTGCGCGCGATCAGCCCCGCCCTCGAGCATGTCGTCGAGAGCTTTATGAAGCACCTGGGCAAACCGCTCGGCGAGGACATCATCGCCTGGTCCTACATGGACCTGCTCGACCGTTCGACTAAGAACATCCAGCTTTCGGTGTCGCACAAGACGCTTGGCGAGCTGCACCCTGCCGACATTGCCGACATTATCGAGCAGCTCGACCCGCGTCTGCGCGCGCAGGTGTTCGCGCAGCTCGACACCGCCCAGGCCGCCGAGGCCATCTCGGAGTTCGATGACGACGAGCTTATGACCGAGATGCTCGAGGGTCTGTCCGACACCGACGCATCGTCGATGTTGGCCATGATGGACCCGGACGACGCCGCCGACCTGATCGACGAGCTCGATTACGAGAAGGCCGAGAAGCTTTTGCGCCTGATGGGCGTTCAGGAGGAGAAGGCGATTCGTAACCTGCTGGGCTATGAGGACAACACCGCCGGCCGCATCATGACCTCGGAGTTTGTCTCCCTGCCCGCCACGGCGACGGTCGGTGACGCCATCGAGGCGATTCGCAAGCTTGATGAGGATTTCGAAAGCGTCTATTACGTCTATACCGAGGATCCGAGCGGCATGCTCACCGGCGTCCTTTCGCTGCGCACGCTCATCGTGGCCGACCGCGATGCCACGCTGGGCCAGCTGGCCTATCGCGACCTGGTTTATGTGTCGCCCGACGATGACCAGGAAGACGTAACGGACGAGATGACCAAGTACGACTTGGTCGCCATCCCCGTTTGCGACGAGAACCGTCATATTTTGGGTATCGTGACCTTTGACGACGCCATGGACGTTATCGCCGAGGAGCACCAGGAGGACCTGCAGATCGCAGGCGTCGGTTCGGGCGATAGCGCGTCCGACGACTCGACGAATGTGCTCAGCTGGTTTGTGCATCGCCAGTACTGGGTTGTCGTGTGGGGCATTGCCTCATGCATCATGGCAACAGTGCTGGGGACGGCGCTGGGCTCTGCGCATCTGGTGGTGTTCCCCATGTGCGCCATGCCGCTCGTGCTGCTGGCTGCCTCGCGTATGGTGTCGTTCGTCAAGAACTACTTCCTGGAGTACGACGGCCATGACGATGAGCCCAAGCCGTATCTGGGGTTCTTCTTCCAGAGCACGGGCATGGGCCTGATCCTGTCGCTCGTGACCTACCTGTGCGCCCAGCTGGTGCGCACCGCCGCATTCCCCGACGCGCCCATGTTTGAGGAGCAGCTCTTTACCGGCTGCTTTAACATTGCGGCCATCGTCTGCCTGATTGGCAACATGAGCGCCGTGATTTACCTGATGGTGCTGTTCTGGCGTGACGAGCACGACCTCAATACGTCGGGTACCGCCATGAACGTCATTGCCGTCATGATCTCATGCGTGGCGTACTGCATCGCCGCTGTGCTGCTCACCATGTCGGTCATGGGTTAGGTGGTCGCGTGCAAAACACGAAGCAAAAGGCGAGCACCAAGCAAAAGCTGACCATCGCGGCCATCTTTGGCGCCATGGGCCCTGGTCTTCTGGCGGCGCTTTCGGGTAATGACGCCGGCGGCATCGCCACGTATTCCAGTGCCGGTGCCAGCTATGGCTACAAGATGCTGTGGATGCTTCCCGTCATGACCGTGCTGCTCATCGTGACGCAGGAGACCGCGGCGCGTTGCGGCTGCGTCACAGGCAAGGGCTTGGCCTCGCTCATCCGCGAGCGCTTTGGCGTGCGCAGGAGCGTTCTGGCCATGGCGGCGCTGCTGATCGCCAACACGGCCGTTACCATCTCGGAGTTTGCGGGTATCGCGAGCGGCCTTGCCCTCTTTGGCGTGCCGGCGAGCATCTCGGTGCCGCTGGTGGCCCTGCTGGTTTGGATGCTTACCATGTCGGGCAGCTTCCAGCGCATCGAGAAGATTCTGCTGCTGGTGAGCTGCGTGTTTGTGACCTACATCGTCGCTGCATTTATGGCTGGTCCCAGCTGGGGCGAGGTGGCGGTCGACCTGGTTGTGCCCAACATCCAAAATGACCCCAGCTACGTGTCGCTTGTGGTCGCAACGATCGGTACCACCATCGCGCCGTGGATGATCTTCTTGGCGCAGAACAACGTGGTCGATAAGAATGCGGGTGAGGACGATATCGTGCTGCAGCGCATTGATACCGTGAGCGGCTCGATTGCCGCTGATATCATTGCCGGCTTTATTATCATAACGACCGGTACGGTACTGTTCCCCGCGGGCATTCAGATTAGCGACGCTGCCGATGCCGCCCGCGCATTGGAGCCTATCGCGGGCCAGTGGTCCACGGTGCTGTTTGCCTCGGGCCTGGTCGCGGCGAGCTTCTTGGCCGCCTGCGTGCTGCCGGGTGTTACGTCCAGCGCTATCTGCGAGGCATTTGGCTGGGAGCGCGGTGCCGATCGCAGCTGGGACGAGGCCCCGGTCTATCGCGGCATTATTACGGCCATCATTGGCATCTCTGCCGTGCTGGTGCTCATGCCCGGCGTCGACCTGTTCCAGATTATGATGACCTCGCAGGTCATCAACGGCGTGCTTTTGCCTGTGGTCCTGGTGTTCCAGGTGCTTATTGCCGCTGATCGACACATTATGGGCGCCAACCGCAACGGCCGCGTGTGGAATGTGCTCACGTGGGCGACTATCGGTGTGATTACGGTGCTGACGGTCGTCATGTTTGTTCTGCAGGCGATGGGCTACAGCGCGTAGTGCCTCTATTAGACTCTAAACAGGCCGCCGCCATGGGCTGCGGCCTGTTTTTTGCCCACGGCCTCTCGGAGTCGGCTCGAAAAGAGCGATTTTGGGTTGTTTGCTGCGGGTGGAAGCAGATTTGGCTGCGCGTTACTTGTCGGTGCCTAGCTTGTGCGGTTTGTAGGCGAGGGCGCTGACGAGTGCATCGGCAGCGGATTTGACAGCCGCTGGCTGCGGATCGTTAACGTGGTCCTCGGGGTGCACGGGCAGGCCTTTCTTGACGGCATCGTGGATGAGATTGAGGTACTCGGTCACACCCGCGTTCGACAAGTGCGTGCCATCGCCATCGAACAGATCATTGCGGTTGGCACTATATCCGTACCAGTCGATAACGCGTACATTCTTGTAGCGCGTGGCGGCGTTGGCGATGGCCTGGTTCGTGGACCCGACCCACGGCTGCGGGCTACGCGTGTTTACAAATACGACAATACGCTGCTCGCCGGCGTCGGCCATGATTGCGTCGACCTGGGCGTCCGTTACCAAACCGTTGGTGCCCAGGGCAAAGACCACGATCTTGCCGGCAAGGTTCTGCTGGATATAGCCCTCAAATGTCGCGCGGCCCGCATCAAACTGGCGACCCTTTTCGGCATCGATATGGCTGTGCGGGAACACACCGTCAAAGGAATCAACGGCGCGCAGCGACACGGAGTCACCGATCATCAACAGGTCGTAGGAGCCATCGGGGAAGCCGTCGTTGTCCTTGTCGGTGTCGTCGGCCGCCTGCTGGTCGGTGGGCGCGGTGTTTTTGGCTTCCTTGTTCAGAACTTCTGCGCCCTCGCCGCTCAGTGCAGACGTTTCGGGCACAAAGATCAGGCCGCCCAGTGCAACGACCAACACGACAGTGCAGGCTGCGCAGACAGGGACGTGCGCGCGTGCCCAGTTGGCGGGCGTGGTGGTGCCATCGCGGAATTCGGCGACAGTGCGGCCGAAGGCGCCCTTCCTAAACGGAGTCTCGATAAAGCGATAGGAGCACTCGGCTACGGCGACCACCACAAGTACCTGTAAGATGTACTGCCACCAGGGCGTATCGCTGATGTTGGCGACCGGGTTCATAAGCAGCAGCAGTGGATAGTGCCACAGATAGATACTGTACGAGCGCTTGCCAACCCACACGAGCGGCTCGGCGGACAGCGCGCGGGCAACCATTCCCTGGGGCTGCACGCAGGCCGCGATGACCATGAGCGTGAGGATGGAGCATAACAGCGTGCCGCCGCGATACTGAAACGCGGTGTAGCCGTTGGTGAGCGCGACCATGGCGGCAAGGCCAACCAGACCCACGACGCCCAACACATCGATGGATGCGGGCGAGGACCAAAAGCGCACGAGGGCGCTCGGCTGTGCCGGGGTGGTATCGGCTGATTCGTCGACCTTCTTGCCAGGCTTGTCCTCGGCGTTCTTGCCATGCTTGGCGGCGCCAGCCAGGCGATTGAGTCCCAAACGATGAGCGAGACGCACCGGCGCCAGGTCGCGATCGGGGATAAAGGCCATCCAGGCACCCAGCAGCAGCGAGAACACGCGGGTGTCGGTGCCGTAGTACACGCGGCTGGGGTCGGCGGCAGGGTTGTAAAGCACCATCATTGCGAGGGCGGATGCCGCGGCAAGGCCCAGAACCACGCGGCGCGTGTTGGGCTTGCTCACATGCATGGATACCATGGCAAACAGCAGTGGCGGCCAAATCAGGTAGAACTGTTCCTCGATGGCAAGCGACCAAAAGTGCGTGAGCGGCGAGGGGTCGCCCAGAGCATTGAAGTACGAGACGTTTTGGGCAATCTGCCACCAGTTGTTGAAGAACAACAGCGACGGCAGGATGTCGGGGCGCATCTTGGTGAGCATCACGTGGTTAAAGATGGTGCACAGCGCGCAGGTCACGAACACTACCGTTACCACGGCGGGGACCAGGCGACGGATGCGGCGAATCCAGAAGCTCTTGAGGTCGATGCGGCCGGTCTTAGCGACTTCGTTGAGCAGCAAGCGCGTGATCAGATAGCCCGAAAGCACAAAGAAGATCGTGACGCCGAGCAGGCCGCCCTGAGCCCACGTGAGGTTGAGGTGATAGAGCACCACTGCGACGACGGCAAGCGTGCGCAGGCCGTCGAGGGCGGGGATATAGCGAGATTTGGGGCGCGTGGGCGCCTGTTCTTTTGCGGCGCTGTTGGTGCGGTCACCCTTGTTGGCGGGCACGCGATGAGAGTCTGCGGCGCGGCGCGGCTCGGTGGCTTGTCGGTTAGCGCGCGAACGTTCGTGCGGCGCTCGTTGATCGCTCGCGTGGCGTGAGCTGCGTGAGCTCGATCGCGGGAATTGTTCCATAAAACTTCATCCAATGACGAGAATAATCAGCACGCCTTCATTGTAGCCGCCTGCTCCTGTGAATGCTTGCTGCCGGTGCAAGCTCAAGCGCGCGTTCACATCAAAGTGAACTAAAGTTATAGAGGCGCGAGAGCGCACGATTGACGGCCAACAGCGGGTGCAGAGCTCGCGGACGAGGAGGTTTCCATGGCAGATTGCGGCATCGTTGCGGTGTTCGGCAGCATGAACATGGACCTTTCGGTGGCGTGCGAGCGCATGCCGCGTGCGGGCGAGACCGTCGGCGGCAGCGGATTTGTCAGCAATGCCGGCGGTAAGGGCGCCAACCAGGCCGTGGCAGCTGCGCACATGGGCGCGCGCACGTGCATGATCGGCGCGGTCGGGCGCGATGCATTTGGCACGTCGCTCGTGGCGGGGCTCCAAGATGCTGGCGTGGACTGTGACTTTGTGGCGCGTCGCGATGATGTAGAGACGGGAACGGCGACCATCATTCGCTGTGAGGGCGACAACCGCATCGTGCTGTCGCCGGGCGCCAATCATGCGCTTGCGGGCGAGGACGTTGCTCGCGCGCTGAGACGTCTGGTGGCCGATGAGCTCGACGGCGACGCCAGCGAGATTGCCCCGGCTGCCGGAAGCGTCTTTATCGCCCAGGGCGAATGTGACCTTGCGGCGACTGCCGAGGCGCTTGTTTGCGCTCACGAGCTGGGGTTCTATACGGTCTTTAATCCAGCGCCTGCCTGTGAGTTGCCTGCGGAGGTCTGGTCTGCAGTCGACCTGGTCTGCCCCAACGAGACTGAGTGCCAGGTGCTGACGGGCATCTTGCCCGCGGATGATGCGAGCTGCGTCGCGGCGCTCAATGCCCTGCTCGCCAAGGGTGCTGGAGCTGCGGTCATCACGTTGGGCGGCGCCGGGTCGGTTACGCTTGGCGATGACGGCGAGCTGCTGCGCATGCCGGCGCTTTCGAGTGCGGTGGTCGATACGACGGCCGCGGGCGATACATTTATCGGTGCGCTTGCTGCAGCTCGTCTGGAGGGCCTGCCGCTCTTTGAGTGCATGGCGGTGGGCGCACGCGCCGCGGCGGTGACGGTGTCGCGCCTGGGCGCACAGCAGTCGATTCCCACGCGAGCCGAAGTTGAGCGCGTGTTTGATTTAGACGATTTAGTACAAGACGGAGAAGCGGAGTAGAACAATGGCAATTAAGAAGCTGATCCTTGATCTGGATATGGGTGTGGACGATGCGATGGCGCTTGCCTATGCCATCGCGAGCCCCGAGGTGGAGCTCGTCGGCATTACCACGTGCTTTGGCAACGTGCGCGTCGACCAGTCGGCGCATAACTGCTTGGCGGTGCTCGACCTGTTGGGTCGTCCCGAGGTGCCGGTGTACCTGGGTGCCGACCGTCCTCTGCAGGCGACTGAGCCCTATACGCCGCCGGCGTCCACCGCGCTCATTCACGGCAAGAACGGCATCGGCGGCGCGAGCGTGCCGGCGTCGCCCTACGAGCCGGTGGGGGCGACGTCTGCCGACGGTAACGCTGCGGTCGATTATCTGATCGATGCCGCGCGCACCTATGGTCCCGATCTGGTCTACGTAGCGACCGGCCCGCTCTCCAACCTGGCGCTTGCCCTGGAGCGCGATGCGGCAGCGGTGATGTCTATCGGCCGCGTGGTGGTTATGGGCGGCGCCCTGACCGTGCCCGGCAACGTGAGCGCGGGCGCCGAGGCCAACATGGCAAGTGATCCCGAGGCGGCCGACGCCGTGCTGCGTTCGGGCCGCAAGCTCACTATGGTGGGTTTGGATGTGACGCATCGCGTGGTGCTCACGCGTCGCGACATTGCCGGCTGGACGGGCTCGGGCACCATGGCCGGTTGCGCGTTTGCGAGCATGGTGGAGCACTATATTGGCTCGTACGAGATGAACGCCCCCTACCTTGGTGGCTGCGCGCTGCACGATCCGCTTGCCGTCGCCGTGGCGATTGACCCCACGCTCGTGGGCGCGCTCGGCTGTAACCTGCGCGTCGACCTGCTCGGCGAGTATCGCGGCCGCACCATCTGCGATGAGCGCCGTGTGGCCGACCCCGACAAGAGCGCACTCGTGGCGCTGACTGTTGACGCTCCGCGCTTCCTGTCCGAGTTCAAGACGCGCATGGCCCGTGTCCTTGGCTAAGTTGTCTTTTTGGATGGGGCTTTTTTTGACTGGTATGATTGGTGCGACCATTCGAACCAGCTAAAAGAGCCCCGTCCCAAATTGACTATCGAGAGGATCTGCTATGGAGCGCATCGCGAGCTTTTCCGTTGACCATCTGCTGCTTGAGCCCGGCGTGTATGTGAGCCGCATCGACCGCGATCCGGCGACCGGCGCCGCCGTCACCACCTTTGACCTGCGCCTGACCACGCCCAACAAGGAGCCGGTCATGAACACGGCAGAGTGCCACACCATCGAGCACCTGGGCGCGACGTTCCTTCGCAACCATGCCGAGTGGTCGAGCCGCATTGTCTACTTTGGCCCCATGGGCTGCCGCACGGGCTTTTACCTCGTCGTTTTTGGTGAGCTGACGAGCGAGGAGATTCTGCCGCTCGTGCGTGAGCTGTTCGAGTTTGTCGCCGGCTTTGAGGGCGATGTCCCCGGCGCCGCTCCCGAGGAGTGCGGTAACTACCTGGACCAGAACCTCCCCATGGCAAACTGGCTCGCGCGCCGTTACCTCGACCGTGACCTGGCCGATATCGATGAGAAGCACTTGCACTATCAGCAGGCGTAAGGGCTTTGCCGCTCAAGACGTGCGCAACGGGCGCCTTCGCTTATGCGGGGGCGCCTTTTTGTTGAGTGGTCGGGACGAGCGTTCAAAATCGCTCATGTTTGTTCTAGAATGTTCATACTGTCACATAAACGAACAGGAGTGAACATGCATATCTATTCTGTCGAGGATTCCGAGTTCAAATCCTATGGCAACGTTTGGGATGACGTTCCGTCCGAGCTCACGTCGTCCATGCTCGAGGCGCTCTCCGCTACGCCCATCCCCGAGGGCAGTAAGTACGTGGCCTCCGCGCCCGAGCTCGAGCAGGTTGAGGGTGCCGACACGCTCGGCTTTCTCATGTTTGGCGGTCGTCCCTTCCAGTTGGGCTGGTGCAACGGCCACAATACACGACTCAACTGCCTGGAGTATCACCGCGCCAGCGAGTTCAACCTGGGTGCACGCGACTTTATCCTGCTCGTGGCACATCGTTGGGAGATCGAGGGCGGCAAGCTCGATACCGCGTGCGTCAAGGCGTTCCGCGTGCCGGCGGGTACGGTCGTCGAAGTCTTCAACACCACGCTCCACTACACGCCCTGCATGGTCGATGACGGCGGCTTCCAGGTGATGGTGGCGCTGCCCGCCGGCACCAATGGACCGCGCCCCGAGGCTGCGGCCGACATGCCCGCGGCCGGTGACAGCTACTGCTACTGGAAGGCCGACAAGTGGGTCCTCTGCCATGCTGACAGCCCCAAAGCTGCCGAGGGTGGCTACGTAGGTCTCATTGGCAAGAACCTCGACATCACCGTGGACTAGAATCTTCTGTCTCGATCTGTAACATCTAGCGGGCTAAATCGTCTCTACCTGTTACAGATTTAGACAAACTGCAGGGGACAGGCCGAACAATCTCAATCTGTAACGCCAGGCCCGGTTTTGGCGGCCTAGCTGTTACAGATCGAGACAAACGGGCCCAAACCATCACAAAGGTGTCTGTCCCCTTTGTGGCAGCTTGGGCAGGCGGGTATCAAAAAGTGTCAGACGGGACGGTTGCCGGGCACCTGTGCGCGAAAAGAAGTATCGGCCTGCCCCGTTGTCGTTGAGCGACGCGTTGTTTGCAGGGATACTGAGCCTATGACAACAGCGTGCGAAAGGATTGATGCATGGCTTTCCGTAATGACTTCCTGTGGGGCGGCGCGACGGCTGCCAACCAGTGCGAGGGCGCCTACAACGTGGACGGCCGCGGCCTTGCCAACGTGGACGTGGCTCCGCACGGCCCCGAGCGCTACGCGGTGGTCTCCGGCCAGCGCAAGATGCTCGACTTCGAGGACGGCTATTACTATCCTGCGCAGACCGGCATCGATTTCTATCACCATTACAAGGAGGACATCGCCATCTTTGCCGAGATGGGCTTTAAGACCTTCCGCATGAGCTTGGCGTGGACCCGCATTTTCCCCAACGGCGACGAGACCGAGCCCAACGAGGCCGGCTTGGCTTTCTACGAGGACGTATTCCGCGAGTGCCAGGCGCACGGTATCGAGCCGCTCGTGACCATCACACACTTCGACTGCCCGATTCACCTCATCAAGGAGTACGGCGGCTGGCGCAACCGCAAGCTCATCGACTTCTACAAGAACCTTGCAACCACGATCTTCACCCGCTACAAGGGCTTGGTGAAGTACTGGCTTACCTTTAACGAGATCAATATGATCCTGCACCTGCCGTTTATGGGTGCCGGTCTGGTCTTTGAGGAGGGCGAGAACAAGGAGGCCGTCGAGTACCTGGCCGCCCACAATGAGCTCGTCGCCAGCGCGTGGGCAACCAAGATCGCCCACGAGATCGACCCCGAGATCAAGATCGGCTGCATGCTCGCCGCAGGTAGCTACTACCCCTACAGCTGCCGTCCGGGCGATGTACGCCAGGCGCAGCTCGATAACCAGAGCAACTATTTCTTCGTCGACGTTCAGAGCCGCGGCTACTACCCGGCCTATGCCGTCAAGAAGCTCGAGCGTCTGGGAATCGATGTGGGTATGACGGACGAGGACCGCGAGATCCTGGCCGCTAACACCGTCGACTTCATCAGCTTTAGCTACTACAGCACCCGCTGCTCTGCCGGTGCCGATAACCCCGATGTCGAGCGCACCCAGGGCAACGCCTTCGCCGGCGCCAAGAATCCCTACCTGCAGGAGAGCCAGTGGGGCTGGGCCATCGATCCGCTGGGCTTCCGCATCACCCTTAACGACCTGTACGACCGTTATCAGAAGCCGCTGTTTGTGGTCGAGAACGGTCTGGGCGCCAAGGATGTTGTCGAGGAGGATGGCTCCATCAACGACGACTACCGTATCGACTTCCTGCGTCAGCACATCGCCGCGATGCGCGATGCGGTGACCGAGGACGGCGTTGACCTGCTGGGCTACACCACCTGGGGCCCGATCGACCTGGTCTCGGCCGGCACGGGCGAGATGTCCAAGCGCTACGGCTTTATCTATGTGGATCGCGACGACGCCGGCAACGGCACCCTCAAGCGCTTCAAGAAGAAGAGCTTCGACTGGTACAAGAAGGTTATTGCTTCTAATGGTGAGGACCTTTCCTAAGGGCACTGAGGCGCTCAACCTTGGGGCTCCAACCCTCCTCGCGTACCTAAGTACGCTTCGTCGGGCTTGTCGCTCCCAATCTTGAGCACCTCAGGCCCTTAGGGGGGCGGGCCTGACCGCTGTGAATTTCGCGTGCTCATCCTCATAGCCTCCTAACCAAGGCGCCCGGCGAGCAGTTAATGCTCACCGGGCGCCTTGCCGTCTGCGGATTTTGGGACATGCGGCCCGCTTTTTCGACCCATCTGTCGGTACACTAAAGGCACTATGGGTACCCGCGAGCGACATATCGGCCACGCGGCCGCCCGGACCGCGCCGGTTGCGGATCCCAGGGGCGGCAGGTTGTTCGCTATGCCGCGATTCCTAGTTGGTATAACGCACCGTGCATATCGCCATCGCGTCTTTGCTATCGCCGGTGTCACCACCGCGCTGTTCCTTATACTTTTGGTGGTCTTGCCGGCGTTGTTCGCCTCCGATTCCAAGCTTTCCAATGCCGTGCCCGCCTATAGCGAGGTGTCCGAAGAGGTCGTGGATGCGCTCGTCCACTCGAGCTCTCTCCCGCTGCTTGTCGCCGCAATTATATTTTCAATCTGGGGCGTATCGGTCTATCTGCGCTGTTTGGACTATGTGTTGCGCCGCCGCCTTGTTGCCATCGCCACCATCTGCGCCCTGTGGATGATCGAAGTCATTCTCAAGTACAAGTCGTTCACGCCGTTCTATGCCACCGTGCTGTGGTACCTGTACTACGTGCCCATGACGCTCATTCCGCTGCTCTATCAGTTATGTGGTCTGCGCCTTGCGGGCCTGGAGCAACACCGTCTGGGTCGCCGCTACTGCGCTGCGCTGTGGATTGTGGCCATCCTGCTTATCGGATTTGTGCTCACCAACGATTTTCACCAGCAGGTCTTTCTCTTTGACCGCACAATCGACACCTGGAGCAACGATTACACGTACGGCTGGGGTTATTTCGCCGTCCTCGTGTGGACGGCCTTTGACTTCGTGGCCTTTTTTATCCTGGTGGGCCGGTCCTCGTCCTTTCGCATCCAGCGTTTCTCGGGCACGGCGGCGCTCGTGCTGCTGGGCGGCGCATTCTTTGCCATCTCGTATGCGTTGCGCGTGCCTTGGGCATGGAGGCTCAACTTTTCGCTCGTCTATTGTGTCCTGTGCGTGGTGGCGATGGAAATCTGTCTCGATTGTGGTGTCATTCCGTCGTATCACGACATCGCCGGCATCTTCGACACCTTGCCGCTTGACCTCAAAGTTCTAACGCGCGACCTGCAGGAAGTCTATGCCACGCCAGTTTCAAAGCCAATGCCGGTAGGCGTGCGCGAGGAGTTGCGGACCCAGGAGCACGGCCGCGCCCACGCCTTTGCCGTGGCGTCCGATCCCGATGTGATGTACCGCGCCTTTCCACTGCTGGGCGGATCGGCCCTGCTTGCCCAAGACGTGTCGGAGCTCAATGAGCTTAACCGTGAACTGGCACATCGTCGCATGGAGCTGCAGCGTCAAAACGAGCTACTCGCCGCCGACTACGACCTTAAGACGCATTTGGCAGACCAAGAGGCCGAGACCTTGCTGGTCCAAGACGTAGACCAGGCGCTTGCCCGCGCGTTCGAAGGGATGTACGACCTGCTGAGCTCGCTGCCGCCGTTGACCGACGAAGCGTCTTCGCGCGAGCGTTACCGCATGCTGCAGCGCGCCAAGATGCTCGTCGCCTATTGCAAACGCAAGGGGTCGCTCACGTTGGCACAGCACGGGGAGAGCGGTTTTGATCGCGACCGCATTCAGCTCATTGCCAACGAGCTCGCAAGCGACCTGCGCACCATCGATATCGATTGCGCCTCGATTATCGCCATACGGCGCCCGATGCACGCCAGTACGGTAAGCGCCCTGTACGACTGTGTGTATGACTTTGCGTTTTTTGCCTACACCACCGACCATCCGGCGCTTATGTATCACTTGGGCGACCATGACCGATGCAGTGTCGAGCTGCGCGCCACGCTTTTTTCCAACGATGATGCAGATCTTTCGCAGACGTCCGCTGCGCAAGAGCTCGAAAGCGCTCTGCAAGGGCGCAACGTGGCATACCGCCTTGAGGGTGAGCCCGGCCAGCTGCGCATGATCGTCTTGATGCCGAGAGCGGGTGAGTGACGATGCAGATTTCGCTCATTCTTCCCCAAATTGTTGCGCTCGATGTTGTCTTTGCCCTGGCTGCGTGTCTGCAGACGATTCACGTCCCGCTCATCGCATCGCGCCGCTCGTCCTATAACCGTAAGGTGATTTGCGCCTACGAGGCGAGTCTTGTGCTTCACCTGATGATTTCGGCGCTCATCTTATTCGCGTCGTCTGGCTCGTATCTGGTGGCGCCGCTTGACGTTTGCGCCAGGGCAATGGGCGGAGCGTTGTGGCTCAATGCCGCGATCTTTGCCTATGGCGTGGCACTTATGGTGCGCTATCGTCGCCCCGTCATGCTGGTCGAGCTGCTGCTTGTTGTCGCCGTTACACCGCCGGTGGTTTTTGCCATGGGCTCGGCGTGGGCCGTTGTCCTTATCGCAGAGGGAGCGTTCTTCCTGTTCCGTTCCATCGCGGCGCTCTTGATGGACGTCCGTAACCGCCAGGAGGATATCACCGCGTTCTCGACGATCGAGACCATCAACGTGATTCCCGTGGGCATCCTGTATCTGGACCCGAGGGGCCGTCCGCTGCTCATGAACCGCTGCATGCGCAAAAACCTGGTGGAACTTCATATGCCTACCGATCTGTGTGACATGAGCAGCACATGGAACGACCTGCGCAAACTTAGCATGCAAATGCCCGAAAGCAGTAGGAACCGTGTGCGGATTAACTTGGACCGTTTTGGTGAGGCTCGCGCGGTGATCGAGATTTCTCCCGCCGAGATTCGCCTATTTGTGCACGACGAGGTTATGGTTTCGGGCCGCCTCTTTGAGCGCATTATCGGACTGGACGTGACGGAGTATGCGCATGCCCACGACCGCCTGGCGCAAGCCAATCACCTGCTTGAGCTTGCGGGTAAAGAACTCCAGGCCCAGATCGAAGAAGTCAAAAAGGTTGCCGACAATGCGGCCTACCTACGTATGCGTGCCCGCGTTCACGATGTAATCGGGCAGCGTCTGTCCATTCTTCATCGCTATTTGGAGGAGGGGCGTCTGGACGATGAGTCGCTCGAGCAGATTGACCCGTTGCTACGCTCAATTGCCGCCGATTTGCGTAGTGACGGTGCCAGCGAGCCTGCAGAGCAGCTGGGTGATATCGTCCATGCTTTTGGCCTGGTGAGTGTGCAGATCGATGTTGAGGGCGCGCTGCCCGAGGACGCGCGTGTCGCGGCGACCTTTTTGCAGATTATCCGCGAGGCCTCGACCAACGCCACCAAGCACGCGCAGGCCCACCAGGTCCATGTGCACCTGTGGCAGGAGGAGTCGAACGGATGCGACATCGCGCGCATGACCATCTCTAACGACGGCTCCCCGGCCCCCGTATCGTATCGCGAGGGAACGGGTATCCCAGGTATGAGGCATGTCGCGCAAAATCTGGGTGGCAGCCTAGAGGTCCACGCCGCCCCGCCCTTTACGCTTACGGTATCCATTCCGCTTAACGCCAACGACACGTCCCAAAGGAGAAGCTCATGATTCGCGTGCTAATCGTCGAAGACCAGGCCATTCTGCGCGAAAGTCTGGCGCGCTCCGTTGGCGACCAGCCCGATATGACCGTTGTTTCCGCCATCGCCGATGCCTCCGAGGCCTTGGGTGTCGCGCTCAGGGAGCGCCCGGACATGATACTGATGGACGTATGCACCGAACATGATTCCAACGGCATCGTGGCGGCGGCGCGCATCAAGGAGCAGCTGCCCGAGTGTCGCATCATTATCATGACCGGCATGCCCGAGATCACCTTTGTCGATCAGGCCCGCGAGGCGGGCGTCGATAGCTTTGTGTACAAGAACGTCGGTATCGACGAGCTGTTCGCCGTGATGCGCTCTACGCTGGCGGGCTATTGCACGTTTCCCAAGCCGCCCGAGAGCATTTTTTCGGGTACGGCGGCACTCGACGATGTCGAGCTGTCGATTTTGCGCCTTGCCTGCGAGGGCAAGAGCCGTCGCGAGATTGCGGCCGAGCTGTTTATGAGTGAGGGCACCATCAAGCGTCGCATCTCGGAGATCCTAAGCAAGACCGGCTACGACAACATCATGCGCCTTGCCGTGCATGCGGTGACCGAGGGCAGCATCGTTCCCAACATGGAGCGCTAGCGCTCGTTACGCATCGGCATAAAGCGGCGGGGCCGCAGGATTATCTCCTGCGGCCCCGCCTGACATGTGCGCGGATGTGTCCGCCAATCCGCGGCTGATGTTACGTGCCGTTACGCGATGGTTGCGCTGTAGGAGGCGACGTCCTCGTAGGAATCGGTCAGGTAGGCGTCGATGCCGATGGTCGTATTGACGAGGTCGTCAAGGCTATCGAGCGTGCCGTTCGAGAACGTGAATTCCTCGGTGGCGTTGGTGCCGGGCATCAGGTGAGCCGAGAACCAGGGTTCCTTCATGGTGCCGTTGACGTTGGTCTTGCCGGAAGGAGCGTAGAAGGTCAGGTCCTTGTCGCTCTTGTTGGTGATGTTGACGACAAAGCCGATGTCGCCCCAGTCGTCCTTGAACTTCTCGGTGATGGTGATGGTGCACAGGTCGTCATCGGCGACGGTGACGGCGGGGGAGATTTCGATGCTCTGGACGTCGTCGTCTTCGACGGCCTCATCGATCTCTTCTTCCTTCTCGGCGTTCTCGCGATCCTTCTTCACCGTACCGGACAGATCCTTGTCGGACTTCGTAAAGATAAGCTTGTCGCCGTCCACCTCCAGGACGAGCTTGTCGTCCTTGAGCTTCAGGTCGTGCGACTCATCTTCGGCGGTAATCGTTACGGTGGTGGCGTCCTTGGCCTCCCATTTCAGGTCGGCGACCTCAAGGAACATGTCGAGGACGCCCGTGCCGTCTTCGTCGAGGATCAGGATACAGTTGAGGCCCCACTCCTTGAGCATCTTCATGTACTCATCGGTGAGCTCTTCGCCGTCCAAGGTTCCACCCGAGTACTGCCAGCTGCCGACGAAGTTGGCCTTGGGGTCTTTGCCGCCGCCGCTGCAGCCCGTCAGGGCAAAGGCGAGCGCCAAGATACATGTCAGGAATGCGAGCGCGGACTTTTTGAACGTTGTCTTCATGGTGTCCTCCTTTATCGAACGAAACCCATAGAAGCAAATGCGGGGGTGGCGGATCCCCCGCCAATTACCAGATAGAGGGGTTAGGGCCTGGGCGTTCCGCAGTTGCTGCAGAACTTGCCGCCGTTTTCGCTGCCGCAGTTGGGGCAGAACCACTTGGCCGGTGCCGGGGCGGGTGCGGGGCTGCCGCACTCGGAGCAGAACTTGCCGGTGTTGGTGGCGCCGCAGCTGCAGGTCCATGCGCCGGCCACAGGTGCGGCAGCGGGTGCCGGTGCGGGGGCGGGAGCCGGAGACGGCTGCGGGGCAGCCTGCTGCTGTGCCTGGCCGGCGGCAAACAGCTGGCTAGCGTTCATGCCGCCCATGCCACCTGCCATGCCCATGCCCATAAAGCCTGCCATCGCGCCGTTGGGGTTGGCCGCTGCCGCGCGCATCGCGTCGCTCTGGGCGCTGGCGATGTTGGCGGCCGCCATGGTGGGATCGCGCATGACTGCGGCCTTCTGCAGGTCCTTGATCATCTGCTCGTCTTCTTGCGAGGCGGCGATGGAGTTGACGCCAAAGCTCACGATCTCGACGCCACGTAGGTCGCGCCAGTCGGCCGAGAGGACCTCGTTGAGCGCGCGGGCGAGCTCGGTGGTGTGACCGGGGATGGCGCTGTAGCGAATGCCCATTTCCGAGATCTTGGCAAAGGCGGGCTGCAGAGCGGTGAGCAGCTCGGACTTAAGCTGGCTGTCGATCTTATCGCGCGTGTAGCTATCGGTCACGTTGCCGCACACGTTGGTGTAGAACAGCAGCGGGTTGGTGATGCGGTACGAATACTCGCCGTTGCAGCGCACGGAGATGTCGACGTCCAGGCCAATGTTGTTATCGACCACGCGGAAGGGCACAGGCGAGGCGGTGCCGTACTTGTTGCCGATGATCTCCTTGGTGTTGATGAAGTAGACGCGCTGGTCTTTGCCCGCGTCGCCGCCAAAGGTAAAGCGGCTGCCGATATTGGCGAACGTCTCCTTGATGGAGTCGCCCAGGTTGCCGCTAAAGACGCTCGGCTCGCTGCCGGTGTCAAAGACAAACTCACCGGGCTCCAGCGCGACCTCGATGATCTTGCCGTTTTGCACCACGAGCATGCCCTGGCCGTCGTTGACGGCGATGACGGAGCCGTTGGAGATGACGTTGTCCTCGCCGCGCGTGTTGGAGCTGCGGCCGCCGGTGCGCTTGCTGCCCTTGCAGGCCAAGACGTCAGCGGGCATCGATTCGCAATAGATAAATTCCTTCCACTGGTCGGCCATGACGCCGCCGGCAGCGCCCAATCCAGCTTTCAAGAGTCCCATGGTGATCTTCCTTTCTCGTCAAAGGCCGGGTGGTATTGGTCAGAATGGCTAATCGTCCTTGTTGTCCTTCATGACAACGGTGGTCTCGGTGTGGCTGAAGGTGTCGTGCTTCTCGGTCAGGTCGAGCTCGCCGCAGTAGCAGTCGGCGTGGGTGGCCTCGTTGGCCGTCTTGAGCTGGCCTACCAGCAGCACGTCTGCGATGATCACGATGATCAGCGGCGCGACGATGTTGATGAGGATGCCCTCGACATCAAAGGTGAGGTAATCCGGATCGAAGGCGTTCTCGCCCATAAAGAGAATCTGGGAAAGGACAAATCCGATCGCAAAGAACAGCACCGAGGCGATAGCGAGCTTGGGCTTGGAGCAGGGAAGCTCGCCGACCATGCGGCCGGTTTGGCCGTTCATGGCAAACAGGTAACTCTTGCCGTTCCACGAGGTAGAGAGCATCCACACGGGGAACAGAGCATAATCGTTTTCTTCCCAGGTGTAGTCGAGCTGCTTGCTTTCGACCGTGGCGTCGTCGTACTCGTCGACGACGGTCTCGCGCAGGGCCGAGATCGTGCTCTCCTCCATGCGGCGCTCGGCGCGCGCCTTGCAGGTTTCGCAATCCTCGTCATAGCGGTTGGCGATGTAGCCGGGCATATAGGCGACCGAGAACGGGCGCAGCGCGTCGTAGTCAAACGGCTCGATGGCGTCCATGTGGCCGTCGGGCATCTTGGACGATCCGTCGACGGGCACGCGCTCAAACGAGATATTGCCCTTACGGTAGGCGTCGTAGTGGTCGGTGGTCGTGACGGTGCGGTCGGATTCCTCGGTCACGGTCTCGTTGGTCGCGTCAAAGTACACTTCGCCGTCAACGCGGGCGCCGTAGAGCCAAAACGGCACGTAAACGCCTTGGACCTCGTCGATGTGGTTGCCGGTGACAAAGCTCTTGGGCAGCAGGATTTTACCCTTGTAGTGGTCTTTGAGCGCGGCCATGACATCGTCGCGCCCGAGCTTAAACGGAATCACCAGGTCGGGTGAGAAGTCGCCCGAGAGCTGGCCGGGTGCCACGGCGGAGTTGCCGCAGTACGGGCAGGTGGTGACGGCGACGGTGCCGTCGGACACGAGCTCGGCGCCGCACGACGAGCAGATGTAGCCGGCGTTTTGAGCCAGCTCCTGCACGGCATCGTCGACAGCAGGCTTGGGGGCCGCGGCTGCGGCATCGGCTTTGGCATTTGCCTTGTCCTGGCGCTCGCGATAGAGGGCCTCGACTTCTTCGACTTCAAAACGCGAATCGCAGTAGTCGCAGACGAGCTTTTGCTCGGCACTGGCAAAGTGAAGGGGGCCGCCACACGCGGGGCACTGATAGTTGACGCTCTCGAAGGCCATGATCGGTCCTTTCGCTGCCGGAGGCTATGCGCCGATGGCGCCGCCGCAGTATTCGCAGCGCCCGCTGGCATCGGGAATGGTGGTTGCACCGCAGAAGGGGCAGGTGACCGCGGTCTTGGGGGCCTTAGCGGCCACGACGCTGTCGCGCGTTTCCTGACGCAGCTGCACCAGCGCGTCGCGGACCTCGGTTGCCTGGCGCTTGGCCTCGCGGTATTCGATGGAACCGCGCTGATCGATGGTGGAGTCGTTCACGCGCAGGTTGATCTCGGTAAAGTACGGCGTGTTGACGTGGATGGTCAGGTTAAAGTCGTAATCCAGGTCGTAGCGCGGCGGATTGTAGCTCTCGCGCTCGCCGTCTTTTGTCTCGCGATAGATTTCGGTGCGGTGCTCGTCGATATCCATATCGCAGCCGAGTACCTGCGAGAACTCGATGATGTCGGGATTGGCGTCGCGCCAGCGGCTCTGCGAAGTGATGATCAGCAGGCCCGCGTCTTCGTCGAGCATGATGTTGGTGCGCCCGGCCGAGAGTGTGCGCGTGGGGTTGAACGACGCCAGGCGCTCGGCATTGGCCTCGCGGTAGGCGAGTTGCTCGCGGATATCGTCCGCGGTGCTGGAGCGATAGCCGTGGAAGTAGGGGGAGAGCTTGCCGGCACACTCTTTGCACAGGTAGCCTTCGCTGATCTTGGTCTTTCCCAAAAGTCCCAGCTCGGTACCGCAAATCGCGCACTCTTTCTTCTCGAACATCTTGTCAAAGAAGCCCATGGCTGCCTCCCATCAACAGGTAGCGTGTGTCACTTTTGATGATGGGGGAGTGCGCGATCTTTCACGATACCCAGACGGCTCAACGAGTCTCCACAACTGGGACATATGGCCCATTTTTACCTAGTCATTGGGGACGTACTTAAATGAGTGCTTCTCATTGGTGACGTGCTTAAATGAGTGGCAGTTGGGGACGCTCCTTGCCGAGTTAGAGGTCGCGCGTGCCCCTTCTGGGCCATGCGGCTCAAAATCGCGGCGTCATGCGGACGGCTGTGATCGAATTTGCAGCATTTCGAGCTCGGCTTCGATATTGAGATTGGTTCTTTATTAAAATAGGTCTCCAGACAATTGAGCTGCCGGGGGTTAACCATGAGGGGCGTGGAAGACACAACCGCATATTTGCGTCGGGGCATTCGGGAGATTCTGTGCCTGGCGCTGTTCTTCTTCACGTTTTTGGCCTGCGAGTATCTCTTTGATGCGCGCATGGCCGAGTTCGTGCCATCGAGTGAGGTCGTCATCTACGAGAGCATCGTTGTCGGCGCGAGCGTGATCGGCTTTTTCGTGCGCCCATTTCTGTACTATTGCCGTCCCCAGACGATCGATGCGACGAGCGATATTACGGGCGTGCTGTTGGTATCGGCGTTGCTGCTGATGATTATGGCAGTGCGGTTTGAGGTGGTAATTGCCGGCGGTTTGGTGGCGTGCTGTGCGCTGGGCTATTGCGGGTCGACCGCCCATGCCAATCTTGCGCGGCGTTTTGCGCAGACGCCCTGCCTGGCGCGCGCCGTGGCGGTTTCCTATGCTGCGGGCATTTTGGTGCAGGTGCTCAACCATATGGTGGTGCCTGCGGGCATTCCCCAACAGTCTGCTCTCATTGCCTGCGCGATTGCGCTGGTGGGGCTGCTTCACGGTGCCCGCCGCGCTAAATTGCGTGATGAGCCTGCGCCCGAGTTCGAGGCCGAGATTGCCGAGCTATCGGTCGATGCGTCGGAGCGTGGCGCCAGGTGGCACGATGACCCCGAGGCAAAGGCGGCCTTTCAGGGTGCCGCGGTGCGTCTGACGGTGGCGACTGCTTGCCTCACCGGCGTGTTCGCGGCCCTCAATGCCGGCCTTACGACCTCGCATGCTGCTGGCGCTATCGATCTGGGCGACTGGCCGCGCTTGCTGCTGGTTGTGAGCGCCCTTGCCGCCGGCGTCCTGTATGACCTGCGTGGGCGTTCGTATATGAATATCATCATGACGTGCGCCGCCATGCTGTCCACGCTCTCGTTCTTTGTGCTTATCACCGATGGCAACGGCGGCAACACGCTTGCCGCCACGATCATCTTTTACCTTGGCACGGGCTTTTTCGTGGTGTTCTTCACCGCGAAGTTCGCCGCGATTTCGATGTATGCCCGCTGGGCGTATCTGTGGCCGTGCATGGGCCGTGTTATCAACAACGTTTGCTCGATACTCGTGACGGCTCCGGCGGTGGCGATTATCTCGAGTCAAAACGTGCTGGCGGCAGTGAGCGTCGTGCTCGTGCTGTTTGTCGGCATCGCAATTTCGCTGTTAGGACAGTTTGGACAAGACGGTGAGGGCGAGGTGACGCACGGCGGGCTGGCGCTTGCCACCGACGATCTTGGCGTGAGCTGTGAGCCCGGCCAGGCCGACACGGTGCCCCTGGAGGCGCCGGCGCTTTCGTTTGACGATCGGCTCGATGGCTTCGTTGCCGCCTTTGGGCTCACCAAGCGCGAGCGCGATGTTCTGGAAGCGCTGGTCGTTTCGGACGACAGCGTGCAGGACGTGGCGGCGGCACTCTTCCTTTCGCGCTCCACGCTCTATCGCCACATCGCTTCGATCAACAAAAAGACCGGTGCCTCCTCGCGCATAGCCCTCATCAACTTCTTCTGGTCCTGGACACCCCAAGACTAGCTAACCACCACAAAGGGGACGGGCACCTTTGTGGTGGTTTTTTACCTGCAAAAATATGAATATGAGACATTTGTCACCTGCCGTTTTGGTGCTCAAAGGCATATGAATGTGATGCTGAGCAGAGCAGAACGGAGGGGGTGCACCTATGGCGTCTCGGGGTTGCGCGTCTAATAAAACTGCGGGCGCGCTTATCGCCGTGGTGGTCTTTGCCGCGGCGGTGACACTCATGCGAGTTTACGTTGCCGGCGACCATGGCGCTCAAGGAAAGACTGCCGCGCAAGTGTCGCTCAACGATTGCGCTGCCGTTCCGGTGGCGGTCAAGCTTATCGAGGACGGGGAGGCGCGGACGGTCTATGAGACCAACGATGCCGAACTGGTCGCATCGACTTTTGCCGCGCTCGATGGCTGCACCGTGGGGGATGCGGTGGATGAGCGGATGAGCGATGCCGGCCGAACGCTCGTCTTTATCTATACGGATGGCTCGGAGCAATCGGTAGAACTTGAGGGCAAAAACATCGTGCTCGATAAGACGGCGTACCGACTTAACAGTGCCGATGAGTTATGGCGGCAGCTTGCCGCGATCAAAAACAGCTAACGAAATTAGGGATGTACGGGATGAGTGACTTGAGATTCTGCCCGGCGTGTGGGGCGCAGCTGCCTCGGGTCGCCGGCGTGCCGGTGCGATTTTGCCCGGGGTGCGGCGTCCGACTTGAGGGCGTTGTGGGCTACTCGGGCGCCGTGGGGGCTACAGATGGGGCGACTGCCGATGACGATGCGGACGAAGGCGGCGACCCGAGCGTGGACGCGCCGGCTGATGCGCCGGTGGAGACTGCCGGCGTCGCGTCGTCGTCTCGTGACGCGGCTACGACGGATACGCCTCACATCGGTGACCTTGAGCTTCATGCCGCATGCGATGCCTCTGGCGGGCAGGCACTCGCGCAGGTGGCGCTGCCGCGGGGCTGGCATATCGAAGAGGCGCATCTTGAGCGCAGCGGTAGCTTCGACTGCCCGATTTCGGTTGGCGTGACGGCAGCGGGTCCGATGGGCGAGCGGATTATGTACCACTCCGAGCTCTGTTACGTGGATGCGGGTACCGTTGCCAAGCGTATCCCCACGCAAACCGAGCACAAGGCGTTTATGCACGTGGAGGCAGCTTGCGACGAGCTAGCTCAGGCCTGCGCGGCACAGCTGGGCGCACGGGCGGAGGTTGTGGCCGAGCAACCGTACCCATCGAGCGCGGCGGTCGATATCGAGCGCGAGCGTGCCCGCGTAAAGCGCGAGGCGGCAAACGACTTTGCGATTCAGGGCTTTTCGATGGAGCCGAGCAATGTGATCTATGAGTGCCGCATGCGTCGATATCGGCTCGCGGACGCCCCAGTGCCCACCGAACTCGCGGTGGCGGCCAAAGTCGAGGGCTATGTGGCCTCGATCGTCGGCGTCGCGGGCTCTATGGGTAAAGGCATTGCCGCTGGGGCCGAGGCGCTGCTGGGCGCAGGCCTTTCGAGTGGGCTGATCGGCGGTGTTTTGGGCAAGCGCCTGCGCGAGCGCCAGGCGGCGGCAGCGGCGGGACAGGGCGTCGCGCAAGAACAGCCCACGGGTCGAGGCGGTTGCCCGGACGGAGCGTCGTTCGAGCTGGGCGCGGCCGACCTGCTGCAGTGGCGTATCAGGGACAGCTTCTGTTTGGTTGCGCCAGAAGGTCGCCTGGACGAGGCGGCCTCCACGGCGCTTGCATCAATGGCGTCGACTCTGCGGCTCAATCCGGCGATTGCACGCGAAGCGTCAGCTCAAAAGCAACAGATGGTGCTTGAGCAACGCCAACGCACGCAGATGAACATTGCCCAGCAGCAACAGCAGTTTGCAGCCTGGCAACAGATGCATGCCTCGCAACAGGCGGCGTTCGACAGCTACCAGCAGGCGTGGTTCGATCGCAGCGACCGTCAGCACGCCGCGAATATGGCTGCCAGCGCCGCCAATTTTTCCAGCGCGGGCGTGGGGACGGGCGCTGCCTCGTATTCCGATGCCATTCGCGGGGTCAACCATTACGTCAGACCCGACGGCACCGATGTCGAGGTCTCGGTGATGGCCGACCAGGCCTGGGTCAACGGTTCGGGCGATGTGATCGGTACACGCGATGGCTTTGAACCCGGTTTTGGCTGGACGGAGCTGCCTCGTCAATAGCGTGAGGCGGCTTATGTGTGAATCGATGCCGGGTGTGTTTCTCGGCAATGTGATAAAGAACGGGAAAGGAACAATGATGAGGGAGACGGTACTTTCGCGCACGGCATTTGTCGCGGCGGCGGGAACGGCGCTGCTGACGCTTGTGGGGTGCGGCGGACAGCGGACGCAGGATGCGACGGGTTTTAACGACGACCGCCCGGTAAAGGACAAGATGGACGCGGGTGCGACGTCGGGCGATTCCGACGACGCGGACAGCGGCTCGTCGGATGCGTTCGATACGTGGTCGGATGATTGCTGGGATGCGCACCGCAACATCAGCATCGCGGCGCTCCTCGAGCTTAAGGGCTGGCAGTTGCAGGAGTTTGCCTCGCAGCAGGGCTATACCTGGCAAGACGCGCTCGAAATGTACGAGGACGAGGCGGGACACGTGCTCAGCGTCTGCAATATCAGCAAGGACGGCGCGACCGAATGGCTCGGCGAGGACGAAATCGGAAAGCTCGACAAGGGCGGCACCGGAAGCACCGTGATGTTCACGCTGCAACTTTCGGGCTATTCGAGCTGCGAGGATGTTATCGCGGGCTTTTCCGTGCCGGTCGAGGACCGGGCGCAGATTACTTCGGGCTCATGGATCGCGTGCGTATACGGTTCCAACATGGCGCGGCACGTTGCCATGGCGAGTCCGATGGAAAACGGTGACTACCGCTTGGATCTCATTACCGAGGAGGCTATCAAGACCGGTACGTTTACCCAGGGCGGCGGTTCTCCGACGATAGACGAATTTTGGCAGGAAAAGACTGGACGCGCGCTCGGCTAGGTGCGACGTGGCCAATACCATAGCGAGGAACGAACATGATGAATGAAGTGACGATGAGCCGTGCGGCCTTTGTGGCAGGCGCGGGTGCGCTGGCTTGTGCGCTGGCTGGCTGCTCGGGCGGATTGGGCGGCGCGGGCGGTGCCAAGAAGGCGACCACGGCGGACGCCGCCTGTGTAGACGACAACGCCAACGTGACGGTCTATGCTGCGATTAACTTGGACGGCGCCGACCTGGTGCGCCTGCTCAAGCATCAAAACTATGAGTGGCAAGGCGAGAGCGTGGGCTACGGTGCCGCCGATGACGCGGGACTATTCGCCTTTACCTTTTCTAAGATTTCGGATGATGTGGACGAACTTGCGAACAGCGCGATACCGCTTTCGGAGTCCGAGTACAAGGAACTTGAGCCGGGCGGCGGAGACGATAGCGTGGCGATTTTGCTCTCGGTGAGCGGCTATACGACGGGCGATCGTGCGCTCACCGGCGCAATCGGCGATGCGGCGATAGTGCAGGAGAAGTGCACAATCGACGATTCCGTGTATTGGCTGGTTAAGGCGCTCGACGGCAGCCGTTACGTGATTTCGGCCTACGACACCGAAGATGATGGCGACAGCGCGCATGACATCTATATCTATAGTGAGTCTTTTATTCACACCGGTTATCTGAGCGGCGGCGACCAAATCGATATTGACGAACTCTGGAGCCGCCTGACCAATGCCTCGTAGCGCACCAAAACCACCACAAAGGGGACAGGCACCTTTGTGGTGGTTTTGCCGGTTGACGACTCGGCAAAGTGCGCCCGCATCGACGCCCTGCCTGCGCTAAACTGGAAGGCACGCACGCGATTACGAGAGGAGCCCGCATGGAGGCTTACAAGCAAGAGTTCATCAAGTTCATGGTCGAGTCCGACGTCCTTAAGTTCGGCAGCTTTACGCTCAAGAGCGGCCGTCAGTCTCCGTTCTTTATGAATGCCGGCGCTTACGTGACGGGCTATCAGCTCAAGAAGCTGGGAGAGTATTACGCCCAGGCCATCCACGATAACTTTGGCGATGATTTTGATGTACTGTTTGGACCGGCCTACAAGGGTATTCCGCTGGCCGTCGTGACCGCAATTGCCTACCACGAGCTGTACGGCAAGGAGGTCAAGTACTGCTGCGACCGCAAGGAGGCCAAGGACCACGGCGCCGACAAGGGCAACCTGCTGGGCTACGAGCCCCAGGACGGCGACCGCGTGGTCATGGTCGAGGATGTCACCACCAGCGGCAAGTCCATCGACGAGACCTATCCCAAGGTTAAGGCTGCTGCCGACGTCGAAATCAAGGGCCTGATCGTGTCCCTCAACCGCATGGAGGTCGGCAAGGGCGGCGTGACCACCGCACAGAAGGAGATCGAGGCCAAGTACGGTTTCCCCGTCGCGAGCATCGTTTCCATGGCCGAGGTCGTCGAGACCCTCTACAACCACGAGATCGATGGCAAGGTCGTCATCGATGACGAGCTCAAGGCCGCCATCGACGCCTACTACGAGCAGTACGGAGCTCGGGAGTAGGTAGTTACGCGGGTTTACCAACCCGCGTAACCAGTTGACGCTGCAAGCCCGCCAGAGCGGCAATCTGCCTTTCAGCTTCGGCGGCATGACCAGAAGGTCAATGCCGCCTCGTTTCAAGGCACCTTGCTCGCTCTGACGGGCTTTCGCTGTCGTTGCCAAAACATCGGCGTTGCCGGAGTAGTCATTGGGGATGTTCTTAAATGACTAGTCAGAAATGAGCGTGGATAATCTCCCGGTTTTGGCCTGTGTGCGGGCTCAAAGTGGGAGATTATCCACGCTCGTTAGATAAGCGTCCGAAAATCCGCGCTCGTCGCTACTTGAGCCCGGGCAGACGGGTGTAGGGAAACGAGCGCTCCAGGAATTCGGAGCAGCGGGCGTAGTCTTTGGCGAAGTAGCTGCTGTAGAGTGAATCGAGCACGTATTGCACGGCGATGTGGCTGGCGAACTGCGTGATGCGATGCGTCATACTCTCGTGGTCACTTACCGTGAGGTAGGCGGCAAAGCCAGGGTGAATGCGAGCGCAATAAGGCGTGCCGATGACGATGACCGGGACATGCCGGCTGCTGAGAATCGGCAAGATGTCCTTGAGGTTGGGGGCAAGGCCGCTGTAGGAGATGACGATTGCCGCATGGTCGGGACCCGAGGCGAGCGCCGTACGCACCTGGACCTCAGCGCCGTCGTGGCACGTTGCGCTTTTGCCGGCGGAGAGCAGACGGTCGCGGAACATTCCTGCTGGATAGAGGTTGTGCGAGCCCGTGTAGATGTCGACCTGTCGGGCGTTTGCGATGAGCTTGGCGGCGTGGTCAAGCTGCGTGGGGTCGAGTAGTTCCTGCGTTTCGGCCAGCGTGGTCTGGTAGAGCCCTTCCATGCGCTCCATAACCTGCGCAGGGGTGGACGTAGCGTCGAAGGGAAAGTTGATGTCCACGTCTCGCCGGTTTCCCGCCTCGGTTGCCAGGCGGATGAGCTCGACCTTGAGGTCCTTAAAGCCCTCGAGGCCGAGCTTTTTGCAAAAACGGTGCACGCTCGCGACCGAAACGTTGGTGCGTGCGGCAAATTCCTTAATGGAAAGCCCGCGGATGTCCTCGCCCATGGCAAGGGCCGAGATGCCGAGCTGTTGCTCGGTGGGGGTGAGGCCCTGCGCCTCGGTGATCTTGCGTTTGATATCCATCCGAACTCCCACACTCGGCAAACCTGCCAAAAAGGGACAGGTTTATTTTGGCACGTTTCGGTCGGTATCAGGAAGTGTCAGGGGCGGGGCGGCGGCGGTCTGTGGGCGCGAAAAGAAGTGTCGGGTTTGGCGTGCCCGCTTCTGCCCGTCCCGTGCGCAGGCGATACTCAGCTTATCGACCCGCGATGCAAAGGAGATACTCATCCCACGAGCACTACCGGGAAGGGCTTGCGATTCGAGCCCTCACCTTAGCAATTTGATCATTTGGCACTATAATCACCATAGGCATGCGCATAACGTTGCGCTTAATCAAGAGGAGAAAACATATGGGTCTGTTTGACATGTTTAAGAAGAAGGCTGAGCCCGCGGCAGCTGCTGCTCCGGCCTCCATCTCTGCTTCTGCTGGCGCCGACGTGCTGTGCTCGCCTGTCAAGGGCAAGGTCATCAAGATGGCCGACGTGCCCGACCCCGTCTTTGGTGGCGAGGTTCTGGGCAAGGGTTGCGCTGTGTGGCCCGAGGACGACCTGGTCTACGCTCCCTGCGACGGCAAGGTGACCGTCACCATGGGTCACGCCGTAGGCCTGCAGTCCGATAGCGGCATCGAGGTTCTGGTGCACGTTGGCGTCGATACCGTCAACATGAACGGCGACGGCTTCGAGGGCTTCGTCAAGGCCGACGACGTCGTCAAAGCTGGTCAGCCCATACTCAAGATCGACCGCGCCAAGATTGCTGCTGCCGGTTACAAGGACTGCGTCGTCATGGCCGTGTCCAACACCGCCGAGTTCGCTGACGTCGAGCTCGCCGTCGAGGCCGAGTCTGCCGTCGCCGCCGGTGACGCTATCGTTAGGGTCGTCCGCAAGTAGTCTGCGGCAACATAAGGATGTGCAAGGGTGGTCGGGTTATCCGGCTGCCCTTTTTTAATAGACTGAGCAGGCGCATTTTATTGCAGGGGGGCTTGCTTTACGGGCCATTCGTTCGTCAAATTGAGCCGTCCGCGCTTTTGCGACGTAGGGGTCTGGACGGAGCCGCTAATATGGACTTGCTGTTACGACGTGCGCTGCGCAGGGAACGCGGCGCCGCTTGTTTGGAGGAATGTCATGAAAAAGAAGCTGCTGCTTGCGCCCCTGATGGCTGCCCTGGTCGCGTGCGTGGTTTTGCTTTCCGGCTGCGGAGGGCCTTCGGTGGAAGAGCTCATCACCAACGACCTTACGAGCCAGTTTGACGAGATCAAGAACGGCGGCGATGATTTCCTCTCCGGTCTGGAAGAGGCTTCGGGCGACGAGTTTGAGCAACTGGGCATCGATCCCAAGGAGTACGCCAAGAGCTATCTCGAGGGCTTTGATTACAAGATCGGCGATGTGACGGTCGATGAGGACAAGGGCACTGCGACCGCCGAGGTTACCATCACCTGCAAGTCCATGAATAAGATCGTCGAAGATTTCGCCACCCAGTATCAGGAGAAGGTCGCCGCACTCGATACGATGCCTTCCGAGGATGACCTGTACAAGATGGCCGGCCAGGTCATGGTCGACGTGACCAAGGCCGCTAAGACCAAGGACACCAAGGTCACCTTTAAATATTCCGCCAACGAGGATAACGAGTGGTCTGCCGACGATTCCGCAACCACCGAGATGATGAATGCGATGATGAGCTAGGGGGTTACGCGGTAGTTCGTTACGGCGTTTTACCAAACGCCGTAACTGCTCGACGCTGCGCGGGCACCAGAGCGACAACTTGTCATTCAAAGAGGACGGCATGACCAGAAGGTCTATGCCGTCCTCTTTTCATGCCAATTTGTTCGCTCTGGTGCCCGCTCGCTGTCCGTCCTCTACCTGCGGCGTTGCCATGGTGCGGCGCTTGGGGGACACTTCTTTGGTGCGGGGGCAGCTAAAAGAGTCCCGTCCCACATTAGCTGCCCGTGGGGGGATGTGCGGTTACTCGCCCAGTACCAGCGCCGTGAGCTCTGCCTGGGTGTCCACCACGTAGTCGGCGCCGGCGGCTTCCAGCTCTGCGCGGCCGCGGAAGCCCCAGCTGACGCCCGCGCTCTTAAGGCCGGCGTTGTGACCGGTCAGGATATCGACATTGGAATCGCCCACATAGAGCGTGGTTGCCGGATTGGCGCCCAGCTCCTCCATCACATGCAGCGTGACGGGTGCTTCGGGCTTGGGCGGAAACGCATCGACACGGCCCTGTACCAGCGCAAAGCGCTCGGGACCAAAATACTTCTCGATAAGCGGAGCCGCCGAGACGTGGTCCTTGTTAGTGAGCACGGCTAGCTGCACACCCGCGGCGCGCAGGCGGTCGAGCATCTCGATCGTGCCGGCATAGGGGGCGGTGTGGTCCTCCTTGTGCTCGCCGTAGTAAGCCCTAAACTCGGCAAGCGTCTGCTCAAACATACGGCTGTCGCCCGCATACTCGGCAGGCATAAAACGCTCAACCAGCTTGAGCATGCCGTTTCCCACCTTGTAGCGGTACTCGTCGACGGCAAACGTGGGCCAGCCGTGCGTCTCGCAGGTATGGTTGCCGGCGGCCGCCAGGTCCTCGAGCGTGTTGAGGATGGTGCCGTCCAGGTCGAAGATCACATGGGAAAAAGCTGCTGCCATGAAAGCTCCCGTCATTGGATTTAAAACGCACCTCATAATACTGGGCTTCCGCGTTGGGCGTGCTTGGAATCTGAACATCTCCAGGGATACCAAGCCGCATCGCGCCGACCGTGCGGTTCCGCCCTAGCAAATTCTCGGCAGCTGCTCTCCCACGAGCATGTCGAGGATACGGGTCGAGCCCCAGCCGGTGCGCACGCGCACGGCGGGACGGGAGCCCTCGGCAAGTGGCAGCACGCGACCGATGATGGCGGCATTCTCGCCGTAGCGGGCGGCGCGCATGGCGCTCAACGCGGCATCGGCTTGCTCGGCCGGCACGACGGCAACCATCTTGCCCTCGTTTGCCACCTGCAGCACATCGTAGCCGAGCATCTCGCAGGCGGCCTGCACGTCGGGACGCACGGGCACGGCATCCTCGTCGACCTCCATGGCAACACCGCTGGCCTGGGCAAACTCGTTGAGTGTGGACGCCAGGCCACCGCGCGTGGGGTCGCGAAAGCAATGCGTGCCGGGCGCTGCGGCCAAAACGTCGGCAATCAGGTGGTTGAGCGGCGCAGCGTCGCTTTCTATCGTGCTCGAAAACGCCAGGCCCTCGCGTTGGCTCATGATGGCGATGCCGTGGTCGCCCAGCGTACCCGATACCAGAATGACATCGCCGGGCTGGCAGTTGGCACCGCTGAGCGCCACGCCCGCGGGAACCTCGCCCACGCCGGCGGTATTGATGTAGACGCCGTCGGCCCCGCCGCGCTCGACCACCTTGGTGTCGCCCGTGATTATGGACACGCCCGCTTCGCGCGCCGTTTCGGCCATCGTCTGCACAATCTGGCGGAGCTTATCCATGGGATAGCCCTCTTCGAGGATAAATCCGCACGACAGGTAGCGCACGTTGGCGCCCGAGGTCGCGACGTCGTTGACGGTTCCGCACACGGCAAGGCGGCCGATGTTGCCACCGGGGAAGAACTGCGGCGAGACTACAAAGCTGTCGGTCGACATGGCGATGCGCCCGCTCGCGGGCAGCGCGGCGACGCCGGCGTCGTTGCCCGCGAGCAGCTCGGGCGACCCAAAGGCATCCAAAAAGACCTCATCGATGATGCGTTTCATCATCTGACCGCCAGAGCCGTGGCCCAACAGGACGGTGCTATCGGTGGTGCTATGGGACATATCCAAAACTCCAATCGTGGGTGGTGCCGGCGTGCGGGTGCGTCCGGGCTAGTCGCGATAACGGTAGTACGCCGCGCAGCTGCCCTCGGAGCTCACCATGCACGGGCCGACGGGGTGCTCGGGCGTGCAGGTGCGGCCAAAGAGCGGGCAGCTGTTCGGCGTAATGGCCCCGCGCAGCACGTCGCCGCAGCGGCATCCACGCGGCTCGACCGTCGCCTCAACGGGCACGTCAAAGCGAGCGCGGGCATCAAAGCGCGAGAACTCGGGGCGGATAGAAAGGCCCGAGTTGGCAATCGGCCCCAGCCCGCGCCACGTGGTGCCGCATGGCTCAAACACCTGCTCGACCAGCTGGCGCGCCACGGGGTTGCCGTCTGCGTTGACGCCACGGCGGTAGGCGTTGTCGATCGCGGGTCTGTTCTCGACAACCATCTGGACCAGCATGCAGATGCCCTGCAGGATATCGACCGGTTCAAATCCCGTGACCACGCCCGGGGTATTGAACTCGTCGACCAAAAAGCTAAAGGGCGCCAAGCCCGTGATGGTGGCGACGTGGCCCGGCAGGATAAAGCCGTCGATGGCGGTCTCGGGGTCGTTGGCGATGGCGCGCAACGCCGGCGGCGTGGTCTTGTGGGCGCAATAGACCGAAAAGTTCAAAAGCCCGCGTGCCTCGGCCTCCAAGATGGCGGCGGCGATGGTGGGCGTCGTAGTCTCAAAGCCCACGCCCATAAAAATGACCGGACGATCGGGGTTTTGCTCGGCGATGTCGAGCGCGTCGAGCGGGGAATAGACGATGCGGATGTCGCGCCCTGCCGCCTTTTGCGCAGCGAGCGAGGTGGACGATCCGGGCACGCGCATCATGTCGCCAAAGGTGGTGATGATGGCGCCGTCTATGTTGGCGAGCGCGATCGCGTGGTCGATGTCGCGGTTGGCGGTTACGCAGACGGGGCACCCCGGGCCACTCAGCAGCTTGAGCCCGGCCGGCATAATGGAGCGAAAGCCATAGCGGCCGATGCTCACGGTGTGCGTGCCGCAGACTTCCATAAGGTTGATGGTGCGGTCGCCGACGAGTTCATGGATGCGTTCGATGAGCTCGCGGGCCAGCTTGGAATCGCGAAATGCCGAAAAGTCGATACCGGAGCGAGCCGGCTGTCCGGCCGCCACTAGTATGCCTCGGCCGGGTTGCTGGCCAGTTGGTCTTCTACGACCAGTTCGGTCATGGTGTTGACCAGGTCGAGCGTCTCCTGCGCTTCCTGCTCGTCGACGATCTGGATGCCAAAGCCGGCGTGTACGAGAATATAGTCGCCAACCTGCGCCGTCGGCACGAGTCGTAGCGACACGGGGCGCTCGATGCCCATCATGTCGACGGTGGCCTTGAGGTCGTCGTCGCGTTTGACTACTTTACCGGGAACGGCAAGGCACATATTGTTCCCCTTTTAGACGCTTTGCGCTGGATAGGCGCTCAATAATCCATCAGTTGATGGTAGCGCTCGCGGGGTTTGCGGGCAAACGCGTTACGCCTGTGAGACGGCTGGGCACAGCGGCGTGTGAGGGCGAGCTACTGCGATGCAATCTGCGCAAGACGAGCGCTTGCGACCGCCGCCTGACCGTAGGCGATGCAGCCGTCATTGACGGGTATGGTGTGGGGGACCAAGACAGCAAGGCCCGCGTATTTGAGCTCGCGGGTGAGGAGCTGGAGCAGAAGTCGGTTCATGAACACGCCGCCCGAGAGCGCGACGGTGCCAATGCCCTCGCGCGCGCAGATTTCGGTGGCGATGCGCGCCGAGGAGCGCGCGATGGCGACATGGAAGTCGAGTGCGAGCCTGTCGGCGGGCGCTCCGGCTTCGATTCCCTCCAAAAGTGCCTCAAAGAGTGCTTTCTGGTCCAGCACATCGGGGCCGTCCAACCACGATGGGCCAGATGTGGAATAGCCGACGTTGTCGTCGGGAAAACGGGCGATTTTGCCGTCCAGTGCACGCCAAGCGGCGGCTTCGAGCTCGATGGCGGGTTCGCCCTCGTAGGTTGCCTGGCCGCAAATGCCCAAAATCGCGGCTGCGGCATCAAACAGGCGACCCATACTGCTGGTGCGCGGACTGTTGATGCCGCGCTCGATCATCGTTGCCGTTATGCTGCGCGTTTGCTCATCAAGGCTGTTCAAGAGCCCCACGGCTCCTGGGTGCTCGAGCAGGTCGAGCTCGCTGAGCAGGGCAAAGGCGTTGCGGCGGGCATCGTGTACGGATGCGGCGCCACCGGGAAGCGCCCAGGTGCGCAGATGCGCGACGCGCTCAAAATCGGCGAGATGGGCGACAAGAAACTCACCGCCCCATATGGTGCCGTCGGTGCCGGCACCCGTGCCGTCGAAGGCGATGCCGAGGACGCGTGCATCGGGCGCAAGCCGGCCTGCGGCAATCGCCTCTGCCATGACGCTCGCGATGTGCGCATGATGGTGCTGGACTTCGATAAGCGGCAGATTGTGCTCCCGTGCCTGCTCGCGCGCCCATTGGCTCGACAGATAACTGGGATGCATATCGCATGCCAGGGCGGCAGGCGCCAGGTCAAAGAGGTTATCCAGACGCGAGCGCGCGGCGCTCCAAGCATCGAAAGTCGCACCGTTTTCGACATCGCCGATATGCTGCGACACAAAACAGGCTGCCTCGCCGTTCGTCCCTTCGCGCGTGAGTGCGATCGTGGCTTTTTGCTGCGGCCCGCAGGCGAGCACACAGGGCGTGGCGTTGTCGAGCGCCGGCAACGACAGCGGCTGCGGCGCATATCCGCGTGCGCGGCGCACGGGCATGACGACCCCGTCGACTACGCGTACTACGGAGTCGTCGTAGCGCGACAGAATCGCGCGGTCGTTACCGAGCAGCGCATCGGCGATGCCGGCGGCAACAAGGTGCTCCCATGCAAGGGCATCGTCGGTCTCGATGGGCTCTTCGCTCAGGTTTCCGCTGGTCATGACGATTGCGTGCATACCGTGCGCCGCAGCTGCGGCGAGCAGCAAATGTTGAAGCGGGGTGTAGGGGAGCATGACGCCGAGCTCGGGCAAGTCGTGCGCGACGGATGGTGCGAGTTCGAGGGCGTTGAGGGAGCCGTGGGCGTCGTTGCCGGCCGCGCGGCGGCGTAGCAGTACAATGGGACGAACGCTACCGGCCAGCAGGTCGCGCTCAACGCCATCGACATGGCACAGGCGCTCGGCGTCGGCAAGGCTGCGCACCATAACGGCAAGCGGCTTATTACTGCGACGCTTGCGACGGCGCAGCTCGCACACCGCCTGTTCGTTGGTGGCATTGCAGGCCAGGTGGAATCCGCCCAGACCCTTGATGGCGACGATGCCGCCGCCTGTCAGCAGCTCGACGCAGCGTTCGATGATGGCATCGCTGGCCTCGCGCGTGGAGCCGACGGCTGGTGTTGCGTCGACACCCGCTGACACAACGCCGCGATTGGCCTCGCGCCACGTAATATGCGGTCCGCAATCAAAGCAGGCATCGGGCTGCGCGTGAAACCGCCGATCGAGCGGGTCGGCATACTCTGAGGCGCAGGTGGGGCACATGGGAAAGCGATCCATCGAGGTAGCCGCTCGGTCATAGGGCAGCGAGCGGATGATGGTAAAGCGCGGTCCGCAGTTGGTGCAGTTGATAAAGGGATAGTGAAAGCGTCGGTCGGCGGGGTCGAACAGCTCGCGCAGGCAGTCGTCGCACGTGGCGATGTCGGGCGAGATGAGCGTCGTGTGGGCAGTTTGATCCTGTGACGCCACAATGCGAAAACCCTGCTCGTTAGCGGCGTCCCAGTTGCCGGGTGCTAGGTCCATAACCTCGACATGTTCCACGCGAGACGCCGCAGGCGCATGCTCGGAAAGCGCGTCAACAAATTCGTCGAGCGACTCGCTGAGAGCGTGCGCCTCGATATGCACGCCATCGCCCGCGTTAAGCACCCAGCCGCAAATGCCGTGCGCCATGGCCTCGCGATACACAAACGGTCGCATGCCGACACCCTGCACAATGCCCGTTACATGGATATGCGCATGTCGCATGCGACCCTCCTTCATTGAAATGTGTGCTGTTACAGCCCCAGGCTCTGCTCGGTGGCGGCGCAGGTGAGCTCGCCGTGTTTAACCCCGCGCAGGCCCAGCAGACGGTCTGCCAGCTCGTAGACGCGCTCGCCGCGACCCTTAAGCGCCAGAATCTCCAAACAGTTGTGGTGATCCAGATGCACGTGCATGGTCGATACGATCTCGTCGGTGTAGTCGTGTTGCACCTCGTCCAGGCGGCGCGTCAGGTCGCCGGTGTGATGGTCGTAAATCATGGTGAGCGACCCGATGACCTGCTCGTCGGGCGTTCGCATCTGCTCCTTGGCAATCGAGGCGCGAATCAGGTCGCGCACGGCCTCGGAGCGGTTGGCCACGTCACCGCGGCGTGCGATCTGCTCGTCAAAGCGGCGCAGCAGGTCGTCGGGCGCGGTGACCGAAAAACGGACCAGCTCGGAGGCGGAGCCGCTGCAACGGCAGCCCGCGTCGCCGGTCGGCCCGTGCGAATGCTCGTGCCCGCAGGTGTGCTCGTGCTCGGCCACGCTACACCAGCTTTACGGAGCCAACGGAGTTGTGGTCGGCCTCGATGGCCTCCTCGTAGCCCTCGAGTGCGTCGTGCGCCTCGTGGAGCGCCGCCATGGCGGCCTCGAGCTTGGCACCAATGCGCTCCATATCAAAGTTCTCGGTTGCATGCAGCAGCTGATGGCTCCACTCGTGGGCGAGCTCGATCGTGTCGTCGACCTGCTTGACGCTCATGGCAAGCTGGCTCATGTTCATTCCGACGTCATGCATGGGAAATCTCCTTTTGTACGGGTCTATTCAGTGGTTCAGATTCTACTACGCCCGCTTTGCGCATCGCCGCATAAGAAAACGGGTGCGAGTCCGTCTGACCCGCACCCGTTCACTGGGGGCTGTTTGTGATTACCATACTATCCGTGGTCGCGGGCGCAGCACCCGGCTCTCCGGTGAGCGGCGCAAAACCGCTCATGGACGGCAGCGCATGACCGGCGTATTACAGGTGCTTCTCAAGCAGCGCCTGCAGCCTGGCCTTGGGCAGCGCGCCAACGGAGCGGTCGATTTCCTCGCCGTTCTTAAAGACAACCAGCGTGGGGATGCTCATAACGCCAAACTTCATGGCCAGGTCCTGATTGTCGTCGACGTTGCATTTGGCGACGGCGAGTTTGCCGGCCAGCTCGTCGGCCACTTCGTCAACAATGGGCGAGAGCGAGCGGCAGGGACCGCACCACGGTGCCCAAAAATCAACCAGCACGGGAAGGCTGCCGTTAACGACGGAATCGAAGTTCTCGGGGGTAATCTGCTTAATGTCAGCCATGGTGACCTCCATAGTGCGACGCGGCTCGGCCGCGTAAAACTCAGTACGACCGTGCTTATACCCAACGGCCCGCAATGCAACCACTCGCGGGCGGCTCTTTTATATAATGGTGGGCACGCAAACGATTGGAGAGCGCATGCCCACGTCACAAAGCCAGAAAAAAGAAGCTATCGCCCAGGCGACCGAGCAGGAGCTCGCATCGCTTGCGCGCCGCGGCGTGCGTATCGCAGGCAACGCGTGCTCGCCGATTGTGCTGGTAAAAGGCGATTTAGACGATGCCGAGCGTGCGGGCGGCGAGCTGGCTGCCGGTCCGGACGGTGCCGCCCTGCGCAAAGCGCTCGGCGCCATCGGCTACGCGCCAGAGGATTTTTGCGTGCTGGCAAGTGTTGCCGGCGCGGGCGATGGGGCGGTTGCGACAGGCGAGGGCCTGCCGTGCGAGCTGTTCCGCGAGGCGCTCGAGGCCTTGGACCCCGAGGCGGTCCTGCTGTTAGACGATCGCGCGGCCGATACCATGCGCGAGACCTATGCCGACATGCTCGTGGCAATCGACGACTTCGATACCGCCATGCTCAAGCCTGGCTTGGTCGCCCATGTGCAGGGTCGTCGCGTGCTCGCGCTCGACGGTTTTGAGGCGGCGCTCACTGACAAAGCCGCCAAGCAGCGCATGTGGGCATACATCAAGCAGCTGACCCCGGCAGCCGCGCCGCTGTAGCGGACCGGAGCCGGCAAGGCGGCCCTGACGGGTCGAGCGCGGCGCCGACTTGTCGCGCCCTTACATCACGGCGCGCAGCTCAAACCGGTCGCCGTTGATGCGAAACTGGCAGTTGCCGTTCATGCGTTCGACGGCAAGCTTAATGCTCTTGGTTCCAAAGCCGTGTCCGGTGTGCCCGGCTACGGGCATGCCGTCGACCATGCGCGGCGGGCGCCCAAACGTGTTGGAGACCAAAAGGAGCAGTTGCCCGTCCTCGCAACGCAGGTCCAGATCGACAAATCGCTTGCCCTGGGGAGCGGCGCTTGCGGCGACGATGGCGTTGTCCAGGGCGTTTGAGAGCACGCTAAACAGATCGACGTCGGCTACATGGACGCTCTCGGGCACGGCAGCGCGCAAATCGGCGGTGATGCCGTTTCGGTTGATATCGGAGCTAAATGACGAAAGCACGATATTGACCGTGTCGTTGGCGCAGTAGCGGCGCACGGCGGTGCGGTCGTTCGTCTCGCAGAGCTCGTCGATGCGCTCGAGTGCCTCGTCGATGCGGCCCTCTTCGATCAAAGCCGCAAGGCCGCGCAGGAAGTGCCGCATGTCATGGCGGAGAGCCGAAAGCTCGCGTCCAGATTGACGCCAAGCCTCGAGCTCTTTGATGGCTGCGTTGTCGCGGGTCGCAAGCATCCAGCGCTCGCGCTCGGCGGTTTCCTTTGCCTCGTATTCGCGCAGATACACAGCAAGAAACATAAGGTAGAACGCGCAAAGCGCAAACGCCAAAAACTCAACCGTCACCACGGAGCCCGAGTGGAAGAGCGTGGTGTAGACGTTGGTGGCGTAGTCAAAGATGTAATAGACGAGCGGCAGGATGAGCAGAATCTCGAGCTCGGTGGGGGTTTTGACCGCCAAGCGCGGACCGATGTCGCTTGCCCAATGCAGCAGGATCGCAAAGACGACGGCCGTGGTGATAATGCGTGCCACGTAGTACGCGATTTGCGAGTCGGTGGCGGTGAGCGCGGCGATGCCCATCCAGTTGCTGAACTGGCAGCTCAGATAAGCACTGGTGACGCCCAGCATAACGAGCAGCGGGCTCAGGCGATAGCGTGCGCACAGATAGATGACGAGCGGCAGATGCACGACGAGTGGATATACCTGACGGGCGAAAAGCTCGCCGCCGACGGCATTGGCGAGGCCGAATGCGCATCCGGTTGCGGCGCCGACCATCACCAGCTCAAGCACGTGACGCCGGTTGATCTCGATACCGCAGAGCGCCGCCGAGGCAAAAACGCCAAAAAGTAGGGTTGTTGCGTGGTGAATTGCCCAAAGCATCATCTCGGTCGTGGGGAGCATTAGCGCCTCCCGCCCTCGAACCGTGCTGCAAAGTAGGCATCCTGGAAACCCTGCTTGCAGCTGCGCGCCAGCGGGATGCAAGCGCCCGAGCGCATGACGATATCCGTACGGTTGAAGTGGTCGATATTGCGCAGGTTGACCTGGTAGCTACGGTGACATTTAAAGAAGCTTGCGTTTTTGGCCAGCTGGTCCTCGATGTTGCGGAACGGCTCGAGCGCCTCGATGTCGCGCCCGTCGCGCAGGTGGAATACCACGTGCTTGTTGCGGGCCTCGGCATATTCGATATCGGACAGGCGCAGGGCATGGTAGCCAAAGGACGTTTTGGTTACGAGCTCGTCGGTCACGGCGGGTCGCATGCTCGAAAGCTCGTCGAGCAGTTGCGCCAGGCGTTCGTACGTTACGGGCTTGAGCAGGTAGTCGAAGGCGCGGACCTCATAGGACTCCAGCGCGAACTCGGGCGATGAGGTGAGGAACACCAGACGCACGGCGGTATCGGATTGGCGCAACTCCCGCGCGGTGTCCATGCCGTTGACGAGCGGCATGATCATGTCGAGCAGAATGATGTCGGCGCGCGATGCAGCATGGCGGGCCAGCAGGTCCTCGCCGCGCGTGACGAGCGCAACGTCGACTGCCGTGCCCGTCTCGGTCGACCAGCGGTCGATCATTCGGTGCAGTCTATCTAGAAAAGCGACGTCGTCGTCGCAGGCGATAATCTTGAGCATTCGAGCCCCCTTAGTAGTTCGATTTTGCCACATTGGGTGCGCGCCGCCCGCGGAGGCGTGTCCCATTTGCGCCCCAAGGCGTGCAACTCGCGCCAAGCGGCAGGGCGTCAGTTTTGACGACCGCACAATACTCCATGGATACACACGTCAATCGATGCCGGCGGTCGGACGGGGAATCATGCCGGCCGCCGGCGCCAAGCGATAACGAACATTGCGAAAGCATAGGGGTAAGGGGAGCTGTGATGAGGGAGAAGAAGATGGGGATGCGCACCGTGCTGACGCGCCTGCTGGGCATCGCAACCGTGGCATGCGCGCTCGTGGCAACGCCAGCGGTGGCTGAGGCGGCGACTACGGCGGATATTCCTTCGAATGTGAAGATAGCCCAAACAAAGAGCACTAACCCCTACGTTGCCGACACGGTGACGCTCGAGGCGGGTGAGGATTACGTTGTCGGTGGAGAGATCAAGATCAACCATTACATCGTAAAGGGCGGTACCGAGCAAGATCCGACGCGTATTTATCTTACCGAGCATGCATGTCAAGGTCGCTGGAATGGTTCCATTAAGGACAAAAGAGGCAGCGGCTACGACGAGCTCTTTGTGCTTGACGGCGGCTATATCGAGTTCATTGGAACCAACGGGGATGGCAGGACTCCCGTCTATTGCAACGGCAAGAGCTTTTTGTCCGACAATGCCGGCAGAAAAGACGGTTACGGCGATGGTGCCGATAAAAACAGGGTCCCCAACAGCCTGAACCTTAAGGTTTCCGGCATCGAGCTTATAACGGTAGGCTCAGGGGTGTCTAAAAGGCCAATTGCGCTGTACGGCACGATGGTCGATGGCGAAACCGCGACCTTCGACAATGTCAAGGTCAGCAAATGGGATTGCACACCGAACGGTGCGACTTATGGCAGCAGTCACGCTTACAGCAACATCGCAACAGAATATGAAGCCTCTCCGGCTCCGGTAACGATTCTCAGCTCGGCGAACGGTGCAAAGAGTTTGGACGTCACGTTTAGCAACTGTGAATTTACGGATAATGAAGATGACTGCGCTGGTGCGCTAAGCGTCGTAGGCCGTGGGTGCAGGCCCAAGGTTGTGCTCAACAACTGCACCTTCAAGAACAATCAACAAGAATCGATCTGGTGCAAAGAACTTAACGTGCAGGATAAAAATGAGCATACCCATGCTGGCAACATTGTTGTCAATAATGCGGACATTACGCTGAACGGTTGCACCATCACATCGACGCAAGAAGCGGCGAACTATACGCAAGATATGGTTATGACGAGCGCAATTGCGGTGGCTAAAAATTCGACATGCACGCTTAACAATACGCAGGTGAGCGACACTTATGCAGAGGGCACGTACTACCATTCCGATGCGAACACGCGTCGAAACACTGTGTATGCCCGCGGAACGGTGACGCTTGCTGGCAATACGACCATTACAACTAACGGCGAGAAGGGCGCCCGAGGCCTTGCGCTCGACACGCCGGGGATTAATTACTACGGCAAACTGAATATTACCGAATCCTTTGCAGGCAAGGTTCAGCTGTCGCTTAAGGACGATCAGTTGGGCTCCTATACGGGCACACAGTGGAAGCTTGGCACCTGCGGCATCGAAAAGGGCGACCTGCTCGCCCGTGTCACTACGGACGACCCGAGCGTCGGCATCGGAAAGACAGACGACGGATATGTGTACGCCTCGCGCCTGCCGCACGAGCATGTGTGGTCGGTGGAAAAGGCTGCCAACAGCTCATATCAGCTGAAGGTCACCTGCTCCGGCAAGATGCGCCCGAGCGATTGCAACTACAAAAATGGCTATTCCGTCGAGCTGGGTATCGATGGGGCAACGCCGGATAAGGGAAAGCTGGGCGTTACATACAGCGGCGGAGAAGTCACTCCAACGCTGATGATGTCGAATAAGGACGGCTATGCTAGGGACGATATCGTCTCGAAAGGCGACGTCTATATCTCCGGCTCTAGGTATTACAAGCTTACGAAGTGGGGCGACAGCGCGGGCGAGGCGCTGGAGCATGTTCCTACCGATGCGGGAATTTACCGTATCGAGTCTACAGTTAAGGTCAAGGGCCAGGAGGGCGACCTGACGCTTGCTCGCGAGTTCCAAATAAGACCGCTGGAGTTGAGCAAGGTCAGCGGACTCACGTTTGAATTCAATGACGGCGGAACAGACACCACGGTTGATGGTGAGAAAGTCCGTGCGTACCCGTGGACGGGTAAGACGATCAAGCCCAGTTTCTCTGTCAAGATTTATAACTACGGCTCTCAAAGCTGGTCGTACTTTGTCAAGGACAATGACTACGTGATTGACGGCGATTCGACGTATAGCACAGTGAGTGCGATCGATCCTCCCAGCTCCAATTCCTACTTCCCGTACTATCAGGTCTATATCAAGGGTACGGGTAACTATACGGGTTCGGCATATGCAAACTGGACCATCACAGGTACGCAGTTTGAGAACGTGACGGCAGAGGGATTCGAGGGCGTCTACGACGGACAGCCTCACGGCGTTAACATTTCGGTGTCAAATGCCCCTGCCGACATGACGATCGAGTACAGCTTTGATGAGGGCGACAGCTGGACAACGGAGGCGAAGAGCTATACGGACGTTCAGCGTAACCGTAAGGGCGAGATCTGCTCCGTAACGGTCGATTACCGCATCACCGCGAAAGACTATGTGACAAAGAGCGGGTCGGTTGAAATCAAGATCACGCCGGCCAGACAGCCTGTTCCGTGGCGTTATATCGCTAGCGAAGGCACGGGTGTCAAGGTCAAGGACCAAAGTGCGCATTTGCTCGAGGATGGGTCGCTCTCCAACTTGAATAAGACCTATGAGTGGAGAAAATACGGGGAAACATACTGGGAGTCCATCGGTGCCGGTAAAACTTCGGTCGATGGACTGTCTGCCGGGAAGTATGAGGTGCGCTTCAAAGAGGATAACAACCACTACGCTTCGGGGGCTAACGTCTTCGAAATTGCGGAGGGTCCTTGCGCGTCCGCTGACGGTACTTGGTATAAGACCGAGGGTTCGAATGGCGCTCACTGGCAGGTGTGTCGATGCGGCAAGAAGCTTAACGAAGACACGCATGTCTTCTCTTGGGAGGAAGTCACGGCTCCTACCACCGAGAAGCCCGGTCTAAGGCGGTATCAATGCTCCACGTGCGGCTATGTCCTGCGCGAGGAGGAGATTCCTTCGGCGTACATCGGCGGTTATGTCGGCGTGTATGACGGCAACGAGCATGCCGTGAGCGTGGACCTTAAGGCTGGCGCGACGGCTCAGTTCAGCATCGACGGCGGCAAAACGTGGAAAACGGATGCCCCCACAATCAAAAACGTCGGCAAGACCACGGTCGATTATAAGGTGACCACCCCTGGTGCTTCTGACATCAAGGGACAGGTGACGCTCGAGGTGACGCCGTGCCCGATTACGGTGGCTCCTGCCACGGCATCTAAAACGTATGGTGATCCGGATCCCGATTTTACCTATAAAGTGACGGCCGGCTCTCTTATGGAGGGCGATACGCTTTCTGATATTACGTACAAGCGTGATGAGGGCGAGAGCGTTCTGACCGGTTATAAGACGTACAAGGTGACGGCTTCTCAGGAAGAGGGCGCCAACGCTAATTACGACATTACGTTTGAGGCGGGCGAGTTCACCATTACGCGCCGTACTATCGATGTGAAGTGGACGGTTGGACAATACGTTTACAACGGCCAAGAACAGGGCCCTACGGCAGAGATAACCAATCTGGTTAACAACGACGACGTGTCTCTCAAAGTTGTGGATGCCGCAAAAGTAAATGCTGGCTCGTATACAGCGAAGGTGAGCAAGCTCGTCGGTGAGGATAAGGTTCTCGCTAATTACAGTAAGCCTTCGGGCATCGAGTGCAAGTACGCTATTGCCAAGGCCGATAGGGAAAGCGCTCCTGAGGTAAAGGCGACGGCGGAGACCGTGAGCGGCAAACACGACGGCACGATTGAGGGTGTCGATACGTCGATGCAGCTGGGTAAGCCTAGCAAGCAGATGATGTTCATCAAGACAAGTGATCTGGCCGATGGCGACAAGCTTGAGAATCTTGCGCCCGGTTCCTATCGCCTGTGCTACGGGGCGACGACGAATTACGAAGCCTCCGAGATCGTTACCGTTACGATTGCCGCTGGCCGCAAGCTCAAGGTAACGCTGCCGGCCGAGCAGGCGGGCTACACGCTTACGGCTGACGCGACCGAGCTCGACTGGCATGGCCCCGCGACGCTTAAGCTTACGGTTGCGGATGGCTATTACGCGACCAAGGGTCTTTCCGTTAAGGCAAACGGAGAGACCATCAAACCCAGCGAGCAGGGTGTTTACCAACTGTCTAAGGTTGAGAAAGACACCGTGATTACCGTTGAGGGTATCGCCAAGCACGAACCCGATGGTACCGACTGGGAGAGCGACGGTTCTTCTCACTGGCATGTTTGCACGTGCGGTGAGCGGATTGACGTTGCCGAGCATTCCTTCGAGTGGATAATCGACGAGAAGCCTACGGTCGAGAAGCCTGGGTCTAAGCACCAGCATTGCTCTGTCTGTGGTTACGATTCTCCCGAGAAAGTTGTAATCCCGGCGGCCTCTGTTGCCGGCTATTCCGGCGAGTATGACGGTAAGGTTCACTCTGTCGATGTCTCGGCTCTGCCCGAGGGTGCGACGGCCACGTACAGCATCGACGGTGGCGTTACTTGGTCCGCCGCTGCCCCTGAGATCAAGGGCGTCGGTACCCTGCCGTTCAAGTACAGCGCGACCGTCGACGGAGCCGCTATCGAGGGCGAGGCGGAACTTGTGGTCACGCCGCGCAAGGTCACTGTGACGGCGTCCGATGCCTCCAAGACGTACGGCGACGATGATCCCGCGCTGGGCTCGGAGGTCACTGAAGGCAAACTCGTGGAGGGCGAGTCCCTTGAGGGCATCACCGTCTCCCGCGAGGCCGGCGAGGCCGTGCGCAAGGGCGGCTACGCCGTGACGGCATCGCAGTCCGAGGGCGCTAACCCCAACTACGAGATTACGTTCGTTGATGGCAAGTTCATCATCACCAAGCGCGAGCTCACCGTGGAGTGGGACGCCACCGCTGAGTTCACCTACGATGGCGAGGAGCACTGCCCCATGGCGGACCTCGGCAACGTCATGGGCGATGACGACGTCTCCGCGTACGTCGACGGTGCTGCGGTCAAGGCCGGCGCCTACACGGCGGAGATCACCGAGCTGATGGGCGCCGACAAGGGCAACTACAAGCTGCCAGCAACGGGCTTGACGTGCAAGTTCTCCATCAAGAAGGCTCCCAAGGGCGCACCGGTGGTCCAGGGTGTGGCCAAGACCGTCAGTGCCAAGGCTGATGGCAAGATCACGGGTGTCGACGTCGCTATGGAGTGGCGCGCCAAGGACTCGGGCGAGTATCAGGCTGTGCCCGAAGGCGCGACCGAGCTCAGCGGTCTTGCCGCGGACACGTACGAAGTGCGCTACCGCGCTGATGACGACCACGAAGCCTCCGCCGCGACCAAGGTTACGGTTGCCACGGGCCGCAAGCTCGCTGTGGCGCTGCCCGCCGAGCAGGTCGGCTACAAGCTCACGGCTGACGCGACCGAGCTCGACTGGCATGGCTCTGCCACCCTCACTATCAGCATCGAGGACGGTTACTTCGCCGATCCCTCCGCCTACGTCGTTAAGGTCAACGATTCCGTCGTGGCACAAAACGACCGCGGCGAGTTCGCTGTCCAGGACGTCGAAGGCGACGTGAACGTGACGGTCGAGGGCGTGCGCAAGCACGAGGCCGTGAACGATAAGTGGCTCTCCGACGACAGCACGCATTGGCATAAGTGCGCCTGTGGTGACAAGGTCGACGAGGCCAAGCACGCCTTTGAGTGGGTTGTCGACAAGGCGCCCACGGCAACCGAGGCGGGCTCCAAGCATCAGCAGTGCACGGTCTGTGGACATGCGTTGCCTGCAGTCGAGATTCCGGTTGCCGCTATCGTTGGCTACTCCGGCGAGTACGACGGTGCGTATCACACGGTCGATGCGACGAGACTGCCCGAGGGCGCGACGGCCCAGTACAGCGCCGATGGCAAGAACTGGTCTCCCGAGGCCCCCAAGATCAAGGACGTCGGCACACTGACTGTTTCCTATAAGGTGACGATCGACGGTGTGAAGGCCGAGGGTGAGGTTACGCTCGAGGTCAAGCCGCGCGCGATTACGGTCACCGCCCAGGACGATTCTAAGACCTACGGCGAGGCTGACCCCGTGTTTACGTGGGCGATCACATCCGGTGAGCTTGTCGAGGGTGAGAGCCTTCAGGGTATTGAGATCGAGCGCGAAGATGACGACAGCGTGCGCGAGGGCGGCTATGCTCTGAAGCTGACGCAGCCCGAGGGTGCAAACCCCAACTACAGCATCACGTTCGTCGATGGCATGTTTACCATCAACCAGCGCCTGCTCACCGTGACGTGGGGTACCAGCGAGTTTGTCTACGACGGCAAGGAGCACTGCCCCGAGGCGACGCTTGGCAACGTCATCGGCGATGATGACCTCGGCGCGTTCGTCGATGGCTCCCAGACCGAGGTCGGCGCCTATACGGCGACCCTCGTCGAGCTGACGGGCAAGGCTGCGGGCAACTACGCGCTGCCTTCCGAGGGTCTGACGTGCAAGTTCTTCATCAAGAACGCCCCGCAGGACGCGCCGGTGGTCCAGGCCACCGCCGAGACCGTGAGCGGCAAGAAGGACGGCAAGATCACGGGCGTCGACGCCACCATGGAGTGGCGCGCCAAGGGCGCTGCCGAGTACCAGGCCGTGGGCGAGGGCGTGACCGAGCTCAAGGATCTCGCCGCCGGCGTGTACGAGGTGCGCTACCAGGTCAAGGCCAACCATGATGCCTCGCCTGCCACCGAGGTCACCGTGGCCGCCGGTCGCAAGTTGGTCGTGGCGCTGCCGGCCACCCAGGAGGGCTACTCGCTCACCGCGACGGCAACCGAGCTCGACTGGCACGGCGCCGCAACGCTCACCATGAGCATCGACAGCGCGTACTTTGCGGGCAAGGACTACGCCGTAAAGGTTGACGGTAAGGCCGTTAAGCTCTCCGACGCCGGCACCTTTGAGCTTAAGGGCGTCGAGCACGACGTGAACGTGACGGTCGAGGGCGTGCTTAAGCACGAGCCCGACGGCTCCGGCTGGGCGCACGATGCCACGAATCACTGGCATGTCTGCCGCTGCGGCGACATCATCGACAAGGCCGGGCACACCTTTGAGTGGGTCGTCGACAAGCCGGCGACCGTTGAGGCCAAGGGCGAGAAGCATCAAGAGTGCACCGTCTGCGGCGAGAAGGGCAAGACCGAGGAGATCGCGATTCTGAAGCCCGAGATCATCGACGGTAAGGGTCAGGCGATTACGGTCGACACCGCCAAGAACCTGAGCTTCCGCTCGAACGCGCCGATCAGGTACTTCCAGAAGGTGTTGGTTGACGATAAGGAGGTCGCGGCCGAGAACTACGAGCTCACCGAGGGCTCTACGATCGTGACGCTCAAGGCGAGCTTCCTAAAGACGCTCGGCGTGGGCGAACACAAGCTGAGCGTGGTTTCGGCCACGGGCACGGCCGAGACGAACTTTACGGTTGCCGAGGCTGCCAGCCCCACGCCGACGCCCGATTCGAGCCAGGCCACGACCACCACCACGACTACGACTTCTAAGTCCAAGAAGAAGACTGGCAAGGAGGCGTTGCCTGAGTCCGGCGACAGCGCGTACGTCATGGCTGGTGCCGTGCTCGCTGCCGGTGTGGCAGCCCTGCTGCTGGCGTGGGCCATGAAGCGCCGCGCGTAGTCGCGCGCCAGTCCCCAGCGGGCCCGGATCGAGCGATCCGGGCCCGCTTTTGGGGTCTGCCGGAAACCCGGTGGTCAAAAAAGGCCAAACGCCCGCTCGAATCATGCGGCAGGTCCATTTTCGACTATCCTCAGCTTGCCAGTTCGAAAATGGACCTGCCGCATGATTGAATCTTTATTTCAACTTTACACCTAGGTTTACAGCTATCTTGTCAGCTGTAAACCTAGGTGTCATACTAAAGCCCCAAGATTCGCCAAAAGAGAGGGGCCTTGATGGCACAGAGCGCGAACATGGATGCATCGGAGCTTGCACGCGATATCGCGGCCGGCCTGGCATCGGCAACGACGGCAACGGAGCGCGCGGCGCTGGTACCCGCAGAGCTCGTCGAGGCCATTCATCAGCTAAAAACCCAACGTGACGCAGTGATCCTGGCGCACTATTATGTGGCGCCCGAGGTCCAAGCCGTTGCCGATTACGTCGGCGACAGCTTCTACCTGGCAAAGCTCGCCAAGAGTCTGCCGCAGCAGACTATCGTGCTGTGCGGCGTGGAGTTTATGGGCGAGAGCGCCAAGCTGCTCAATCCCACCAAGACCGTGCTGCTGCCCGAGCCGGGCGCGGACTGTCCCATGGCGCACATGGTCAAGCGCGAGACGGTCGACGCGGCGCGCGCCGAGTATGGCGACGACCTGGCCGTGGTGTGCTACGTTAACTCGACGGTCGAGATCAAGAGCTGGAGTGATGTGTGCGTTACCAGCTCTAACGCCGTCAAGATCGTCTCCGAGCTGCCGCAGCAGCACATCTTGTTCATTCCCGACCAGAACCTGGGCCGCTTTGTGGCCGAGCAGGTGCCCCAAAAGCACGTCATCCTCAACAACGGCTACTGCCCGCGTCATCACATCATCACCGTCGAGCAGATCGTTGACGCGCAGGAGGCACATCCCGATGCGCTCGTACTGGCGCACCCCGAGTGCAAGGCCGACGTCCTGGCCGAGACCGACTACATCGGCTCCACTGCCGGCATCATCAAGTATGCCGAGGAGTCGGACGCCAGCGAGTTCATCATCGTGACGGTCCGCGGCGTGCTCTACGAGCTCGAGCGCCGCTGCCAGGGCACCGGCAAGAAGTTCTACTTCCCTGCGGTGCAGCCCACCTGCGTCAACATGGATCTCATCACGCTCGAAAAGCTCGTGCACTGCCTGGAGACGGGCGAGGGCGAGGTGCAGATTGGCGTGTCGGACGAGGCAGCCGATCAGGCCAAGCTCACGCTCGACCGCATGCTCGAGTACGCGGCGCGCTAGAACGATGTGACATGAGGGGCGGTCCCTTATGCCACATTACAAGGGAGAGGATTCCTGTGGAAACCAAACAATACCCCGATATGGAGTGTGACGTCGTCATTGCCGGTTGCGGCGTGGCGGGCCTGTATGCGGCTCTCAATTTGCCGACGAGCACGCGCATAATCATGCTCTCCAAGGGTGCCATCGACGAGTGCGATTCGATGCTCGCGCAGGGCGGCATCTGCGTACTGCCCGAGGGCTCTGACTACGATGCCTTCTTTGAGGACACCATGCATGCCGGCCACTACGAGAACCGCCGCGAGAGCGTTGACATCATGATTCGCTCGAGCCGTTCGGTCATCAACGACCTGCTGGCCATGGGCGTGGATTTTGAGCGCAAGGCCGACGGCAGCCTCGACTTTACCCGCGAGGGCGCGCACAGCCGCCCGCGCATCGCCTTCCATGCCGATATTACGGGCAAGGAGATTACGACCAAGCTGCTCCAGGCTGTTCGCAAGCTGGATAACGTGCAGATTCTCGAGCACGTGGCCATGACCGACATCCTGACCGCCGAGCGCGATGGCGCCACGGTGTGCACCGGCGTCGTCGCCGTAGCCGTGGACGAGGACAACTCGGTTCGCCCCGCCGACGAGCTGGCAAATGCCGCTGAGGGCGTGCACGCCGGTAAGCCGTTTAAGATCCATGCCCGCCACACGCTGTGGGCAACGGGCGGTATCGGCGGCGTGTACGACCACTCGACCAACTACCCGCAGCTCACCGGTGACGCCTGCTACATCGCGCAGGAGCACGGCATCACGATGGAGCACCTGGACTACGTGCAGATCCACCCCACGGGCCTGTTCTCGCCGCAGCCGGGCCGCACCTTCCTGATCAGCGAGAGCTGCCGCGGCGAGGGCGCGATTCTGCTCAATGCCGCTGGCGAGCGTTTTACCGACGAGTTGCAGCCGCGCGACGTTGTCGCCGCTGCCATCCGCGAGCAGATGAAGCAGGACGGCACCGAGCACGAGTGGCTGAGCTTTGCCCCCGTCGAGCGCGACGTGGTGACCGGGCACTTTGCCAATATCCGCGCGCGCTGCCTGGAGGACGGCCGCGACATCTTGGACGAGCCCATCCCCGTCACGCCCACGCAGCACTATTTTATGGGCGGCGTGTGGGTCGACAAGGACGGCCGCACCTCGATGCCCGAGCTCTACGCCGCCGGCGAGACGGCCTGCAACGGCGTTCACGGCAAGAATCGTCTAGCTTCCAACAGCCTGCTCGAGTCCCTAGTCTGGGGTCGCCGCGCTGCTTGGCGTATGCGCACCGGCGAGTCGCTTGCCGTGGAGCAGGCGGGCGAGCCCGCGCTCGATGGACGCCATCGCGCCCTGAGTTCCGATATCCTTGCAATCGATGATTTGGCCCGTGCCGCCGGCACGCAGGCCGTGGAGGAGTAGGCCATGAATCCCATTACCATGAAGCTCGTCGTCGATGATCTGATTTTGCAGGCTCTGCGCGAGGACATCACGTTTGAGGACGTGAGTACGGCGAGCGTGTGCCCCACGGCGCGCCCCGCTACCGTTGAGCTCATCGCCAAGGCCGACGGCGTTATCGCCGGCCTGGACGTATTCGCCCGCACCTTTGAGCTGCTGGATCCGCAGAGCTCCGTGTTGTTCGATGTCGCGGACGGCGACGAGGTACACGCTGGCGACCATGTGGGCCAGGTGCGCGGCGACGCGCGCGTGCTGCTTTCGGGCGAGCGCGTGGCGCTCAACTACCTGCAGCGCATGAGCGGCATCGCCACTTACACGCATCGGATGGCGGCTGCGCTCGAGGGCACCAAGACCGTGCTTGTCGACACGCGCAAGACCACGCCGGGCATGCGCGTCTTCGAGAAGGCCGCAGTCGAAATCGGCGGCGGCAGCAACCACCGCTATAACCTGTCGACGGCTGTCATGCTCAAGGACAACCACATCGACGCCGCCGGTGGCGTGGCACGCGCGATTGAGATGGCGCGCGCCCATGCGTCGTTTACCACGACGGTCGAGATCGAGTGCGAGAACCTGGACATGGTGCGCGAGGCAGTTGAGGCCGGCGCCGATATCATCATGCTCGACAACATGACCCACGACGACATGGCCGCCGCCATCGAGCTTATCGCCGGTCGCGCCAAGACCGAGTGCTCGGGCAACGTGGACGCCAACAATATTCGCGCGCTCGCCGACCTGGGCGTTGACTTTATCAGCTCGGGGGCGTTGACGCACTCTGCGCCGATTCTCGACCTCTCGCTTAAGCACCTGCGTCTGCTGGACGGTAAATAATGGACGCCCGCGAGCGTCGCCGTGCCATCGTGGCCGTGCTCGAGAGAGCCAAAGGTCCCGTCTCGGGCAGCGCGCTTGCCCGCGAGGTGGGCGTGAGCCGTCAGGTCGTGGTGCAGGACATCGCCCTGCTGCGCGCCGACGGGCACGATATCGTCGCCACCAATCGCGGCTATGTACTACAGGAGGCGCCGAGCAGCCCGGCTGTGCCCACGCGTCTGGTCAAGGTGCGCCATGGCGTGGAGCAGGCGGGCGATGAGCTCACGAGTATCGTCGACGCCGGCGGCGCCGTGCTCAACGTGATCGTCAATCACCGCGTGTACGGCAAGATCACGGCCGACCTGGACATCCGCAATCGTCGCGATGTTGAGCGCTACCTGCACGATATCGAGAGCGGCAAGAGCTTTCCGCTGCTAACGGTAACCAGCGGCTATCACTTCCACCGCATCGCAGCAGAAGACGAGCAAACCCTCGACGAGATCGAGGCCATACTCAAGGAGAAAGGCTACTTGGCAGACCTGATGCCCTACGAAGACGATCTCTCTTAGCCGACGCTGCAAACGCCCCTAAGCGGCAATCTGACGTTCAATCGTCGGTCGCGTACCAAAGTACGCTTCCCTCCTCTTTCACGTCACCTTGCTCGCTTAGGGACGTTTTCGCTGACGTGGGCTCAACCTGCGACGGTGCTAAATTAGCTATCCGTACAAAAAAGGAGGCCTCCGCGGCGATGCGGAGGCCTCCTTTTTGTGCACGGCGTACTTTTGAGTGTGCAAGTGGGGAGTTGTTACTCCTCGACGATCTCGGTGATTGCGCCAGCGGGGCAAGCGTCCTGGCAAGCGCCACAGGCGACGCAGGAATCCTCGTCAGCGACGGTAGCGACGTCCTGGAGCTCCAGAACGCCAGCGGGGCAGGAGTCGACGCAAACGCCACAAGCGATGCACTCGTCGGCATCAATTACGGGATGAGCCATGGTAGTTTCCTCTCTGTTGACCGACGCTACAGGCGATGCGCGTCGGTTTGATTCGGGCAAAAACATACCACGGGAGCGACCGTTTGCAATACCCTCTGACCGGCATCTTCATACCGTTCGCCGAGTATGCCGCGGCTTACTAAAAAACATGCAGGTGAGGCCGTTGAGCTGCGCAAATGTTAGCTATAGGTGACTTGAAATATAGGGCGATTGAGCGTGCTTGCGGAAACCGCATCCCGTAATCCACGTCCAAAACGGGACACGGCTTCAGGCTCGCACCTCAGTCAACTCTACATAGACCTCAATAGATCTGCCGAGAACTCAAACAGTGCATCTACCTGCGCATTTGCGAACCTAAACTCTCGACAATAAGAAATCTTATATGAATTGACTTAGATTTTGTATATTCCGGCCCATAAGGGGATACACTACATCCTGAAAGACAAGCCGAAGCGCCGCGCGACAGACCGTCGAGGCGGCGCGAACGCAAAAGAGAGAGGGAATTTCTAATGAGTAAGATTCTTGGTATCGACCTTGGTACTACTAACTCCGCTATGGCCGTCCTCGAGGGCGGTTCTCCGACCATTATCGTGAACGCCGAGGGCGACCGCACCACCCCGTCCGTTGTGGGCTTCCGCGCCGACGGCGACCGCGTCGTGGGTAAGGCCGCTAAGAACCAGGCTGTCACCAACCCCAAGAACACCGTGTTTTCCATCAAGCGCTTCATGGGCCGCAAGTACTCCGAGTGCACCTCCGAGATCAAGACCGTGCCGTATGAGGTCAAGGAGGGCCAGGGTGGCCGTGCCGTCGTCGATATCGAGGGCAAGGATTACACCGCCGAGCAGGTGAGCGCCATGACGCTCGCAAAGATGAAGGCCGACGCCGAGAAGTATCTGGGCGAGACCGTCACCGACGCCGTCATCACCGTCCCGGCCTACTTCAACGACGCCCAGCGTCAGGCCACCAAGGATGCCGGTAAGATCGCCGGCCTCAACGTCAAGCGTATCGTCAACGAGCCGACCGCTGCCGCTCTTGCCTATGGTCTGGACAAGCAGGGCACCGACCAGCGCATCCTGGTCTTCGACCTGGGCGGCGGCACCTTCGATGTCTCCATCCTCGACCTCGCCGACGGCGTGTTTGAGGTTCTGTCCACCTCGGGCGACAACCACCTGGGCGGCGACGACTGGGATCAGCGCGTCATCGACTGGATGGCCGACAAGTTCCAGCAGGAGAACGGCGTCGACCTGCGTCAGGACCCCATGGCCCTGCAGCGTCTGAAGGAGGCTGCCGAGAACGCTAAGAAGGAGCTCTCCGCAGCCCAGCAGTCCACCATCAACCTGCCGTTCATTACCATGAACCAGTCCGGCCCGCTGCACCTCAACTACACGCTGACCCGTGCCGAGTTCGAGAAGATCACCCGCGACCTGCTCGAGCGCTGCAAGCAGCCTGTCACCAACGCCCTGCGCGACGCTAAGCTCAAGCTCTCCGATCTGACCGAGGTCATCCTCGTCGGCGGTTCCACCCGTATGCCCGCTGTCCAGGATCTGGTCAAGACCATGACCGGCAAGCAGCCCAACATGTCCGTGAACCCCGACGAGGTCGTTGCCGACGGCGCTGCCGTCCAGGGCGGCGTGCTCACCGGTGACGTCGAGGGCATCCTGCTGCTCGACGTAACCCCGCTGTCGCTGGGCGTTGAGACCATGGGCGGCATCATGACCAAGATGATCGACCGCAACACCACGATCCCGACCTCCAAGACCGAGGTCTACTCCACCGCAGCCGACAACCAGACCAGCGTCGAGATCAACGTGCTCCAGGGCGAGCGCGAGCTTGCTCGCGACAATAAGTCGCTCGGTAAGTTCCAGCTGACCGGTATTCCGGCTGCCCGCCGCGGCGTGCCGCAGATCGAGGTCACCTTCGACATCGACGCCAACGGCATCGTCAAGGTCTCCGCTAAGGACAAGGGCACCGGCAAGGAGCAGCAGATCACCATTTCCGGCTCCACCGCTCTGTCCGATGACGAAGTCGATCGTATGGTCAAGGACGCCGAGGCTCATGCCGAGGAGGACAAGAAGCAGAAGGAAGAGGTCGAGGTCCGCAACCAGACCGATAGCCTGTGCTACTCCACCGAGCAGACCCTCAACGAGCTGGGCGACAAGGTTTCCGCCGACGTGAAGTCCAAGGCCGAGACCGCTATCGCCGACGCCAAGAAGGCGCTCGAGGGCTCTGACGTCGAGGCCATCAAGGCCGCTGGTGAGTCCCTGCAGTCCGTGGCCTACGAGCTGGCCCAGGTTGTCTACGCCGACGCTCAGCAGCAGACCGACGGTGCCGCCGGTGCCCAGTCTGCCGACGATGACGTCGTCGACGCCGACTACGAGGTTGTGGACGACGAGGACAAGTAATCATGTCCGCCCGTAAAGCTCGCACGGAGGCGGCTGCCGCTGGCGCCGCCCCCGTTGACTCTGAGGAGAAGGACGTGAAGATTCCCGTAGAGGCCGTCGACGATACCGAGGCCAACGAGGCCGAGGCCGCCGAGGCTGCCGAGAACCAGGTAGAGGATTCCAACAAGGAGGCGACGATGACCGAGGACGAGATGGTGGAAGCTGCTATCCGCGCCGGTGAGGAAGCCGCCGACAACGACTTTAAGCTCAAGTTCGAACAGGCCCAAAAGGAGCTTGCCGACGTGCGCAATGAGCTCGATGCTGCGGCAGAGGCTCAGAAGGCCGCTGAGGACAAGGCAAAGGACGCCACCGAGCGCACCGCCCGTCTACAGGCCGACTGGGAGAACTTCCGTCGCCGCACCGCCAACGAGCGTATCGCCGAGCGCGAGCGCGCGACCGAGAAGCTCGTCACTGCGCTGCTGCCGGTGGTTGACGATATCGAGCGTGCAATCGACCATGCCCGTAGCCAGGAGCTTTCCGACGATTTTAAGCAGTTTGTCGATGGCGTTGACGCGGTGCATGCCAAGCTGCTCGATGTGTTTGCGCACGAGGGCGTTGAGCCCATCGACCCCAAGGGCGAGGCGTTCGATCCGCTCGAGCACCAGGCCGTGGGGCGTGTCGAGGACGCATCGCAGTACGACGAGACCGTCAACGACGTGTACCAGAAGGGCTACCGCATGGCGGACCGCATTCTGCGCTCCGCGATGGTGACGGTGACCTACGGCGGCGAGAAGCGCCCCGCACCGGAGCCCGAAGCGGCGCCCGAGGATGCCGCGGCCGATACGGCCGAGAGCACCGAGGAGTAATTGAGAAGGGCCCCGGGGCAACACCCGGGGCCCTTTCTGGCCTAGTGCCATATGACAGTATGAGCCGCCGTCCGCAGGGGCGGCGGATATAACAGGAGAGGAGCTACGATGGCTGCAGGCAAAACCTTCTATGACATCCTGGGCGTATCCAAGAGCGCCTCCGACAAAGAGATTAAGAGTGCGTTTCGCAAGCTCGCGCAAAAATATCACCCCGATGCCGGCGGCGACGAGGCCAAGTTTAAGGAGATCAGCGAGGCCTACGAGACGCTTTCGGACGAGAAGAAGCGCAAAGAGTACGACCAGATGCTCATGTTTGGCGGCATGCCGGGCGCGGGCGGCGCGTATGGCGGCGGCTACGGTGCCGGTGCGGGCGCCAGCGGCTGGGGCGACATCTTCGACAGCATCTTTAGCGGCAACGGCGCCTGGGGCAGCGATTGGGGCTCGGGTTTCGCCGGGGCTGCGGGCGCTGCCGGTGCGGGCGCGGGTCGCAGCCGCGCTCGCAAGGGCGGCGACCTGTCGCTGACCGTCGATGTTACGGCCGAGGACGCGTTTCGCGGCGTGACGCACAAGGTCACCTACCGCATTCCCTCGACAGGCGAGCAACAGACCATTACGGTCTCGGTGCCCGCGGGTGCGGTCGACGGCGGCAAACTGCGCTACAAGCGTCGCGGCGAGTATGGAGTTGCCGGCGGCGAGCGCGGCGACCTGGTCGTGACCACGCACGTGGAGGAGCACCCGCTGTTTAAGCGTAAAGGTGCCGACGTGACCATGGAGGTACCGGTCTCGGTCTATGAGGCGGCGCTCGGCTGCACGGTGGACGTGCCGACGCCCGGCGGTGCGACGGTTCGTCTGAAGGTGCCCGCGGGTACCCAGACGGGCAAGAAGTTCCGCTTTAAGGAGATGGGCGCGCCCGACGTTAAGCACCGTGGCCGTACGGGCGCGCTGCTCGTCGAGATCAAGGTGCAGGTTCCCACGAACCTGTCTGATGACGAGCGCGATGCCATGACCAAGCTGCGCGAGGCCGACACGCGCGACTATCGCGAGAAGGTCAATCGTTACAAGGCGACGTACTAGGGCGGTCGCGGCGCACGACCACGCCCGCGGGCTTATGATGGACGATAACGAGACGGAAAGGGGTCAGGTAGCATGGCCGAGGACAATAGGAACAAACCGCTGTACATGATCAGCGTGGCGGCCGAGCTGACCGGCATGCATCCGCAGACTCTGCGCGTCTACGAGTCCAAGGGCCTGGTGAACCCCCAGCGCTCGGGCGGCAACACGCGCCTGTATTCGCGTGCCGATATCGAGCGCTTGGAGCTCATCAACCAGCTGACCGACGAGGGCATCAACCTTGCCGGCGTGGTGCGCATCCTCGATATGAAGGAGCGTGCCGAGGAGCGCGAGCGCGAGAACGAAAAACTCCGTGCCCGCGTGCGCCAGCTCGAGGACGAGCTGCACGAGTACAAGATGCAGAAGAAGATCACCGCCCTGGCCCCGCGCGACGGCTCAGTTAACCCCGAACAGGTCATGCGCAAGCTGCTGGGCGCCGGAGGGGATTTGTAGTTACGCGGGTTTACCAACCCGCGTAACCAGTTGACGCTGCAAGCCCGTCAGAGCGGCAATCTGCCTTTCAACTTCGGCGGCATGATCAAAAGATCAATGCCGCCTTGTTTCAAGGCACCTTGCTCGCTCTGGCGGGCTTTCGCTGTCCGCGCCAAAATATCGGCGTTGCCATGGCCCGGATGCGGCACTTGGGGACGTTCCTCACTTTGGAAATACGGCCCGCTCGCTGTCCGTCCTCTACCTGCGGCGTTGCCTTGCTCCGGATGCGGTAGTCATGGGGGACGTTCTTAAATGACTAGTCGAAGGGACACTCTTACACCAAATCTGCCGGCCCTCGCCGGGCTCGTCCTTTACTTTACCGAGATAAAGTGAACGTGCAGATTCGTAACCCACTCGCAACCGTTCTATGGCACGATATTGAACGAATGTATGCTATGCGCCCAAATCTTTTGGGCAGAGTGGGAGACAGTATGGTCAAGCTGTACGAGGACGGCATCTACCTGCGCGGCGGCAGCGAGGTTGTGCCTGTGGCCGAGGCTGCCGAGCGCGGTATTACGCAGGCACCCGAGGATGCCAAGCGCGGCACCATCGCGTATTCGATCCTCCAGGCACACAATACGTCCGGCGACCCCGAGGCGCTCAAGATTCGCTTCGACGCCATGGCGAGCCACGACATTACCTTCGTTGGCATCATCCAGACGGCGCGCGCCTCGGGCATGGAGCAGTTCCCGCTGCCCTACGTGCTCACCAACTGCCATAACTCGCTGTGCGCCGTGGGCGGCACCATCAACGAGGACGACCACGTCTTTGGCCTCTCGGCGGCCAAGAAGTACGGCGGCATCTTCGTCCCTCCGCACATCGCCGTCATCCACTCCTTTATGCGTGAGAACTTTGCCGGCTGCGGAAAGATGATCCTGGGTTCCGACTCGCACACCCGCTATGGCGCCCTGGGCACCATGGCCGTGGGCGAGGGCGGCGGCGAGCTGGCAAAGCAGCTGCTGCGCGACACCTACGACGTTGCCTATCCCGGCGTCGTCGCCATCTACCTCACGGGCACCCCGCGCCCCGGCGTCGGCCCGCACGATGTGGCGCTCGCCATCATCCGTGCCGTCTTTGCCAAGGGCTACGTCAAGAACAAGGTCATGGAGTTCGTGGGCCCGGGTATCGCGAGCATGACGACCGACTACCGCAACGGCGTCGACGTCATGACCACCGAGACCACTTGCCTGTCGAGCATCTGGGCTACCGATGAGGACACGCACGCGTTTCTGACCATGCACGGCCGCGGCGACGACTACCGCGAGCTCAAGCCCGCTGATGTCGCCTATTACGACGGCTGCGTCGAGGTCGACCTGTCGAGCATCAAGCCCATGATCGCGCTGCCGTTCCATCCTTCCAACGGCTTTGAGATCGACAAGCTCAACGAGAACCTCGAGGACATCCTGCATGAGGCCGAGCTCGAGGCCGCCAAGATCGGCGAGGGCAAGACGCACTTTAGCCTGCTCGACAAGATCGTCGACGGCAAGCTGCACGTGCAACAGGGCGTTATCGCCGGCTGCTCGGGCGGCAATTACGACTCCGTGGTCCAGGCTGCCCGCGTGCTCAAGGGCGCCAACACCGGCTGCGGCGAGTTCTCGCTGTCGGTCTATCCTACGAGCCAGCCCGTGGCACTCGAGCTTACGCGCCGCGGCTATATTTACGACCTTATGGAGGCCGGCGCGATTGTGCGCACGGCATTCTGCGGCCCGTGCTTCGGCGCCGGCGACACGCCTGCCAACAACGGCCTTTCGATCCGCCACACCACGCGCAATTTCCCCAACCGCGAGGGTTCCAAGCCGGGTAATGGCCAGCTGAGTGCCGTAGCCCTGATGGACGCCCGCTCCATTGCGGCGACGGCTGCCAACGGTGGCGTCCTGACGCCGGCAACCGACCTGCCCGAGGAGACTTGGGACGAGGCCTGCGAGTACACCTTTGACGACGCCCCGTACAAAAAGCGCGTGTACTGGGGCTTTGGCAAGGCGGAGCCTGCTGACGAGTTGGTCGAAGGCCCCAACATCAAGCCGTGGCCCGCGATGGAACCGCTCGGCGACGATATCCTGCTCAAGGTGTGCTCCAAGATCATGGACCCGGTTACCACGACCGACGAGCTCATCCCCTCGGGCGAGACGAGCTCCTTCCGCTCCAACCCGCTGGGTCTGGCCGAGTTTACGCTCAGCCGCCGCGATCCGGCCTACGTCGGTCGTTCCAAGGAAGTCGATGCCGTGGAGAAGCGTCGCGTTGCCGGTGAGGCCGCGGGCGACCTGGCGGCGCTCGATGCCGAGCTTGCTGGTGTGTTTGAAGCACTGGCCGGCGCGGGTGTCGCGGCCGATGCCAAAACGACCGAGTACGGCTCCATGCTCTATGCCAAGAAGCCGGGCGACGGCTCTGCCCGCGAGCAGGCCGCGAGCTGCCAGCGCGTGATTGGCGGCCTGGCCAACATCGTCCACGAGTACGCCACCAAGCGCTATCGCTCCAACGTGATGAACTGGGGCATGGTGCCCTTCCAGATGGAGGCCGAGCCCAACTTTGAGGTGGGCGACTACGTCTTTGTGCCGGGTATACGCGCTGCGCTCGATGGCGACCTGAAGGACATTGCCGCCTACGTGGTACGTGCCGATGGTGCGGTCGAGCAGATTGAGCTCTACATTGCCGATATGACGGCCGAGGAGCGTGCCATCGTCAAGGCCGGCTGCCTGATCAACTACAACAAGTTCAAGGCCGCTGCCGAGTAACGCACTTAATTGTCCGCCCGGGGCTTACCCTTTCCCGCCCGCTCACGCGCTTCGCGAGGGTCGCGTTCGGGAAAGGGTAAGCCCCGGGCTACAGTTCTGCGTTCTCGTTGGGTCTTGAGGGACGCTAATAAATAGACTTGCTTGATGCCGCCTCTGTTAATGGGGCGGCTTCTTTTTGTCGAAAACCGCCACAAAGGGGACAGGCGCCTTTGTGGTGGTCCGCGGTTTGTCTCGTTCTGTAACAGGTAGACCCTTATTTGCCGAGTAGTTGTTACAGATTTAGATAAACGGGAACTGCTGAACATTTCGTCTCGATCTGTAACATCTGAGGTCCAAAACGGCAGCTAGATGTTACAGATCGAGATGGTGAACGCCGGGGCCGAAGATCATCACAAAGGCTCCTGTCCCCTTTGTGGTGGTGGGGGCGAGCTCGATGTTGCCGTGCTCGTTGAACGACATTCTAATGAGCGTCTCTACAGAATTTCATCCGGGCTGGCGGGTTTGGTTGTTTTGGGGATGCCGAGTTTGGATGACGCGAAATCGTCAACATTGTCCTTAATTCCGTCTTTGGTGTAGACAGTGACCATATAGGTGCTGTGTCCGAATTCGCCCTTGTCGCGTGTTGCCCAGGCATCCCAGTAGGCGGCCCCGTTTCGCCCTTTGATTTTTCCGACACGGCGGAGTTCTGTTCGCTTTAATTTCTGGTTGCTATAGATGGTTCGACCGACCTCCTCGGTGAGCCCGCACTGTCCAAGCATCTTGTCGAGGACTTGGTTCATGTGGCGCTCATCGGTGTTTGGTGCGTAGTCGTAGGCGAGGGTGATGGAGTCAAGGGGCTGGTCGTCGATCAGATAATTCATTGTCTGAGGTTCGAGGCAGAAATAAGGAGAGCATCCGTCGACCTTGCCGAGCAACGGTAACTTGGACTGCCAACTTCCGGTGGGAATTGCATATTCGTAGAACACGCCACGGCAGACAAAGGAGAGCGAGGTGGCACGCGAGCCGGCGTCGATCATCCCGCAAAGATCGAAGGGCGAGGCGATACCAAAAGAAAAGGGCGTGATGACGATAAGGAAGAGCATCACGATGGGTATGGCGAGAATGGCGATGACGTTGCGACCGGTGGAATGAGACGGCTTCATATGCGCTCCTCGAGACAAAGAGCTGTTGAGGATAGGCAGAAATGGATATGTTCAGAGAACAATTCAAGTTTAATCTCATGGCGTGAGATGGTCGACCGTTAGCGTCGAAAACCACCACAAAGGTGCCTGTCCCCTTTGTGGTGGTGGGGAGCGCGCGGCTTCTTTTGGTAATAGTGTTAGCTGGCGGTATCATTAGTGCAGGTGGCGAAGGTTTGCATTGTGGGGTGTTTTGCCGTGAGCCGTTCTGCCCGTATTGGATTGATTGTCTTGGCGCTTGCGATCGCTGTGGTTGGCGCGGGCGCTGTCGGTATGGCATTTCTACCTGCTGCGGTGACGGAGCCGGTGGTCAAGCCTGTGACTCAATCTGTCGAACTTCTGACCGGCGACGACAAGCCCGAGGCCATTACCGTTGATTTTGATGAGCAGCCGGCTGTGCTGGGTATTAGCAATTATCCGCGTATTCAGCTTGGGGCCATGCGCTATACCACGGATACAAGCCTGATCGATAGGGCGTCCGAGCTACTCAAGGGCAAAACATTTAAGCGTTGGTACGGATATGCGTCCTATCGGGCAAAAGCGAACGACATGGTTGGCGGATGCCACTCTTCCATCGAGCTGGACACTGCAAACGGCGCCAAGTTATGTGATGTCTCGTACGATCCGGGCTACGAGGGCAATGAGGGTCCGGGCATCTACATCATGGACGGCGATGTCGCCTATGTCATGGAGGGCGACCAGACCGAGCTCAACGATTTTATGGGTCAGTGTATCCAAGATGCCTATAAACAGACCTGCTTGCCTGACCCGCAGACTGCACGCGATAGTGGGTCTGCCCGTACATGGCTGTTCGAGGATGAGATGCCCTGGACCGTCGAATCGGGAAGTACGGGTTCGGCGAAGGAGTAGAGACCGCGACCACCACAAAGGTGCCTGTCCTCTTTGTGGTGGTTTTCGGTCTGTCTCGACTTGTAACATCTTGGCCGCTAAAAGTGGGCTTGGTGTTACAGATTTAGATTTTTGATCCGGGTGTTTTCTGTTCGTCTCGATTTGTAACAGATAGAGCTCTATTTGCTGACTAGATGTTACAGATTTAGATAAACGGGTGCCGCTGGTCATTTCATCTCGATCTGTAACATCTGGAGCCGGAAACGGTCGATAGATGTTACAGATCGAGATAGTGAGGGGACGAGGCCGCAGCGGGTGAGCGTGCCTGCCCCCTATCTCTTAATCACTCAGAAAATCTTATATATAGAGACTTAGATTTGTGTATAAGATCGTACAAAGCTGGCAACAATACATCTCGAACAACGTGAAGCCGCCCCGTAGGGCGGCCACCCCAAGAGAGGTGATTCCATGAGAATCGATAAGCTAGCAATGACGTCGCGCGAGGCGCTGCAGACCGCCATGAGCACGGCTGCCGATGCGCAGGCCGGCGCGGTGGAGCCGATTCACCTGCTGTCTGCCCTGCTCGGTGCCGGCGAGCGCAATATCTCCGTGATCATCGAGCGCATCGGTGCCGACCCGGCCCAGCTCGCACGCTCCACGCAGGATGCCATCGACCATGCGCCTAAGGTTTCGGGCGAGGGCCAGCAGATGGGTCTTTCCAATGAGCTCGTCCGCGTCATCGAGAAGGCCGAGAAGAAGGCCACCAAGATGGGCGACAGCTTTGTGGTGACCGAGCATCTGCTGATGGCACTTGCCGAGGACAAGGGTGAGGCCGGCCGCGTTCTGCGCGACGCCGGCGTGACCAAGGAGCGCATCGAGCAAGTCTACGAGGAGCTGCGTGGCGATGACCGCGTGACGTCTGCCGAGGACAAGACTCAGTTTGAGGCGCTGGAGCAGTACGGTCGCAACATCTGCGATCTGGCCCGCGCCGGCAAGCTCGACCCGGTCATCGGCCGTACAGACGAGATCCGCCGTACCATCCAGGTCCTGTCCCGTCGCACCAAGAACAACCCCGTGCTCATCGGCGAGCCGGGCGTTGGTAAAACGGCTATCGTCGAGGGCATCGCCCAGCGTATCGTGGCCGGCGACGTGCCGAGCACGCTGCGCGACCGCGACCTCATCGAGCTCGACATGAGCGCGCTGGTCGCCGGCGCCAAGTACCGCGGCGAGTTCGAGGACCGCTTGAAGGCTGTGCTCAAGGAAGTGCAAAAGTCCGAGGGCAAGGTCATCCTGTTCATTGATGAGCTCCACACCATTGTGGGTGCGGGTGCCACCGAGGGCTCCATGGACGCCGGCAACATCCTCAAGCCGGCGCTCGCCCGTGGCGACCTGCATGCGATCGGTGCGACCACGCTCGACGAATACCGCAAGTACATCGAGAAGGACGCGGCGCTCGCCCGTCGTTTCCAGACCGTGATGGTCAGCGAGCCCACCGTCGAGGACACCATTTCGATCCTGCGTGGCTTGAAGGAGAAGTACGAGATCTTCCACGGCGTGCATATCACCGATAGCGCGCTCGTGGCAGCTGCCGACCTCTCCGATCGCTACATCGCCGACCGTTTCCTGCCCGACAAGGCCATCGACCTGGTCGATGAGGCGGCAAGCCGCCTGCGCATGGAGCTCGACAGCATGCCGGTCGAGATCGATGCCACCACGCGTCAGCTCACCCAGCTGCAGATCGAGGAGCAGGCGCTCATGAAGGAGACCGACGATGCCTCCAAGGAGCGTCTGGAGGCTCTGCGCCAGGAGATTGCCGAGGTCCAGGAAAAACTCAACGTGCAAAAGGCTGGCTGGCTCAACCAGAAGAACGCCATCGACCACGTGCAGGAGCTCAAGGGCCAGCTTGACGAGGCCAGGAGCGAAGAGGAGCGCGCGACGCGCAACGGCGATTTGGGTCGTGCGTCCGAGCTGCGCTACTCCGTGATTCCGGGCCTGCAGCAGCAGATTCAGGATTCCGAGGCCGCGCTCGAGGCACAAAAGCAGCAGGACGGCGAGGGCCTCAACGAGCAGGTGACCTCCGATGAGATCGCCGAGGTCGTGAGCGCCTGGACCGGCGTGCCCGTGTCCAAGATGATGCAGGGCGAGCTCGACAAGCTCAAGGGCTTGGAGGGTGAGCTGCATAAGCGCGTCATCGGCCAGGACGAGGCCGTCTCCGCCGTCGCCGCAGCCGTGCGCCGCAGCCGTGCGGGCCTCTCCGATCCGGACAAGCCCATCGGCAGCTTCTTCTTCCTGGGCCCCACCGGCGTGGGCAAGACCGAGCTCGCCAAGGCGCTTGCCGAGTGCCTGTTCGACGACGAGCGCGCGCTCGTGCGTATCGACATGTCCGAGTACATGGAGAAGTTCAGCGTCCAGCGTCTGATCGGTGCGCCCCCGGGATACGTGGGCTACGACGAGGGTGGCCAGCTCACCGAGGCCGTGCGCCGTCGTCCGTACTCCGTGATCTTGCTCGACGAGATGGAGAAGGCTCATCCGGATGTCTTTAACGTGCTGCTGCAGGTGCTTGACGACGGCCGTCTAACCGATGGTCAGGGTCGCCAGGTGTCCTTCAAGAACACGATTATCATCATGACGTCCAACGTGGGCTCCAAGGCCATCGCCGAGCTTTCCGGCAAGGACGAGGAGGAGATGCGCCATCAGGTCAACGTGGCCATGGCTCAGACCTTCCGCCCCGAGTTCCTCAACCGTATCGACGATATCGTGGTGTTCCATCCGCTCGGCATGGCGCAGATCGAGAAGATCGTCGACATCCAGCTCGCCGACGTCCGCGCGCGTCTGGCCAAGGAGCGCATGACGCTTGCCATCACCCCGGCGGCCAAGCAGATGCTCGCCGTGGGCGGCCTGGACCCGGTCTTTGGCGCCCGTCCGCTCAAGCGTCTGGTCCAGCGCGAGGTCGTGGATGCCATCGCCGCCGCTATCATCGACGGCACGGTGCGCGAGGGCGATCAGGTGACGGTCGATGTCGACAAGGACGGCGGCTTTACCGTCGTGTGCGACAATACGCCGGCGGCCACCTACGAGGTCCCCGACGCCGAGTAGATTTTGGGCCATGCCTTAAAATCTGCCTTTTGAGCCGAACGCCAAGGGCGGCGGATCCGATTGGGTCCGCTGCCCTTTTTCGTGCGACAATCGATGGTGTTGAACGTGAGCACATGGCAAGGAGCTATGCAGATGAAAGACGAGAACAAGACGAACGCACCGGTGGCTGAGGCGGCGCCCGCCGCACCGAAGACTCCGCCTAAACCGGCGCCCAAGCCGCGCGACCCCTATATCCGTGCCGAGAACGAGGACGATGACGGTTACGATCCCTACAGCGATCGCCGCCCCGAGCGCGAGCCAATGTTCGAAGCCGATCCGTGGCGCTGAGTGCCACCCAAAAGGTCACCAATAAGTTGCGGTGAAATAGGGACTGTTTTGCGGTTTGACCAGCAAAAACAGTCCCTATTTCACCGCAACTGCGTAGGGGGATGTGGGTGTTGGGCGGCTGTCTTCGGGCCGGCTAGTCCTGTGCTTTGATGCTCGGCAGGAGAATCTGGGCGAGGTAGTCGGTCTCGAGTTTGGTCGCGGCGTCTGCGTTGCCGTCTTTGCCAACCAGGTCGTTCTTAATCTGGCTATAGGTGTAGCGGTTGCCGGTCGTAAGCTCGACAAGTTCAATAGCCTGGTCCATGGGATAGGTCGACACAGGGTCCTGCGTGCGTCCATTAACGGTTTGCGGAATCACGTACGGATAGACAGGGCCGCTGGCGTAGACGGTGTAGCCGTTGCCTAGGCTGACCGTGCCCAAAACCGTATCGCCGTCGTCGGGCATAAAGGTCTCGCCGTCGCGCACTGCGACAAGCGTCACGAGCGGTGTGTTGGTGTCGCTGTCCAGATAAATGCACAGCGTGCTGCCGTTTTGCCAGGTTGCGACCTTGCCATACCACTCAACCGGAATATCGAGCTGATACAGGTTCGTCGCCTTGTGCCGAGCGTCGGCATCGCGGGCGGACTGAGCCTCGCTTGCGCTTACGGCGTTGGCGGCGGCATCGCGGCGCGTAATTGCCGCCTGCTGGAGTATCTTTGCCGCGGCGGCAGAGCTTGCGCCCCCTTCCTCAGCATACTTGGCGGCGGCATCGATCTGGTCGTCAGTCACCGTGTCGGCCGAAGGTACCTTGAGCTTAAAGGTGGCCTGGGCACTCAAATCCTGCCCATCGCTCTTAATGGTGACCTGCGCCTTGGTGGTCGGGACGGTGTAGATGGTGCCGTCTTCCGCGATGGGGGATCCAGCAATGGAGAGCGTGTAATCGCCGGGCAGCAGCTTAATGCCGCGACCGTGCTCGTCAACGTAGAGCGTTTCGCTCACAGAAGAGCCGTCGGAGTCCTGGCCACTCACCTGCACGGGGATCTTTGAGTCGGTGGAGCAGTCGAGCCCCGCGGCATGTACGCCAATTTGCACCGACATCATGGTATGGGCGTTTGCGGCAACCACGGCGGCCTGCTCTTGCTGGTATCCGTTCCAAGCCGCATAGCCCGCGCCGCCGGCGACGAGCGCGATGGCAACAACGCCTGCCACCATCAGGTTGCGTCGCTTGGGCGACATCTTGCGATGGCGAACCTCGGCTTCGCGTGCCGAAGGAACGGACGGTAGGGGGATATCGCCCATGGCGATGGTCTCGTCCACGGCAGGCGCAGAGCCTAAGCCAGGGAGCTCGCGGGTCAGCGAATCTTCGGCGGGCAAGCTGTCGAGCAAGATGGTTTCCTCGCTCGTGTCGGATTCGGGCTGGTCGTCGCCCTTGCTATCGTCCTCTTCGGCTTCGGCTTCGGCTTCGGCTTCGGCTTCGTCAGGAGCGTCTTTGGCGTCGCTGTCTTCGTCCTCGGTGCCTTCATGCGCCTCGTCCTGCGTGTCGACGGCCGAATCGCTAAACGAGAGCTCATCTAGCGCAATCCGGTCAAGGCTCTCCAGGGCCTCGGCACACGCTTCTGCATCTTGGGCCGCATCCTCTTGGCCCATCGTCTCATCTTTCATATATCCCCCAAGCTCAATATCGGGACAACACTGTACCCAAAAATGGAGCTATATAAAGCGCATGCGAAATATAAGATCCGATTTAACCCGAGTGCATCGTTTAGCCGCATCCTCGCGGCAGCAAAAAGCCCCCGGAACGCGGACGAATCACATTCCGGGGGCTCTGCAATGCGTTGAGTTGCGCGGAGCCGGCTACTCGGCTTCGTACTCAAGCGATGTTTGCGCCAGGCGCGTTACTCGGCGTGAGCGTAATCAACCTTGGCGCGACGAGCGGTAGCCTTCTCCCAATCGCTGGTGCCCTCAAAGACATCCTGCTTGTAGGGATTGCGGCCGAGCTTCTTGGCACGGTAGGCGATGTAGATGATTGCGGCGACGTTGGCGATCAGCGCGGCGACCGAGACCGCGGTAGCGGCGCCGGGGTCGAGCGTGGAGTGGGTCACAAAGATGGACTCCTCCTGGAAGTATGGGAACACCTGGGCAAACATGCACCAAATGGCCAGCGTAAAGGCGCGGTTCTGGATCCAGCCGCCTTTGTTCCAGATAAAGGCGGCGACGGTGGGCGCCAGCAGCAGCGCAAAGCCGCAGAACCAGGAGTGGGTGGGCAGACAGTTGTAGGTGTAGCAGAAGTTCCAGATATCGTAGGCGATGATGTAGACCCAGGTCATGTCGGGCCACAGCATGTCGGTCTTGTCCTCGGAGGCGTAGACGCTCCACCAACCGGTCATGCAGAAGATGTTGATGAGACCGGCGATGCCGTTGAACACGTTGTTCCAGCCGGCCAGCTGCCTGGCGCCCTCGGAGGTGACCCAGGTGGACTCGCCCAGGACAAAGAAGTGATAGGCGCTCTCGAAGTCGGACACGACGGCGATCAAGATGTTGATGGCGACGATCACAAACGGCCACGCGCGGAACCAATGCGCCTTGCCGATCTTGCCCCACTGGTACTTAATGGCAATGAAGCCCCAGCAACCGGCCAGCGCCGCGTACACCTTGGCGTAGTGGAACCAGCTGTTCTGGTACACATGGGTGGGGTTGGTGAGCGCCCACTCGGCACCCTGCGAAACGCCGACGGCGATGGCGACGCAGTAGATGGTCATGGCCAGCGGAGCCACGCCAAAGATGATGGCTGCGCCGAGCTTGGTGCGGCGGCCGACCTCGTTGAGCACGATCAGGCCAATAAAGACCATGGCCCAGCCGGCCCAGTGGATAAGGGTATCGCTACCCCAAACATCGAACAGCATGCTGCTCTCCTTTCACACGCCCGCGGCCCCTCTTCTGATCGCGGACAGTTTGGCCAAATGTCGTCAGTTCTGGGGCTTGCGCTCCGGATACTTGGCGGTGTAGCCCTCGATGTGGAGCGTCGAGGCGATGATTTCCTTGACCGTCTCGTCGGGCACATCGGGGTGCGTGCGGATATACATCAACAGTCCCATGATGAGGGTGTAGAACGTCTCGTAAACATGGTCGATGCGTAGCTCATGATGGGCGACAAAATCCACCACGGTGGTGTCGCAGATATACTGCGCCACGCGCTGGACCACGTTGTGCAAAAAGCCGCCGTAGAGCGCGCCGCTGCTCGAGGTGAGCGTGCTTGGCAGCTCGTGGCCGCTCACGACCAGGTGCTTAAAGAGCGGGGCGACGGTGTCGAGTGCGCCTTCGATGTCGCCAACTGTGCGGCTGGCGTTCCACTGCTCGAGCTCGGCGATAAAACCGTCGATCGCTTCGTCCATCACGGCGGTGACGGCGGCGTCCATATCGGCGAAGTAGTGGTAGAACAGCGAGCGCGTGCAGCCGGCTTGCTTGGTCACGGCCGATACCGAAAGATGGGACACGCCCAGCTCGGAACTCACGGTGCGCACGGCATCGAGGATCTCGCGACGGCGTTCGTCGCCCGTCAAACGCTTTGCCGTGCTGTCGGGCGCGGGGACGGCGTCGGCCACAGAGGTGTTCGCTGCGTTACTGCTCATGCGCTTGCCGCCTTTCATCCGTTTGAGCCTGACCGTTCGCCTAACAGTCTTGAATATTGTTGACGGTTCGTCAATACTGTTTTTGACACAATGTCAACAATAACGGGTGAACGGCGTGGGGGCATGTCGAGCCCGTAAAAAGAGGGGCGCTGCGTGCCTGCCAGGCTGCGGCAAGAGAAGGGACGACTATGATTCTCAACGGACCGGGGATTAGCTACACCGAGCCCGACATCGGTTCGGAGTTCGTGCCGCCGCTGCCGGAGCATCCGCGCGAGGCCATCGTCAAGCTGTGCGAGCACTGCACCAACCGTCTGCTGCATCGCGATGAGCTGCTGGGCTACGAGTACTGGTCGTTTGCCGAGGCCGCGACTGACGAGCAGGCCGAAGTGCTCTGCAAGATGAAGATGCGCCGTCCCTATACGCTGCCCGAGATGGTCAAGCTCACCGGCATGCCCGAGGCCGATATCGAGAAGATGCTCGACGACATGAGCTACACGGGCCTGCTCGAGTACAACTGGGAAAACCCCGAGCGCGCCAAGCAGTGGGTGCTGCCCATGCTGGTGCCGGGTTCTGCCGAGTTTCTCAACATGCGCGTGAGCCAGCTCGAGGAGCATCCGGTCTACGCTAAGTTCTTTGAACAGGCATCCAAGGGCCCGCTGTCCAAGGCCACGCCGATGGTGCCGCCCGGAGGCGCCGGTATCGGCATGCACGTCATTCCGGTCGAGAAGGCCATCGATGCCGCGAGCACGTCGGTGCCTATTGAGCATATCGAGCATTGGCTCGACAAATACGAGGGTAAGTATGCCGCCAGCACCTGCAGCTGCCGCGCGAGCCGTCGCGTGATGGGCGAGGGCTGCGCCGACGACCCGGCCGATTGGTGCATCGCCGTGGGCGATATGGCCGACTACGTGGTCGAGACCGACCGCGGCCATTACGTGACCCGCGACGAGGTCTACGACATCCTGCGCCAGGCCGAGGACAACGGCTTTGTGCACCAGATCACCAACATCGACGGCGAGAACAAGATCTTCGCCATCTGCAACTGCAACGTCAACGTGTGCTATGCCCTGCGCACCTCGCAGCTGTTCAACACGCCCAACCTGTCGCGCTCGGCCTATGTCGCCAAGGTCGAGAAGGACAAGTGCGTGGCCTGCGGTCGCTGCGTTGAGGTGTGCCCGGCCGGTGCCGCTAAGCTGGGCCAGAAGCTCTGCAGCAAAAAGGCCGGCGGACAGGTGCCCGAGTATCCGCGCCAGGAGCTGCCCGATGCCACCAAATGGGACCACACCAAGTGGTCGCCCAACTACCGCAATGACAACCGCATCGAGACGCACAAGTCCGGCACCGCGCCCTGCAAGACGGCCTGCCCCGCGCATGTCGCCGTTCAGGGCTATCTGAAGCTCGCGGCTCAGGGCCGCTATGACGAGGCCCTAGCACTCATTAAGCGCGAGAACCCGCTGCCCGCTATCTGCGGCCGTGTGTGCAACCGCCGCTGTGAGGATGCCTGCACCCGCGGCCGTGTGGACGCCGCCGTGGCCATCGACGAGGTCAAGAAGTTCATCGCCCAGCGCGATCTGGACGCCGCGACCCGCTATGTCCCACCTGTGGTGACTCCGACGCGTGCCGGCGGCTTCGACCAGAAGATCGCCATTATCGGTGCCGGCCCGGCCGGTCTGTCCTGTGCTTTCTACCTGGCCGAGAAGGGCTACAAGCCCGTCGTGTTCGAGAAGAACGAGCGCCCGGGCGGTATGCTCACCTACGGTATTCCCAGCTTTAAGCTGCAGAAGGACGTTATCGAGGCCGAGGTCGAGATCATTCGCCTGATGGGCGCCGAGTTCCGCTATGGCGTGGAGGTCGGTCGCGACGTGACACTCGACGAGCTGCGCGAGCAGGGCTTTAAGGCCTTCTACGTGGCTATTGGCTGCCAGGGCGGCCGCCTTGCCGGTATTCCGGGCGAGGACGCCGAGGATGTGACCGTGGCCGTCGACTTCTTGCGCGAGGTCAACAGCGGCAAGATCGACGCGCTGCCCGGCCGCACCATCGTGGTGGGCGGCGGCAACGTGGCCATCGACGTGGCCCGCAACGCCTGCCGCCTGGGCTCCGAGCACGTTGAGATGTTCTGCCTGGAGAGCGAGGCGCAGATGCCCGCCAGCGAGGAAGAGCGTCGCGAGGCCATCGAGGACGGCGCACACATCAGCTGCGGCTGGGGTCCCAAGGAGGTTCACCTGGACGAGACCGGTCGTGTGTGCGGTATTACCTTCAAGCGCTGCACGCGTGCCTTTGACGACGAGGGCCGTTTTGCGCCCGAGTATGACGAGAACGATCTGCGCCGTGTCGATGCCGACCGTGTCGTCATGTCGATTGGCCAGTCCATTGTGTGGGGCGACCTGCTGGCTGGCTCCAAGGTGGAGCTTGGCCGCGGCCAGGGTGCCCTTGCCGATCCCCAGACCTACCAGACCGCCGAACCCGACATCTTTGTGGGCGGCGATGTCTACACCGGTCCGAGCTTTGCTATCGACGCCATCGCCGCCGGTCACGAGGCCGCTGTCTCCATCCATCGCTTTGTGCAGCCGGGATCCACGCTCACTATCGGCCGCAACCAGCGCCGCTACACCGCGCTCGACCGCGACGATGTTGTGATTGAGAACTACGACAACGCGAGCCGCGAGGTTGCCCACGTGGACCGCGAGCGCGAGAAGGCCGCGCCGTTTAGCGAGTACGTCGAGACCTTTACCGAAGAGCAGGTGCGCGCCGAGACCGCCCGTTGCCTGGGTTGCGGTGCCTCGATCGTCGACCCCAACAAGTGCATCGGCTGCGGCCTGTGCACCACCAAGTGCGCGTTCGACGCCATCCATCTGGATCGCGACCGCCCCGAGTGCTCCACGATGGTCAAATACGAGCAAAAGCTCCCAAGCCTTGGCAAGTACGCGCTCAAGCGTGCAATTAAAATCAAGTTCGGTCGTAAATAGGTAACCATGGCGGATAGGGGGACGGCGCAGACTAGATTTCGCCGTCCCCTTGCTTTGAGTTTGCATCGCATCAACCGTTGTTGAAAGGTTTCTACCTTGCATGAATTAGGGATTGTGTATCACATCATTCGCGATGTTGAGAATGTGGCGCGCGCCAATGGCGTGCGTCGCGTTTCGAGCGTGACGTTGCTGCTGGGCGAAGTCTCGGGCGTCGTTCCCGACTTGCTGCTCGACGCTTGGCGCTGGGCGGCAGATAAAAAACCCATCACCGAGGGTGCGGAGCTTATCGTGGAGCCCGTCGAGGCCGTGACGCATTGCGAGGCGTGCGGCCGCGACTATTCGACAGTCGAGCACGGCAAGACCTGCCCCCATTGCGGTAGCGGCGAGACATACCTGCTGCAGGGCCAGGAGGTCATGATCAAGCAGATCGAGACCCCCGACGAGGACCCGGCAGGCGCTGCCCCCGACGGCCCTTCCGACGCTCCCGACGCCGTCGACGCCGCCAACCCCCTCCACATCGCCTAACTTGGTCGTTGGGGACGTTCTTAAACGACTAGTCAAACAAGAACGTCCCCAACGACAAGTCGTTTAAGAACGTCCCCAATGACTACTTGCGCTAGAGCATAAGTCACGCTAATAGTCAAGTTATGTCTGTTTAAACAAAATAGCAGCAGTACAAGCGCATTCACGCTTGCCTAAAATCGATATTAATGAACAGCCTGCTTGTATCTGTAAAATGCGCGGCTTGATGAGCGGCGCCTTGGCGGGTAATGAGTGAAAAACCAGCAACGTAATCAACTTGTAACAAAGCTAGACGTTTAAACAAATAATGCAACCTTTTGCAAATTTAGCGACAATTCCACAAACTAAACAGGTATACTTCCTTAATGTCGTGTAGGGAATACGTAGACAAAAAGGAGGTTATGTGATGGTAAGTATTGTTCTTGCTAGCCACGGGGACTTGGCAGCTGGAATCAAGCAGACGGGCTCGATGGTCTTTGGCGATCAGCCGTCTGTTGCCGTGGTCTCGCTCGAGCCGAGCATGGGCCCCGACGACTTCCGTGCCAAGGTCGAGGAAGCAATCGCTTCCTTCGAGGACCAGGAGCAGGTGCTCTTCCTCGTTGATTTGTGGGGCGGCACGCCGTTCAACCAGATCAGCGGGCTCATCGAGGGCCACGATTCCTGGGCTATCGTCACCGGTGTCAACCTGCCTATGCTCATCGAGGCATATTCGCAGCGCTTTGACGCAAAGAACACTGCACATGCGATCGCAAAACATCTCGTGACTGAGGCTAAGGCTGGCGTGCGCGTCAAGCCCGAGTCTCTGGAGCCCGAGGAGAAGAAGCCGGCTGCGGCCGCCGCTGCTCCTGCAGGCGCCATTCCTCCGGGAACGGTCATCGGCGACGGGCACATCAAGATTGCCCACGTCCGTATCGACACCCGTCTGCTGCATGGTCAGGTGGCCACCACGTGGACCAAGCAGATCAACCCCAACCGCATCATCGTGGTTTCCGACGGCGTTGCTCACGACGAGCTCCGCAAGACCATGATCGAGCAGGCTGCCCCTCCGGGAGTCCATGCCAACGTCGTGCCCATCAAGAAGATGGCCGAGGTCGTCAAGGACACGCGCTTTGGTGACACCAAGGCCATGCTGCTCTTTGAGAACCCGCAGGATCTGCTCAAGGCCATCGAGGCCGGCGTCGACATCAAGGAAGTCAACATCGGCTCCATGGCTCACTCCAAGGGCAAGGTCGTCGTCACCAACGCCGTCGCTATGGGCGATGACGACGTTAAGACCCTCGAGGCCCTCAAGGCCAAGGGCGTCAAGTTCGAGGTCCGCAAGGTTCCTTCGGATGCCTCCGAGGATCTCGATGCCATGTTGAAGAAAGCTAAGGCCGAACTGGCCGCTCAAGCATAGTAAAGGAGGGTCCGATACATGTCTGCAATCACTATTCTGCTTGTTGCGATTGTCGCGTTGCTTGCCGGTATGGAAGGCGTTCTGGATGAGTTCCAGTTCCATCAGCCGCTCGTGGCATGCACGCTTATCGGTCTCGTAACCGGTCACCTTCAGGAGGGCATCCTCCTGGGCGGTTCGCTCCAGATGATGGCCCTTGGCTGGGCTAACGTCGGCGCCGCCGTCGCGCCTGACGCCGCTCTGGCCTCGGTCGCTTCTTCGATCATCATGGTGCTCGCCCTCAACGGCGGCGCCACTGATTCGGCCAAGGCCGTTACCGCGGCCATCGCCGTCGCCGTCCCGCTGTCGGTCGCTGGTCTGTTCCTGACCATGATCTGCCGTACCATTGCTACCGCTATCGCTCACGCCATGGACGGTTGCGCCGAGAAGGGCGACTTCTCCGGCATCGAGCGCTGGCAGTACGCTGCCATCCTCATGCAGGGCCTTCGTATCGCCATCCCGGCAGTACTTCTGTGTGTTATCCCGGCCGAGGCTGTTACCAACGCGCTTAACGCTATGCCCGACTGGCTGTCCGGCGGCATGGCCGTCGGCGGCGGCATGGTCGCTTCCGTCGGTTACGCCATGGTCATCAACATGATGGCCACCAAGGAGACCTGGCCGTTCTTCATCCTCGGCTTTGTCCTTGCTGCCATCCCTCAGCTCACGCTGATCGCCCTTGGCCTCATCGGCATCTCCCTTGCCCTCATCTACCTTGGCCTTAAGGATCTGGCCAAGCAGGGTGGCGGCACGGGCGGTGGCTCCGGCGACCCGCTCGGCGACATTCTGAACGATTACGAGTAGGAGGGGAGTGATACATATGGCAGAGAACAAGATTCAGCTCACCAAGGCTGACCGTAAGAAGGTTTGCTTCCGTCATCAGTTCCTTCAGGGCTCGTGGAACTACGAGCGTATGCAGAACGGCGGCTGGTGCTTCGCAATGATCCCTGCGATCAAGAAGCTCTACACCAGCAAGGATGACCAGATTGCCGCTCTTAAGCGCCACCTGGAGTTCTATAACACCCACCCCTATGTTTCCGCCCCCGTCATTGGCGTTACCCTCGCCCTCGAGGAGGAGCGCGCCAACGGTGCTCCGATCGATGACGTCGCCATCCAGGGCGTCAAGGTCGGTATGATGGGCCCGCTCGCCGGCGTCGGTGACCCCGTCTTCTGGTTCACCCTTCGCCCGATTCTGGGCGCTCTGGGCGCTTCCCTGGCCATGTCCGGCAGCATCGTCGGTCCGCTGCTGTTCTTCTTCGCGTGGAACATCATCCGTTACGCTTTCCTGTGGTACACACAGGAGTTTGGCTACAAGGTCGGCTCCTCTATCGCCAAGGACCTCTCCGGCGGTCTGATGGGCAAGGTCACCGAGGGCGCTTCCATCCTGGGTATGTTCATCATCGGCGCCCTGGTCGAGCGCTGGGTGTCCATTTCCTTCACCCCGATCGTCTCCACGGTCAAGCAGTCTGCTGGCGCCTTTATCGACTGGGCTAGCCTGCCCTCCGGTTCTGAGGGTATCAAGGAAGCGCTGACGATGTACAACTCCGTCGGTGCTACCGCCCTTGACCAGATGAAGGTCACCACGCTCCAGGGTAACCTCGATCAGCTCATCCCCGGCCTTGCCGCCGTGTGCCTGACCCTGCTGGTCTGCAAGCTCCTCAAGAAGAAGGTTAGCCCGATCGTCATCATCCTGGCTCTCTTCGCCGTCGGCATCATCGGTCGCTTCTGCGGCTTCATGTAAGCACGCTTCGGCTTAAGACCGAGAGTTGCTAGGTAAGGGCTTTTGAGCCATTGAAACGGACCGCACCCGGTGGGTACACTGGATGCGGTCCGATTGTTTTTATTGGAGGGCGAGGCGCGTATGGCGCAATCTCAGAACAGCACGGTCGATCTGGCAACGCCGGCAACCTGCCTGATGGGGCTTACCAGCCACGGTAACGTGATGGTGGGCAATAAGGCGTTCGAGTACTATAACGAGCGCAATCCCGAGGATTATATTCAAATCCCGTGGGACGAGGTCGACTATATTGCCGCCGAGGTTTTGCGCGGCACCAAGAAGATCACGCGTTTTGCCATCTTCACCAAGGACAACGGTCACTTTACGTTTTCGACGCGTGACGACAAAGAGACGCTTCGCGCGGTCCGCAAGTACGTCGACGAGAATAAGCTCGTGCGTTCGCCCGACTTTATCGATGTGACGGCCAAGGGCGCCAAGAGCATTCCCTCCGTTATCAAGGGTCTCTTCCACAAAGGCAACTAGCTCCCCATAAGTTGCGGTGAAATAGTTCTTAAATACGGCTTTAGATGCTTTAGGCAGGAACTATTCCATCGCAACTTCGAAGTCTAGTCATGCGACGTATAGCGATGCAGTAAATCTGCTACACTAGTACAACATGCCTCCGTAGCTCAGGGGATAGAGCACCGCTCTCCTAAAGCGGGTGTCGACGGTTCGAATCCGCCCGGGGGCACCAGAAGTAAATGCAGGTCAGACGGTATAAATCGTCTGACCTGCTTTCTTATATAAGGGCATCGTTAACGTCAGCTGGGTAGAATTTGGGTAGAAAGTTTTTTTGTGAAGGGCTATGTCCAAAGTCCGGTTTTCAACCCTTCCCACAGCCTACGGGCTTATAAGAAGCCCTTCGGCCATGGAAAGCGTTGAAAACCTAGGGTGACGTTGCTGTGAGATGGGCGAGTTTCCAACAGCCCCGGCGTCTTCGGGTTTCGCCTGGGACCCTGCGACACCGTGGACCGTTGAAAACTCGCCCTTCCGCTTGGAAGAGGGCTTTTACCCCTTAAAATTGTCCGAAAGTGACAACGACGCAGGAGGTCCGGTATGCCTGCCAGCAAGAAAGAGGCAAAGGAGTTCGTCAAACGGTGGAAGAAGCGCCTCGGTGCCATCCCCGCAGGCTCCAACAACGAGCAGCAGGATACGCAGAAGTTCTGGGTCGACCTGCTCATCAACGTCCTGGACATCCCGTCCAACACCATAGACAGCTTCGTCGATTTCGAGCGAAAGGTGAGAGGCCGTCGCATCGACGTGTTCGTCTCCGACCACAACTTCCTCTGCGAGCAGAAGTCGTGGGGCATCGACCTCGACAAGCCAGAACCCAGGAACGGCGGCATGGAGACGCCGCTCCAGCAGGCTATGTGGTACGCGCGGCACCTGCCGTACTCCGAGCGCCCCCGCTGGGTGATGACGTGCAACTTCGGGACCTTTCGCCTCTACGACCTCGACAACGAGCGGCCCGAGGATACCGTGCAGGAGTTCTCCCTCGAAGAGCTCCCGGACAGCCTGTATCTTCTGTCCTTCCTGACCTCCAACGAGACGAGCCGCCTGCACAAGGAGCAGCAGCTTTCCATCGAGGCCGGGGCCTACGTCTCCAGGCTCTACGATGCCCTCGCCAAGCAGTACCACCACATTGAGGAGAAGGATGAGCGGGCGCAAGAGGAGCAGCGCTCCCTCAATGTGCTCATCACCCGAATCATCTTCTTGCTCTACGCCGAGGACGCCGACCTCCTGCAATCGCACCAGGCGTTCGGCAGGTACTGCGAGGGAGACCCCGCGAAGCTCCGACGAAAACTGGTCGATTTGTTTGAGACGATCGACACGCCCCTAGAGCAGAGGGACGAGTACATGGACGAGGACCTCGCGGCCTTCCCCTACGTGAACGGCGGTCTGTTCGCCGACTCCTCCATCATCGTCCCGCAGATGACCTCGGAGATTCTCGAGGCCATCACTGACGCGTCCCAGGACTTCGACTGGCGCGAGATCTCGGGCGTCATCTTCGGCGGCGTGTTCGAGGGCACGCTGAACCCCGAGACGCGCCATGCCGGGGGCATGCACTACACGAGCGTCGAGAACATCGAGCGCTGCCTCAGGCCACTCTTCCTCGACGAGCTGTGGGATAAGCTGCACGAGGCCGAGGGCGAGAAGACAGCTGCCAAGCGCAAGCAGGCCCTGGCGAGGCTGCACGACAAGGTGGCCTCCATCACCATCGGCGACCCGGCATGCGGCTCGGGCAACTTCCTTACCGAGGCGTACCGGCAGCTGCGCACCATCGAGAACCGAATCATCGAGGACGAGCTCAGCGAGGAGACCGGCAACGCGGGACAGACGTCCCTCGTCGTCGCGCAGGACAGCCCTGTCCGCGTGTCCCTAGACCAGCTGTACGGCATCGAGATAAACGACTTCGCCGTCTCGGTCGCCAAGACCGCCCTTTGGATCACCGAGGAGCAGATGCTCCGAAAGACGCAGGAGATATACGTCGGTTATGACTTCGACTTCCTGCCGCTCAGGAGCCTCAGCAACCTCCATGAGGGCAACGCCCTCAAGACCGACTGGTCCGAGGTGTTCCCCGATGACCTCACGTACCTCGTGGGCAATCCGCCCTTCCTCGGGGCCCGCAACCAGTCCAAGGAGCAGAAGGCCGAACTCCTTGAGGTCTTCGACGGCGCGAAGAACGCGGGCAACATCGACTACTGCGGGGCCTGGTACATGAAGGCCGCGAGGTTCACGCAAGGGAAGCGCACGCGCTGCGCCCTGGTCTCGACCAACTCCATCTGCCAGGGGGAGCAGGTCGCCAACCTCTGGAAACCCCTGCACGACCTGGGAATCCATATTGACTTCGCGCACAACACCTTCCGTTGGGACAACGAGGCGGCGGACAAGGCGCACGTGTTCTGCGTCATCGTCGGGTTCTCGCGCGAGAGGTGCGAGAAGAAACTCTTTATCCATGACACACCGGACGCCCCGGAGGTCAAAAAGCTACCGAGTAATATCAACGCCTATCTCGCTGATGCTCCGGACGTATTCATCTGGAACCGGAACAGGCCCCTTTGCGACGTTCCCAAGATTGGAATCGGAAACAAGCCCATCGATGGCGGCTTCTACCTGTTCACCGATGACGAGAAGGCCGATTTTCTAAAGGCCGAGCCGGGTGCTGTACCGTACTGCCACAAGTGGATTGGTTCTAGGGAGTTCCTGCACGGTGAGGGCCGTTGGTGCCTCTACCTTGGAGATGCTACCTTTGCAGAGCTGAAGGGGCTGCCGCGTTGTCGCGAGCGCATCGAGGCCGTTCGTGATTATCGCCTGGCGAGCAAGAGCGCACCGACCCGAAAGCTCGCTGAAACCCCTGCACATTTCCATGTCGAGAATATGCCCGCCGGGAATTCGATCATTATCCCCAAGGTGTCGTCCGAGCGGCGTCGGTACATTCCCATGGGTTTCGTCGGACCGGAAATCTTCTGCAGCGACCTGGTTTTCTTAATGCCAAATGCCACCCTCTATCATTTCGGCATTCTCCAGTCGCAGTTCCACAACGCATGGATGCGAACGGTGGCAGGTCGCCTCAAGTCTGATTACCGTTATTCAGGCGGCATTGTCTACAACAACTTCGTCTGGCCTGACCCAGCGGAATCGCAACGCGAGGAAGTCGAGCGCTGCGCCCAGGCCGTGCTCGATGCCCGTGACGCCCAAGAGGGTGCGACGCTCGCGGACATGTACGATCCCAAGAACGAGACGTTCTTCCCCGAGCTGATGGCAGCGCACAAGGCGCTCGACGCTGCTGTCGAAGCTGCCTATGGCGTCGACTTCGGTGGGGACGAGGAGAAGATAGTCGCCCATCTTTTCAACCTATACGCCAAGAAGGTCGGTGATAGCGAATGATCCACCCCACGCGTTTCTCCTTGCCTGACGAGGAGTACCTGACCCTTCTTGGGGAGGCGGTATACGTATTCAACTCGAACGTCTCCTTCTTTGTGGAGAATCTTATGCACGCCGGGGCTCCCGATTGGTGCGGGCTTACCGACATGATGACGGGGCGGCTCAAGGACGAAGGAAAGAAATGGCTTGTGAACGAAGAGGACGTTAGAATCCTGGAACTGCTCTGTGATCTTGGAAATGAGAGGAACAGAATCATTCACAGTTTTCCGGTGACGCATGATGGGCGACAGGAGCTCCGAACGAAGGTTAAGGCCAAGGACAAAGAACGCCCAAACTATCAATACCAGATTGACCGTGAACTGCTCTGCTCCTTCATCGACAGAAATCAAGAATTGAGCGACGAGCTATACAAATGTAGAGATAGGAATACCGCCAATGCCTAACTCCATCTATAACCCCATATCGCTGGAAGTTGGTAACATCCTGAAGGATGTTCAGACGGGCAAGATCGGTCTGCCCGACCTGCAACGACCCTTCGTGTGGGGCAACGAAAAGGTCCGCGACCTGCTTGATTCCATGCTCCGCGGATACCCTATTGGCTATGTGATGCTGTGGGACTCTCCGAGCGACAACGCGGGCAAGAAGTCTGCCATAGGCTCGAACCAAAAGGTGTATGCCGTCCCCAAGTCCCTTGTCATCGACGGACAGCAGGGACTCACTGCCCTTCTGAGCTCCCTGTACGGTGTGTCCGTGCGAGACAAGAACTTCAGGGAGCGAACGGTGAAGGTCGCCTACGACCCCATCGCACGCTCATTCAAGAATGCCGACGCCTCGACCGAGAAGGATTCGCGCTATGTGCCGGACGTATCCGAGGCCTTCGCGGCGAACCACGACAACAAGCTGAGCGCCTATCGCAGGGCGTTCATCAAGCGCCTTAACGAGGCGAATGCCAAAAAGGGAGAACCCGAACTCGACGATGACGGCGAGGATGCCGTCGAGAGCGGGCTCAACGCATTACTCGGGCTTGAGCGTTATCTTCTGCCGACGCTGGAGATTTCCGAATCGGCTGACGAGGAGACCGTATCGGACATCTTTGTGCGTGTGAACTCGCAAGGGCAGGCGCTTAAGCAGGATGACTTCATCATGACCCTGCTTTCGGTCTACGAACCTGCCATGAGGGAGCGTATAGAGGAGTTCTGCGCCATGAGCCATGCGCCCGCAAAGGGCACCTCGTACAACCCGCTCATGACCGTCTCGCCGACGCATATCATTCGCGCCACGGTGGGCGTGGGGTTCAAGAGGGGTCGCCTGCGTTATGCCTACCAGATTCTTCGCGGGCGAGATCTCAAGACAAAGGAAACGACGCCCGAGACGCGAGCCGAGAACTTTGCCACGTTCGGTCGCGCCCTCGATCTCGTGCTTGACCTGAACAACTGGCACGCCTTCATCAACACGCTGGCGGAGGCGGGCTACGTCTGCTCCGACCAGGTGGGGTCGGGCAACGCGCTCATGTTCTGCTATGCGTTCTACCTTATCGGGCGCTATGAGTTCGACATGGAGCCACTGGCTGTGCGTGGACTCGTGCGGCGCTGGTATTTCGCCGCAGCCATAACGGGGCTCTATGTGGGGTCCTTCGAATCCGAGTTCGAGCAGCAGCTTAACGACGTCTCGCGCCTTGATACTGCCGACGAGTTCCAGACGTACTTCGACCGTAGGCTTGCCGCCATCATGACGGACGATTATTTCTCCATTACGCTGCCAAGCTCCCTCGATGCAAACGAGGCGACGGGTCCGACCTGGTGGGGCTTCGTCGCGGCTCAGGTTGTGCTCGGTGCCAAGGCGCTGTTCAGCACGGCCCCTCTTTCTCAGCTGCTGCTTACCGGTTCGTCGGGTTCCAAGAAGGCCCTGGACAAGCACCATCTGTTCCCAGATAACTACCTGAAGGCCAAGGGCTACCTTTCGCAGCGCAGCAACCGAGGTAACTTCACCCTCGTTGACTACCAGAACAACATTTACATCTCGGATGATGCCCCGAATGAGTACGTTCGTAGGTATCGCGACGCGCTGGGGGAGGACGAGTATCGCCGCAACTGCGAGGAGCACGCCCTGCCCGTTGGGTTCGAGGACCTCGATTACGAGGAGTTCATCAGCAAGCGAAGGCAGCTTATGGGCGAGCTTGTGAAGAGAGCCTACGAGCGGCTTTAGGCTTACGCTGTGAACCTGCGATTGGGGGCTAAAGTGACGAAGGTTTTCATATCCTATGCATGGGAGAGCGAAGAACATCGTGCATGGGTTAAGGCGCTGGCAGACCGTCTGCTAGCCGATGGTGTCGAGGCAATTGTGGATCAATATGACCTTGAGCTTGGCGATCGGTTGCCTCAGTTCATGGAGCAGTCGGTTAGGTCGTCGGACTATGTTCTTATTGTCTGCACCCCAGCATATAAGCAGAAGGCCGATGAACGAATCGGCGGGGTGGGCTACGAGGGGCACATCATCAGCGGAGAATTGTTCTCTGGGCATAATGAGAGGAAGTTTATCCCGGTAATAAAGGAAGGGGGCGTTGAGGAAAGCCTCCCGACCTTCCTCAAGGGGAAATTGGCGGTCGACTTGGGCGATGGGGTCGAGTCTCGTGGCTATAACGATTTGCTTGCGACCCTTTATGGGGCCAAGAAGAAGCCGTCGGTTGCGCCCAAGCGCCGCATCGCTCAGACGTCTTCGAAAAAACGCGAAGAAGAGGGCGAGGGCTCTGAGCCCATCAGAATCGTCGGTATTGTGGTCGATGAGGTGGGAGAACCGAGGAACGACGGAACGAGGGGGAGTGCCCTGTACGAAGTGCCGTTCCGATTGTCGAGACGCCCCAGCTCTCTGTGGCGCGAACTCTTCTTGAAGTCTTGGGACTTGCCGCCAAGATTTACCACCATGCATAGGCCCCATATCGCATCGGTCGTCGGCGACGAAATAATCCTTAATGGGACCACCATCGAAGAAGTTAGGGACTATCACCGTGACACCCTCGTCTTGTGCGTGGAAGAGGCTAACAAACTTGAGGCCGAATATCTTGAGAAGGAACGGAAACGCCAAGCTCGCGAAGAGGCTGCTCGGTCAGCCTATCGGAAGAACGTCGAGGACGTTGCAGGGACGATAGACTTCTAGACCGGCTTCCATCGTAGGACCGCCATAACAATTGGCCTTGAGGCCGATGGGTCCCGCTTATGGGCGGGACCCCCGCGACACATGGTGTCGCTCTCGCTGCGGCTCCCCGGCAACGCTCCCCAGGGTCGCGTTTCGTCCGCCTCCGCTCACGCCGGCCCCGCCCGCCGAACGGCTTCGCTCGATGGCTTCCAGTAGTCGCCATCGCTCCGCCGTTGTCGCCGGGCGGGGCCTCTCGCGCCGGGTCGCCGAGCGCCGTCGTGCGACGCTCCCCATCGATCGCGTCTTCTTGGCGTCGGCTCAACCGGCGCTCACCTGCCTGGGCTCGCGTTGCCTGGCCAACCGGCTCGCTCCCGGCGGGCAACCGCGACGCGCACGCGGGCGCTCTCCAAGCGCTCGGTCTGTCCCTTGTGGGTCATGTCGCGCTCGGCCAATTCGGGCCGTCGACACCCGCGTCACCAATTTCCCCGCGGGGGGGGGTTCGAATCCGCCGGGGGCACCAGAGATTTGTCGAGCCCGGTACCGCAACGGCGACAAGCCTTGCTGGTTTTGGAAAGCTCGTCGTTGGCGCCCTAGCGCACTGCCGTTTAGCGCCGATTCTGCCATGTCCGCACTCTTAGCGAGGGTGAGGAGCGTGAATTAATCGGAGAGGGCCAACCACTCTGATAAAATCGTCCTCGCTGTCGGCAGCCCTCGTGCCGGGCAGAGCCCTCCATCCGATGGGAGGTGATGCCCATGACCGATTTCACCGAGCTCGTGAAGCTCCTGACCGCCATGGTCTCGCTCCTCACGGCCCTTGTCGGCCTTTCCAAGGCACTCAAGCAGGGCTCGAAGCCCAAAAAGAAAGGCCACCGTCGCTAAGACGATGACCCAACTTCATTAAGCAACGGCTCTGCCCAGCTCTCTACAACTTGGGCTGCCGTCGGCACCATTTTACCCTCCTGGCGAGGAATTCGTCCATATTTCAAAAAACAAATCCGGCCTGCTATCGAAGCCGCCCTTTCCGCTGCCCTAGATAAAGAAAGCGCCCGCTTGCCGGGGAGCAAGTGGGCGCTTCTGAGCGAATATGTTTGCAGCGTTCGCTGCCGCAGGTAATAAGCAGCCGACTAGTTGCTTGTACCGGAATCGTCCCCGGAGCCAGAGCCAGAAATCGAAACCGTCAGCGTAATCGTGCTGTCGGTGGACTGCTTGCCGGTGGGGGAGACACCCGTGACAGTTGCGTTCTCGTTGCCGCTCACGGGGTTGCCGTTCTCATCGCAGAATGCGATGTTGTAGAACCCGGCGTTGTTGAGCGCGGTGACGGCGGCGGAGATGCTCTTGCCGTACAGGTTGCCCGGAACGCTGGCCTTGCCGGACTTCTTGGCGATGACGACGGTGATCGTGGCACCCGGCTTTTGCTTACCGCTGGGGTTCCAGCTAATGACGGTACCCTCGGCGACTGAGTCGTTCTCCTGGTAGCTTACGTCGACGCCAAAACCGGCCATGTCAAGCGCATTGCGTGCCTGGGCCTCGGTCATGTCGGTCAGATCGGGCACCGAGGTGGTGTCCGGGCCGCTCGAGACCTTATACGAGATAGTCGTGCCCTTCTTAACCTCCTTGCCGGCGTCGGTACCCTGCTCAAAGACCTGACCTTCGTCGGCCTCATTGGCTTCCTCGGAGGCGCTGCCCTTCAGGCCTACGCTTGCCAGCGCTGCTTCGGCTTGGTCCTTGGTCAAACCGACGAGCTGCGGGACCTCAACCTTTTCGGAGGGCTTGGGACCCTTGGAGATCACCAGGTTCACCCTTGTGCCCTTGGGCTTTTTGGTGTTGCCGTTGGGGGTCTGCTCGGCGACCTTACCCTCGTCGACGTCATCGTTGTAGCTCTGGTCGACGGTACCGACCTCCAGGCCGGCCTCCTGGATCTGCTCGACGGCGGTCTCCTGATCCTTGCCCAGCACATCGGGGACCGTAACCTGGTCGCCGCTGAACATGCCCGTGGCAAAGGCCACGACGATACCGATGACGGCGATGGCAGCCACCACGGCGGCAATAATCTTGTTCTTGTTGGACTTGGGCTTCTCGGCCTCGTAGGAACCGGTGGAACCCGAGACGGCGCTGCGGGGGTTGGTCTGGCCGCTCACGCCCGAGACGGGGCGAACCATAGCGCGCGTGGAGTCAGACAGCTCGCGGGTCTTGGTAGCGCCCAGGTCGCCGGCGGCACCGATAATGCGCGTGGGCTCCGAGACGTTGACGGCTCGACCGGACAGGTAGCTATTGAGCACCTGGCGCAGCTCATCGGCCGTCTGGAAGCGGTTGGCCGGGTCCTTCTCCATGCACTTGAGGATGATGCGCTCCAGGTCGGCGTCGACGCCGGAGTTGATCTGGCTCGGCGGGATAGGCAGCTCGTTGACCTGCTTGAGTGCCACCGAGATGGCGTCGTCGCCGTCGAATGGCACACGGCCGGTAGCGCACTCGTACATGACGACGCCCAGCGAGTAGATATCCGAGGTGGGGCCGAGGTCCTGACCACGGGTCTGCTCGGGGCTTACGTAGTGGGCGGTGCCCAGCACGTTGTTGTCCTGCGTGAGGTGGCTGTTCTTGGCGCGCGCGATACCAAAGTCCATTACCTTGATGTTGCCGTCGGGCAGCACCATGATATTTTGCGGCTTAATGTCGCGGTGGATGATCTCGTGCTTATGGGCGACCGAAAGCGCGGAACTGATCTGCGAGCCGATCTGTGCGACCTTTTTGGGATCGAGTGCACCGTGGCTCTTGATGCCGCTTTTAAGGTCGGTACCGCGCAGGTACTCCATGACGATGTAATAGGTGTCGCCGTCCTTGCCCCAATCGTAGACGCCCACGATATAGGGGGAGGACAGGCCTGCTGCTGCCTGGGCCTCCTGCTTAAAGCGTGCAGCGAAGGTGGCGTCGCCGGCATACTGCGGCAGCATGATCTTGACGGCAACCGTACGATCGAGGACCTGATCCTGTGCACGGAAGACGGTCGCCATGCCGCCCGTTCCCACCTTATCCTTGAGGAGGTATCTTCCCCCGAGGACCCTCTGTTCCATTCCTGCTCCTAACATAACAATTCGCTCAACGTTGTGTGTAGTACCAAATATGTGGCCGCTGGGGCCGTGTGGCGCGTTGCCGCTAGCTCATCGGCCGTGGTGCGCCCCGAGTATCCGCTTCGATCACGGGCATCACGCTCCCTGTGCGGCGAGCGCCGCGGTCAGGACGATGCCGGCGATTTTGGCGGCCTTGACGTCATGCTTGTCGTAATCCTCCAAAGCCACCGAGATGGCGACCGTAGGTGAATCGTAGGGGGCAAAGCCGATGAACATGGAGTTGACGTTGGTGCCGCCGGTCTCGGCCGAGCCGGTCTTGCCGGCAACCTTGACACCCGGAATCTGGGCATCGGTGCCAGTGCCAGACTGGACGACTGAGAGCATGGCCTGCTTGACCTGGTCGGCCGTGGCAGAGCTGACAGCCTGACCCAGCGAACGGGACTGCATGGTCTTAACCACGGTTCCGTCTGGGGCGAGCACCTGGGACACAAAGAACGGATCCATGACGACGCCGCTGTTGGCAATGGCGGCGGCGATCACGGCGTTTTGCATGACCGTGGTCTGCGGGCCGGGCGTGTGGTCCATACCGACAGGCTGACCTGCACCTGCCCAAGCGGTCTCCCACTCGGTCATAAGCGACGGGTCGGCCATGATGGAAGCCGCGGCGGTAAGGTCCTGGCCCAGCTTTTGCCCATAGCCAAAGGCGTTGGCAAACTGTACCAGCGAGCTGGCACCGACCTCGTTGGCCACCTGGCCAAAGACGACGTTAGACGACACGGCGAAGGCCTGCTGCAGGCTGATGGTGCCGTAGCTTTCGTTGGCGTAGTTGGTGACCGGAGCGTTGCCGATATCCATGGAGCCGGGCGCCTGGTACGTGCTGGTAAGGCTGGCGGTGCCGGTTTCGAGCGCCGCGGAGAGTGTGACGACCTTAAAGGTCGAGCCCGGGGTATAGAGAGCGTCCATGGCGCGGTCGTACATGGAGCCGTCCTCGCCACCGCCCGACTGCATCAGGGCATCGATGTTGGTGTTGTCATAGGTGGGCGAGCTTGCGCATGCGAGGACCGCGCCGGTGCGCGGATCCATAACCACCACGGCACCCTTAAAGCCCTTGAGTGCCTGCTCGGCAGCCGTCTGGATGCGCGAGTCGATGGTGAGCTTGGCGGTGTTGCCCGGTTGGTTTTGGCCCGCGAGCGACGCGAGGGCGTTGTCCCAGCTGGAGTAATCCTTGGAGCCGGTGAGCGTTTCGTTCATGACGCTCTCGACACCAGCGGTGCCGTACTGCTGGCTTACATAGCCCACCACGTGAGCGGCCATGTTTCCGTTGGGGTAGGAGCGGGCGTAGGTGCCGTCTTCCTGTTGCAGCGACTCGGCCAGCGTCACGCCGTCGGACGTGATGATGGAGCCGCGCTGGATGTACTTGGAGCGGGCGATGGTGTGGTTGTTGGTCGGCATGTCCTGATAGTCCTTGGCCTTGATGACCTGGACATAGGTGAGGTTGCCGATAAGGATGGCGAATAGTGCCGTAAAGGCGAGCACGGCACGGGTCAGTCGATTGGCGAGCGCCACGCGGCCGAGCACACCGGATTCGGGCGTGTCGAGCAGGCGACGGCGCATGCGCGAGCCGGCGGAGTGGCTGCCGCGGGCATACGAAGACGAAGTGGCGAAGCGCGTGCCAGCCGGGGAGGCCGCCGAGGCGACCTGGTCGTCGGTGATGGCGGCCATGGTGCCGGTGCCGGTGAGCTCGGCCTCGCGACCGGTTGCCTCGTCACCGGCGCGCAGCAAAAGCGCGACGATGATAAAGCTTGCCAGCAGCGAGGAGCCACCCTGGCTCATAAAGGGCAGGGTGACGCCGGTCAGCGGGATCAGGCGGGTAACGCCGCCAACGATCAAGAACGCCTGGAAGCTGATGGCGGCCGTAAGACCAGTGGCGCTAAAGGCGGCAAGGTCGGACTTGGCACGGGCTGCCGTGGTCAGGCCACGTACGGCAAAGAGCATAAACAGGATAAGAACGGCGCCACCGCCCAAAAGGCCCATCTCCTCGCCGATAGCCGAGAAGATAAAGTCGGACTCGACGACGGGGATGTTGTTGGCCATGCCGTTGCCAATGCCGACGCCAACAAGGCCGCCGTCGGCCAGCGAGAAGAGGGACTGGACAATCTGGTAGCCCTGGCCCTGTGCATCCTTAAAGGGATCGGCCCAGATCTGGAAACGAACCTGGACGTGCGACAGGAACTTGTAAGCGCCCACGGCCCCCACGGCCAAGAGCACAAGGCCGATGATGACATACGAGAAGCGACCCGTGGCAACGTAGAGCATCAGCAAGAAGATGGTGTAGAACAGCAAGGCCGAGCCCAGGTCACGTTCGAAGACAACGACGAGCAGGCATACACCCCAGACTGCGAACAGCGGCAGCAGCAGGCGCAGACGCGGAATCTTAAGACCCAAGATCTTGCGGTTGGAGATAGAGAGCAGTTCGCGGTTCTCGGCCAGGTAACCGGCTAGGAACAGCACGATAAAGACCTTGGCGAACTCGCCGGGCTGAATGGTAAAGCCGGCGATGCGAATCCACAGTTTAGAGCCCGAGATCGTGGTGCCGATAAAGATGGGCAGCATCAGCAAGATGATGCCGATGATGCCAAAGGTGTACTTGTAGCGCATGACTACGTCGAGGTTTTTGACCAGCGCAAGCGTACCTACCATCAACGCCACCGAGATAAACAGGATGACGAGCTGCGAGATGGCGAGCGTGGGCGCCAAGCGCGTCACAAACGTGATGCCAATGCCCGAAAGAACAAAGACGATGGGCAGGATGGCCGGGTCGGCGCCGGGTGCCAGAATGCGCACGGCGATATGCGCCGCGGCGAAGGCGGCAAAGAGACCGATCGGAACGGCAAGTGTCTCAAACGAGATGGCGGCGCCTGCGGTGAGCACGTACATCGCATACAGCAGGATGACGGGGAACGCCGAGGCGATGAGTAAGAGCAGTTCGGTATTACGGCGACTCATAAGCGGCACTCCCTTTCTAATTCTTATCGGAGGCTTCGGCCTCGGCGGACTGTTCGGCGGTATTCTCGGAATCCGATTCGGAGGTCGAACCCTGGTCGGTGTTATTGCGGATCGTTTGCGCGTCGATCACCTGACGGGTCTGCTCCTCGTCGATCTGATGGCGGTACTTGGAGATGGTGTCCTGTGCGTCGTCGATGCTCGTCTGCTGAATACCTGCCTTAAGGCGATTTTGTGTGTCTTCGGGCAGGTCGGACAGTTTGATGGTGGTCGTGCTGTCGAGCCAGTGCAGCTTAAGGCCGAGCGGCTTGCCGGGAATGCCCCGGTAGACCGCGACGGTGTCCTTGTAGGTGCCCAGGTAGTACGAGCCGGTGATGCCTGCGTAGGCCCAGATGGCTGCCGCCAGCACAAAAGCGATGCCCAGTACGGTGGCAATGGTGATGTTGCGGCGGCGGACGCGCTTTGCCTCGCGCATGACGCCATCGTCGACCAGGTCAACGACAAGCACGGTGACGTTGTCGTGCCCGCCGGCGACCAGTGCCGCGTCAACAAGGTTGTCGACGCAAATCTGCGCGGTCGAGGACTGTGTGGCGATGTTTTCGATATCGCTATCGGGAATCATGCTCGAAAGACCGTCCGAGCACAGGATCAGGCGGTCGCCTTCCTCGATATGCAGGGTAAAGTGGTCGGCATACATGGCGGGATCCGAGCCCAGCGCGCGGGTGATGACCGAGCGGTTGGGGTGGACGCGAGCCTCGTCTGCCGTAATTTCGCCGGCGTCCACGAGCTCCTCCACATAGGAGTGGTCGCGGGTCACGCGGATGAGCGTGCCCTCGTGGAGCAGATAGGCGCGCGAGTCGCCCACGTGGGCGATGGCGAGCATGTCGTTTTCGATATAGGCGCAGGTTGCCGTGCAGCCCATGCCGGGCTTGCCAAGCCCGTTGAGCGCAGCCTCGATGACCGCGGCGTTTGCAGCTTCGACGGCGGCCGCCAGTCGTGCGGCGTCGGCTGCCTGCGGCGCTGTCTTGGCAATGGTCTCGACGGCGATGGAGGAGGCTACCTCACCGGCGGCGTGGCCGCCCATGCCGTCGCATACGCAAAAGAGCGGCGATTGCACCAGATAGGAGTCTTCGTTATGCGGGCGCACACAGCCAACATCGGAGCGGGCGCCCCACATGAGCTGCGTGGTCGTGCCGGCGTCGTAGGTCGAGTCAGTCTCGACGCGCTCGTCGGTCAGCGGCTCAAAACTCATGGTCGAGCCGGGGTCCTTAAGCTTGGCCTCCACGGCGGCAACGTCAATCTCGGCCGTATCGCCGGGCGAGACGGTGTCGGCATCGTTGCTCGGGTCGTTGACGTTGGGCGTGGCGGGCTCTTCGGTTGTACGGTCGACAGGCTCGTCGTCTTGCGGGGCGACGGCTGCAGACTCGGGCGTCGCGAAGTGCGCGGGCGCGGGCGTGCCGTGGGATTGGGAGACATCCTCCGTCGTTGCTGCGGGTACGTCTTCGGTTACAGACTGCATGGCTTCGGGCGCCGATGCGTCCGCGGGGGAGGGCGCCGCCGCGGGTTCCGGTGCAGATGCGGACTCGGGCGCTGCGGCGGGTGCCGGCGCTACGGGAAACACCGGTGCCGCGGGCTCGGGAGCCGCAAATACCGCGGAGCTCTCGGTAATCGCCGTGGCGACGGGTTCGGCAAAGTGAGCCGGCGCGGGCATGTCTTGCGGGACCGCGGGCTGCTCGGCAGCGGCGTGCACGCCGATGGGGGCGGTGCCGCCGTCAGCGTTGTCCTCGGCATCCTCGTCGTCGGTCAGCGTCGGATATTCTTGCGTTACATGCGAAAGAGGCAGGGAGAACACAGTGTCCTCGGGCTCCACGGGCGCAGGGCCCGTCGGGGCGGCATGAGCCGGCGCGGCCGCGGGGGCGGCCGACGTCTCTGGCATGGTTGCGGACTTGTTCTCCTCGTCGATCATCGACGGTTCACCTTCATGACCACGTCGCCAATCTGGACTTCGTCGCCCTCGCGCAGCGTTGCGGGTTCCACCAGCTGGCGGCCGTTGACGAGCGTGCCGTTAAGCGAGTTGAGGTCCTCGATAATAAGTGCCGGACCCTGCAGCGAAAAACGCGCATGCGAGGCCGAGACAAACGGTTCGTTGATGCAGATGTCCGACGACGGCGAACGGCCGACGATGACGGGGCCGAGCATATCCACGTGGATGCCGCGGATGCCGCGCGGGCCCTTGTCCACATCGATCGTCCAGATGGCCGAGTCGCGGCGCTGGCCGCGGACGAGCCCCACGCCGGTCTTCATGACGGCAAACAGGAAGATATAAAGCAGGACGACCAGGACGATGCGGCCTGCAAACAGGACGATATCGATGTTCATAAGCGACTATCCCCTAAATTCGAACGTGCTCAGGCCAAACGTCAGCAGATCGCCGTTGCGCAGCGGGCAGCGCGTGATGCGACGGTTGTTGACGAGCGTGCCGTTGGTGGAGTTGAGGTCCTCGATCGACCAGTCCGAGCCGGTAAAGGTGAGCTGGGCATGACGGCGCGACACGTTGGGATCGCGCAGGGCGATGTCGGAAACCGAGCGCTCGCGACCGATGGTCACCTGTGCGGAGGTGATGGCGTGGCTCTCGCCGCTCACGACGTCGACGAGCTGGGCGAGCGGACGCTGCGGGGCGCGAGAGCTTGCCATGTTGGAGGCGATGCTGGCTGCGGCACCAAGGCCAGCGGCGGCGCCGGTCGCGGCGGCTCCGCCCATGCCGGCAAGCGCGTCGCGCGAGACGGTTTGGGGCACGGGAATGGGTGCGGCGGCGGGATCGGGCATATTGGGCGCAAAGGGGTCGGCCACGGCAAGCGGGTCGGGAGTGGCAGCACGAGGTGCCGGCTGCTGCTGCGGCATAGCAGCGGGGTGTTGCTGCGGGGCGGCAAACTGCTGCTGGCCGGCGCGCGGGGCGCTGGCGGCACGGCTCGCGGCTGAGTTGTTCTGGCCCAGGCCGTTTTGGTAGGCGCGCTCTTCCTCGTACAGGCGACCGAGCGTGGGGGCATCGACGTTCTCGGCAAAGACCGAGAACTTGCCGCCGCGCAGCTGCGGGTCGATCATAAAGCGAACGAGGGGCTCGCCGACAAAGACGTAGCGGCGCTTTTCGGCCTGCGCTTTCACAAACTCGCGGACCTCGCGCGAAAGCTCGGGATAGAACGGGGCGAGCATGGGATCGTCGTCGGCGGCAATCAGGATGGTATAGAGCGCCGGCGCGGTGTTGACGCCGTTGATCACCAGAGTCTGATCCTCCATGTCGCGAGCGGCCTGCTTGGCAAGCTTCTTAAAGGAGAACGGGGCACGGGTGGCACCGAAGATGCCGGCCACGTGGTCCTCGAAGATGTTCAGGAAGTTCACGAAAGATCACTCTCCGTATAGGTTCTTTGGTATCCGAGCAAATAAAGGCATATCCCGACGATTATAGAGGATAGGATTCCCGTAACCGCCGCCTTGGCGACGACCGGGCCCGCAAGGCTGGCAATTTCCATATGGTGTGCAAGACAAAACGATACGGCCGAGCCGATGCCGGCGACGGCAATTGCGACGATGGCGGCAAGGTTCGATCCCTGCTCGGCGCGCTTGGCATGAGCATTGAGCAGCAGCGATGTTGCCGCGGCTATTGCTGCAACCAGCACGATTGCAGCGAGAAGGAGCGCGTCTCCCAGCGCTGCGGCGACATTGCTAAGCCCCAGTACGCCTCCCGCAGAGAGAGCCGCTGCAACAAGGCGGGCAAAGAGTGCGCCCATGCCCGTGGCCGCCGCGGCGCTTGCCGGGCCGAGCCAAAACGCCGCGATGCTCGCGGCGGCTCCGGCGGCAAGGAGGGCGTCGCCGGTTAGGCAACCCAGCGCAAGCGCGCAGGTGAGCGTCGCGCTCGCAGCCGCCTCGGTGCGTCCCCAAGCAATCCACCAACCGGACATGGCAGCGGCAAAAATGACCGCGACCGGCAGCATCGACAGGATGCCCTGCGCCTGCATGGTGGCGTTGGCCATGAGCACCAAAAAGCCCACGGCCGAGATGGCCGAGCCAATCTGCGGGGCCAAGCCTGCCGCCGCGCCAATGGCGACGGCCGCCACGACCAGCCCGGGGAGCGCCGCGACGCCGGCTGTCTGCATAAGCAAAAAGCTGAAGGCTCCGCACGAGAGCGCCGAGATGCCGCGCATGGTGTAATTGCGTGCGCGGCCCCAGCGCGTGCCCGCCCAGCCAAGTGCGGGGTCGACCTCGACGGTGTCATCCTCGTAGGGTAGCGACTCCATATCGTCTGCCGCGCACTCGTCATCTGAAAGTTCGCCCACCATCTGCTCCAAGCTGCGACGGCCTTCGCGCACGCTTCCTAAGCCGGCAAGGAGTCGGTCGCAGAATGCCTCGATGCTATCGGGGCGGTCTTGCGGCATGGGGGAGAGGGCGCTCATGAGCGCCGCCTCGGCCCCCGGGGGAAAGTGCGGGATGAGCTCGCTGGGATAGGTGGCGCCGCCGATGATGCGGTCGAGCGAGTCGGCAGGCGTGGCTGCCACAAAGGGGGCGCTGCCGCACAGGCCCTCGTAGATCACGCAGGCAAGGGCAAAGACATCGGCGCGCTCGTCGACCGTGCCGGTCTCGATGTCGAGCTGCTCGGGCGGCATGTAGCCGATGGTGCCGCCGCGCGATCCGCCAAAGCCGCCGGCAGACGACAGCCGCGCCATGCCAAAGTCGGTGAGCTTTACATTGCCCGAATGGTCGATAAGTACATTGGCGGGCTTTATGTCCAGATGAAGCACGCCGTTTGCATGGGCAAAGGTGAGTGCCTGACCCAGCGCGTCGGCAATGGCCGCGGCCTCGTCAAAGGTGAGCGAGTGGCCGTCCACGCGATGCAAAAACTCGGCGAGCGACATACCGTCGACATATTCCATGACCAGGTAGGCATAGGCGGTGTCGTGCGTAAAGTCGATAACCTGCACGATATTGGGATGTTGAAGCATGGCGGCGGTATGCGCCTCGCGCAGCACGTCCATGATGTCGCTGGCGGGCATGCCGGCGCCGTTGATAAGGGGGATGCGCTTAATGGCCACGCGACGGCGCAGGTGCGTGTCGCGGCAGATCTCGATGGAGCCAAAACCGCCGGTCGCAAGCGTCTCGAGCGGCTGGTACCGCTTGAGCAGCTCGCGAGAGCTAGTGCCCTCCAAGGGAACGTCCGGCGAGAACCGGGCGGTATGTTGCGAGAAAAGCGGCATGGCCAACCCTCGTGCGTTTAAAGTTCGTTTGCGAGTGGCGGGCGCGGGGCCGAGCCGTTCGCGGTGGCATAGATGCTGCTAGTGTAGCACGCTCAGGCGGATGGCGAGGATGGCGGGATGCGAGGCTGCCTGTCTGACTTGGCCTTAGCGCTTCTTCTTGTTCTTCTTCTGCTTGCGTCGCTTGCCCTTGGTCTCCTGGGGCTGGTCGCCCTGCTTGGCCTCGGCAGCGGCCTTCTCAGCCTTCATCTTCTTGCGTTTGGTCTCGATGCGCAGCTTTTTGTTGATGCGCGCCTTAAGGAAGGAGCCAAACTGCTCGGCATCACCACGCACAAAGGTGTCCTTAGGGATCGTCACGCCCTGGTCGGCGAACATGGCCACAAAGATGCGCTCGCCGTCGAGTACGTGGTCGAGCTTCTCAAACGGGAAGAACTGCGACTTGCCGCTCTTGCCCCAGACCATCAGGCCGTCCTCGTTGGCGGCGACGCGGCGGTAGCGGCCGCCCATGGATTCGTCTGCCTCGACGGCTTCGATAAAGTCGCGCGCGAGCGTGTGGTGCAGATTTTTGCTCCACCAGGCCAAAAAGGCGCCGAACACGATCAGGACGACGCCAAACTTGATCCAGTTGCCGCCGGCCACCAGCATGCCGATGCCGATGAGCGCGGCAATTGCCGCGGCGACATACAGCGAGCCGCGACGCCTGGGCGAGGCGACCAGACGGGCGAAATCGGTGACGAGGTCGTTTTCGTACTGATACTCGTTGAGGTACAGGATGCCGTCGTCGGCTGCGGCCTGCTTCTCGAGCGCGACCTCGACCTGGTCGGCTGCTTCGGAGGGAACGAGGTTGCTCTCTGCGTCTGCCATGCTCTTTGGACTCCTATCGCGGCGGGCTCGCCGTACGGGTTATTATGAATGCAGTATGCCGTGCGACCGCATGGCCGCCGCGGCAACAAGACTCAGTATACCCGGGGGAGCACCCATGGAATCGTTGTACCGAAAGTATCGCCCGCTCACCTTCGACTCCGTGGTGGGCCAGCAGCATATCGTCTCGACGCTCGAGCACGCCATCACCGAGGGGCGCCTGTCCCACGCGTACCTGTTTTGCGGTCCGCGCGGCACGGGCAAGACCACCATGGCGCGTATTCTTGCCAAGGCGCTGCTCTGCCGCAATGCCGAAGCGGCGCGCGCCGAGGGTGCGAGCGGCTGCATGCCCGACGGCACCTGTGAGGAATGCGAGCTTATCGCCGAGGGCAACCACCCAGACGTCTACGAGCTCGATGCCGCAAGCCGTACCGGCGTAGACAACGTGCGCGAGGAGATCATCAACTCCGTCAACTTTGCCCCGGTGCGCGGCAAGTACAAGATCTATATCATCGACGAGGTCCACATGCTCACGACGGCGGCGTTTAACGCGCTGCTCAAGACGCTCGAGGAGCCGCCGGCGCACGTGATCTTTGTGCTGTGCACTACCGACCCGCAAAAGATTCTGGAGACCATCCTCTCGCGCTGCCAGCGCTTTGATTTCCACCGCATCGGTAACGAGGATATCGAGCATCGCCTGTCCTACGTGTGCGAGCAGGAGGGCTTCGACTACGACGACGAGGCGCTTGCCATCGTGGCACGCCATGCCAAGGGCGGCATGCGCGACGCGCTCTCCACGCTGGAGCAGCTGAGCGTCTTCGGCAACGGCACCGTGCATGCGGACGATGCCCGCTCGCTTTTGGGTGAAGTTTCGGACCAGATTCTGGGCGAGTTTGCGCGCGCCATTGCTGATCGTGATGTCGCCGAGCTGTATGGGCTTATTCGCGCGCAGGTCGAGGAAGGTAACGACCTGCTGGAGCTGACGCGCGATCTGGTGGCGCATGTGCGCGATGTGTACGTGGCCTGCGTTGCCGGTGCCCGTGCCGAGTTGTTTGAGGGCGGCGCCGAGCAGGCCGAGGCGCTTGCAGCCGAGGCCGCTGCCTTTGGCGAGCATCCGGCCGACCGTCTGGCCCGTGTGCTGACGGTGCTCGACGATGCCGCGCTGGAGATGAGGGGCGCGAGCGACGTGCGCTTGGTGCTAGAGATCGCCTGCACGCGCCTGGCGCGTCCCGAGGCCGATTTAACGATTGAGGCTTTGGCCGAGCGCGTGGCACGCTTGGAGGCCATGGTTGCCAACGCCGCGGTGCCGGCGAGCGTGGCTGCTGTTCAAGCGAGTGCGCCTGCGGCTGTCGCGGCTGCGCCTGCGACGACACAACAACCGACGCTGATCTCGGGTGCCCGAGCTGCTACTCCTGCGGCGACCGCCGCCCCCGCTGCTACGTCCGCGCATCAGGGCGGCATGCCTTGGGACCGCGGCGCTGCTGTTCCGGCTGCCCAGCCTGCGCCCAAGTCCGCGGCTCCGGCTCCCGCGCCTAAACCTGTAACGCCTGCACCTCAACCCGTTGCGGCTCCGACCCCCACGCCTGCTGCATCGACCGTGCCGGTGTCCAAGCCCAGCAACGCCGCCCAGGTTGCCGCCGCCGGTGCTGCCGAGACCCCCGCGGTCGAGGACGCCGGCGAGCTCCAGCGCAAATGGGTCGAGGTCGTCGAGCGCGTCAAGGCTCGTCAGGCATCCTACGCAGGGCTTTTGCTCAACGCCCGCGCCACGGCCGACGACGGCTCCAAGCTCACGGTCTCGTTCCCCGCGGGCTCGACCTTTGCCATCAAGATGCTCGGTCGCGCCGACACGCAGTCGGTGGTCCTGCCGACGGTCTGCGCGGTATTCGGTCGTCGCACCGTCGACTACGTCCTGGATGGAGGTGGCACGCCGGCTCCTCAACATGAGGAGCATTCTCCATCTGCACGGGCTGCGGCATCTGCGGACCCGCAACCCGTGTCCTCGGCGGTCCCTGTATCCTCGAGCGCCAGCGCTCCGCAGCCAATAACAGCGCCGGTGGTGGTACCGACCCCGTCGGCGCCTGAGCCCGCGGCGCCCAAACCGGCTGCTCCGGTCCCCGCACCCAAGCCCGCTGCCGCGCCTGCGCCCAAGTCATCCGACCTGGCTAAGGCCCCCTGGCTGCGCTCCGACAACCCTGCCGGCGCTCCTGCCACGGGCAAGCTCCCGACCGAGCCCGCGCCCCGTGCGCCCGAGCGCGCGTCCGCTCCCAAGGCTCAGCCGTCTGCACAGGCTGCACCGTGGGAATCCGAGCAGGTTCCCTACGACGACGCCATGGTCGGCGGCTTTGCTGCCGATGCCGGCGGGGACGATTTGCCCCCGTTCGACGTGCCGGGTGCGGCGTCCGCGCCCAAGCCCGCTGCAGCTGCCCCCAAAGAGGAGGACGCTCCTGCAGCTCCCTGGGAGTCCAACCCTGGTGCCGGCAGCCCCTTCGGCCACCAGGGCGCAGCCCCGAGCATCCCGCAGACCGAGGATGAGGCCAAAGCCCTCATCCGCAACGTCTTTGGCCAGGCCACCATCTTCAAGCCGGTGGAGTAACCGTGCGGGCGGGTATACCGCTCAAGAAGAGGGCTCAATGTCCGGGCGCATCTGTATTTCGGACATGTGTAGTGTGGTGCCACGTATCTCGCATTCGAGCAGGCAGGTACGCGACGGTCGGTCTAGGATGCTGAGGTCGATACGATACGCCGCATAGCTGTCCGTGTGCTCGACTTGCTCGGCGTTGAGGGTTGCTCCGATTGTCAAGAAAGAGCCCGGTTCGGCATCGACAATCTTGGAGTCCTTTATCTTGACCTTGAACTCTTGGTAGAGGGACGGGCTGTTGTAGTAAATGGTTCGGGTTCCGTCGGTGCACTCATCGGTCGCTTCCCATTTGACGACGGGCTGGTCCGAGCTGGCTATCAGCAGTTCTGCTCCAAAGGCTATGGCATGGGTGATGACAACCAGCAATGCCCAGCCGACAAAGAGGTAGAGAACCACATATGCAACGGGGTGTTTTGAGCGGATGTTTTGGAGCGCGTCGGGGGCATTCATGGGGCACCTCCAAATTGCTATCTATGGCAATCAGATTATACCCCGCCGTCATGAGCGCCACCTCGAGTAGTGGCTCGGCATTTAGCCATTTAGTGGTACGCATTAAATGTCGGATTCCGGCTCTACAAGATTTAGCTTTCAATATTATGCAGATGCGAATTATTCAACTTTGCATAATCTTTGGGTGCGGCTTGCACTCCAGGACATGTATATCGACTGAGGTAGCGTGACCGCCCCGCTCGCTGGCCGCGCGCCGTGGTACGATTTTTGAGTTTGAAAGCCCCGCCGCGCTCCGGCTGCCCTTGCAGCTCGTTGCGTGGCCGCACGTAAAGGAGCCATTATGGCCGGTATGAACATGCAGCAGATGATGAAGCAGGCTCGCAAGATGCAGGAGCAGCTTGCCGCCGCGCAGGAGAACCTCAAGTCCCAGACCGTTGACGCCTCTGCCGGCGGCGGTATGGTCAAGGTTACCGTTAACGGCGAGATGGAGCTCGTCAACCTCACTATCGATCCCGATGCGCTCGATCCCGAGGACGTCGATATGCTGCAGGACATGATCATGGCTGCTGTCAACGAGGCCGTCCGCGGCGTCAACGAGCTCGCCAACAAGCAGATGGGCGCCATCACCGGCGGCCTCAACATCCCGGGCATGCCGTTCTAAGACACGCATATATATGAGTGCGAATCACAGTCTGCAAAAACTGCTCGATGAGCTGGGTCGTCTGCCGGGCATTGGTCCCAAGTCGGCCCAGCGCATCGCCTATTACCTGCTCGAGGCCGATGCCGAGGAGGCCCGCCGCCTGGCCGAGGCCATCCTGGAGGTCAAGCAAGAGGTCCACTTTTGCAGCCGTTGCTTTAACTACGCCACGGCCGACGAGTGTTCCATCTGCCAGGACCCGATGCGCGATACCACTCGCATTTGCGTGGTGGGCGAGCCACGCGACGTCCAGGCGATTGAGCGTACGGGCAGCTACCATGGCCTGTACCATGTGCTGGGCGGCGTGATCAGCCCCATGGACAAGATCGGTCCCGAGCAGCTGCATATCCGCGAGCTGCTGGCGCGCTTGGGCCACGAGGACATCCACGAGGTCATTATCGCCACCAACCCCAACATTGAGGGCGAGACCACGGCGAGCTACCTTGCTCGCACCATCAAGCCATTGGGCGTTGAGGTATCGCGTCTTGCGAGCGGCCTTCCCGTGGGCGGCGACTTGGAGTATGCCGACGAGCTTACGCTTGGCCGCGCTATCGAGGCCCGCCGCGCGATCTAAGCGGCGTCAGCTCCGCGGCATGTCCCGTCGGCCTGCCGCACGGGACGCTCATAATTGGGTGCGCGTTCATACATTTGTTGTGCAACAAACCTGCTTTTCATCCGCTTATCGCGTGGATGGGTCCGGTCGCACCTCGTATTTGCCCATTCGTTGCACAACCTTTTGGGTTCGCTGATACACTCAGATGTGGATGTGAAAGAATGCGCCGCTTTTAAGCGGCGTGTTTTTGTTGGAGGAGATCGCATGCGGCCCGGGGGCACTCAGACAAAGCATGGCGCCGCGGTGCGCATGCGACGCCGGCTGGGCCTGGCACCTCGGGCGTGTGTGCTGCTGTCTTGCTCGCTCGTGCTGGTCATAGCCGGTGTTTCGGCTTATGGCATGACGGTGCCGTCCATGGTGCAGGCGCATGCTGCGCGCGAGCTGCATATTGGGCGCAAGGCCAAAAGCGACTTGGGAACGACAACTGGATATGCATGGGCGAGCGTGGTCGGGCGCACCGTGTTTGGCGTCGATCCCGCAGACGAGGGTGAGCAGGCGTCCAACGAGATCACGCTGGCAAACGGCAAGACCATCGTGCTCACCAACACCAAGGTCATTACGAAGCTTTCCAATAACAGCGTGGCTTCTGTCGTTAACAAGGTGGAGCAGCAGAAGGAGCGGGATACGCAGCAGACGGGCAAGCCCGGCGGCTCGGACGGGTCCGGTTCTGGCAGCGGTTCGGCGGGCTCGGACGGCGGTTCCGGTTCGGGCTCCGCCTCTGGCGGTGGATCTTCGAGTGGTGGCTCGACGGACGGCAGTGCCGGCGGGGACGCGGGCTCGGGTGGCCTCTCGGCTGCCGAGGAGGAGAGTATTCACAGCTGGCTCGTGACCAAATACAACATGCTCGATGGCTATGTCACCCGCGCCAATAGCGTGGTTTCGACCTATAACGCTACGGGCGATACCGGACCGTGCGACACCCTGGCGAATGACATGTTTGTTATCCGTGCCGAGTTCGGTCGGCAAAGGTTCTCGACCAAATCTAAGTGGTATCGGCAGTATGCCAATCTGTGGGGCTGCTATACCAACCTGTGTCAATGGGTTGGACACTACGGCGATGACGACGTCGCGCTCAACAACTTTAACACCAATGTGGCGGCGATCGCCCTATGACGAACGACCTCGCTTCTACGGCGGCCCAGTCGCTCAACCGTGATCCCATGGTGGGCCTGCGCCTGGCGCGCGTCGACGGGTTTGAGCCGGCCGTCGCCCTGGGCACGGACGAGCTTCCCGCCTACCTGCGCCGTTTTACGATGCTGTTTGCCGATGACGCCACCATGCGCCGCGGCGGTATCGGCCGTGTGACGCGTGCCGTCAACGCGCAGGGCGAGGCCGTGGCGCTCAAGCAGCTCATCTTGCCAGCGCGCGACGAATTTGATGACGATGTCGCCCACGAGGCGCTGGTCACCAAGTTCAAGGCGGCGTTTCGCGAGGAATATGAATGCCATCGTGCCCTTTCGGGCCTTAAGGGCTTTCCCCGCTTATACGGGTGGGGCGAGGTTGACGGCGTGCCCGCGATTGTCATGGAGTGGGTCGAGGGCGAGACGCTCGCTCGCCTGCGCCCGCGCCTTGCCGTGGACGATGCCGGGCGTCTGTCGCCGCTCGTGGCGGCGCGCCTGGGTCGCGACCTGTTCGATCTGCTCTGCCGCATGAGCTTGGTAGGCGAGGGGTTCGTCCATCGCGATATCTCGCCCGCTAATATTATGGTGCGCACGGCGCGCCTGCCGCTCGACCGACAGCTTGCCGAAGGCACCTTCGACCTGTGCTTGATCGACTTTGGCTCGTCGCTGGCGCTCGAGCCCGCCTCTGCGGTGGCCGGCACCGGCGGCAAGGCGTCGTTTACCGAGCGCTATGCCACGTTGCGCCGCGCGACAGTGGCCTACGCCCCGCCCGAGATGCTCACCGACGATATCCCCGACCTGCGCATGCTTCGCATGTCGCCGGCGATCGATGTCTACGCAGCGGCGAGTACGGTCTACGAGCTCATCGCCGGTGTCGCGCCGTACGAAGTAGCGCCGGGTGCATCGGGTACTTCGGGCTCGCGCAAAAAGACGCGCGATATCGCCAGCCCTTATCGCCTCAAGATGGATACGCTGCCCGATTATCCCGTCGGCGCCCACGCGCCCGGCTGCGATTTGACGCAACTGCTGCGGCGCGAGCCCGATGTGGCACTTGCCGCGGCCGAACAGGCTCAGCAGTTGGGGCTCGATCCAAATTCCGAGGATCTGCGCGATGCGCTGGCGTTTGTCGACGCTCAGCTGTTCGATGTGGTGATGACCTGCCTGTCCTGCCATCAGGAAGATCGCCCCGAGCCGGCTGCGGTGGAGGCGGCGCTCTCGGCATTTTGCGACCACTATGCGCAAAATGTCGCCCGCTCGCTTCGCGCCGAGCCGCTCATGCCGTGCCCGATGGAGGTATCGGGGCACACGGCCCGGCGTGCGGCGATGGTTGGTGCGACGACGGTATGCGGCGTACTTTGGACTGTGGTCGTGGTATCAGCGGCGCTGTTGGCGTCGGGCGCCCATGTGACGCTCGTCGTGGGACCGCTTATGTGGTCCGGGAAGCTGCCGGCCATTATCGCCGCGCTGGCGTTGGCGCTGCCGAGCATGGTGGGCATCGCTGCCGGGGCCTTGGCACGCGACCGCCGTGCGGGATTCCTGCAGGGCGTGTTGGCCCTTTCCGCCTGCGAGGTTCCGGCGCTGGCCGCACTCGCGTGCGCCGTGTTTTCCCAGCATGCCGTGGCGGGTGGCCTGGTGGCCGCCATAATTGCAACCTATGCGCTCACGTGGTTTTTGCTGGCGATGGGGTTTGCCTTTGAGCTTCCCGTCGTGTCAGCACGACGTGCGAAAATTCCCATGGCGACGCCGCTTGCCGGCGGAGCCGCGGCTGTCCCCGCCTTTGGCGGGCCGGCCGAAGTATCCGACACGATCTCTGCGACCAAGGAGGGCTAAGCCATGGCTTCTCAAGCTGAGCTCACCCCATGCGGGGCAATGTTTGACATCTTTAAGCGCGCAGCGCACCTGAGCCATATCGAACTGTGCGGCCTGGTGCTCTCGAGCCGCCCGCTCGCCGACGGCCGTAGTCCGCAGAGCCGTGCCGCCGATCGCTCCTGGGTTTCGCGCTTTATCGTGCGCGCGCCGGTCGGCACGCTGCAGGAACGTTATTTTGCCGATTACGGGACCTCGGCCGCGCGCATTATGTCGCAGCTGGCTCTGCGCCGTCGCAATCCCATGGACGCCGCGGCCGTGACCAATATGGTGTGCGGCCCCGCTGGCGAGCCCATGGTGCGCGCACTCGAGGAATGCCACCAGGACACGAATCTCTATTGCAATGCGCTCGAGCGCCTGTCGCAGGCGGCTGAACTCATGCCCGCCGAGCGCGCCGAGGCCATCCTGGTACTGTTTGTCGCCGTCGGCTGCTCGGCAGATGTTCGATCCTCGGTGACCTATGCCATCGACTATGCGCACGCGACTTGCGGCGGCGCCACATCGACCCCGCGCTCGCTGAGCACATCTTCGGTCGCGGGCGAGCACGAGGTCGCGCCGGCGCATCCGCTGGGATTGCTGCGCGTGCAAAACGGCTACGTGGTGAGCGCCCCGCGCTGGATTCAGCCGAGTGAGGAAGGCGTCGAGATCGGCGCGCTGGCGACGGGGGAAGGCGACATCACCGACGTCGGCGACGACGTCTCGGCCCGCCATGCCCATATCTGGTGCGACGATTCTGGCACATGGTTTGTCGAGGACCTGGCGTCCACGAACGGCACCGTGGTGGTAAACGGGGCCACGAGTGTATGTATTCAAGTAGAGCCTGGCCGCTCCGCCCAGCTCAACCCCGGCGACGAGCTCAAACTCGGCGAATCCACAACCTACGCCATCCTCCTCGGCGCCCTCTAGTTCATCCCCTCAATGAGTTGCGGTGAAATAGGGACTGCTTAAGGCCGCGACCGGCAAAAACAGTCCCTATTTCACCGCAACTGCTGCGTGGTCCCCGGGGGATTGCGTTCGTTGGCATCGGCCGTGCGATAGTCACCCGAGGTAAACCTTTACCGCCCGCCTATATTTGTCGAAATTACACTTGACGGCGGGGTACAATAAACCCGCATGCGGATTTCCGTTGCGGGCGCCTCCCATCGCCGGGGCGTGCCCGGGAGCATCCGGTATGCGGCCTTTGCGGCGCTCGGTCATGTGCAAGACGGGTAGCTGGGCCTGTGGAGCGCGTGCAGCCCTCCTCGCCTTGGCATGCCTTCTCTCCACGCCATGTACCTGCTGCTCAGTCTGCCTGCCAGATGATTGGAAGCAACAGCGAAAATCCCATCACGCCAACATCCCGGCGATCGCCGGGGCCTGTATACCTATATGAGAGGAGAGGGGTATATGGCGCGTAAGTTTAAGTCTATGGACGGCAACGAGGCGGCCGCATATGTTTCGTATGCGTACACCGAGGTAGCGGGAATTTATCCCATTACGCCGTCCAGCCCGATGGCCGACCATGTCGACCAGTGGGCGGCCCAGGGTCGCAAGAACATCTTTGGCACCCCGGTCAAGGTCGTCGAGATGGAGTCCGAGGCGGGTGCAGCCGGTACCGTTCACGGTTCGCTGGGCGCCGGCGCTCTGACGACCACCTACACGGCTTCTCAGGGCCTGCTCCTGATGATCCCGAACATGTACAAGATCGCGGGCGAGCAGCTCCCGGGCGTCTTCCACGTCTCCGCGCGTTGCGTCGCTTCCCACGCCCTGAACATCTTTGGCGATCACTCCGACGTCATGGCCTGCCGTCAGACCGGCTTCGCCATGCTCGCAGAGGGCAACGTCCAGGAGGTCATGGACCTCTCGCCGGTGGCTCACCTTGCCGCCATCGAGGGCAAGACTCCGTTCCTTAACTTCTTCGACGGCTTCCGCACCAGCCACGAGATCCAGAAGGTCGCCATGTGGGACTACAAGGATCTGGCCGAGATGTGCGACATGGACGCCGTCCAGGCTTTCCGCGATCACGCGCTCAACCCTGAGCACCCGCATACCCGCGGCAGCCACGAGAACGGCGACATCTTCTTCCAGAACCGCGAGGCCTGCAACAAGGTCTACGACGAGCTTCCCGCCGTCGTCGAGGGCTACATGAAGAAGATCAATGAGAAGCTCGGCACCGATTACGGCCTGTTCAACTACTACGGCGCTCCCGATGCTGATCGCGTCGTCGTGTGCATGGGCTCCTTCTGCGACGTGCTCGAGGAAGTCATCGACTACCTCAACGCTCACGGCGAGAAGGTCGGCCTGGTCAAGGTTCGCCTGTTCCGTCCGTTCTCCATCAAGCACTTTGTCGACGTTCTCCCCGAGACCGTCAAAAAGATCGCCGTCATGGACCGCACCAAGGAGCCGGGTTCCATCGGCGAGCCGCTCTACCAGGACGTCGTCTCCGCTCTCTACGAGGCCGGCAAGACGGGCATCAAGGTCGTCGGCGGCCGTTACGGCCTGGGCAGCAAGGACACGCCTCCCGCGTCCGCGTTCGCTGTCTTCGAGGAGCTCAAGAAGGACGAGCCCAAGCGCGAGTTCACCATCGGCATCGTCGATGACGTGACCAACCTGAGCCTGCCCGAGGCCGAGGATGCGCCCAACACCGCAGCCCCTGGCACCATTGAGTGCAAGTTCTGGGGTCTGGGTGGCGACGGTACCGTCGGCGCCAACAAGAACTCGATCAAGATCATCGGCGATCACACTGACAAGTACGTTCAGGCCTACTTCCAGTACGACTCCAAGAAGACCGGCGGCGTCACCGTCTCGCACCTGCGCTTTGGTGATTCTCCGATCCGCTCGCCGTACTACGTGACCAAGGCCGACTTTGTCGCCTGCCACAACCCCAGCTACATCGTTAAGGGCTTCAAGATGGTCCGCGACGTCAAGCCGGGCGGCACCTTCCTGGTCAACTGCCAGTGGAGCGACGAGGAGTTCGCCGAGCACATGCCCGCCGTGGCCAAGCGCTACATCGCGAACAACAACGTCAACGTCTACCTGATCGACGCTATCGACCTGGCCGCCAAGGTCGGCATGGGCAAGCGCACCAACACGGTGCTCCAGTCCGCCTTCTTCGCGCTGGCCAAGGTCCTGCCCGCCGAGGACGCCCTGCAGTACATGAAGGACGCGGCCACCAAGTCCTACATGAAGAAGGGCCAGGCCATCGTCGACGCCAACCACAAGGCCATCGATGCCGGCGCTACCGCCTTCCGTAAGTTCGAGGTTCCGGCCGACTGGGCAACTGCCGAGGATGCTGCTCCCGTCGAGCTCTCCGAGGAGACCAAGTCCGCCATCGCCCAGCAGGTCAAGAACCTGCTCGAGCCCATCGATCGCATGGATGGCGACAGCCTGCCTGTTTCCGCCTTCGTCGATTGTGCCGACGGCCAGTTTGAGCTGGGCGCCTCCGCATACGAGAAGCGCGGCGTCGCCGTGGTCGTCCCTCACTGGGACGAGACCAAGTGCATCCAGTGCAACCAGTGCGCCTATGTGTGCCCGCATGCCACCATCCGTCCGTTCGCGATGACCGAGGACGAGGCTGCCGCCGCGCCCGAGGCTACCCGCACGCTCGACGCTATGGGCCCCAAGGCCAAGGGCATGAAGTTCACCATGGCCGTGTCCCCGCTCGACTGCATGGGCTGCACCAACTGCGTCAAGGTCTGCCCCAAGGGCGCCCTCGAGATGGTTCCCACCGAGCAGGAGATGGACCAGCAGCCCGTTTGGGACTACATGGTCGAGAACGTCTCCGAGAAGAAGGAGCTCATCGCGGCCAACGTCAAGGGCAGCCAGTTTAAGCAGCCCTACCTGGAGTTCTCCGGCTCCTGCGCCGGCTGCGCCGAGACCGCCTATGCACGTCTGGTGACCCAGGTCGCCGGCGACCGCATGTTCATCTCCAACGCCACCGGCTGCTCCTCCATTTGGGGCAACCCCGCTGCCACCGCTCCTTACTGCAAGGACAAGGACGGTCACGGCCCGGCGTGGAACAACTCCCTGTTCGAGGACAATGCCGAGCACGGTCTGGGCATGGCCGTCGGTTACGAGGCCGTCCAGAAGAAGCTGATCGCCGCTACCCAGGACATCATCGCTGCCGATGGCCCGTCCGATGAGCTCAAGGCTGCCGGCCAGGCTTGGATCGACTCCGTCAACGACGCCGAGGCCTCCAAGACCGCTGCCGCTGCCTACGTTGCCGAGCTCGAGAAGTGCGGCTGCGACGCTTCCAAGGCGATCCTCGCCGACAAGGCTTACCTCACCAAGAAGTCCTTCTGGATCTTCGGCGGCGACGGTTGGGCCTACGACATCGGCTTCGGTGGCCTGGACCACGTCCTGGCTTCCGGCCACAACGTTAACGTCTTCGTCTTCGACACCGAGGTTTACTCCAACACCGGCGGTCAGGCCTCCAAGGCCTCGAACCTGGGCCAGGTCGCTCAGTTCGCCGCTGCCGGTAAGGTGACCAAGAAGAAGTCCCTGGCCGAGATTGCCATGAGCTACGGCTACGTCTACGTGGCGCAGGTCGCCATGGGCGCCAACCCGGCTCAGACCCTCAAGGCCATCCACGAGGCCGAGGCCTACGACGGCCCGTCCCTCATCATCGGCTACAGCCCCTGCGAGATGCACTCCATCAAGAAGGGCGGCATGCAGAACTGCCAGGCCGAGATGAAGAAGGCTGTCGAGTGCGGTTACTGGAACCTCTTCCGCTTCAACCCCGAGGCTGCTGCCGGCAAGAAGTTCTCGCTCGATTCCAAGGAGCCCGCGGGCGGTTATCAGGAGTTTCTGATGAACGAGGCCCGTTACGCTTCGCTGACGCGTTCCTTCCCCGAGCGCGCCGAGGAGCTCTTCAAGGAGAACGAGCAGGCCGCCATGGACCGCTACGCTCACCTGCTGAAGCTCAAGACGGTGTACAACGAGGCCTAAGTCTCCCACCGCAGGATCTGAGGGCTAACCTTCGCGGACGTCCTCGGACATGAAAGAACCCCCGCTGCGCACTACGTGCGGCGGGGGTTCTTTCGTCCTGCGGAGTGTCCGCGAAGGCCAGCCCTCAGATCCTGCTACGACTACGTCCTCGGATTGTGTGGGCTGATGGAGGACGTGGTTGTGGGGGCCTTTTGTCCCCTTCGCTGTTTCGCGGCTTTGCCGCGAAACCTCGCGCCGCTTTGGGTATGGATGGAGGTTTTGGCTGTTGTTGCCTTCTATCTCCGTGCTTTGGGGCTGGTTGCCTTTTTGGAGCTCATCTTTATTCCTTATGCTGAATGAAAAGCCCCATGTTTTTGCAGGGGTGCATACTCGTCTTATTAATGCATAGAATCTCGTATAGTGCGAGTAAGATATTACGCTGTCTGTTTTGTGTTTAGCAGAGATATAGTTTGCATAATCTGGTCGAATCCCTGCTCTATTAAAATAAAGTCGCACGTAAATGGCGTAGATATGCCTAAGCTGGGCTTCTTTACGCTGAGCGGGTAAAAATGACCGTTCACCGTTCAACTGTTTTCAAAATGAATAAAATAAGGGATAACAGGAATATAAACCTTAATAAACTCGTGTATCGCACGGACACGGGTTATTAATGGGTTGTAGGCCTTTTACAGAAAGGATTCCAGCAATGTCTAAGCCTCTTGGCAAGCCCGATCGTATTGTCGTCGCCCTTGGCGGCAACGCCCTCGGCAACAACCCCGTTGAGCAGATCGAGGCCGTGAGCAACACCGCTCACGCTCTTCTCGGCCTGATCGAGCAGGGTAACGAGATCATCATCACCCACGGCAACGGCCCACAGGTCGGCATGATCCAGAACGCCTTCGCCGCTGCCCACGACGCCATCGGCACCCCCGAGATGCCGCTGCCCGAGTGCGGCGCCATGTCCCAGGGCTACATTGGTTATCACCTGCAGCAGGGCATCGGCCGCGAGATGCACAAGCGCTATAAGCGTTGGCACGCCGCCACCGTCGTCACCCAGATCGAGTGCGACCCGGATGATCCCGCGTTCAAGAACCCGACTAAGCCGATCGGCCCCTTCTATACCGAGGAGCAGGCCAAGGAGTTCATGGCCGAGGATCCCTCCAAGGTCTTCGTCGAGGATTCCGGCCGCGGCTGGCGTCGCGTCGTCGCTTCCCCCGATCCCAAGAAGATCGTCGAGGCTGACTCCATCCTCAACCTGCTCGACAACGAGTTCATCGTCATCGCCTGCGGTGGCGGCGGCATCCCCGTCGTCCGCGACTACGAGAACAAGGGCTGCTACAAGGGCGTTCCCGCCGTCATCGACAAGGACCTGGGCGGCGAGCTGCTGGCCGAGGACTGCGATGCTGACGTTCTGTTCCTGCTGACCGCCGTTGAGCATGTCGCCATCAACTTTGGCAAGCCCAACCAGGAGGAGCTCGAGGAGCTCACCGCCGACGAGGCCGAGCGCCTGGCCGACGAGGGTCAGTTCGGCAAGGGTTCCATGGAGCCCAAGGTCCGCGCTGCCATCAAGTTCGCCCGTTCCCGCAAGGGCCGCACCTGCATCATCGGTGCTCTGGACAAGGCCGCCGAGACCATGGCCGGCCTCTCCGGTACCCGCATCCACGAGTAGTCTCTACTCTGTTGCATCTCTCGTGGGCGCCAGGCAAAGCGCCCACAAACTAGCCTCTCTTCATGAGCCCCGCAGTCCGCTCCGACTGCGGGGCTTTTGCTTCAACCCGGCACTTAGGGACGTTCCTTTCCTGCCGGCAGCATGGGACAGTCCTTAAAGGCTGTCCCCAACGACCACTCATTTAAGTCTGTCCCCAATGATTAGTAGTAGGCCCACATGGCTTCGATTTCATTGAGGACTTCTACGACGCCCCAGCGGCGGGCGCTGCGGCTTTGCGAGTTGGGGTCGTAGACTCCCACTTGATCGGCATCGTCGATGCCCCAGAGCACGATATAGTGTCCAACGCTGGTAAAGGTTCCGGGACGAACCGATGCGATGATGGGTGCGCCCGAGCGCAGCGCCTGGGTGATGGAGCTGCGACCGATATGGAGCTCAGTTCCGTCAAGGCCCAGCTGCCATGCGCCGCTCGTCATAAACGACCACTCGGTGGCGCCGGTGGGCGCATAGTTGCCCGCCTCGGAAAGAGCGCACATATCGACCGGCGTCATATCGGTGTGGCCGGTCTTATAGATGTAGACCATGGTAAGACAGGTAGGGCCGCAGGCATTTTGGCGGATGGTACCGCCGGCGTAGGGCAGCTCCGACCATGCCGGGTCAATCTGATAGATGTGGGGCATGGTGCCGGCTTGCCACTGCGAACGCGGGGTCGAAAACGCAAACGAATAGCCGGGCGCGACCGGGGCCTTGAGCAGCTTATCCTCGGCGGTTGGATCGAGGCCGGCCGAGCCGTGGGAGATACAGGAGCTCATAAGCACAAAGACCAGACAGGTGAGGATAGAGCACAGTGCGAGGCGAAGTCGACGAGCTGACAGGGCGGGGGCATTCACGTACGATGTCGAGCGGTGAGGCTTGCCGTCGCGTCCGCCTTGGGGATGCGAAAAGAAGCGGTTGATATGGATGCCGGGCTGACGTGCGCCGTTGCGGCGTAGTTGCGGAACCTCGGCCTGGCGCTGTCGAGTGCGCGCGCCCAAGCGGCCATCTTGCTGCGCGCTTGTGGCCGTACTCGGACGACCGCTCTGCCGCGTTCTGCTTGCCTGCTGCCGAGACGAAGGCCTGGGTTGCTCTTGAGGGCGTTGCGGATTGCTGCTCGTGGCACTTCTGGGCGTCGGCGTGGTACGGCCAGCAAGGCGAACGCTTTGTCGCCGTTGATCACCGTCGTTGTATCCGTATGCCATTCGTACCGCCTTGTCTCATGTATAACCTGTCCATCCTACAAAAAAGATGTGCAACAAATGGGCCTGCGCGTCAAAAGCTCGGTAAACGGTACGAAAGGCGCAAAACACACGGCCTCAAAAATATCTCTATATGCGTCCGATGAGCGTACGCCCGTCGGGCGGGCGGCAACAATGAGCGGCAAACCGTGCCGTTCGTCCCAAAAACGGCGCCGCTCATATGCGAGTTCGGCCTTCGGTCGAGCCATGGGCGGCGCTGCTGTGCCAAGGCCGTATCTTAAAGCCACGAAATAAAAGCGCGCGGCGAAACGGACCGCGCAAGGGGTGACGTCAAGGGGCGTCAAAAAGGAAAGGAGGGGAACAATGGCGGACAAGAACACAGAAGTTGCAGTCGAGGATAACGGCGGCATGAAGAAAACGCTTTCGCTCTGGAACTTCTTCACCATCGGTTTCGGTGCCATCATCGGCACCGGTTGGGTTCTGCAGGTCGGCGACTGGATGGTCGTGGGCGGCGGTCCCGTTCCCGCTATGATCGCATTCCTCTTGGGTGCAATCTTCCTCGTGCCCGTCGGAGCTGTTTTCGGTGAGCTCACGGCTGCTATCCCCATCTCGGGCGGCATCGTCGAGTATGTCGATCGTAGCTTTGGCCGTACGCTGAGCTACATCACCGGATGGCTTTTGGCTCTGGGCAACGGTATCCTGTGCCCGTGGGAAGCCATCGCCATTTCGACCCTCGTGTCCGAGATGTTCGGCAGCCTGCCCGGTCTTGAGTGGCTGCGCGCCGTCAAGCTCTACACCATCCTGGGCGCTGACGTTTACCTGTTCCCGACGCTGATCGCGCTCGGCTTTGCAACCTACGTCATCTTCCTCAACTTCCGCGGCGCCAGCTCGGCCGCCAAGCTCCAGGCCTTCCTGACCAAGGCCCTGCTCTGCGGCATGCTGCTCGCCATGGGCGTCTCGCTGTTCACCGGCTCGCCGGACAATGCTATGCCCGTGTTCTCCCAGGTCACCGGCGCTGGCGGCGGCAAGGCCGCTACCGAGGGCGCCAGCCTGTTCGCCGGCATCGTGTCGGTCCTGGTTCTGACTCCGTTCTTCTACGCCGGTTTCGACACCATTCCTCAGCAGGCTGAGGAAGCAGCCGAGGGCCTCAACTGGAACAAGTTCGGCAAGATCATCTCCCTGGCCCTGCTGGCCGCCGGCGGCTTCTACATGGTCTGCATCTACTCGTTCGGTACCATCCTCGACTGGCATGAGTTTGTTAAGAGCCCGGTTCCCGCGCTTGCCTGCCTCAAGGGTATCAACATGCTCCTGTACCTGGCCATGCTCGTCATCGCCACGCTTGGACCCATGGGCCCGATGAACTCCTTCTACGGCGCCACGAGCCGCATCATGCTCGCCATGGGTCGCAAGGGCCAGCTGCCCGAGAAGTTCGCCGAGGTCGACCCCAAGTCCGGCGCTCCCAAGCTCGCCTGCGTCGTCCTGGGCGTCATCACCGTCATCGGTCCGTTCCTGGGCAAGAACATGCTCATCCCCCTGACCAACGTGTCGGCTCTCGCCTTCATCTTCTCCTGCGGCATGGTCGCCCTCGCCTGCCTGCGCATGCGCTTCACCGAGCCCGACCTGCCTCGTCCCTACGAGGTGCCCGGCGGCAAGTTTGGCATCGGCCTCGCTATCGCTGCCTGCGCCATCATCATCGGCCTGCTCGTGATTCCGTTCTCTCCCGCCTCCCTCAACATGGTGGAGTGGAGCATCGTGATCGGCTGGTTGGCTATTGGCCTGGCCCTCATGGCTTTCACCAATTCCCGCAAAAAGTAACGCCGAGCCGGGGCGGATCGGGTGCGCGGTATCCTCTCTCCCGCGCACCGAACCCGGCACCACTTGGGTAGCTTTGTGAGGCCTTAACCCAACATGGCCTCGCCCACTATATGGATCCATAAGGAGGAACCATGTCCACTAAGTATGCAATCGTTGGCGGCAAGCTCATCGACGGTACCGGTGCCGAGCCGGTCGAGAACTCCCTCGTTCTCGTCGACGACAACGGCAAGATCGAGTACGCCGGCGCTATGCAGGACCTTCCCGAGGGCGTTGAGGTTATCGATGCCGCCGGCAAGACCGTCCTTCCCGGCCTGATCGACACCCACCTGCACTTCTCGGGCAACCTGACCGACGATGACACCGATTGGGTCATGCAGCCGCTCCTCGAGAAGCAGGCCGTCGCCGTCAAGCAGGCCTACGACTGCCTCACCCACGGCCTCACCACCGTCTGCGAAATCGGCCGCTTTGGTATCCAGATCCGTGACTGCATCGACAAGGGCGTCTTTAAGGGCCCGCGCGTTCTGGCCACCGGCCTCGGCTTCTGCCGCGTTGCCGGCCACGGTGACTCCCACCACTGCACCCAGGAGCTCAACAAGGAATCCCATCCCTGGGGCGACCAGGTCGACGGTCCTTGGGATCTGCGCAAGGCCGTCCGTCGTCGCCTACGCGAGAACCCCGATGCCATCAAGATCTGGGCTACCGGTGGCGGCATCTGGCGCTGGGACTCCGGTCGCGACCAGCACTACTGCTCCGAGGAGATCCAGGCCGTGGTCGAAGAGGCCAAGATGGTCGGCATCCCCGTGTGGAGCCACTGCTACAACAACCACGCCGCTGCCTACGATTCCGTCCGCTTTGGCTGCGAGCAGCTGATTCACGGTTTCGATATCGATGAGCGCACCATGGACCTCATGGCCGAGCAGGGCACCTTCTTCACCCCGACGATCGCCTTCCTGCCCACCTGGTACGCCACCTATCCGCCCGTCTACGTCCCCGAGCTGCACGACAAGTACGAGGGCACCCTGGTCGAGAAGGAGCTGCAGCGCAACTACGACTGCCTGCGTGAGGCCAAGAAGCGTGGCGTCGTCATGACGATCGGCTCCGACTCCTTCTCCTTCGTCACCCCGTACGGCACCTGCTCCATCGAGGAGATGTACGAGTTCGTCGACAAGATCGGCTTCACCCCGGTCGAGACCATCACCTGCGCCACCCTCAACGGCGCCAAGATGTGCCACATCGAGGACGAGACCGGTTCCATCGAGGCCGGCAAGTGCGCCGACCTGCTGGTCGTCAACGGTGACGTCGCCGCCGACATCCATGTGCTCAACACCGACAACATGGACGTCATCATGAAGGACGGTTGGATCGTCGAGGCTGGCACCTTTGGCGAGGCCAACAAATACAGCGCCTAAGATACCGTTTGTCGATGACTGGATGTAAAACACAGTTTTTGATTGCATAATGCAATGGAGAGGGTCGCTTGCGGCCCTCTTTATTGCTATGGGTGTGGTAGATAAAAGGGGATGACGGTGGATTTAAACAGGCTGATTCTGGGCAAGAGTTACAACTCTACCAAGGTCTTTCGTACGGCCCAGCATGTGGTCCAGGCTATCCTACTCGGTGTTGTCGTTCCGGCGCTTATTCTGCTGCTTATCTGGGATTTAACCGATAATCCCAATCCCGTTCCGGGCGTTGTCGTTATTGCCGGCCTGGTCATGCTGTGCTTCTTTTTCTCGTATGTCTTTGTGGTCCCCGACGACCTCACATCGAGCGCAACCGACCGTACGCTCGCCATCGCATCAAAAATATTCGCCTATACGTCGCGCGGCCTTACGCCTGAAGCGGCCCTGGGTGCCTCTAAAATTATCCTATCCGAGACCATCGCCTCCGCCATCTGCTTTACCGATGGCAAACAGGTGTTGGCAAGCTGGGGCGAGGACTCGGCAAAGTGCCCTGCCGGCACCCCGGTCGTGCTCAAGACCACGCTCAACGTGATTGAGACGGGTGAGCAGAGCGTGTTTTCGCGTGACACCTCCAATGAGACGGGTGGCTATTTTCCCCGCCTGCGCGCCGGCATTGTCGCGCCGCTTACCGTGCGCGGGCATTGTGTGGGCACACTCGAGCTGTATTACCCCCGCCTGAGCAGCATCGATATGCGCCAGACGGCCCTTGCTTCGGGTTTTGCCGATCTCATTTCCACGCAGCTCGCCAGCTTTGAGCTCGAGCGCCAGGACGAGCTCACAGCTCGCGTTGAGCTACGCGCCCTGCAGTCGCAGGTCGACCCGCATTTTCTATTCAATACCATTAGCACGATTGTGTCGCTCGTTCGAACCGAGCCCGACAAGGCGCGATCGCTGCTGATCGACTTTTCCAACTACTATCGTCAGACGCTTTCTGATTCCGATACGCTCACCACGCTCGAGCACGAGGTGGAACAGGGCACTCGTTATATCAATCTTATGCAGGCCCGGTATGGCGACGGCCGACTGCGCGTTTCGGTCGACATCGACTTCGAGGTGCGCGACAGCCTGGTACCGCCGTTTATCTTGCAGCCGCTGCTCGAAAACTGCATCAAGCATGCGCAGCGCGAGACCGAGCCGCTTTCTATTCGTGTTAGGGCTTTTGAGACCGATGACGGCTTGGAGATCATCGTCGAAGATGACGGCATCGGTATGAACGAAGAAGTCTGCGCGCATCTGTTTGAGCAGCATCGCCGAGAGGAGCCCGAGAGCATTACCGCCGACGGCTCCGTCAAGCGAGGTTGCGGTCTGGCGCTCTTCAATGTGCTTCAGCGCATCCATTTCTTTTACGGAGAAGATTCTGGCATGCGCGTGAAGTCCCAGGAGGGCGTGGGAACACAGGTCATCGTTGAGTTGAACGGCGAGCCGCATGAGCCGGCGCCGCTAACGGTGTAGCACGCGGTTGGATTGAGAGAAAAAGAGGGGAAGCGCATGTGTCCGAAGGCTGGAACATCTTGGTGGTTGATGACGAGCCTCCCATTAGGGCTGAGCTACGCTATCTGTTGGAAAAGGATACGCGTGTGGGACAGATTGCCGAAGCGGGCAATGTCACCGAAGCCGTGGAGTCGATTCTGTCGAACAAGCCCGACGTGCTGTTTTTAGACATTACCATGCCCGGTCGCTCGGGAATTGAGCTTGCCGAGACGCTGCAGAACCTAAAGACGCCGCCAGTCGTGGTGTTTGTGACGGCATTTGCCGAGTATGCGGCTGATGCCTATAACCTCGATGCTGTCGATTACATCGTCAAACCGGTCGAGGATGCCCGCTTGTCAAAGGCACTCGACAAGATCGAGACCGCCCTGGGCGCTCGCCGTGTCGTCCATGCTCCGCGCCAGCCTTTGCGCCTGACGGTGGACCGCGGGGGTAAAAAGGTGTTCATTCCCGTGGCGGATGTCTGCTACTTTGAGGCGCGCGCCGATTTTTGCAACGCCGTCTGCGCCGAGGGAACATACCTGATCAATGAGTCGATTTCCTCGCTCGAACGGCGCCTGGCCTCCGAGGGCTTTATCCGTGTCCACCGCAGTTATCTGGTCAATTTGGAAGACGTGCACAATGTCGAGATCGGTTCCACGGGTCTTATGGAGCTCAGGCTCGATCGCGTAACCTCGACGGTGCCTGTGTCCCGTCGTCGCGCTGCCGAGGTCAAGGCGCACTTGGGGCTTGCGTAGGCAGTCTGCATGCCATCGTTTACCGCCGCAGGTTTGGCATGACCGTGCGGTGGGCATAATGGGTGACATCGAATGAAATCGAAAGGATCATTATGCCCGCGCTCATTACGCATCATCTGTTTGGCGAGGAAAGCATCGACCGTCTTCCGCAGGGCGTTATTACGTCCGACGAGGAGCGCATCGCCTTTATCCTGGGAAACCAAGGTCCCGACCCGTTTTTCTTCCACATGCTTACGCCGCGCGTTTCCGACTGCACGTCGCTTGCTCAGGTCATGCACCGCTCGCGCATGTCGCGCCAGTTCTCGTGCCTGCGCGACGGCGTGTCGCACCTGCAGCCGCGCGACGCCAATCTGGGCCGCGCCTTTGCGCTGGGCCTGCTGTCTCACTATGTACTCGACCGCAATGCCCACCCCTTTGTCTACGAGCAGCAGTTTGGCATTGTAGATTCCGATCCCGAGCTCGAGGCTTCGGGCAGCCAAGTTCACGCCGTGCTCGAAAGCGATCTGGACGTGCTGATGCTACAGCTCAAGCGCGACGGTGCCACGGTCGAGGATTATCCGCCGGTGGGCGAGATCGTCACCACCGACCGCATCAACCGTGTGGCCGGCGTGCTGATGAGCTACATCGCCGGGCGCGTGTACGGTATCGACATCCCGGCGGGGGAGTACGCCGGCGCCGTCTCGGACATGCAGATGCTCTATCGCACCATTGAGCCGGCCGGCTCGGTAAAGACGCGCGCGATTGCCCTGGTTGAGGGCTTGGTGCATGACTACTCGCTGCTCGACGGCCTTGCTCATCGCGTGACGACGGAGCTGCCCGAGCGCACCGGCAACCTGGGCCACCTGACATGGAAGAACCCCTTTACCGATGAGGTCTCGACCGAGAGCTTCCCCGAGGTCTTTGAGCGCGCGCTGACCGATTACGAGCTCACCGTTGCCCGCTTTATCGAGACCGGTGACATGGATGCCGTGACCGGCCATATCAACTATAGCGGCCGCGTACTCGACGCCGACGAGGAGTTCGACCGCGAGGAATAACAAACCGTTTCAATAAGTTGCGGTGGAATAGTTCCTGAATGAAGCCCCGGAGGGCTAAACAGGAACTATTTCACCGCAACTGCCTTGATGGGATGGTGTTTCGCCCTGCGTGTCCGTATGACCGCTCCTGCCCCTTTGCCGAATCCTTACCAGCGCTTCTGTGCAATTGGGGTACGATGAACTAACTGCATATCGGGCGAATACGAAGGGGCCCTGTCCATGAAATACACCAAGCTCGAGCGTAACTGGGTTATGTACGATGTGGGCAATTCGGCCCTCGTGTTGCTCAATACCTCGGTGGTGCCCATCTACTTTAACGCCATCAATACTGGTGCTTCCTCGGCAGACCTGGTGGTCGCTTGGGGCAACGCTCAGACGATCGCCTCGCTGGTCATTGCCATGCTCATGCCCATTCTGGGCGCGCTTGCCGATTACGCCGGCAACAAGATCAAGTTCTTCTTGGGCTTCTTCCTCACGGGCCTGGTTCTTTGCCTGGCGCAGGCTATCCCAATGTCCGCCATGGCATTTTTGACCGTGTACGTGCTGTGCACCATCGGCCTTAACTCTTCTATGACGTTCTACGACGCCATGCTGCCCGACATTACCACCGACGAGCGCATGGACGCCGTGTCCAGTTCGGGCTATGCCTGGGGCTACATCGGTTCCACCGTGCCGTTCATCATCTGCCTGGCGCTCATCATGGGTGGCCCCGCTCTTGGCGTCCCCACCATGCTGGCAACGCGTCTGTCGTTTATCATCACTGGTGCCTGGTGGCTCATCTTTACCCTGCCGCTCATTCGCACCTATAAGCAAAAGTACGGTCGCGAGCGCGGTCCCGAGGACACCATCGGCCACATCGTGGGCGGTGTGTTCTCCGAGGTCGGACACACCATGCGCGAGATCGCCCACAACAAGACCGTGCTGGTCTACATGATCGCGTTCTTCTTCTATATCGATGGCGTCCACACGGTCATTTCCATGGCTACCAGCTACGGCTCGGCTTTAGGCATCGACTCGACCCAGCTGGTGCTGGCGCTGCTCGTTACGCAGTTTGTGGCCTTTCCGTCCGCCATCATCTACGGCAAGCTCGCCGGACGCGTGGGCACGCTCAACATGATCCTGGTGGCCGTCGCCGCCTACATGGGCATTGTGCTGTTCGCCGCATTCTTCCTAAAGACCGCCTTCGAATTCTGGGTGCTTGCCATTATGGTCGGCCTGTTCCAGGGCGGCGTGCAAGCGCTCAGTCGTAGCTACTTTGGCCGCATTATCCCCAAGGAAAAGTCCAACGAGTACTACGGCTTCTTTGACATCTTTGGTCGTTATGCAAGCGTCATGGGCACTTTCCTGGTGTCGGTCGTCACCTCGCTGACCGGCAACCCGTCGCTGGGCGTCCTTTCCATTGGCGTGCTGCTGATCGTTGGCTTTATGCTGCTGGTTCGCCTGTCCCGCATGACTCAGGCGGCAGAGCAGACCGCATAGGAGCGAGCGGCTATTGGGCCTGTCCGCGGTACTCTTTTGGGGTTATCCGCAATAAACATTGCGACTTGCGAGCAATGATTTGCCCAAGTGGGTATGATGGAATCAGCTAGGTCGCGGGGCGTCGCCTGTGTTTGGCGGCGCCCCGTTTTTGTGTTGCAGGGAGGGAAGGCATGAACGCCACGGTTGTGATTCCAACATATTGGGCAGACGACGAGGCCCATGCAAACGCTCCCGGCGTCTATGACCACTCGACGAAGCTCAACGCCACCAATCCCGAGCTCGACCGCTGCCTGGCCTCGCTCGAGCAGGTGCGCGACATTCCGAGGATTATCCTTTTGGTGGTCTGCCCCATCTCGGCTACGGCTGATGTGTCGAAGCGCGTCCACGAAATCGTCGACGCGCACCCTACGCTCAAGGTCACCGTGGTTACCAACACCCAGGCATCGCATATCGCCGACCGTGTGGCGCAGATTGCTCCCAAGGGCTCGGGCGAGTGCGTGAGCCTGCGCGGATACGGCGCCATTCGCAATATGGGGCTTGCCTGCGCTGCGGTGCTCGGCCACGATGCCGTTGTCTTTTTGGATGACGACGAGACCGTTATCGATGCCGACTTTATGAAGCGCGCGACCTATGCACTGGGCCAGCAGACGCGTCAAGGCCTGCCGATTTTGGTTAAGAGCGGTTACTTTTACGATCGAGACGGATCGCCGTTGGCGCCCACAGACAAGGTGGGCATCTGCCATCGTTGGTGGACCAAACGCATCGAGTTTAATCGCTGGATGAAAAAGGCGCTCTCGGGCACCCGTATTTCGCGTTCAAACTACGTGTGCGGCGGCCTTGTGGCGCTTCATGCCCGCGCCTTTACCCGTGTGGCGTTTGACCCGTTTATCACCCGAGGCGAGGACCTAGATTACCTCTTTAACATGCGCATGTTTGGCTACGACGTGTGGTTTGACAACGAGTGGGTTGTTCGTCACCTGCCGCCCGAGTCCGAGAAGCGCTCGCCGCGCTTTATGCAGGATGTGTACCGTTGGTACTACGAGCGTGCCAAGCTGACATTTGCCGCGCACCAGCAGGAGCTCGTTCCCGTCACGGCCGCGTCGCTCATGCCCTATCCGGGCCCGTGGATTTCGCGCGAGCTCGACGACCGCGTGCGCAAGACCGCCATGGTTCGCAGCATGTTTACCCGCGAGCACGAGGGGTACCTGCGCATTTGGCGGCACGGTATTGACGAGGCCAAGACCTACGCGCGTCAAAACGCCGCAAGCTACCTGCGTTTTCAGAGCTTCTGGCCCAAGATCATGGACGGGCTCTGGCGCGACGCACAACTGACCAGCATCCTGGAGGGGACTGAATGATCGACCGCCGCGCCCAGCGCGATAATTCAATATCAATCTTTCGCGTGATCGCCGTTGTCTGCGCCATTTGCGTGCTGGTGTACTTTATTTTTGCCCTGGCGACTGGAATCGAGCCGATCGCGACCGTGGTCGCCTGCGCACTGCTGTGCATCTTTCTGTGCATTTTTATCTATTTGACGCTCAATCCCGATTCGGTGCGTTCGCAGTACACCGAAGAGACGCTCTCGGTGGCCTCTGCCATGCTCGAGGACATCAAAGGCGGTCTGACGCAGGAGTCGGCGCGTCTGGTGTGCCAGCGCATTTTGCCCGAGACGCGTGCCATGACGGTTGCCATCACCGACGAGAGCAACGTGCTGGCCTGCGCGGGCGAGTTTGAGGAAAAGCTGCTGCCCGATTCGCCCATCCACACACTTGCCACGCGCTACGTCATCGAGCACGGTATCGTCCAGTCGTTCAACCGTGTGGTGGACGTGGTGGGCTCGGATGGCTCGCACAACCATGTTCCTGCCGGTATCATCGCTCCTATCAAGGTGGGCGACCGCACCGTCGGCACGCTCAAGTTCTACTACAAGACCCCGCGTGCCGTCGACCGCACTCAGTACGCGCTTGCCTCGGGTTTTGCCGAGATCCTGTCCACGCAGCTCGCCATCCACGAGCTCGAGGTGCAAAAGGAGCTCACGGCCCGTGCCGAGGTGCGTGCCCTGCAAGCGCAGATCAACCCGCACTTCCTGTTCAACACGCTCAACACCATCGCGTCGTTTACGCGTACCGACCCGCTGCGCGCCCGCGAGCTGCTGCGCGAGTTCTCCTCGTTCTATCGCGCCACGCTCGACAATTCGGGCTCTCTCATTCCCGTGTCGCGCGAGGTCGCGCAGACCAAGCGCTACCTGACGTTTGAGAAGGCGCGCTTTGGCGAGGATCGCGTGCTGGCGACCTTCGACGTGTCCGAGGACGTCGAGGACACGCTGGTGCCGGCATTTGTAATCCAGCCAATCGTCGAGAATGCCGTGCGCCATGGTATGGGCGACGACGATGCACTGAGGATCGACGTGTCGGTCCACAGGGATGGCGAAGATGCGATTTTGATTGTGGTCGCCGATAACGGCGTGGGCATGGACGAAGGCACCGCTGCCAGACTGTTTGACGAACGCTCCGCCCGTCCCGACGCCAGCTCCCCGCAGGGCGGCGGCGCCGGTGTGGCCATGCACAATATTTCGGAGCGCATCCATCGCTTTTATGGACCGCACTCTTATACACGCGTCGAATCGGCCCCGGGCAAGGGCGCTAAAGTGCTCCTGCATCTCGATTTGTCGGAGAGCATCTTCGACATTCAAGAGTAGAATGATAGGTTACGGGTTTAACGCTAGTTGGCGGATGCCCGACGTAGTTAGTTGACGAAAGGTTTTATCCCTATGCTGCGTGCGATGATTGTGGATGATGAGGCCCCGGCCCGTTCGGAACTTCGCTTCTTGCTCGAGCAGACGGGCAAGATCGGCACGATCACAGAAGCGTCGAGCGTTCGCTCCGCTATCGAGATGCTTATGGAGAGCCGCGTCGATGTTGTGTTCCTCGATATCTCGATGCCTGGCGCTTCGGGTCTGCAACTTGCCGAGGCACTGCATAAGCTCAAGAATCCGCCGGCGATCGTATTCGTAACCGCGTACAGCGATCATGCGGTCGAGGCGTTTGATGTGGATGCCGTCGACTATCTGATGAAGCCGGTCGAGGAGGCTCGCCTGGATCGAGCGATCGATAAGGTTATGCAACGCGCCAAGCCTGTCACGGACAGCAAGGTGACCATCGAGCGCATCCCGGTGGAAAAGGGCGGCCGCAAGGTCCTCATCCCCGTGGACGACATTCGCTTTATTATGGCCAAGGACGATTACTCCTGTATTTATACGGTCGATGACCGCTTTTTGTCCACGACCTCGCTGGCACAGTTCGAGGCCAAGCTCTGCGACTTTGGCTTCTTCCGCGTTCACCGCCGCTATATCGTCAACTTGGCGTGTGTCACCGACGTCGAGACGGTTCCCTCGGGCGCTATCCAGCTGGGCATTACGGGCGTCGACGAACGCGTACCGGTTTCGCGCCGTCGCGTCGTACCGCTCAAAAAGGCCCTGAGCCTCTAGTACACCGGCCCCGCAGCCCTGTAGACCAAAATCGTCTGCGGAGCCGTGGGGCTTTTTGCATGAATGCACCAAATCTTTTTGCGGAAGGGATCCCATGAACAGTGCAAGCGCCAAGCGTATCGACATTATCTCGGACACCCACGGCTATCTTTCGCCTGCGCTCTTGGACGAGCTTAAGGGTGCGGATCTGATTATCCACGCCGGTGACCTTACGTCGGAGATGGACTACGAGCACCTGCGCACCATCGCCCCCGTGCGAGCGGTGCTGGGTAATAACGACTACTACCGCGACTACGGCCCCGATGTGGACCGCTTGGCGCTCTTTACCTACGAAGGCCTCAAGTTCGCCGTAGCCCACTACCGCGAAGACCTTCCGGTGGGATCCGTAGACGTAGCCATCAACGGTCACACCCACGTAACCAAAGAAGCCCAAGTGGGTCGCTGCCTGGTCCTCAACCCAGGCAGTGCCAGCTATCCAAGAGGCACCCGAGGCCCCACCATGGCCAGAATGCTCGTCAAGGACGGCAAGATTCTGAGCACCAAATTTATTGACCTAGAGTAGGTGCAACAAAAACGGGGGATGCAGATTGCATCTCCCGTTTTTTATGAGCCAAAGGCCGAAGTTCAACAACAATCTTAGACAACCGCGCCGAGGAGAACGGGGACCTCGAGCCGCGGAAGCGGCGAGGAACAAAGTCTTTGAAGCAAGTGACGGCAGGGAGGGTCTCCGGGGCCGGCTGGCGCGGGTTGAGTTTGTCGCGAGTTCCGCACGCAAAGGAAAGCACTTAATGTGCTTTCCGTCTTGCGCAGGACTGTAGAGCAGCAAACTCAACCCGCGCCAGCCGGCCCCGGAGACCCTCCCGGAGGGACCGAAAAACTTTTTCAAAAAAGTTGTTGCGCGGCGGACAGACTTCTGTGTATACTAATCCCCGCAGCGCACGCGAGCGGAAACAAACGCGAACGACTGCCTGGGGAGTTAGCTCAGTTTGGTTAGAGCGCCGGCCTGTCACGTCGGAGGTCGCGGGTTCGAGCCCCGTACTTCCCGCCAACGCAATTAAAGCCACGTCTTCGGACGTGGCTTTTTGCGTTTAATAGGCCCTCGATCTCATATGCCTCTTTATCCAAATCACCGCATTCGCAACGAGCGAGCCGGCCTCTACTGATATATGTGTTCAAACAGGGGGTTTGTTGCGCAACATCTGTTCAATGAAGCAGGGGGTTCGATTATACTAAATTGCACTTTAGGCCGTACCTGATTCAGCCAGTCTTCAAGTGCGGCATTCAGTGAACACCCATATTTATAATTTGGTTGTTCAGGCGGTCATTTGGCGTCTCGACACAAGCTCGGCCCCGGAGCTCGTTCGAGCTGTTCGTATTCCTTGAAAGGGGAAACATGGACATATCGAGGAAGACTGATTATGCCCTTCGCATGCTTGCGATGCTTGCCGAGGAGCCGGAGCGGTTGCTTTCTGTTCGCACTGCTGCCGAAGAGGTCAATGTTCCGTATTCGTTTGCCCGTTCGATTCAGCACGGCTTGGTTCAGGCCGGCATTGTGGAGAGCCTGCGTGGTGTTCATGGCGGCATGCGCCTTAAGGTGAGCCCCGACGATGTCACGATCCGTCAGGTCGTAGAGGCCGTTCAGGGCCCCATGGTTATGAACGATTGCACCGCGCCCGATGGCGACTGTGCGCGCATGGGCACGTGCTGCTATCATCCCCTGTGGGCCGGAGCCCAGGCGCTGATGCGCGACTATCTCGATTCCGTTTCGCTCGGCGATATCGTCGCCCATCGCCGGTTCCCGGCCGTCGATCCCAAGTTCGCCGATCGCGATGCGTTTCCCGAGTACGCTGCCTGCGCGTACGCTTGCCGGGAGGAATAGCGCGCATAAGGAGCATTGCCATGATTCAGGACCCCTTTCGTTCGATGATTCGTTCGGAAGGGGTCCTGCGCTATCGCGACCTTCCGTGGCGCCGCACGCGCGACCCGTATATCATCTGGCTCTCCGAGGTCATGCTGCAGCAGACGCAGGTGCCGCGCGTGGAGACGCGCATGCCGGCGTGGCTCGATCGCTTTCCGACTGTCCAGGCGCTTGCTCAGGCCGCCCCTTCCGATGTCTTGGATGCGTGGCAGGGGATGGGCTACAATCGCCGCGCCCTGGCGCTTCACAGGGCTGCACAGTGCGTTGTGGAGGGCTGGGACGGGGAGTTTCCGCGCGAGACGCACGACCTGGTCGCGCTGCCCGGCATTGGCCCGGCAACGGCGCAGGGCATCCGTTCGTTTGCATTCGATCTTCCGGGCGTGTATCTGGAGACCAACGTGCGCACGGTCTTTTTGCACCATTTCTTTCCCGATGTGCCGGCCGTTCCCGATCGCGAGCTGGTGCCGCTGATTCAAGCCGCCTGTCCGGCGGCCCCCGGTGCGCCGGCGGATGAGATTGCGCCCTTTGCCGTGCCTCAAGACGATGCCGACACGCCGCGCGCGTGGTATTACGCGTTGCTGGATTACGGCGCGTATCTTAAAAAGACGCTGCCCAATCCGTCCAGGCGGTCGGCGGGTTATAGTCGTCAGTCCAAATTTGAGGGCTCGCGTCGCCAAAAGCGCGCCCACATTGTGCGCATGCTGCTGGCAGCGCGCGATGGACAGCCGGCAGGTATTACGCTTGATGAAGCCGTTGCAGGCGTTAACGAGATGGAGACGGCGGCCGGCCGAGAGCCGGTCGAGCGCGAGCTGGTCGCAAGCATTCTTGCCGATCTGGAGCGCGAGGGCTTTTGCCGCTCCGAGGGCGATCGTTGGTTGAGTATATAGCCCGCTCAAATCTGAAGAACAGGATTGTAAGGTTTAGATTCTCGGCATGAGGGCATCCTAAAGACAAGGTCGCTCAAAGCCTATGGGCGGCATGCGTTGAAGGGAAGTACACCTATGGATTTTGAGAACTCTCAGACCAAGAAGAACCTCGAGACCGCTTTTGCCGGTGAGTCCCAGGCACACACCAAGTATCGCTACTATGCATCCAAGGCCAAAAAGGACGGCTACGTTCAGATCTCGAACATCTTTGCCGAGACGGCGGGCAACGAGTCCGAGCACGCCAAGCTGTGGTTTAAGTATCTGCACGACGGCGCCGTTCCGGGCACTCTGGACAGCCTGCGCGACGCCGCCGCGGGCGAGAACTACGAGTGGACCACGATGTATGACGAGTTTGCCAAGACCGCCGAGGAGGAGGGCTTTGCCGAGATTGCCGCAAAGTTCCGTGGTGTCGGCGCCGTGGAGAAGGCTCATGAGGAGCGCTACAACAAGCTCGTCGAGCGCATTGAATCGGGCGAGGTGTTTAAGCGCGAGGGCGTAAAGGTGTGGAAGTGCCTGAACTGCGGGCACCTGCATGTGGGCGCCGAGGCGCCCGAGGTGTGTCCGGTGTGCAACCACCCGAAGGCGTACTTTGAGGAGCAGGTGGTGAACTACTAGCGCGTGGCGCTGGCTGCTGCGGAGCGCAGGGCGGGGAAATACCTTTCCCTCTCGCTCACGGCTCCGCAGGGTCGCGCGAGGCAAAGGTATTTCCCCGCCCTGCGCTCCGGCTTCGGGTCGTCGCGTGCTCGTTACTGAAAAGCTGATTAGAAGTTTGTGTGCCGCCCCTTATGGGGCGGCACGTTTTGTTTGGGGTCCCTGTCTTCACAATTTCCGTCAAGCTTTTGGTCAGCTTTTGGTTAGTTGGCGGGTTGGTGGAAGGGCAAAAGATCATTCGACAAAAAAGCTCAGAGAAAGTGCTGGTAGGGGAGTTGTTGAGCTTTTCGACAGTTTTCTGACTATAGAATCTTTGCGGCTATTGCCGCGGATTTCGTTGCCGCGGTCGCGATGGTGCGGGATGCTGGGCGCAAGCGTCGAATGCTCCGATTGAGGAGGCCAACATGGATCTGTTTCTTGAGACCCCGCGGCAACAAGCCGAGCGCATGTTGCGCCAGCAGCAACGGCTTATGGAGATGCAAATGCAAGGGGCGGCCGTCCAGCCTCCTGCGCAAAACGCCGCGTCCGCGGTATCGTCTGCGGGTGAGGCGGACCCAGGAGCCTATTCCGTACAGCAAGATTCATATGCCCAGGAGCTCGCGTTCGATAAACGTCGTGCACGCCGCCGTCGCTGGGCCCAGCGCCTGCGTACGCTGGCGATGATCGTGCTGATCCCGTTGGGACTCGCGGCAATCTTCTTGGCCTCATATGCCCTCACGTGCATTCTCAACGGCGCCTCGCCCAGCGAGGTGCTTGAGCACTTGGCGGTTCTCGGCCAGCGCCTAAGCGATGTCGTAGCAACCATCCGCGCCGGCTGGGAGAGTTAGCGTTTTAGTGCCTGTGGCCCAAAATCCATTTGTCCGATTGCCATGTGACGCCCGGTGCGTGTGGCGGGGTAAGATTGATCGCGGTTTTGATTGATGATCGATTGAGTTTGTTGGGCGGAGTCTATGTCTGCTATTGATATCGTGCTTGTTGTGACCGCCTTGGTGGCGGTGGGGGTTGCTGTGGCTTGTGCCCTGCAGCTCAAGGGCCTTCGCGTCGAGCTGCAGGAGCGCGGCGATAGCGGGGCAGAGATGCTGGCTGCGCTCGAGCAGGCCAACAATGCGCTCGACACCCTGAACGTCGCTTTGGCCGAAACCCGCCGCACGGCAAATGCCATCGCGCAGCAGCAGACGACCGATGCGGCCGTAGAGCAGCAGCGCTACCTGACCATCGCGCGTGAGTTCTCGCAGGCCGGCGACCGTATGGATGACCTGCGCCGCGAGACAGCCCAACAGCTTGGCGCCAACCGCGAGGGCATCGAGCACCGCCTGGACAAGGTGCGCGAGACGGTCGATGCCCAGCTGGGCGCCATACGCAAGGACAACAACGTGCAGCTCGATCAGATGCGCGCGACGGTGGACGAGAAACTCTCCCGTACGCTCAACGATCGCCTGTCGGCATCGTTTAAGCAGGTGAGCGACCAGCTCGAGGCTGTGTACAAGGGTTTGGGCGACATGCAGTCAATCGCCACCGGCGTGGGCGACCTTAAGCGCGTACTGGGCAATGTAAAAGCGCGTGGCATTTTGGGCGAGGTGCAGCTGGGTGCAATCCTGGCGGACATCCTTACGCCCGACCAGTATCTGGAAAACGTCGCTACCAAGCCCGGCGCCTCGGAGCGCGTTGAGTTTGCCGTCAAGCTGCCGGTGGACGAGGGCGATCCCGTGCTGCTGCCGATCGACTCCAAATTCCCGGGCGACGCGTACGAGCATCTGCTCGACGCGCAAGAGTCGGGCGATGCTGAGGCTGTGGCCACCGCGCGCAAGACGCTCGATGCGATGGTGAAACGCGAGGCAAAGGACATCTGCGAAAAGTACCTGAGCGTGCCCGCGACCACCAACTTTGGCATCATGTTCGTGCCGTTTGAGGGCCTGTATGCCGAGGTCGTCAGTCGCCCCGGGCTTATTGAGACCCTGGGCCGCGACTATCACGTCAACGTTGCCGGCCCCAGCACCATGGCGGCCATCCTCAACAGCCTGCAGATGAGCTACCAGACGTTTAGGTTGCAAAAGCGCACCGACGACGTGCTGCGTGTGCTTTCTGCCGTCAAGGCCGAGCTGCCGCGCTATCAGGCGGCGCTGCGCCGCGCCCAGCAGCAGATCGAGACCGCGGGTAAAACGGTCGAGGGCATCATCACCACGCGCACCAACGTTATGGAGCGCAAGCTCAAGGATATCGACGCGCTGGAAGACGCGCGGGAGGCCGACGAGATTTTGGGCTTGGAGTCCGCAGGCTTGCTCGCAGACCAAAAAGACGAAGACTAGCTGCATCTGACGGCGGGGTGCCTGCACAAGCACGGCGCGGGCGCTTTTCGCATCGTGCTTGCCTGAAGTGCGCTTTAGTGTGCAACAATGGCGTTTCGCCCTATCAGACGCGAAAGGAAGCCCATGTCTCAGAGAAACACCAGTCCGCTCAAACGCTCCACCGTGCGCCGCACGCTACAGCGTTTTTGGGACGTCACGCGCACACAGCCGCTGATCGTCTTTCTCTCGGTGTTCTCGTCGGCGGGCTACATCTTTTTGCTCACGTTTGCCAACACCTACGTGATGGCCCTTATCGTCGACCGCGTCCAGGCCGGCCCCGTGGCGGGCGACCAGGTGTTTGAGGTCTTTGGTCCCTATATTCTGGCGCTCGTGTTCGTTAACCTAGTGGGCCAGATCCTCTCCAAGCTGCAGGACTACACCGTCTACAAGCTCGAGATTGCGGGCAATTATCACCTGGCGCGCCTGTGCTTTGACACGCTCTCCAATCAATCCATGACATTTCACACCAGCCGCTTTGGCGGATCGCTTGTGAGCCAGACGAGTCGTTTTATGAGTGGCTACACGGGCTTGGTCGACGTGACGGTGTATTCGCTCATTCCCACCATCACCTCGGTTGTCTGCACGGTGGCGGCGCTCGCTCCGGTGGTGCCGACGTTTACCGTGATCCTGGTGGGCATCATGGTCGTCTACATTGCGTTTGTCTGGCTTATGTACAAGCGCATCATGCCGCTTTCGGCCGCGACGTCCGCCGCTCAGAACAAACTGTCGGGCGTGCTGTCCGACGCGGTCACGAACATCCTGGCCGTCAAGACCTGTGGGCGCGAGGACTTTGAGCGCGACCTGTTCGATACCGCCGACCGCGCCGCGCGCGATGCTGAAACGGTTTCGATGCACGCCATGATGCAGCGCAACTTTACGACCTCGGGCCTTATCGTCATCACCATGGCCGTGGTGAGTGTGTTCGTCGCGGGTGGCAACGCGTGGTTTGGCATCTCGGCCGGCGCGCTCGTCATGATCTTTACCTATACGTACAACCTCACCATGCGTCTGAACTACGTGAGCTCCATGATGCAACGCATCAACCGCGCGCTGGGCGATGCGGCCGAGATGACGCGCGTGCTGGACGAGCCGCGTCTGGTGGCAGACGACGAGAATGCCCCCGAGCTCAAGGTGGGCGAGGGTGCGATTGATTTTGAGCACCTGAGCTTTGCATACCGTGATGCCGCGGCGGGCGAGAGCGTGTTCGACGACCTGACGCTCCATGTGGCAGCGGGCCAGCGCGTGGGCCTGGTGGGCAAATCGGGCTCGGGCAAGACGACGCTCACCAAGTTGTTGCTGCGCCTGGACGACGTACAGGGCGGCCGCGTGCTCGTGGACGGCCAGGACGTCTCGCGCTGTACGCAGCAGAGTCTGCGCCGCCAGGTTGCCTACGTGCCGCAGGAGGCGTTGCTGTTCCATCGCTCCATTCGCGAGAATATCGCCTACGGCCGCCCCGATGCCACCGACGAGCAGATCCGCGAGGCCGCGCGCCTGGCAAATGCCCTGGAGTTTATCGACCGCCTGCCCAACGGCTTTGACACCATGGTGGGCGAGCGCGGCGTCAAGCTTTCGGGCGGCCAACGTCAGCGCGTGGCCATCGCCCGCGCTATCCTGACCGATGCGCCGATCCTGGTGCTCGACGAGGCGACGTCTGCCCTCGACAGTGAGTCCGAGGCGCTGGTGCAGGAGGCGCTCGAGAACCTGATGCGCGGCCGCACCTCCATTGTGGTGGCGCATCGCCTGTCCACCGTGGCGGCGCTCGACCGCATCGTGGTGCTGGCGGACGGCGAGATTGTCGAGGACGGCACGCATGCGCAGCTTGTCGAGGCAGGCGGCGAATACGCAAGCCTGTGGAGCCGCCAGACCGGCGCATTTTTGGAGGCGTAAAGACCCCATACGTGGGACAATCGTGCCCATAGGTTTGTTATGCCGTTGAGCCGAGGAGTCGTTATGCCACGCGAGACCAATGCCGCCAAACGCGAGCGCGCCATCGAGGTGTGCGAGCGCCTCAACCGTCGCTATGGCCCGGTCGAGTGCTTTTTGGACCACGAGAATCCCTTTAGGCTGCTCATCGCGGTGCTGCTCTCGGCGCAGACGACCGACGCACAGGTCAACAAGGTGACGCCGAAGCTGTTTGCCCAGTGGCCCACGCTCGAGGCCATGGCGGGGGCGAGTGTGGTCGATGTGGCGGATACCATCAAGTCGCTTGGCTTTTATAAGAGCAAGGCCAAACACGCCGTGGAGGCCGCGCAGATGATCGTTGCCGATTACGGCGGCGAGGTACCTGCCGACATGAAGGAACTCGTCAAGCTGCCGGGTGTGGGGCGCAAAACGGCGAACATCGTGCTCAACGTGGGGTTTGGCATTGTCGAGGGCATCGCGGTCGATACGCACGTCAACCGCATCGCGCACCGCCTGATGCTGAGCCCCAAGACGCATGCCAAGGAGCCGCTCAAGACCGAGCAAGATCTGCTCAAGATTTTGCCGCACGAGTATTGGGAGTCGGTCAACCACCAGTGGATCACCTTTGGCCGTGAGATCTGCGACGCCCGCAAACCCAAGTGCGACGAGTGCCCGCTGGCGGATTTGTGTCCCAGCGTGCGCGTAGCGGGGTAGGGCGGAACGCATCTTCGTCTGGCGTTTTTTGCGGGGCTGGGTTTGCCCTTGAGCCGGAGTCCTTTCCATGCGCTACCATGACAGGCAATGAAATCCGCCGCATACCCGCCGAGCTTGCCCCGGCGGGCTTTTGGCGTTGCGATGCCGGAGGAACAGCATGCTCATTCACCGTATAGCCGCGCAGCTCTACACTGCCGAGGCCTTGCAGACCGTCGAGGCCGGACTCGATGCCGGCGAGGACGTGACGCTGGCTGTGTCGCAGTCGGGCCGCACGCTTATGGCGGCCGCCCAGTTTGCGCGCCGCCCGCGCCCCACGGTCTACATTGTGAGTGGCGAGGATGCGGCCGATCGCGCCGCGCGCAGTCTGGCCGCCTATGTGGGCTTGGCGCATGTGTGCCGTTTTCCCGAGCGCAAGGACTATCCGTGGCGCGAGCAGGCGCCCGACGACGCCGTGGTGGCGCAGCGCTGCGAGGCTCTGGGGCGCATCGTGCGCGGGGACAACTGCATCATGGTTGCCTCGGCCCGCGCGCTGCTGCGCTGTGTGCCGCCGGTCGAGAGTCGCTATTGGGAGTCCACCACTTTTGCGGTGGGCGAGGAGATTCCTTTTGACGAGGTGCCGCAGCGCCTGGTGGGCATGGGCTACACCAATGCCGGCGCCGCCGACGCGCCCGGCCTGTTCCGTGTGCACGGCGACACCGTCGAGGTATTTCCCGCGCAGGAGAAGGCGCCCGTGCGCATTGAGTTCTTCGGCGACGAGATCGATCGCATTCGCCGCATGGTGAGCTCAACGGGGCAGACCATCGGCAACGAGGACAGTATCGAGATCTTCCCCTGCCGTGAGCTGGCGCTTACCGACGATGCCGTTCACAACATGCACGTGGCGCTCTACCGGGCAAGCCAGGACGATAGCAAGCTGGCGGCGCTGCTCGAGATGGTGGATGCACGCATTGTCACGCCTGAGCTCGACCGCTTTTTGCCGGTGATGTACGGCCAGACCGTGAGCCCGCTGGCACACGTGAGTGGCAAGGCGCTCGTGGTTCTGTCCGAGCCGCGCTCGCTGTTCGACGACTGCCTGCGCGCCTACGAGGATATCGAGGCGCGTGCCGGCGAGGCGGGGATTGACCGATTGGACGGTCTGTACGTGCGCGCTCAACAGCTCGATTTTGGTGCCCAGCAGCGCCTGAACTACGTAAGCCTCATTCGTGCCGGCGGCGCGGTGACGGCCGAGCTCAAGATTGAGCAGCCGGCCATTGCGGGCTCGGACAATCGCTTTATGACGCGCATCCAGGAAGTCGTGGGCAAGCGCTATGCCTGCGTGTTTGCCATTCCCGACCGCGGTGCGCGCGAGTCGATGGAGCTCACCTTTGGCGACGAGGGCATTACCTTTGAGGAATCGCTGACCGCGGCGCCCGAAAATGCCGGCGCCATCGGCGAGCGCGTACGCGTGGCAACGGCGGATTCTGCCGATCGCGCTGCCCGCCAGGAAGCCCATGCTGCAATTCGCGAGCGTAAGGCCGACGCACTCAACGCCCGCTCGCTCGAGGCGGGCGCGGCCCAGGCTGCCGCCGGTGCCGCCGTGCCCACCATCTCGCGCGGGCGCGTGACCTTTGTCGATGCCGCCCTGCCGCAGGGCGTGGTGGTGCCCGATGCCAACCTGGCCGTGTTCTCGATCGCCGACCTCAACGCCCGTATGGATGCCAACCGCGCGCGCAGCCGCCGCAAGGTGGACATTACGCAGATCACCTTCCCGTTTAAGCCGGGCGACTACGTGGTGCACGCCACTCACGGCATCGCACTCTTTAGCGAGATTGCGCGTCAGGAAGTGGGCGGCAAAGAGCGCGACTACTTTTTGCTGGAATATGCCGACGGCGACAAGCTCTACGTGCCGCTCGAGCAGGTCGACCGTATCACGCGCTATGTTGGCCCCGACGGCGACAAACCGCGCCTGACCAGGCTCAACACAGCCGACTGGACGCGCGCCACCAACAAGGCGCGCAAGAATGCCAAAAAGCTGGCGTTTGACCTGGTCGACCTGTATACGCGCCGCTCATCAATCGCGGGTATCGCCTGCCCGCCTGACACGCCCGAGCAGATCGAGATGGAGGAGAGCTTTCCTTACGACGAGACGCGCGACCAGCTGGAGGCCATCGCCGACATTAAGGCCGATATGGAGGCGCCCAAGCCCATGGACCGCCTGCTGTGCGGCGACGTGGGTTTTGGCAAGACCGAGGTCGCCCTGCGCGCGGCGTTTAAGTGCGTGGACTCCGGCCGCCAGGTCATGGTGCTCTGCCCCACGACCATTCTTGCCCAGCAGCACTACGAGACGTTCTTTGGGCGCTTTGCCCCGTTTGGCCTTGAGGTCGAGGTGCTCAGCCGTTTCCGCACGCCGGCGCAGCAAAAGCGCGCGCTCAAGGCGTTTGCCGAGGGCACGATCGACGTGCTCATCGGCACGCACCGTCTGCTTTCGGCCGATGTGAACCCCAAGAACCTGGGCCTAGTGATCATCGACGAGGAGCAACGCTTTGGCGTGCAGCACAAGGAGCAGCTCAAGAACCTGCGCGAGCAGATTGACGTGCTCACGCTTTCGGCAACGCCTATTCCGCGAACCATGCAGATGGCCACGAGCGGCGTGCGCGACATGAGCCTAATCACCACGCCGCCGACCGGGCGTCGTCCCGTGATCGTGCACGTGGGGGAGTACGACCCCGACGTGGTAAGCGCGGCGATTCGCCTGGAGGTGGGCCGCGGCGGCCAGGTGTACTACGTGTCCAACCGCGTCAAGACCATCGACGACGCCGTGGCGCGCGTGCACGAGGCCGCGCCCGAGGCGCGCGTGGGTGTGGCGCACGGCAAGATGAGTCCGCGCGAGGTCGAGGACGTGATGATCGAGTTCGCGACCAAAAAGATCGACGTGCTCATCGCCACGACCATCGTGGAGAGCGGTATCGACAACGCGACCGCCAACACGCTGATCATCGAGGACTCGCAGCGCCTGGGCCTGGCGCAGCTCTACCAGCTCAAGGGTCGTGTGGGTCGCTCTGCCACGCAGGCCTACGCGTACTTTATGTTCCCGGGCGAGCTGCCACTCACCGAGGAGGCGACGGCGCGCCTGACCGCACTTTCCGAGTTCCAGGACCTGGGCAGCGGCATGCGCATCGCCATGCGCGACCTGGAGATTCGCGGCGCCGGCTCGCTTATGGGCGCCGAGCAGCACGGCAACCTGTCGAGCGTGGGCTTTGACCTGTTTACGCAGATGCTGGGCCGGGCGGTGGCCGAGGCGCGCGGCGATGACGACGCCGGCGTGGAGGCGGCGAGCGTGGGCATTAACCTGCCGGCCGACTACTTCTTGTCCGAGGAGTACATGCCGGCGGTGGACCAGCGCGTGCTCGTGTACCGCAAGCTCGCGGCTGCTGAGGACCTGGAGAGCATCGATGAGGTGCAGGAAGAGACCGAGGCCGCGCATGGCGAGCTGCCGTTGGCAGGACTCAACCTGTTCAATCGCGCACGAATCCGCATTCGCGGCGAGCGCCTGGGGCTCGAGAGCGTTACGCTCAGCGGCGGTCGCATCACGTTTTTGGGCATCGACGTGCCCAAGAAGGTGGCCTTTGAGCTAAAGACCCGCTATGGCGCGGTGAACTTCCCCAAGAGCCGCAAACTGTCGGTGCCCTACAAGGCGGGCGCCGGCGCGGGCAGCGGCCTGGGTCGCGGTCTCGACGCCAACGACGGTACCGGCCCCGTGGCCGCGGCACTCATGCTGTTGCAGCAGTTGGGTGCGAGCGACGACGACTAACGGGTCGACGCTGCAAACGCCCCATTTGGGCACTCTGGTTCCATCGAAAGGAAAGCATGTTCGGATACATCTATAAGAAAGACGTCGCCATTATCGCGGTTGTCCTGTGTCTTTGTCTGGGCGTGGGCAGTTTCTTCGACTATCAGATTTCGAGCGCGCTGTTCAACATCGGCAGCATGTACGGTCGCTTTGTCGAGGCGGCCGGCGAGCCGCCGGTCGAGCTGACGGCGAGCATCGCGGGCGTTATGCTCGTGCGCTCGGCACGCCCCGATTCCAGGGGGAGCAAATGGCTCGCTGCGCTGGGCGTTTTGATCAACGTGGGTCTGGTCGGCTACGAGATTATCGGATCGCTGCGCGTCGGCGGCAAGCTCATCGCGTTTCAGCTGGTGCTGACGTTTGTGCTGGTCATTGCGGTTAACGATATTGCCTATCGCCTTACGCGCGACACCGCGCCCGACGAGCTTACGCGCTGGGCGTTGATGGTACTTGCCGTGTGGGTCGCTCAGGCCATTATCCTCAACGTGATCGTCAAGCCGCTGTGGTCGCGCCCGCGCATGCGCGTGATCGAGGTCACGCCGGGGCTCAATTTTCAGCCGTGGTGGGTAATCGGCAATCCCGACAAGTGGACCTATATCGCCGCCGGCGTGATCAAGGACGGGTTCAAGTCGTTCGCGAGCGGGCACACCGCGCATGCGGCGATCGGCCTTATGCTCGCCGGGCTTCCCGCGGCAGCCTTTAAGGAAAAACCTTCGCGTCGCCGCGTGATCTTTTGGGCGGCGGCTGTGGTCGCGGCGCTCGTCGCCTTTGGCCGTATCGTGATCGGAGCTCACTTTTTGAGCGACGTGAGCTGCGGCTTTGCCCTGGTGTTGGCGCTTGAGTGCCTTGCCGCGCGCGTTGCCTATCCCAACGGCGTACAATAGCCCCGTTTGAATCATCGGGCCCGTGCCCGGCTAGAGAGGATTGCCATGCTCGCGTTTAACAACGACTATTCCCACGGCGCACATCCGGCAGTGCTGCAGGCGCTCGTCGACACCAATATGGAGCCGCAGCCCGGCTACGGTACCGATGCGCACACCGAGCGTGCCAAGCAGCTTATCCGCGAGGCCTGTCAGGCCCCCGATGCCGACGTGTTTTTTCTGGTGGGCGGCACGCAGGCCAACGCGACGGTGATCGACATGCTGCTTGCGCCCTACGAGGGCGTCGTTGCTGCCGAGACTGGCCACGTCGCCTGTCACGAGGCGGGCGCCATCGAGTTTGGCGGTCACAAGGTGCTCACCATCCCCGGCTATGAGGGTAAGATGCGCGCCGAGGACCTCGAGAACTATATCCAGGTGTTCTACGAAAACGAGAGCTACGAGCACACGGTGTTCCCGGGCGCTGTGTACGTGAGCCTATCGACCGAGTACGGCACGCTGTACTCCAAGGCCGAGCTCGCGGCGATTCACGCGGTGTGCCAGAAGCGCGAGATTCCGCTGTTTGTGGACGGCGCCCGTCTGGCCTATGCGCTGGCAGCCGACGAGTGCGACATTACCCTGCCCGAGCTGGCGCAGCTGTGCGACGTGTTCTACATCGGCGGCACCAAGTGCGGCGCGCTCTGCGGCGAGGCCGTGGTGTTTTGCGGTATGCACGTTCCGGCGCATCCCATTCCGCGCATTAAGCAGCACGGCGCGCTGTTGGCCAAGGGCCGCCTGACGGGCGTGCAGTTTGAGGCGCTCTTTACCGACGGCCTGTATTTTGAGATTGGTCGCCAGGCGATTGAGACCGCTCAGGCGCTGCGTCGCGTGCTGCACGAGCGCGGCTACCAGTTCTTCTTGGAGACGCCGACCAACCAGCAGTTCGTGATTCTGCCCAACGAGGATATGGCCCGCATTCGCGAGCATGCCTCGATCGAGTACTGGGAAAAGTACGACGAGACCCACACGGTGGTGCGCTTTTGCACCAGCTGGGCCACGACGCAGGAGGACATCGACGCGCTGGCGGCTGTCCTGTAGCCTGATGTAATGACGAGGGGCCGCCATGCGCTGGGTTTGGCGCAGGGCGGCCTTTGCTTTTGGGGGAGAAGGGTTGTATGACCGAGATGTCCGAGCCGACGATTCGCCTGGCGACTCCCGAAGACGCGCCGGCGTTGCTTGCCATCTATGAGCCGTATGTGCGCCAGACGGCGATTACCTGCGAATACGAGGTGCCGAGCGTTGAGGAGTTCGCCGGGCGTATCGAGCGTACGCTCAAGCGCTATCCGTATTTGGTGATGGAGTTGGACGGGCATCCGGTGGGCTATGCCTATGTGAGTCCGCTCAACAGCCGCGAGGCATACGACTGGTCGGTCGAGACATCGATCTACCTGGCGCGCGACGTGCGCCACGGCGGGCTGGGCCGCAAGCTGCACGATGCGCTCAAGCAATGCCTGATCGCGATGGGCATCACCAACATGTGCGCGCTCATTGCCGTGCCGCACGACAAGGACGACGAGTATCTAACGCACAACAGTCAGGATTTCCATGCCCATATGGGCTACCGCCTGGTGGGCGCCTTTGACCGCTGCGCCCAAAAGTTCGGCCGCTGGTACGACATGTGCTGGATGGAGCTGGTCCTTGCCGAGCGCACGCCCAACCAACCCAAGCCAACCTGGTTCCCCGACCTCCTCGCCTAAAACCACCACGAAGGCGCCTGTCCCCTTTGTGGTGGTTTTGGCAGGTTAGCCGATGGGCTCGGTGTATTTGGCGCGGTCGGTGCGCTGGATGCGCTTGGAGACATGGAGCGGGCGGCCGTCGGTGTCGTAGACGTAGTCGGTGATCAGGATCAGCGCCTGCCCACGCTCAACGTTGAGCAAAAACGCCTCGTTTTGCGAGGCATAGCACACCTCAAAGGTCTTATGTCCCTGTGCCGGCGCGCGATGGAATTCCTGGCGCAGCGTGGCGTAGAGCGAACCGTTGATATCGCGGTCGATGAGTGCCTCAAAGCTCGGTGGTAGATAGGTGGTCTCCAGGCACAGTGGCGCATCGTCCAGATAACGCAGACGGACAAGTTTGACGAGCTTGCTGCCCACGGCGGCATCAAAGAACTTGGCTATGCTGCCGCCCGCCTTGGTAAAGCCCGAGTCCACCGTGCGCGTGGTGGGCTTCATGCCCTGACCCTGGACCTGCGCCGTATAGCTCGAAAACACCAGGTTGTTCTCGTGGAGCGCCGGCGTGTCGGCCACAAAGGCGCCGCGCCCGCGCTCGGTTCGAACCAGACCCTCATCAACGAGCACCTTAAGGGCATGGCGTACGGTGCTGCGCGACAGCCCCGATTCGTCCATGAGTTCCATCTCGGACGGCAGCTTGTCTCCGCGCGCGTAGCTGCCGGCGGCGATGCGGTCGCGCAACATGCCCGCCAAGCGCTCGTACTGGCTCAGTTTCTTTTTAGATGAAGCGTTCATGCGATCAACCTGTATCTAACTTGTATGCGAGTCTAATCAAGCATGTATTCAATACAACAATAAAACCGCTGGTAGCTAGTTATCGAAAACCGCATCAGCAAAATTTCTAAGACAAATATAGCATACAACTAGTCGACATAGCCAAAACATGTATGTAACTTGTATGCCATCGAGAGCATCAAACGAGAAGAAAGGCTGATGCACGATGACTACTCAGGAACAGGTTAAGGACGTCGTCTCCCAGGTTTTGGCTGACAAGGCTGACAAGGGCGGCATCAAGCGCGTCGTGTGGATTGGCGCCGGCGGATCCAACGGCGGTAACTATCCTGCCCAGTACTTTATGGAGCACGAGGCCACACAGGTCGTGAGCTCCAGCTACACCAGCAACGAGTTCGTGCACGCAACCCCTGCCTATGTCAACGAGAACACTCTGGCCGTCGTCGTGTCCATGCGCGGCACCAAGGAGACCATCGTCGCCGCCCGGGTCGCCAAGGACCACGGCGCCAGCACCATCGCCATCTATGTTGACGAGTCCGGCCTCACCGAGGTCTGCGACTACAAGATCCAGTACGACAGCCTGGCCGTCGACGAGTCCTGCATGGGCCGCACCAACTCCGCTGTCGTGACCATGATCGCCATGGAGCTTACGCAGCAGACCGAGGGCTATGCCGAGTACGAGACCGCCATGGCCGCCTTCGACTTGGTCGACCCTATCTATCGCAAGGCCGTCGAGTACACTCGTCCGCTCGCTGCCAAGTGGGCCGAGCAGAACGCCGACAAGCCCTGCATCAACGTCATGGCTCAGGGCCCGCTCTTTGGTGCCGCCTACGTCTTTAGCATCTGCAACGTGCAGGAGATGCTGCAGATCGACTCCTGCACCATCAACACCTGTGACTTCTTCCACGGCCCCTTCGAGATCCTGGACAAGCGCACCTCGCTGTTCCAGCTCATCAGCGTCGGCCGCAGCCGCTGCAACGACGAGCGCGGCATCCGCTTCGTCAACCAGTACGGTGGCGAGCGCGTCTATCAGCTCGACGCCAAGGAGCTCGGCCTCAATGACATCAAGGACAGCGTGAGCGAATACTTCAACCACCTGATCTTTGCCCCGATTCTCAACAACGTGTACATGCGCGCGCTCTCTGCCGTCACCCACAAGGACTACATGACGCGACGCTACATGTGGAAGCTTGAGTATTAGTTACGCCGTTCTACCGAACGGCGTAACGGCTCGACGCTGCGCGGGCCGCATTTGGACAATCTGGCGTTCAACTTCAAGGGCGCGACCAGAAGGTCAGCGCCCTTTCGTTTCACGCCACCTTGCCTCAAATGCGACCCGCTCGCTGACTTATGCTCAACCAGCGGCGCCTTAGTCGTTGGGGACGTTCTTAAATGACTAGGCATTCAGGAACGTCCCCAACGACTAGTCATTTAAGAACGTCCCCAATGACTACCCAATGAGTATGTGGGGAAACAGTTTTCCGCTCACCGATTTGTGTCTTGAAAAATGTATATAACGACTATAACGTAGTGTGAAACATATTGGAAACAATACCGAGGGGGCTGCGTTGAAGAAAAGCAATCTGGGCTATGTGCTGGTGCTGGTCGCCGCGCTTATGTGGGGCAGCATCGGAATCTTTGTAAACGGCATCTCGGCCATGGGCGTTTCGTCCCAGAGCATGGCTGCCTTTCGCTTGTTGGTCGGAGCGCTTATCTTGGCGCCGGTCCTGATGTTTATGGGCTGCCGTCCGGGTGAGGGGTCTACCGTGGCTCAGGGTCCCCTGGCCCTGTTCAAGGCAAGCCCTAAAGAGCTTGTTCCCTGCGCACTTGTCGGTATCGTTGGTCTGGCCGCCGCCAACACCTGCTATTACGAGTGCATGGGCGAGGTCGGCATGTCCACGGCCTCGGTGCTGCTCTATACCTCGCCGGTGTTTGGCGTCGTGCTCGGTCGCGTGCTTTATCGCGAGGACGTGACCCCCAACAAGCTCGTTGCCATTGTCTTCAACATCGTTGGCTGCGTGCTTGCAGTGACCAATGGAGACCTTTCCGGTTTTCATTTTTCGGTTTGGGGCGTCACGTCGGGCGTGATTGCGGGCTTTTGTGGTGCGTCGCTCGCGGTGTTTAGCCGGATAGCAACCAAGACGGTCCACCCGCTGGCTGTCACGTTTTGGGGCTTTGTTTTTGGCGGTGCGGTTATGGCAGCTATCGCGGCTCCGTGGCCGGATGTCGCCGCGGCAATGTCGCCACAGCTGCTGCTGCTGTTCCTTGGCTTTGGACTCATCCCCACAGCCGTGGCTTACATCTTATATATGCAGGGTCTGTCCATGGGGCTCGAGACATCGAAAGTTCCCGTCGTAATGTCTTTCGAGACGGTCGTCACCGTACTGGTGGGCATTGGTGTCTATGCCGAGCCCGCCGGCGCGATCAAGGTCCTGGGCATTGTGCTGGTGCTCGCGTCCATCCTGATTATGAACACCGACTTCTCCAAGCTGCGCAACAGTGTGTTTGTCGGTCATGTCGTTGAGAGCATGACCTTTAAGCCCAACGCGTGGTGGACGGAGAAATCGCAGGACATGGATCTGTTTAAGGAACGCACTGGCATCGCGCTGGAGCCCACCGTGCAGGAAAGCCCCTGGTACTTCGTGCGATAGGGGATTGGCGAGGCGTCTGATCGGGCGTCGCCAAGACAGCGCCGACCTACCCTGCACCAACGTTTCGATTGCGTTAAACCCGTCAACGGTCGATTTTCACCCGCGAACGGTCTTTATACTAATTAGCAATATAAGCAACGTATAAGACGTTATAATGACCATAACGAAAAGGAGGAGGCAAGATGAATCAGATCATTCTCGCATCTCATGGCGGCCTGGCCGCAGGCGCCAAAGACACGCTCGAGATGGTTCTCGGCGACGTGTCGAACGTCCACGTCGTGTCGCTTGCTCGTGACGACAAGGAGCCCATCACCAATAAGGTGGACGCCATGATCGCCACGTTCAACGCGGACGACAGCGTCTATGTGCTGACCGATATGCTCGGCAGCTCGGTCAACAACAACATGGTCGAGCTTTCCAAGAACGGCACGAAGTTCACGGTTGTCAGCGGTTTCAACATCCCGCTGGCGCTCACGCTCGCTATGAGCCCCGTCCCCGTCAAGGGCGCCGAGCTCGCGGCCCTCATCAACGAGGCCCGCACCGGTCTGACCAACCCCAACGCACCGGTCGAGGCCGCCGCGGCTCCCGCCAAGAAGGCCAAGGCGTCCCGTCACAGCTCCGGTCCCGCCAAGATCGTCCTCGCACGTCTTGACTACCGTCTGCTGCACGGCCAGGTCGTCTTTACCTGGACCACCAAGGTTCAGGCCGAGCGCATCATCGTCGTCGACAACGCTGCCGCCAACGATGACATCAAGAAGGGCGCTCTTAAGCTGGCCAAGCCCCAGGGCGTGCGCCTGAACGTCTTCACCGTCGAGCGTGCCCTCGCCAAGATGGACAAGCTCAACACCCTCGGCGAGCGCGTCATGTTCGTCTTTGGCAACACTGCCGAGATGCTGCAGTTCTGCCAGGGCTACAAGCTCGACGCCATCAACCTGGGCGCCACCGCCAACCACGACGGTGCCGATCAGGTCGGCGGCAAGGACAGCTCCGTCTTCCTCGACGCCACCCAGAAGGCCGACGTCAACCAGCTGCTCGACATGGGCATTAAGCTCTACGTCCAGCAGACCCCTACGTATCAGAGCGTCGACATCGACGCCAAGCTGTAATCAACCAGGCTTTTGCCTGACTGAAAGGAGAAGGGTATGAATACGTTCATCAGTGCGGTGCTCGTCGGCCTCGTCGGCGTGTTCTGCATGTGGGACTCCCGCCTGCTCGGTCGTCTTAACTTCGAGCAGCCCCTCGTTGGCGCTACGCTCGTCGGTCTGCTGCTGGGCGATGTGCCCACCGGCCTTGCCGTCGGTGCCGCCGTCGAGCTCGTGTCCATGGGCCTGGTGCAGGTCGGCGCCGCCGTTCCGCCCGATATGGTCCTGGGCGGCATCGTGGCCGCTGCCTTTGCGTGCCTGACCGATGCTTCCGCCGAGACCGCCATGACGATCGCCATCCCGGTCGCCGTCCTGGGTCAGCTCCTCGGCATCGTGTTCCGTTCCATCATCGCCGCCCTTACCCATGTGGCAGATAGCGCGATCGATAACGGAAAGTTCAAGACCGCCTACCGCATGCACATCTGCGCCGGCTCCGGTCTGTACGCCGTCATGTACTTCCTGCCGATCTTCCTCGCCGTCTTTGTTGGCACCGACCTGGTTCAGGCCATCGTCAACATGGTTCCCGAGTGGCTGTCCACTGGTCTTAACGTTTCGACCAAGATCATGACCGCCTACGGCTTGGCCCTGCTGCTCACCATGATGATCAAGAAGGGTATGACTCCGTTCCTGTTCATCGGTTTCCTGCTCGCCGCTTACCTCAACCTGTCCGTCATCGCGGTCGCTCTGATCGGTGTGTGCCTGGCTGTCGTCTTCATGGGCTTCAAGTTCAACGGTTCCCATGCAGCCGCCGGTGTCGATTCCGACTACGATCCGCTCGAAGACGACGAAGACTAAGGAGGAACACACTATGGCAACCGCAACCAAGGACGTGTCCCTGAACAAGAAGGTCAGCCAGTTCTTCTGGCGCTCCTGGGCCATCCAGGCCTCTTGGAACTACGAGCGTCAGATGAACATGGGCTTCCTCTACGGCATGGTTCCCACGCTCGATCGCCTCTATCCGGATGAGTCCGACCCCAAGCAGCTCGCTGCTAAGAAAGAGGCTTACCACCGTCACATGGCGTTCTACAACTGCACCCCGCAGACGAGCGCTTTCATCCTGGGCCTCGCCGCCTCCATGGAGGAGGAGTACGCCAAGGATCCCGAGAACTTCGATCCCGATTCGATCAACGCGGTCAAGACCTCCCTCATGGGTCCGCTTTCCGGCATCGGTGACTCCTTCTTCCAGGGCACCATCCGCGTTATCGCCTTTGGCCTGGGCGTTCAGCTGGCTCAGCAGGGCTCCATCATGGGCCCGATCCTGGCCATGCTCATCTCCATCGTCCCCTCTGTGCTGATCACTTGGTTCGCAGCCAAGATGGGCTATCAGGGCGGCCACGAGTACCTGAGCAAGCTTCAGGGCGGCGACCTCATGGAGAAGCTCATGTATGTCTGCGGCATCGTGGGTCTTATGTCCGTGGGCGGCATGATCGCTACGCTGATCGGCGCCACCACCCCGCTGCAGTTCGCTGAGGGCACCGTCGTGATCCAGGACATCCTGGACGGCATGATGCCCCAGATGATTTCCCTTGGCCTCACCGGCCTTATGTACTGGCTCATCAAGAAGAACGTCAACACCGGTTGGCTTCTCGTGATCGCCATCGTGGGCGGCATCGCCCTCTCCGCGGCCGGCATCCTGGCCTAGTCGCGACCAAGCGCCTAGCTGCTTTCCCCCGGGGGCCTGCCTGGCATCCCATACCCCAGGCAGGCTTCCATCCCTAAATGTGTCAATGGGACAGTCCCCTTGTCGCATCCTCAACGGGCCGGCGACTCGGTCCAAACCACGGTAACCCTGCGAGCGCCCGGCAATGTGGCGCCGCAAAAATCGAAAGGAATGTGTCAGATGTACGAGATCGACCTTAACCTCCCTAAGCAGATCGTCGCTGACGTCCTGTCCAACCACGAGATCCACAGCGTCGCCTTCGTCGGCTGCGGCGCTTCCATGTCCGACCTTTACCCCGCCAAGTACTTCCTGGCCAACAACACGGACAAGCTGAACGTTCAGATCTTCACCGCTAACGAGTTCAACTACGACACGCCTTCCTGGGTCAACGAGCACACCTTCGTGATCACCTGCTCCCTCGGTGGCTCCACGCCCGAGACCGTCGAGGCCAACAAGACCGCCAAGAAGCACAACTGCCCGGTCGTCTCCCTCACCAACAAGGCTGGCTCCGCTCTGACCGTCGACGCCGACCACGTCATCGTCCACGGCTTCCACGCCAACTACGCTGCCAAGTGCGAGAAGCCTGGCTACGCCATCGCTCTTGCTCTCGAGATCCTTCAGCAGACCGAGGGCTATGACCACTACGAGGACATGATCACCGGCCTCACCAACGTCTTCGAGCTCTGCGAGAACGCCGCTCAGCACTGCAAGAAGCTCGCCAAGAAGTTCGCCGAGGACTTCAAGGACGACAAGATGATCTACTTCATGGCTTCTGGTGCCTCCGAGAAGATGGCTTATTCTAACGCCGCCTTCCTGTTCACCGAGATGCAGTGGATCGACGCCGCCGCCTACAACACCGGCGAGTACTTCCACGGCCCGTTCGAGGTTTCCACCGAGGGTAAGCCCTACGTCTTCCTCATGTCCGATGGCGCCACCCGTCCGATGGACGCCCGCGCCCTCACCTTCCTTGAGCGCATGGGCGCCAAGGTCGCTCTGATCGACTCCAAGGACTACGGCCTGGCCGACGCTGTGCCCGCAAGCGTTGTCACCTACTTCAACCCGCTGCTGCACCTCGCCGTTATGCGCGAGTACGGCAACCAGATCGCCGAGGCCCGTCAGCACCCGCTGACCATGCGTCGCTACATGTGGAAGCTTTCCTACTAATCACAAGTAAGTAGACCTTACGGGTTGATTGAGAGGGGATGGGGTTTGCGCCCCATCCCCTTTTTGCTCTGGGGAGGGCGTGTTCGTCGCCCCATAAAACCCCAGATAAAACCTACCAAAATAAACCTGTCCCTTTTTGGCAGGTGGGGAGGAGATGCGTATGATCAAGGCAGTGCTGTTTGATATGGACGGCGTGCTGGTCGATACCGAGTGGTTCTACAATCGTCGCCGCGTGGCGTTTATGGAGGAGAAGGGCTTCCACTTTGACGAGATCCCCGATCTTTCGGGGTCTAACGAGCCCGCCATTTGGAAGGCGCTGGTGCCCGACGATATTGAGCTGCGTGAGCGTCTGCGCGTGGAGTACAAGCAGGTCTACAGCCTGGACCACCCCGTTCCGTATGCCGAGCTGCTCAACGAGCAGACGGAGCCGGTGATGCGTGAGCTGCACGAGCGCGGCGTGAAGTGCGCTATCGCGAGCTCGTCCTATCGTGAGCTGATCGACGAGCTGGTGGAGATCGCCGGTATCGCCGACGTGCTGGACTACACCATCAGCGGTCACGAGTGCAGTGCGTTTAAGCCCGACCCTGAGATCTACCTGCGTGCCATGGAGGCGCTGGGGGTGGAGCCTGCCGAGTGCCTGGTTATCGAGGACTCGCCTTTGGGTATCGAGGCCGGCAAGCGCTCCGGCGCCCGCGTCCTGGCGCTGCGCCCGCACGAGGGCGTCAACCTGGACCAGTCCGCCGCCGACGTCGTCATCGACAACCTGACCGACATCCTACCTGCCATTTAGGGACAGGTTTATTTTGGCAGGTTTTATCTGGGCAAATGCCGAATTCGCCGTGAAGGGACCGCTCTCTTCACGGCGTTTTTCTTTTGGGCGGTCTCACGGTCCTTCTGATGGTTGTCGAGGGAGGGTGAATTGAAGCGCTCCCGCACGCTCCATGCTACAATCGCGGGCATGCCTCACAACTGGATCTGCCTTCGAAAGGAGCCTCCGTGGCGAACGCCATCGATCAGCTCACGGACCGCGTGCTCGTGCTCGGCCGCCTCACCATCGTTCGCCGCGCCATCACCGCCGTGGCGGTCACCATTTCCGCCGTTCTCCAGACATTCCTGATCCAGGCGTTCATTCGGCCCGCCGACCTGCTTCCGAGTGGTCTCACCGGCGTCGCGGTCCTGCTCGATCGCGTTACCTCGCTTGGCGGCGTTCACATCGACATCTCGCTCGGTATGCTTGCACTCAACATCCCCGTGGCGCTCCTATGCTGGAGCGGCATTAGCAAGCGCTTCGTCATCTTCTCGATGATGCAGGTCGTGCTTTCATCGCTGTTCCTCAACGTCTTTCACTTCGCTCCGTTTTTGGGCGACAAGATCATGCTCATCATTTTTGGCGGCGTGGTCTCGGGTCTGGGCGCTGCCATCGCGCTCAAGTCCGGCGCATCCACCGGCGGCACCGACTTTATCGCGCTGTGGGTCTCCAACCACACGGGCAAGACTATCTGGGGCGTCATCTTTGGTTTCAACTGCTTTATCCTGGCGATCTTTGGCTTTATGTTTGGTTGGGACAACGCAGCGTACTCCATCGTGTTCCAGTTTATTTCGACCAAGACCATCGACAGCTTCTATCGTCGCTACGACCGCGTGACGCTGCAGATCACGACGCACAAGGCAGATGAGGTCATGACCGCCTATGTTGACCATTTTCAGCACGGCATTAGCTGCGCCGAGGTCATCGGCGGATACAGCCGCGAAAAGATGTACCTGCTGCACGCCGTTGTCTCGACCTACGAGAGCCAGGACATTATCAAGCTGGTGTGCGACATTGATCCCGGCGCCGTGATCAATGTGTTCCACACGCTCAACTTTGTGGGCGGCTGGTGGGGCGGTCATGTCGACGAGCCCATGCCCACGGCCGTACCTGATCCCGACAAGCCCGCGCGCATGGCCAGCAGGCAGGCGCGCCTCAGCGAGCAGGACAGCCTGCAGCAGGACGACGGCAGGTAGGGTATTGGCATTTTGCCGGCCTGGCGCAACCCTTCCGTATGAGCCCCTCGAAAGCCTCGCTGCTTTCGAGGGGCTTTCGTTTTCCCAGATAAAACCTACCAAAATGAAGCTGTCGCTTTTTGGTAGGGAGGGTGTATCGTTTTATCATTATGAGGTAACATGAAACTAGACGTTATATACGTATTAGTTATTTCGATATTTCGATAAGAGTGATCAGATATGCCCGCGCCCAAAAATGCACCGCTTTACCAGCAGATTTACGATGAAATCAAGGATGCGATCGAGAAAGGTGTTTATGCACCCAAGGAGCGTATTCCGTCCGAGCTTGAGCTAGCCGAGCAGTACGACGTGAGCCGCATTACGGTGCGCCGCGCCGTCGAGGAGCTGTGCTCCGATGGCTACCTGGTTAAGCAGCAGGGCCGTGGTACCTTTGTCTCCACGCCGCACATCAATCGTCAGTTCCACGCTTCGACGCTGCAGACGTTTACCGCGCTGTGTGCCAGCAACGGCATGAAGGCGGGCGCGCATGTGGTCGATCGCCAGATTGTGCCGGCACGTCAAAACGAGATGGAGTTCTTTGGCCTGCAAAAGGACGCGCTGCTGCTGCATATTAAGCGCGTGCGTACAGCCGACGGCGAGCCCATCTTTGAGGAGAACATCTTTGTGCCGTTTGACGCCTACCGTGAGCTGTTGACGGCCGATCTTGAGGACAAGTCGATTTTTGCCGAGGTCGAGCGTGTTGGCGGAACGCCGATTGTCTCGGTTGGCTACCGCACGGTCGAGGCCGTTCGTGCCAATACCGAGCAGGCGGCCGAGTTGGGCATTGCTCCGCACGATCCGCTGCTCAACCTGCGTGCCAGCTTTACCGGTCCCAATGGCGAGCCGGTTCTGATGGGTAAGCAGTACTACGTGGGATCGCGCTACGTCATGGTGATGTAAGTTACGCGGTTTTACCAAACCGCGTAACGGCTCGACGCTACAAGCCCGCCAGAGCGGCAATCTGCCTTTCAACTTCGGCGGCATGACCAGAAGGTCAATGCCGCCTCGTTTCAAGGCACCTTGCTCGCTCTGGCGGGCTTTCGCTGACATTGCCAAAACATCGACTACCCGCAGAATGAGCGTGGAAAATCTCCCGTTTTTGGCTTGGTGACGGGCTTAAAGTGGGAGATTATCCACGCTCATCAGGAAAGTGTCCAAAAATCCACGCTCGTTCGCCTTGGATTGCATCGCCCGTGGCCGGCAGCCGCGCGGCACCGGTCCGCGTGGCGGCGTATAATCGGCGGCAGATGACTTGGACGTTAGGAAACCATGACCGATAGCATGCAGCAGATGGCGCTCGACACGCTCGGCGCCTATTTTGGCTACACCTCGTTTCGCCCGGGACAGGACCGCATGGTCGATGCGATCCTTGCCGGTCGCGATGCGCTGGGCGTTATGCCCACGGGCGCCGGCAAGTCCATTTGCTACCAGGTGCCCGCGCTCATGCTGCCCGGCATCACCTTTGTGGTGAGTCCGCTGCTGTCGCTTATGGAGGACCAGACCCGTGCGTTGCTCGCGGCGGGTGCGCGACCCAGCTATCTCAACTCCAGACTTACCCCGGCCCAGCAAAACACCGTGCTCAAGCGGGCGCGCGAGGGCCGCTACCAGCTTATGTACGTGGCGCCCGAGCGCCTGCTCGAGCCGCGCTTTTTAGCCTTTGCGCAGGAGGCCGCGGCGGACGGCGGCATTGGCGTGCCGCTCGTGGCCATTGACGAGGCCCACTGCGTGAGCCAATGGGGCCAGGATTTCCGCCCCGCCTACCTGCAGATTCGCGAGTTCATCGATTCCCTGCCGCAGCGCCCCATCGTGGCGGCCTTTACCGCTACGGCGACCGAACGTGTGCGCGCGGACATTCAGCAGATGCTCGGCCTGCAAAATCCCGCGACGGTGGTGACGGGCTTCGATCGCAAGAACCTCTACTTTGGTTGCGAGGAGATGGGCGACAAGGCCAAGGCCGCGTGGGTGCGCGACTATGTGATCGCGCATTCGAGCGAGAGCGGCATCGTGTATTGCTCGACCCGCAAGACGGTCGATGCGCTGGCAGGCGAGCTTGCCGAGGCGCTGGGCCCCAGCGGCATTCGCGTTGGCCGCTACCATGCCGGCATGGGCAACGACGCCCGCCGCCAAAGCCAGCGCGCCTTTATCGACGACGATATCCAGGTGATGCTTGCCACCAACGCCTTTGGCATGGGCATCGACAAGCCCAACGTGCGCTACGTGATCCACAACAACGTGCCCGAGAGCATTGAGGCCTACTACCAGGAGGCGGGCCGCGCCGGCCGCGATGGCGACCCGGCCAGCTGCCATCTGCTGTGGAACGGCAACGATTTTCGCATGCGCCGCTTTCTGATCGATCGCGGCGATGCTGCCGATGAGGCGCTCGACGACGAGCAGCGCGCGTGGGCGCTCCAGAATCGATATCGTCTGCTCAGCCAGATGGAGGGCTACTGCAATACCACCGGCTGCCTGCGCGAATACATGCTGCGCTACTTTGGCGACGAGGTCGCGGCCGAGCATGCCGCGGCCGGTACGGGCGGCACCGCCGCGGACGAGGCCGAGGGCTGTGGCAACTGCAGTAACTGCCTCACGCAGTTCGAGGCCGAGGACGTCACCGATATGGCCCGCGCCGCCGTGCGCTATGTGGCCACGCGTCCCATGCGCTTTGGCAAGTCGCTGATCGCCGACGTGCTCCACGGCGGCAACACCGAGCGCATTCGCCAGATGCATCTGGACGAGGACCGCGGCTACGGTGAGCTGTCGAGCGAATCGGTCGGGCGCATCAAGGACATCATCGGCCAGCTGTGCGGCCGCGGTTATCTGGCTACCTCGCAGGGGCAGTACCCGGTCGTGGGGCTGGGTCCGCGCGCCGGCGAGGTCGAGGACGAGGCGTTCACCTTTACCGTTAAACGTCGTGCGTCCAAGCGCAAGGCCTCGGCCCGCGCCCGCCGTGCGGTGGATCTGCTGCGCGAGGAGGCCGAGCTGGATCAGCGCCCGCGCGTGGGTGACGATGCCGAGCTGTTCGAGCGCCTGCGTGCCCTGCGCAAGGATATTTCGATCGAGCTGGAGATGGCGCCGTACATGGTCTTTTCCGACAAGGCTCTGCGCGGTCTGTGCCGCCTACGCCCACAGACGCGCGACGAGCTTATCCAGGTCAACGGCATCGGCGAGAAAAAGGCCGACGCCTTTGGCGAGCAGTTTATGGCGGCGATTGAAGAGTTTGAGTCCGAGCATGCACGGAATGGAGCATAACGATGACATCCGACGATAAAACCGAGCGTACTGAGGTGTCTGCCGTGCCGCTGTACCAGCAGGTTATGGACGACCTAAAAGGCGAGATCGCGCGTGGCGTGTACGCATCCGGCTCGCGCATTCCTTCTGAGATGGAGCTCGCGAAGTACTACGGCGTGGGACGCATCACCGTGCGCCGCGCCATCGAGGAGCTGTCGCGCGCGGGGTATCTCAACCGTCAGCAGGGGAGGGGCACGTTTGTGTGCGCGCCCAAGCTCAAGCGCAAGATTGTCCAGAAGGGTGACGTTCAGAGCTTTTCCGAGGGTTGCGCTGCCAACGACATGGTGGCCGGAGCACGCCTAGTGTCGCGCACGGTGGTTGCGGCGACGCGCGAGGACGCGGTGTTTTTTGGGGTGGAACCCGGCTGCGAGCTCATCGTGGTCGAGCGCGTGCGCACGGCAGACGGCGTGCCCGTCATGCTCGAGAACAACGCCTTTGTGCTGGCCGACCATCCCTATCTGCAGACGCTTGCCGACAAGGACCTCACGGACAATTCCATCTTTGCGCTCGTTGCCGAGCATTCGGGCCGCGCGCCGCTCAAGTCCGACCCCTGTACCGTGGAGATTGCGCTCGCCGATGCTCAGGCGGCCTCGCTGCTGGAGGTGCCGGTCGGCGAGCCGCTCTTCTATATGGAGGCGTACTTTACCGATGAGGACGAGCGGCCCTTGCTGCTCGGACGCCAAAAGATCGTGGGTTCGCGCTACGTGTTCGACATCTAACGTCCACAGATAGAACGATATAGAACAAATTTGGTGAAATGGCTTCACGGGCGTCGTCATGCGTGCTATAAATAGGACAACATAGAACGACCGCAGGTACGAGCTGACGTCGTTCAAAAGCGCCACACAAGGAGGAGCATCACCATGAACGCACGCGATCTGATTCAGGAAATTATCGAGCGCAAGGGCAAGATTGAGAACGTCTTTTGGATCGCCTGCGGCGGTTCGATGATCGACCTGATGCCGGCCAACGAGCTGCTCAAGCGCGAGGCAACCACGTTTACCTCGACGGTCTACACGGCGCGCGAGTTTTGCCTGATGGCCCCCAAGAGCCTTGGCGAGAAGTCGCTCGTCATCGCCTGCAGCCATAGCGGCAATACGCAGGAGGTCGTCGACGGCTGCGAGATGGCGCTGGCTGCCGGCGCCGAGGTCGTGGCCATGACCGACTGCGAAGGCTCCAAGATCGATAACGGCAAGTGGACCACCTGGGTCTATCCGTGGGGCGAGGGCGTGCCACAGGCCGAGGTACCGCAGGGTATCGGCGCTCTGATCGCCGCCGAACTGCTCGACCAACAGGAGGGTTACGAGGCGCTTGCCGACATGTACGCCGGCCTTAAGCAGATGGATGCGCTGCTGCCCGCTGCCCGCGAGAAGGTCAACGCCGAGCTGGGCGCCCGTTTTGCCGAGCTCTGCCAGCAGCATAAGTTCTTCTATATCCTGGGTTCCGGCCCCAACTTTAGCCAGACCTACGCCATGGCCATCTGCTCGCTCATGGAGATGCAGTGGCAGCACTGCTGCTACATCCACTCCGGCGAGTACTTCCACGGCCCGTTCGAAGCCACCGAGCCCGGCGTGTTCTACTTTGTGCAGCTCGGATCGGGCGAGTGCCGCCCCATGGAGGAGCGTGCGCTCGCGTTCCTCAACACGCACACCGATACGGTCATGGTGCTCGATGCGCTCGAGTACGGTGTGGGCGAGGTGCCCGCCAGCGTGCGTTCGTTCCTGGAGCCGATCTTCTTCTACAACATGAGCTGCGAGCTGCGCGCCGCCCGCGGCAAGGTGTTTGACCACAGCCCCGAGGTTCGTCGCTACATGGGCATCGAGCAGTACTAATCGAGCGGTATTAAGTTACCGGGGTAACAACTTCTCACGTCGGGGCCTGCGGGGATGGGGACGCGCCTTTTTTTGCT
>UQMK01000002.1 GCA_900542085.1 uncultured Collinsella sp.
AGTGCGCAAGCGGCCAGCCGGGGTTATATCGCAGAGGGCAAGCCGCAGCTTTCCATTGCTATCGGCTGCACAGGCGGACAGCACCGTAGCGTCGCCATTGCCGAGGCCACGGCCCGCTACCTGGAGGGTGCTCAGTATCATGTGAGCATCTCCCACCGTGACCTGTCGCGTGCCAACACGAAGGCATAGGTTTACATGTCGTTTACCGCTGAGGTGCGTGACGAGCTTGCGCGCTGCGAACCAGAATGCGAATACTGCGATTTGTCGACGCTTGCTGCGCTAACGCGTGTGAGCGGCACGCTTTCGCTGGCGGGCTCGGGACGGTACCGCTTGACGGTCGCGACCGAGACGGGTGCTGTGGCGCGCACGATGATTGCGCTGACGCATCGTATCCTTAAGCTCAAGACCGAATTCACGGTTCGTAAGTCGGTCCTGCACAAGGTACGAAACTATCTCATCACCTTGCCCGATCAGCCCGATTTGGATAAGGCTCTGGTGCTGCTGGGCATTCTCGACCGTAGGGGAGGGCTCGTCGCGGGTGTGCCGCGCCACATCGTGGCCCGTCCTTGCTGCAGGCTCGCCTATATTCGCGGTGCGCTGATTGCCGGAGGCTTTGTTGCCGACCCGCGTGGCGATTTTCATTTGGAGATCGCGGTTCAGGGCGAGGAGTATGCAAAGGGACTTTGCGACCTTCTGGAGCAGATTGGAGTTCACGCCCGCGTCAATGCGCGTCGCGGCTCGTATGCCGTGTACATCAAGAGTGCCGAGGAGATTAAACGTCTGTTACAGCTGATTGGCGCCAAGCGCAGCGTTGCCGAGATTGAAGAGGCCCGCGCGGTTAAGCTGGTGAAGAACGACGTGAATCGTCGCGTGAACGCAGAGCTTGCCAACCAGACCAGAAGTGCCGGTGCCGCCCAACATCAGCTTGCGCTCATCGATGAGCTTGATCGGCGCGGTTTGCGCGAAACGCTGCCGGACGCTCTGGCAGTTTTTTGTGACTTACGCGAGCGTTACCCCGATCTCTCACTGCGAGATTTGGGGGAAATGGCCGACCCTCCTTTGTCGAAGTCGGCCTTGTATCACCGTGTTTTGCGCCTTGAAAAGCTCATTGAAGCAAGCGGGTAGTTTAACGCAATAGCTTTTATGGTGGTTTAACTGCTGTTTTATACGTTAAAGCGTTTTAACGCAAATTTGATTTTCAATTTCGAGCATTCTCGTGAAATTCAAGCCAAAAAAAAGGTATATTAGGCGAGTGGTTAGTTTGTGGGCCTCAACGGCAGGCGCTGTAGCTTGCGGGGGCCTTACGAAAGGAGACACAATGGCAGTAAAGGTTGCTATTAACGGCTTCGGTCGCATCGGTCGTCTGGCCTTCCGCCAGATGTTCGGTCATGAGGGCTCCGAGATCGTCGCTATCAACGACCTCACCTCTCCCGATATGCTCGCTTACCTGCTGAAGTACGACTCCACGCAGGGCAACTATGCTCGCGATCACGAGGTCGTCGCTGGCGAGGATTCCATCACCGTTGACGGCAAGGAGATCAAGATCTACAAGGAGGCCGACGCCAACAACCTGCCTTGGGGCGACCTCGACGTCGACGTCGTTCTCGAGTGCACCGGCTTCTACACCAGCAAGGCTAAGGCTCAGGCCCACATCAACGCTGGCGCCAAGAAGGTCGTCATCTCCGCTCCGGCCGGCAGCGATCTGCCCACCATCGTGTACAACGTCAACCATGAGACGCTGACCGCTGAGGACAACATCATCTCCGCTGCTTCCTGCACCACCAACTGCCTCGCCCCGATGGCCAAGGGCCTGAACGACTTCGCTCCCATCGTCTCCGGCATCATGACCACCATCCACGCCTTCACCGGCGACCAGATGCCGCTCGACGGCCCGCAGCGCAAGGGCAACTTCCGTCGCTCCCGCGCCTGCTCCGAGAACATCGTCCCGAACACCACGGGCGCTGCCAAGGCCATCGGCCTGGTTCTCCCCGAGCTCAACGGCAAGCTCATCGGTGCCGCCCAGCGCGTCCCGACGCCGACCGGCTCGCTGACCAACCTCTACGCCGTCGTTGACAAGAAGGTCACCGTCGACGAGGTCAACGCTGCCATGAAGGCCTACGCCGAGACCATCCCCGATACCTTCGCTTACAACGAGGACCAGATCGTCTCCCGCGACATCGTCGGCGAGACCCACGGCTCCATCTTCGACGCCACTCAGACCATGTGCTCTGATCTCGGCAACGGCCAGACCCTCGTTCAGGTCACCTCTTGGTACGACAACGAGAACTCCTACACCTCTCAGATGGTCCGCACCATCAAGTACTTCGAGAAGTTCGTTGCCTAATTTGGCTTTTAGCGAATAGCTCGTTGAGCGTCTAAAGAAGGGCGCGGCCTATAAGGGCTTATGCTCTGGGGTCGCGTCCTTTTTTATTGGAAACCGTGCGCACATACGTGCACACATGTACGAAAGGTAGAAGCAAACATGGCCTTTACCAAGAAGACCGTCCGCGACATCGATGTCGACGGCAAGCGCGTTCTCGTTCGCGTTGACTTCAATGTGCCTATCAAGGACGGCGTCGTGGGCGATACCACCCGCATCAAGGCTGCCCTTCCCACCATCAAGTATCTCGTCGAGCACAACGCTCGCGTCATCCTCATGAGCCACCTTGGCCGTCCTGCCGGCACTGGTTTCGAGCCCGAGCTTTCGCTCAAGCCGGTTGCCGCCAAGCTCGCCGAGCTTTCCGGTCTCGACGTCAGCTTCGTCCAGGACACCTACGGCGAGGAGGCCGCCAAGGCCGTCGAGGCTGTCGAGCCGGGCAAGGTCCTCGTTCTCGAGAACGTCCGTTTCGATAAGCGCGAGAAGAAGAACGATCCCGAGATCGCCAAGAAGCTCGCTTCCTACGGCGACATCTTCGTTCTCGACGCCTTCGGCACCGCTCACCGCGCACAGGGTTCCGTCGTGGGCCCGGCCGCCTATCTCCCCGCTGTCGCAGGCTTCCTACTTGAGAAGGAGGTCGACACGCTGACCAGCATCTTCGCTGATCCTGAGCGTCCTTTCGTCGCCATCGTCGGCGGTTCCAAGGTTTCCTCCAAAATCGGTGTCCTCGATCATCTGATCGATTCCGCCGACACCCTGATCATCGGTGGCGGCATGGCCTACACCTTCTTCCTGGCCAAGGGCTACAAGACCGTCGGTACCTCCCTCAAAGAGGAGGACTGGGTCGAGCGCGCTGCAGAGATGCTCAAGAAGGCTGAGGACAAGGGCGTCAAGATCCTGCTCCCGATCGATAACCTCGTTGCCGACCACTTCGGCGAGGACGCTACGGGCGAGGTCGTCGCTTCCGACGCCATCCCCGAGGATCGCATGGGCATGGACATCGGCCCCAAGACCGAGGCCCTTTACGCCGAGGCCATCAAGGGCGCCAAGACCGTCTTCTGGAACGGCCCCATGGGCGTTTTCGAGTTCGATAACTTCGCGCACGGCACCAAGGCCGTTGCCGAGGCTGTTGCCGAGCTCAAGGCCAACGGCGGCACCTCCATCATCGGCGGTGGCGACTCCGTCGCAGCCGTCAACAAGTTCGATCTTGCCGACAAGATGAGCTGGATCTCCACCGGTGGCGGCGCTTCCATGGAGCTCGTCGAGGGCAAGGCTCTCCCCGGAGTGGAGGCGCTTCTCGATGCCTAATCGCACTAAACTCATCGCCGGCAACTGGAAAATGAACAACGACGTTGCCGCTGCCGCTAAGCTCGCTGACGAGCTCGCCGAGGCTCTGCCCGAAGTTCCCGAGGGCGTTGAGGTCCTCGTCTGCCCGCCGACCATCGACATCACCACCGTTCACGCCCGCATGCAGGCTGCCCCCATCGCTCTCGGTGCACAGAACGTGTACTGGGAGGCAAAGGGTGCCTACACCGGCGAGTCCTCCTGCGACATGCTCAAGTCCGCTGGCTGCACTTACTGCATCATCGGTCACTCCGAGCGTCGTGGATATTTCCACGAGACCGACGAGGATATGAACAAGAAGGCCAAGTCCCTCGTTGCCGCTGGCATTGTTCCCGTCTTCTGCTGCGGTGAGCCCGAGGAGGTTCGCGAGGCCGGCACCTATGTCGACTTCGTCTGCAACCAGGTCAAGGCAGGTCTCGAGGGTCTCGAGATCACTTGCCCCAAGCAGGTCGTCGTCGCCTACGAGCCCATCTGGGCTATCGGCACCGGCAAGACTGCTACCGCCGAGGACGCTCAGGAGGTCTGCGGCGCTATCCGTGAGACCCTCAAGGAGATGTTCGGCGAGGAGCTCGCTAACGGCATCCGCGTTCTCTATGGTGGCTCTGCCAAGCCCGGCAACATCGCCGAGCTCGTCGCCAAGCCAGACGTCGACGGCGCCCTCGTGGGCGGCGCTTCGCTCAAGGCTGCCGACTTCGCCTCTATGGTCGTCAAGGCAGGCGAGTAGGACATATGGCACAACGTCATCTTCCTGCACTCCTGATCATCATGGACGGCTGTGGCCTGGCTCCGGCCGATGGCGAGAACGCCGTCGCCGCTGCTAAGACGCCCTTCCTTGATAGCCTGTACGAGAAGTATCCTCACACCACGCTCGGTGCTTCGGGCGAGGACGTGGGCCTTCCCGACGGTCAGATGGGCAACTCCGAGGTGGGTCACCTCAACATCGGTGCCGGTCGCATCGTGTTCCAGGAGCTTTCGCGCATCAACAATGCCATCAAGGACGGCTCCATCGCCAAGAACGAGGTTTTCGTCAAGGCTATGGACGATGTCAAGGCCGAGGGTAAGACCCTTCACCTTATGGGCCTTATGAGTCCTGGCGGTGTTCATTCTCACATGAACCACGTCGAGGCTCTGGTCAAGATGGCTGCCGAGCACGGTGTCAAGACCGTTCGCGTCCACGCCTTTATGGACGGCCGCGACGTCGACCCGCAGTCCGGTGCCGGTTACATGAGTGAGTTCTGCGCCTTCCTGGCTAAGATCTCCGAGGAGACCGGTTGCGACGCTCGCGTTGCCACCGTCTCGGGCCGTTATTGGGCTATGGACCGCGATAATCGTTGGGAGCGCATCCAGCGCGCCTACGACGTCATGGTCAACGCGTCCGATGCCGATACCGACCCCGTTGCCGGTATCAAGGCCTACTACGAGAAGGATCCGCGCGGCGATGAGTTCGTCGAGCCCTTTGCTGCCCACAATGAGGGCATCCACGAGGGCGACGCGGCCATCTTCTTCAACTTCCGTCCCGACCGCGCCCGTCAGATGACTCGCGCGTTCACGGACAAGGAGTTCGACGGCTTTGAGCGCGAGCAGATCAAGCTCTCGCACTTTGTGACGATGACCGAGTACGATCCGACGTTTGACGTCGAGGTCGCCTTCGCCAAGACGTTCCCTGAGAACGTTCTGGCCGACGTCATCGCAGCCAATGGCCTGAAGCAGCTGCACACCGCCGAGACCGAGAAGTACGCTCACGTGACGTTCTTCCTCAACGGTGGCATCGAGGAGCCCAAGGAGGGCGAGGAGCGCGTGCTCGTCGCTTCCCCCAAGGTTGCTACCTACGATCTACAGCCTGAGATGAGCGCTCCCGAGGTTACCGAGAAGCTCGTCGCCGCAATCAACGAGGATCGCGCTGATTTCTACATCGTGAACTTCGCGAACTGCGACATGGTTGGCCATACCGGCGTGTTCGACGCCGCCGTCAAGGCTGTCGAGGCCGTTGACGATGCCCTGTCCAAGGTTGTCCCGGCGATTCTCGCCAAGGGCGGCTTTGCGCTGATTACCGCCGACCACGGCAACGCCGATCACATGTTTGACGTCGCTTCCGACGGTTCCAAGCATCCGTTTACGGCTCACACCACCAACCGCGTGCCGTTTATCATTGTTGATGAGAAGGCACAGCTCACCGGTATCGAGGACGGTCGTCTCTCCGATATCGCCCCGACTATGCTCACCATGGCTGGTCTGGAGCCTTCCGCCGAGATGACGGGCCGTGTGCTCGCCACCGAGGCCTAAAAGAATACTCCAAGCGTTTTCAAGCGAGGGGGTTGCCCATATTCGGGCAACCCCCTTTTTGATATTTCTGCCATTTCTAGCCCGTCCCCGAGTGGCAGGTAGGGGAGGGCAGGGGATTGTGGTACAGTACTGGAGTTTGAATTGTTCTATTAAGGAGTTTATCTATGGGTCCGTTTCAGATTCTTCTGTTTGTCGTTTGGGCTGTTTCTGCCGTGGCTCTGACGATTCTCGTCCTGATGCACTCCGGTAAGGGTACCGGCGTTTCGGATATGATCGCTAGCTCGCTGTATAACTCCAGCTCTGCCACGGGCGTCATGGAGCAGAACCTCGATCGCCTGACGGTAATTATGGCAGTCGTTTTTGCCGTGTGTGTCGTCCTGTGCATGTTCTTCTTCCCGCAGGGTATCGTCGGCTACTAAGCACGAGCCGTATAAATACTTGAAAAGGGTTCCGCAGGTGCGGGACCCTTTTTGTTTACATATTTGTAACAGAGCCAAAATATCCCCACATACTTCGCCCAACTAAAGAAATTCTCGACCGTTAACCGGAATTAGCCCCAAATCGTGCATAAAATGCGCTACTGTATTGCGAAACGTTGGTTCGTTGTGCATAACCAGCCATAGCAACGGGCGGCGTTTTGATGGTTCGGATCGGATTGTCTCGACATGTGTCCGACTGAACATTTCTTTGTCCTATCTCATAAGGAGGATGGCATGGCTGATTCTATGTTCCACCAGCCCGTTATGGGTCGTCGCGCCTTTGTCGGCGGTACCCTTGCTGCGAGCTCCATGGCTTTTCTTGCCGCATGTGGCAAGAAGGGCGGCGACGCTTCCGGTTCTGAGTCCGGTTCGAAGCTGAACTTCTACATCAACAACCCGGTCTGCATCGACCCCTACAACGTCCAGGAGGATCAGGGCACTCAGGTTAACTACCAGCTGTTCGACGCTCTGACCACTTATGACGCCGAGAAGGGCGAGATCGTTCCGCTGGCTTGCGAGTCCTTTGAGGCCAACGACGACGCCACCGAGTTCACCTTCAAGATCAAGAAGGCCAAGTTCCACAACGGTGACGACGTTACCTCCAAGTCCTTCAAGCTCGCTTGGGAGCGTCTGGTCAGCACTAAGTCGGCTGTCGCTAAGGAGTATGGTCCTTCCGAGGTCTCCTATCACCTTTCCATGGTCGAGGGCTATGACGATCTGCTTGCCGGTAACACTACCGAGCTCAGCGGTGTTACTTGTCCCGATGATAAGACCCTCGTCGTCAAGCTGTCTTCTGCTTACGCCGACTTCCCCTTCGTCGCCTCTCACCCGGCTCTGTCCCCGGTTCCCGAGTGCGCCGAGTCCGATGTCAAGAGCTTCTACCTTGCCCCGATCGGTAACGGCCCGTTCATGATGGACGGCAAGTGGGAGGATGGTCAGGAGATCAACCTCAAGAAGTTCGACGATTACTATGGCGACAAGGCCAAGATCGATGGCATCCACTTCCAGGTCATTAAGGACATGGAGACCGCCTACAAGGAGTTCCAAGCCGGTAACCTCGATGTCTGCGACGTTCCCGTCGCTCAGATCGACGCCGCCAAGAAGGATCGCGGCGTGTCCAAGGACGGCTACACCATGGGTGACGGCGAGCGCATGCTGCTCGGCGCCGAGCCTTCCACCTACTACCTGACCTGCAACAACACGGCCGAGCCGTTCAACAACGCCGACCTGCGCAGGGGTATCTCCCTGGCCATTAACCGTGAGGCCATCTGCAAGACCATCTTCAAGGGTACCCGTACCCCCGCCGACGGCATTGTTCCTCCGGGCATCGATGGCTACAAGGAGGGCGCATGGGAGTTCTGCGCCTACGACGTCGACAAGGCTAATGAGTACCTCGACAAGGTTGCTCCCGCTGGCGCTAACGGCGACCGTGGCATTAACGTGACCCTTTCCTACAACCAGGACGGTGGTCACAAGGAGATCATGGAGTCCATCATCGGCGACCTCGCCAAGGTGGGCGTAACTGCTACTTCCGATACCCCCGAGTGGTCTGCCCTGCTCGAGCAGTATCAGAACTTCGACTATCAGTTCGGTCGTCTGGGCTGGATTGCCGACTACCCGATCATGGACAACTTCCTGTATCCGCTGTTCCACTCCGACTCCCTCGGTGGCGACAACCGCTCTGGTTATAACAACCCCGAGTTCGACGCCAAGGTCGACGAGGCTCGTACTATTGTTGACGACAAGGAGCGCGTCGCTAAGATGCAGGAGGCCGACGCAATGGTCGCTGCCGACTGCCCGGTCATCCCGGTGATGTTCTACACGCACACCATCGCCGGCTCCGATCGCATCAAGCACCTCTATGTCGATCCGCAGAAGCACGCCGATCTGGGTACCGCTGAGCTCGCCTAAGAGTTTGCAGCTTCCGTGAGGGTCAAGTATTTACGTAGACCTCATGGGAAACATACAGTTCTCCCTAACCTGGGGTAAACTGGCTGATGGTAATTTTGGGATGCCGGTCTGGCGATCGGCATCCCATTTAGGTTAATCCCTAGATAGGGGAGTGGTATGGGTAAGTACATCGTTAAACGTGTGCTTCAGTTCATCCCGGTGTTTTTGGGCGTTACGCTGATTCTGTTCGCCCTCCAGAATATCGTGCCGGGAGATCCGATCAAGCTGATCGGTGGAGACAAGGCTCTGTCCCCCGAGGTGGAGCTTCAGCTTCGCGTCCGCTATCATCTGGTCCAGACGGACGAGGACGGCAACGCGATCCTTGACGAGAACGGCGACCCCGTTCAAACGTCGCTCGTGGACCGTTACTTGTATTACATGAACGGCCTGCTTCATGGCGATCTGGGCAATTCGTATCAGCGCAAGCTGCCGGTTACGGAAATCTTTGCTCAGAAGTATCCGTATACGGTCAAACTTGCCGCGTGCGCCATCGTGCTCGAGGCAATCATGGGTATCGGTGCGGGTATCATTTCGGCGGTAAAGCGTTATTCCTTCTGGGATATTTTGGTAACGCTCACCACTTCGATCCTCGTTGCCGTTCCGGCCTTCTGGCTCGGTATGTTGCTGCAGCTGTTCTTTGGCGTCATCCTCAAGGACGCCACGGGCGGTGCATTCTCCATGCCGATTTCGGGTGCCGGCGGTGCCAGCTCTCAGTATCAGGATTGGATGCACTATGTGCTTCCGACCATTACGTTGGCTTCGGTTTCGACCGCTTATGCTGCCCGCATTATGCGCTCGCAGCTGCTTGACGTCATGAACCAGGATTACATCCGCACGGCAAAGGCCAAGGGTCTCTCCAATCGCGCGATCATCATCAAGCATGCGCTTAAGAATGCACTCATCCCCGTCGTTACCTATATTGGTGTCGACTTTGGCGGCATGCTTTCGGGCGCCATCCTGACCGAGACGGTCTTCAACTGGCCCGGTATCGGCTATGAGGTTTATCGCGCCATTAGCATGCGTGACTGGCCCATCGTTATGGGCGGCGTTACGCTCATCGTCGTCGTCGTCATGGTGATCAACCTGCTCGTCGACATCAGCTACGCATTCCTCGACCCGCGCATCCGCCTTGGCGGTCCGTCGGATAAGGCCTAAGGGAGGTACGTCTCATGCAGGAAACTGATTCTCAGTCTCAGGAGCAGGCTACCGCCACCAAGGTTGCATCTGCTCCCGCCAAGTCCCGCACGCTGTGGGGCGACGCTTTTAAGCGTCTTCGTAAGAACAAGCTCGCCGTTATCGGTGTCTGCTGGATCATCATCGTCGTTGTGGTTGCTCTGACCGCAGATCTGTGGGCTAAGCCCTGGCTCGGTTCGCCGACGGCTTCCGATTCGACCACCATGGCCGAGACATCGCTACTGGCTCCGTGTGCCGAGCACCCGTTTGGCACCGATGCCCTCGGTCGCGACATTCTCGTCCGTGTTATCTACGGTGCACGCGTTTCGCTGTCCGTCGGCATTATGGCCACCGCCATCTCCACGTTGATCGGTCTGGTCATGGGCGCCCTGGCCGGTTTCTATGGCGGCATCTGGGATACGATCATCATGCGCTGTGCGGATATCTTCCTGGCGTTCCCGTACGTGCTGTTCGTCGTCGCCATGATCGCCGTTATCGGCCGTGGTCTTCAGAACGTCTTCATCGCCATCGGTATTCTCGGCTGGCCTTCGATTGCGCGCGTCTTCCGATCTGCAATCCTGACGGTCAAGGAAAACGACTATGTTGACGCTGCGCGTGCGATGGGTGCATCCGATGCCCGCATCGTCATGCGTCACATCTTCCCGAACTCCGTCGCCTCCATTGTGGTCTACGCGACCATGAACATTGGTGGTGCCATTTTGACCGAGTCCGCTCTGTCCTTCCTCGGCATGGGCGTTATTCCGCCTACGCCTTCGTGGGGCTCCATGATTCAGGACGGTCAGCAGTATCTTCTGACCGCTCCCTGGATGATGATCATGCCCGGTCTGGCAATTCTCTCGACGGTGCTCGCCTTCACCCTGCTGGGTGACGGTCTGCGCGACGCCCTCGACGTCAAGATGAAGGACGCATAAGGATGAAGAAGAACAAGAACTATGTGGACCTGAAGGACCAGCCGGTTCCCGAGGGCCAGCATCTACTCGAGGTCGATGACCTTAAGATGTATTTCCATACCGAGGATGGCGTCGTTCGCGCTGTCGACGGTGTGTCCTACACGCTCGATCGTGGCGAGACCCTGGGTGTCGTCGGTGAGTCCGGCTCCGGTAAGTCCGTGACCGCCATGACCATCATGGGTCTTATCTCGATGCCTCCGGGAAAGATCGAGGGCGGTGACGTTCGCTATCGCGGTCGCTCCATCCTCGAGATGACCGAGGAAGAGATGCAGCATATTCGCGGCAACGATATCGCGATGATCTTCCAGGATCCTATGACCTCCTTGAACCCGGTCTATAAGATCGGCAAGCAGGTGGGCGAGGGCCTTCGTCTGCACCGTGGTTACTCCAAGCAGGAGGCGCTTAAGCGCGCCACCGAGCTTTTGGACCTCGTTGGTATTCCCGAGCCCGAGAAGCGCGTCAATGAGTATCCGCATCAGTTCTCTGGAGGTATGCGTCAGCGCGTCATGATTGCCATGGCCCTTGCCTGCGATCCCGATATTCTGATTGCCGACGAGCCCACGACTGCCCTGGACGTTACCATTCAGGCTCAGATTATCGAGCTCATGCAGGAGATGCAGGAGAAGAACGGCAACGCCATCATCATGATTACCCATGACCTGGGCGTCGTTGCCGATATGGCCGATAAGATCATGGTTATGTACGCCGGTCGTCCCGTTGAGTTCGGTACTGCTGAGGAAATCTTCTACGAGAGCCGCCACCCCTACACCTGGGGTCTTATCCGCTCCATTCCGGAGCAGGCAATCGAAGAGAAGAAGCCGCTGACGCCGATTCACGGCAACCCGCCTTCGCTCATGAACCTGCCTGAGGGCTGCGTCTTCTCTCCTCGTTGCCCCTATGCGACGGACAAGTGCCGCAAGCAGCGCCCCGAGCGCGTTGTCACCGAGTCCGGTCACTATTCTGCGTGCCACTACTCTGGTGACCCCGAGTTCCTCAAGAACGCTCCTGAGACGTCCCGTACGCGCAAGGATTCCAAGAAGGGAGGCGAGGCGTAATGGCAGATACCAACGAGCGTACTCCGCTGCTAAAGGTCGAGCACCTCTCTAAGGAGTTTCCCGCTGAGTCCGGCATGTTCGCCAAGCGCTTCTCCAAGCGTGTCGTCTCTGCTGTGAATGACATTTCGTTCGAGATTTATCCGGGCGAGACCTTTGGCCTGGTCGGCGAGTCTGGTTGCGGTAAGTCCACGACGGGCCGCACCATCATGCGCCTCACCAAGCCGACGGCCGGCAAAGTGTTCTTCCAGGGCAAAGATGTTGCCGAGATGAGCAAGCATGAGATCAAGGACATGCGTCGCGAGATGCAGTTCATCTTCCAGGACCCCTATGCTTCGCTCAACCCTCGTATGACCATCGGCGAGATCGTCTCCGAGCCCATGACCATTCACGGCGTGGGCACCAAGGAGGAGCGCATTGAGCGTGTCCGTGAGCTTCTCGACGTCGTTGGACTGAACCCCGAGCACATCAATCGCTATCCGCATGAGTTCTCGGGCGGCCAGCGTCAGCGTGTCGGCATTGCCCGCGCTTTTGCGCTGAAGCCCAAGCTGATTATCTGCGACGAGCCGGTTTCCGCTCTGGATGTGTCCATTCAGGCCCAGGTTCTGAACCTTCTCAAGGAACTGCAGGACAAGTTTGGTACCGCGTATCTGTTTATCGCCCACGACCTGTCTGTCGTACAGCACATCTCCGATCGCGTTGCCGTTATGTACCTGGGCAAGATGGTCGAGGTTTCGGACTGGAAGACGCTCTACAGCGAGCCCCACCATCCGTACACGCAGTCGCTGCTGTCTGCCGTGCCGGTTCCCGATCCTGATATCCAGAAGACCCGCAAGCGCATCATCCTCGCTGGCGATCCGCCGTCGCCGCTGGATCCGCCGACCGGCTGCCGTTTCCACACGCGTTGCCCGATCGCGCAGGGTATCTGCTCCGAGAAGCTCCCCGAGTTTAAGGAAGTTGCACCGGGTCACTGCTGTGCCTGCCACTTCGCCGAGCCGTTCCCGATCAAGGAATCGCACATCGACCTGTAGTCGGTTGTTCTCGTCCGGGCCCGCCCTGGTGTTACTTTTCAGAACGTCCTCGGACATGCAAGAAACCCCCGCTGCGCACTTCGTGCGGCGGGGGTTTCTTGCGTCCTGCGGAGTGTTCTGAAAAGTAACACCAGGGCGGGCCCTACGTTAACTCGGCAGGGGGAGTGCGATTCCCTGATCGCTCGCTTAATCTGATAGGGAATTGTGTGAGGCCGGAGCCTTGGCTCCGGCCTCCCCATATAAGGGCTCGGCAAAGCAGAGCCACTAAATTTGCATCAGCCCTCAAAACATGTTTGAGAACGGTGCCTGGAGTACGTGCCCCTAGGGCAGGAATGAGGTTGCTTTCCAACGCATTCCGCAGGGGGCGGCATTATTTTGTAGCGCGAAGCGCGGATCAAAATAATGCCGCATGCCCGAGGACGCGTTGGAAAGCAACCTCATTCCAGCCCGAACAGGTCCGTCTACCTGCGCATTTACAAATTCGTAAACTTTTTTGAAAAAAGTGCTTGCACAGTTCTCGAATCATAGGTTATTATCTTCCTCGTTGAACGCGCGGGTCCAACAAAACGGGCCGCAAATCAACAACATAGCATGTCGGAGTGGCGGAATTGGCAGACGCGCTAGCTTGAGGTGCTAGTGACCGCTTTTTGGTCATGCGGGTTCAAGTCCCGCCTCCGACACCATCGCATTTGAGAAGCCTCTTCGGAGGCTTTTTTATTACCGATAGACGGTGAGGTTCACGATGGAAACGCTTGAGTGCAATGAGTGGGCTGACGTTGCCCAATTGGTCGAAATTACGAGCGATGCTGTCATTATCTGCGAGCTCGACGGAACCATTTTGCATGTAAATAATCGCTTGCTCGACTTGATGTGCGAGGAACGCGCCGACGTCATCGGTGGAGATGTCAAAGACGTCCTGTACTCGTCCGCTTTTGAACGTGCGACGGAACATCGTCTGCCATTTGTAACTGATGGCTCCGAGAGCGAACTGATGCTCAAACTGAGCGACGGCTCCTTTATTCCCGTCCTGGTTTGTGCCGGCTCGGTTACGCCGCCTCGAATCTTTGGCCGCCGTGCGCCGCGCGTTCTGGTGGCACTCCATAGCATCGAAGAACAGTATTCGCACGACCGTCAGCTCAAGCGTGCGCTTTCGGAGCTTAGAGTGGCGAATAAGCGTCTCTCGGGTACATTGTCGGTCATTATGAGCACGGTTGGCTCCGATGAGCTGCCCAGTTTGTTGGATACCGTTTTGAATCAGCTTGTAGGAACGCTCGATGCTTCGGGTGCCGCTATTTATTTTTCTGAGAGCGGCGGTTTTAAGCTTCGCGGTGTCTCCAAGGAGCTGCACGACAGCTACCTGCCCGAGTTTTTGCCGTATGGCGCTGGCATTCCGACGTATGTTCTTCGCGAGTCGCGTGCCTGTCGCTTGTCGATTCAACAGGACCTTGAGGGTGATAGGGCTGCCTCCGGTATGTTCATGGACCTGGACAATCGTTCTAAGCACCTGTTGCGCGTGCAGGATATGCCTCCGTACCGCAGCGAGATCTGTCTTCCCGTTTTTTACGGTACGCAGATCCTTGGCGTGCTGGAAGTTGGTTGGAAGCGCCCTCAGGCACCGCTCGCCTATGACGTTAATGTACTCGAGGTCATTTGCGATTACCTGTCTATCCAGCTGGTCGGCATGGCATCGAGCCTTCGCTCTCGTCGCACGGCCGAGCTCGGCCGCTCGCTCAATGTCTTACGTGATGAGTTGTTTACCTTTCTAGACGATTCCGCCGCGGCTACCCAGGCGGTATCGTCCGAGATTTGCAATATGCTCAACTGCCATTTTTGCCCTGTTGAGTATGACGCCAGTCTGGACTCTTACGTCATAGATTTTGAAGGCGGCAGTCGCGTTGCTTTGCCGGACGATCCCGAGAAGCTTTTCTTTTCCACGACGGCGCCAGCGGCACGTCTGGGGGCTGGCCCTGATGGCTTTGAGGCATCTGTTTTGGGCGGTACGAGTGCCGAGGACCTTAAACACGTTCGTATAACTCGCGTTGACGAATCGATGCCTATGGGAGGCTGGCTTAGGGCGCATGGTCTGCCTTGCCAGGGTCTCTACGTCGACACCGGCATCGAGGCGGGGCGCCCGCGCTCTGAGGGTGATGGCAAGCACAGCAACGACGCGATCGTTCCTGCTTCTGTTGCGAAAGGCCCGACGACGCGCGCGCTGCTGCTTCGTGACGGTAGTCAAGAGCCGATTGATGACCTTGAATATGACTACTTGGTGCACTTGGCGCATGACTTTGAACTGATCTACGAGGGCGAATCTCAAAAGCGCGAGGAGCGCCATATCGCTCAGACCCTCCAGATTGGCATGAGAAATTCGCTTGGTGACGTTCCGGGTATTGCGACCGATTCGGTATACCTTTCGGCAACGAATTCGGCGTTGGTCGGCGGCGACTTTTATACGCTCGTCCGTCTTCCCGACGATTGCGCCGTTATGATTTTGGGCGATGTATCCGGCAAAGGAATCGAGGCGGCGTCGATGTCAGCGCTCGTCAAGACGGCGCTGACGGCCTATGCCTGGGAGGGTGCGGGGCCCGCCCGTATGGCCCGCTCGCTCAATAGCATGCTCATGGGCTTTTCGAGAGTCGAGACGTTCGTGACGGCGTTTATCGCCAAGATTGATCTTAAAGCGGGTCGCGCTACCTATTGCTCTGCGGGACATCCTCCCACTATGGTCATTAGACCGTCGTCGACGCCGCTTGGCGGTGGAGAAACCCGAGGGGGAGAAGTGGAGCTCCTTGGGTGCCAATCGGGCGTGATCGGTGCCTTTGAGAGCATGGTGTACGAGACAGGCGTGTTTACGTTCGCTCCTGGTGACATGCTATTCATGTATACCGACGGAACAATCGAAGCACGTGATCGCTCGGGTGCTTTCTTTGGCGAGCAGCGCCTTCGTGACCTTCTGCTCTCTGTCTCGGGTGAGGGCGTATCGGGAATCTGCGGTAAGGTCTTGGGAGAGCTTGACCGCTTTACCGAGTCGGCGCTGGACGATGACATCGCGCTGGTTTCCCTTGAGTTTTTACGGGGTCGATCGTAGACCGCGATGCTTGACGGGCAAAATCTGCGCGGTTGCAGATACGTATGCATCGAGCGAGCTCTTTTGGGGAACCATGGTCGTATGAATGAGTGGAATGACATAGCGGTTCTGACGCCACCGGGTGATGTCGACATCGCCTCGGTGTCCGTGCTGCGCCGACGGTTGGATAATTTGATCGACCGGGGCGTGCGTCGCGTTGTCATCAATTGCCAAGCTGTGGGCTTTATCGACTCGACGGGTTTGGCGTTTTTGCTTACACGCGCCAGAGAGCTCATGAGGCGAGAGGGCCTGCTTTCGCTCGTTAACGCCTCCGATGAGGTCATTCGCTTTTTGGAGATTGCCCGACTTGTCGACATCCTTCATGTTGCGGGTCCGGCGCGTGAGTCGATTCCCGCTATTCCGGTGGGAGAGTTGCCACGATGGAGCAAGAGCGTCGAGGTCCGACAGGGTATCGAGAATCTTCCATACTATCGACATCGCATCGCCGAACTCCTTGAATCGCTTCCGTTGCGCCGCGACGAGCGCTACGATGTCGCGTTGGCGTCGGGGGAGGCGCTGGGTAATGCCTATGACCATGCGGGCGGTATCGGGTGCGTCCTGACGGTTCAGGCCTATGGCGATCGCGTCGTGGTTGAGGTGCTTGATCGGGGTGCCGGCTATTCTATCGATGGAGCGAGCGAACCGGTCGCATCTGAGGAACGCGGCCGTGGTATCAAGCTTATGCGTATGCTCGTCGATAACGTGGAGGTTGCTCGTCGCACAGACGGCACCGGCACGCGCGTGCAGATGGTGAAGCTGTTTAGTTCGGCATTGGAATCGTGCGCTTAGCGCCTTGGGTTGACATGATTTCCCTGCGTGAACTTGCTTTGGGCAACTTTTTTGAAAAAAGTACTTGCGTCTTTTGGATAACTCGCGTAAATTAATAACCCGCAAGCGGACATGGCTCAGTTGGTAGAGCACAACCTTGCCAAGGTTGGGGTCGCGGGTTCGAGCCCCGTTGTCCGCTCCATTGCATTTCCGGACCGTTCTTAACGGTCCTTTTTCGGCGAAGTGGCCAAGTGGTAAGGCAGAGGCCTGCAAAGCCTTTACCCCCGGTTCGAATCCGGGCTTCGCCTCCAGGCAACATCCGGGCGCTCCGGCGCCCGTTTTGTTTTACATATGCGGACATGGCTCAGTTGGTAGAGCACAACCTTGCCAAGGTTGGGGTCGCGGGTTCGAGCCCCGTTGTCCGCTCCAAACGCAGCAGCCCGACTACCACGGTAGCCGGGCTTTTTTGTACTCATCGCCTGGGCTCGAACCCGAGAGGGAGCGAGCGTTTTGGGACGTGGCTGTTGCGTTGTTTGCCGCGGATGTCAGCTTTGGGCGTATCATCGTGGGCATCTCGCAAAACCTCGTTGCAAGGGAGACACACCCCATGGCCACAGAAAAGTCCTCTTCGCGCTCATGGATGTCCGATGCCGCGATCTATCAGATCTATCCGCGTTCGTTTAAGGATTCGACTGGTTCGGGTCTGGGCGATATCGCGGGCATTACCCAGAAGATGGACTATCTTGAGCGGCTGGGTATCGAGGCCATCTGGCTGAGCCCGTTTTACCCATCGCCTCTTGTCGATGGTGGCTATGATGTGGCGGACTACTGCGATGTCGATCCACGTCTCGGCTCGCTTGACGACTTCGATGACATGATCGCTGCGGCTCACGCGCGCGGCATCAAGGTCATCGTCGACATCGTGCCCAACCATTCATCCAGCCAGCACCCCTGGTTCAAAGCCGCTCTTGCCGCCGGCCCCGGATCGCCCGAGCGCGCCCGTTATATCTTCCGCGATGGTCGCGGCGAGCATGGCGAGCTGCCTCCCACCAATTGGAATGCCAACTTTGGCGGCCCCGCATGGACGCGTGTTGCGGACGGTCAGTGGTATCTGCACATGTTTACGCCCGAGCAGCCGGACTTTGACTGGTCATGCCCCGAGGTTCATGCGCTCTTTTGCGACGTCCTGGCGTTTTGGAGCGATCGAGGCGTCGACGGCTTTCGCATTGATGTGGCGCAGGGTCTCGTCAAGGATCTCGACCGCGATGACCTCGACCGGTGGCATCTCGCCGAGGGCGATGACATGGTTGACGACGGCACCCATCCGCTGTGGGACCGCAATGAGGTCCACGAGATCTATCGCGAGTGGCGCCGCGTGTTCGACCGCTATAATCCGCCGCGCAGTGCCGTTGCCGAGGCGTGGGTGCTGCCCGAGCGCCAGTATCTCTACGCGCGTCCCAGCGAGCTTGGCCAGACATTCAACTTTGAGTTTGCCAAGGCCACTTGGACCTATGATGACATGCACACTGCAATCGAGAAGGGCTTGAAGGCAGCCGTCGAATCCGATTCCGCCTCGACCTGGGTACTCTCCAACCACGACGTGCCGCGCGTGGCGACACGCTATGCCCTGCCGCAAATCAAGGCGACGCGCTACCACCAGATTGCGCTCGACTGGCTCTTGCGCGACGGGTCGTCTTATGACGAGGACCGTGAACTCGGCGAGCGCCGCGCGCGGGCGGCCCTTCTGCTTGAACTGGCGCTTCCGGGCTCGGCATACGTGTATCAGGGTGAGGAGCTCGGCCTTTTTGAGGTGGCTGATATCCCGTGGGCTGCACTCGAAGACCCTACTGCGACCAATACGCACGGACCGAAGCGCGAGAAGGGGCGCGACGGCTGTCGTGTGCCCCTGCCGTGGATAGCGGCGGACGATCCCGCGCAGGGCGGATCGTTTGGGTTTTCGCCGGCGGACGCCGATGTGGCGCCCCATCTGCCACAGCCTGCATGGTTTTCCGATTACGCTGCCGATAGGGAAGAGGCGGACCCGACATCGATGCTTGCGCTCTATCGTGACGCCCTCTGGCTGCGGCGCAAACTGCGCGGGTGTACCAACGATCTTGCGTGGCTCGATCTTGACGGGCGCACCGGTCTTGCGGATGGTGCCGAGGGCGCTGAGGGCGGCGTCATCGCCTATCGCCGTGACAACGGCTGGGCGTGTGTGACGAACTTTGGTGCAGCACCCGTGGAGCTGCCGGCGGGCAGGGTCCTGCTCGCCTCATCACCGCTTGCAGACGGCAGACTCGCGCAGGACAGCTCTGCTTGGATCATGCTCGGTGAGATGTAGGTGCCTCTTGCGGAGAGTTTGCGTTTGCCTGTACCTTCCGCGGCGGCTGATGCCCTCGCGAGGCTCGCGAGGGCGTCGCAAAACTTTTCAAAAAAAGTTCTTGCATAGGATGCGGGCATCACGTAAGATTAATCCTCGTAAGCGGACATGGCTCAGTTGGTAGAGCACAACCTTGCCAAGGTTGGGGTCGCGGGTTCGAGCCCCGTTGTCCGCTCCATTTGGGCGTTTAGCTCAGGGGGAGAGCGCTTCCCTGACACGGAAGAGGTCAGAAGTTCAAATCTTCTAACGCCCACCAAATGTTCGCAGCTCAGAGGCTATGTCCTCTGGGCTGTTTTGTTTTTTGCCACCAAGCACGCCGCCAAAAAAGTCACCAAATATTGATCCAAGGTCTGTACGCGATGGTCTTCGTATCCCGTAGGGGTGCCGGCAGATTGCATGTGTCTTGGCCCATCGTGACCGCAACATGTTGGTCAAGCATAATCTTTTGGAATCTTTTGGCGTGAGCGGCTTGGTTTTGGTAGGATTTGTCAGCGGCTTGACAAGGGGGTTTTATAACTGCCATGCAGGTAGCCGTGTTGGTAACGTTTTACCGACTTGCCAGGAGCCCCTCATAATTAATGCGTCTGCAAATTGACCAATTGCTTTGACCTGCTGAAACACTATATGTTGTGTTTGACCTAAAAAAAGAATACAGGATATAGATGCCTCTTTGTCGTATGATAGATGGCGGACAGAGAGCGAGAACCTTATTCGCCCCATTTGGATGGATCTTTGAGCCCCTGGATTGGTTGCGAGGATTGTCCGCATGAGGGCCTATGGTTATCGAGAACACAGATTGCGCAACGGCGCCGCAAGACAGGGCCAAACCCTGCCGGGCATCGTTTGGCCCTGAAGCGCAATGAGGCTACGATGCGAAAGAGGCAAGAGGATGAAGATCATCAAGCGCAGCGGCACCGAGGTTACTTTTGACATCGATAAGATCGTCAATGCGATCCGCGCCGCAAACTTGGAGGTCGAGGAAGGCTCTCGCCTTACCGACCGCCAGGTGATCTATGCGGCACAAAACGTCGCCGAGGCATGTGAGAAGGCCGGTCACACCGTATCGGTCGAGGAGATCCAAGATCTGGTCGAGGACGAGATCATGCGTCTCGACTGCTACGAGGTCGCTCGCCACTACATCATCTATCGCTATGTTCAGAGCCTGAAGCGCCAGAAGAACACGACCGATGACAAGATCCTGTCGCTGATTGAGTGCAATAACGAAGAGGTCAAGCAGGAGAACTCTAACAAGAACCCGACCGTCAACTCCGTTCAGCGCGACTACATGGCCGGCGAGATTTCCAAGGACCTGACGCAGCGCGTGCTGCTGCCCCAGGAGATCGTGGATGCCCACAACGAGGGCCTGATTCACTTCCACGATTCGGACTACTTCGCCCAGCACATGCATAACTGTGACCTGGTGAACCTGGAGGATATGCTCCAGAACGGCACCGTTATCTCGGGCACGCTGATCGAGAAGCCGCACAGCTTCTCGACTGCTTGCAATATCGCGACGCAGATTATCGCCCAGGTCGCCTCTTCCCAGTACGGCGGTCAGTCGATTTCGCTGACCCACCTGGCTCCGTTTGTCGAGGTGAGCCGCCAGAAGATTCGTGTCGAGGTTGCCCGCGAGCTCGAGGAGCTTGGCGTCTCTGCGTCTGCCGAGAAGGTCCGTGAGGTCGTTGAGGACCGTCTGCGTGACGAGATCCGTCGCGGCGTCCAGACGATTCAGTATCAGGTCGTGACCCTTATGACCACGAATGGCCAGGCGCCGTTCGTGACGGTCTTTATGTATCTCAACGAGGCCCGTACGCCTCAGGAGAAGCACGACCTTGCCATGATCGTGGAGGAGACGCTTCGCCAGCGCTACGAGGGCGTTAAGAACGAGGCCGGCGTGTGGATTACCCCGGCATTCCCCAAGCTTATCTATGTGCTCGAGGACGATAACGTTCACGAGAATTCCCCGTACTTCTATCTGACCCAGCTGGCTGCCAAGTGCACCGCCAAGCGCATGGTGCCCGACTACATCTCTGAGAAGAAGATGCGTGAGCTCAAGCTGTCTAAGGGTGAGACCGCCGGCAATGGCGATTGCTACACCTGCATGGGTTGCCGCAGCTTCCTGACGCCCGACCGTTCGGGCAACGGCTTTAACAATGTCGCCAACGCGCTGAACTATGACCCGACCAAACCTAAGTACTATGGCCGCTTTAACCAGGGTGTTGTGACCATCAACCTGCCCGATGTCGCACTGAGCTCGCATCAAGACATGGACAAGTTCTGGAAGATCTTCGACGAGCGCCTTGAGCTGTGCCATCGTGCCCTGCTGTGCCGTCATGAGCGCCTAATGGGCACACTTTCTGATGCCGCGCCGATCCTTTGGCAGTACGGCGCCCTGGCGCGCCTTAAGAAGGGCGAGACGATCGACAAACTGCTCGTGGGCGGCTATTCCACCATCAGCCTGGGGTATGCCGGTCTGTATGAGTGCGTCAAGTACATGACGGGCCACAGCCACACCGAGAAGGAAGGCACGCCGTTTGCCATGGCCGTCATGCAGCACATGAACGACAAGTGCGCCGAGTGGAAGGCCGAAAGCGATATCGACTTCTCGCTGTACGGCACCCCGCTTGAGTCGACGACCTACAAGTTCGCCAAGTGCCTGCAGCGCCGTTTTGGCATTATCCCGGGCGTGACGGACAAGGGCTACATTACCAACAGCTACCATGTCCATGTGTCCGAGGAGATTGATGCTTTCGATAAGCTCAAGTTTGAGGGCATGTTCCAGCAGCTTTCGCCGGGCGGTGCCATTTCCTACGTCGAGGTTCCTAACATGCAGGACAACCTTAAGGCTGTCATTCGCGTGATGCAGTACATCTACGACAACATCATGTATGCCGAGCTCAACACCAAGAGCGATTACTGCCAGGTGTGCGGCTATGACGGCGAGATCAAGATTGTCGAGGATGACGGCAAGCTGGTGTGGGAGTGCCCCAACTGCGGCAACCGCGATCAGGAGAAGATGAATGTCGCTCGCCGTACGTGCGGCTACATCGGTACCCAATTCTGGAACCAGGGTCGAACCGAGGAGATCCGCGACCGCGTGCTGCATCTCTAATACCGCTCCGGGGCTGAACCGAGAGGGCCGCTTGGGCATTTGCTCGCTATTTCGGACAGTCCTGCGCAAGACGAAGGCCACATTAAGTGGCCTTCTTTGCGTGCGGAACTCATATCGAGCAAAAGCCCAAGCGGCCCTCTCGGTTCAGCCAAGTTGATGTAGCTGAGATGCAGCACGCGGTCTGCTCACCCCTCGAAGTTCTTAGCGGAAATGAGTTGACTTGCAACAACGGTTTGCTTGCGGAGTCGGTTGAGCTGCAACAAAGTATTTATTGGACCTCGAACCCTATACTCGATGTTCGCTTCGTTCATTGAGTTACCCTTTGCATGAGGCCGGGGCATATCGTCCCGCCCGCAGTTTCGCAGGCCGCAGGCCGAGAATGTTTGAGGACGGGATGATATGCCCCGGCCTCCCGGGAGAGTTACCTATGAACTACGCGAACATTAAGTATTTCGACATTGCTGATGGGGAAGGTGTTCGTACTTCTCTGTTTGTGAGTGGGTGCCGTCGTGGGTGCAAGAACTGCTTTAACTCTGTCGCGTGGGACTTTGCTGCGGGCGACCCCTTTGATCGCACCGTCGAGGACAAGATTATCGAGAGTCTTGACCATCCCTTTATTGATGGCCTGACGATTCTGGGTGGCGAGCCCATGGAACCCGAGAATCAGGCGGGTCTCGTTGACTTTATCGAACGCGTGCGTGCGGCCTATCCTGTGGAGTCGGGGAAGACCATTTGGTGCTTTACCGGCGACGTGCTCGAGGAACTTATGCCGGGCGGCCGTCATCATACCGAGGTGACGGACCGTATCCTTGCCTGCCTCGATATGTTGGTGGACGGCCCGTTCGTTCAAGACCTGTACGATATCTCCTTGCGTTTTAGGGGTTCGAGTAATCAGCGGGTGATCGACATGAACGCCACGCGCACTCGTGCCGCGCGCGAGGGCGTTTCGCTTTGCGACGCTGTGGAGCTTTGGCGAGACGATCCGGTCTATTCGACCCATACTATGTAGCTTGTGGCCGATGCCGGAGGGCGTGGTACCATAGCGCGAACGCAAAATCGGAAGAGTGAGGCCTAGATGGTCGATCAGGAAAAAGTTGAGACCGCCATAAAGCTGTTGCTTGAGGGCATAGGCGAGGACCCAACTCGTGAGGGCCTGCTGGAGACGCCGGCACGCGTCACCCGCATGTATGGCGAGATTGCCGGCGGCATGGACCAGAGCGCTGAGGAGCACCTGTCCAAAACTTTTGCCGTCGCTTCGAACGATTTAGTTATCGAGCGCGACATCACGTTTTACTCGCTGTGCGAGCACCATCTGCTGCCGTTTTATGGCAAGGCTGCGATCGGCTATATCCCTAACGGCCGCGTGGCGGGTCTGTCTAAGCTTGCTCGCACGGTTGAGGTCTATGCCCGTCGTCTGCAGCTGCAGGAGCAGCTGTGTACACAGGTTGCCGATGCCCTCATGGAATATCTTGCCCCCCAAGGGGCAATCGTGCTGATGGAAGCCGAGCATATGTGCATGACCATGCGCGGCGTGCAAAAGCCCGGTACCAAGACCGTAACGCTTGCTCGTCGCGGTGTCTTTGAGACCGATCCGTCGCTCGAGGAGCGATTCTTTAGGATGCTGGGCCGCTAACCATGAGAGTCGTCAACGACTTTGCATCGAAGACCGATGAAGGAACGTCGCGTCGCGGCTTTATGGCTTCGGGCCTGACTCCCTTTGGTGCCATGCCTCGCATTGATTACATCTGTGCCAACGGACTGTTCCGGCGGCATCTGGGAAACATTGCGCAGTTGGAATCGGGGCGCATCTTTTGCCGCCACGGTATCGACCATCTGCTGGATGTCGCCCGTATTATGTGGATCAAGAATCTCGAGGAAGAGCTCAAATTTGACCGCGAGGTCATCTATGCCGCGGCACTTCTTCACGATATCGGCAAAGATGAACAGTATGAATCGGGTATATCCCATGATGTTGCAAGCGAACGCGTCGCCGATGCGATTCTCGGCGGCATGCCCGAAGACGTGGCGTTTGAGCCGGCAGATGCCGCAGCCATTAAGACGGCCATTCTGGGCCATCGAAAGCTGCGCGTGAACAGCCAGCCGCTTGAGCGTCTGCTCTATGCAGCCGACAAAGCGTCGCGCGCCTGCTTTGCATGCCCTGTGCGCAATGCCTGCAACTGGAGCGATGATAAAAAGAACCTGTCGATTCGCGTGTAGTCGGTATGCGCGGTCGGGGTTCTGAACGAAGGAGACGATCGCGATGACTAACAAAAAGCTGCCCGAGAATGCAACCAAGACCGAGGGTGCCGAGCTTGCCCGTCGTGGCAGGGGCGAGATTTCCGCCGCAACGGCGGTGCCCCATGTGAGCTATGACGATCTGCGCCATGCCGACCGTATTGTCATTGACGGGCTTGAGGTTTTTGCCAACCATGGTGTGTATCCCGAGGAGAACGCGCTGGGCCAGAAGTTCATCGTGTCCTTGGTGCTCTATGCCGACCTGCGCGCTGCGGGGGAGCACGATAACCTGGACGCCTCGATTGACTACGGCTCGGTGTGCCACGATGTCGATGGCTATCTGCGCGAGCATACGTTTAAGCTCATCGAGGCGGCAGCTGAGGGTACGGCCCAGATGCTGCTGCGCCGTTATCCCTCGCTGCTTGGTGTGCGCATCAAGCTCGATAAGCCTTGGGCGCCCGTCGGTCTTCCCCTGGCAAGCTGCGGTGTCGAGATCGAGCGCGTGCGCTAACCGGTTCTAATACGTCTCTATGGGTGGCTGCTTGAGCCGCTGGGACAGTGCTCTATTGTTGGGGCAGTATGTGTCGAGCAGGACGTGGAACCGCTGGTTGTGGCTTGGCTCGAGCAAGTGGACGAGCTCGTGGGCGACAACCATGTCGAGGCATTCGATGGGATAGGCGGCAAGTTCGCGTGCGATGCGAATGGCGCCGGATTTGGGAGTGCATGAGCCCCAACGCGTTTTCATGCTGCGTACGGAAACGCGGGAAACGGCGACACCCATTGCGATTTCGTATGCGTGCACCATATCGCGTAGCGCCGATGTGACTTCGGACGTATAGAGCTGGTCGATGTGGGCTTGGAGCTCATCGGACGTTAGGCCGTCGAGGATTGCGTGCCGCTTTGCCTGTGGGCTTTCGTCCGATTCATCGGTACCCATAAAACTTGCGAAGGTGGTCTGTTTGGGTCGCGGTGCGGGTGATGCAAAGTTGTGATCGAGCGCATCCTGTACCGTGATGGGCTTGCCCCAAAGTGCAATGATGGACGAGGGACTGAGCGGCTCTCGCGCCGTCGCCTGACGTCGCTCACGCTGGGCAAGTCGGTTGACAATCCAGGCACTGTTGCGCTTTACAAACGCTTCGATGCGCTCGCGGCTGGCGCCGAGCGGTGCACTGGCGTGGACCTCACCACTCGATGTGACGCGTAGGTTGAAGTTCTTGATGCGCTTTTTAGTAACTACGACGGGGATGGGCGTCCCATCCGGTCGGGATACGGAAATCGTAAACTGCTGCGTCAAAAGCGGTCCTTCAGATTGGGGACGGGCCGGCATGTCGACCGTTCGGCATGCCGGCCCGCTCAAGGGATGTGAAATTAATAACGCTCGAAGAAGGCAAGCGCGTTGTCGCTGCAGAGCTTTTGCATCACGGTCTTGCCAAAATGCTTGGAAAGCATGTTCTGGAACTCGGGCATCTTGCTGGCATCGGAGAGGAAAGCGGGCACAGTGGCGCCGTCCCAGTCGCCGCCGAGCGCGATGACGTCCTCGCCGCCCAGGTCGAGCCAGTGCTCGATATGTGCCGCCAGCTGGTCGAAGGTGACGTCTGCGGCGGTCTTGTCGGTTGCGTCGTTGGAAAGGAACTCGCTGCAGTAGTTGAGGCCGACGATGCCACCCATGTCGCGAATGGTGCGGAACTGGTCGTCGGTAAGGTTGCGTTTGGCGCCGCAAACCGCGCGGGAGTTGGAGTGGCTGGCGACGAAGGGACGCGTGGCGCGGGCGGCGACCTCGTCAAAGCACTCATCGTTGAGGTGGGAGACGTCAAGTACCATGCCGGCGTGCTCCATCTGCGTAAGCGCCTCGATGCCGGCGGCGGTGAGGCCGGCGTGGGTGTCGTGGCCGCTCGCGAGCGGTCCCTGCGCGTTCCAGCTGAGTGATGACATGAGTACGCCCAGGCTCTTGAGCACCTCGATCAGCGCGGGGTCCTCGGCAAAGAACGTGGCGTTTTCGATGGTGTGGATGCAGGCGACCTTGCCGTCTTTGAGCGCGGGGCGAATGTCTGCCGCGCTGCGTACGTTGACCATGCGGTCGTGGTTGAGCATTGCCTGGCCGCTCATGTGCGCCATGATCTGCGCCTGGAAGCGCGCGGCGTGGGCGGTGGGAATCTCATCGGGGACAAACGTGGCGAAGCACTGTGCCCACGGCGTGTTGCCGATCTTTGCGAGCGAGATGGCGCAGGCGTTGCCCTCGATGAGGTCGAAATCTTGCGGATGCGTTTCGTCGCCGGGGAAATAACCGTCGGTGCCGGCGGTAAAGCGCAGGTCGAGATCGAGTGTGGCCCAGCCGATGCGGTCGGCGGTGTCGCAGTGCAAGTCAAATACGGGATATGCCATGGTTCCTCCGGTTGCAGCGTTTCTTTGCAAACTGTCTTTGAATTGTATGACTAGGGTATAGTTAGCGCCATATGTTCACGGCGGCCCGCGTTGTGCGCCGCCCTTATCACGGAGGTTACCATGTCCAACCAGGGCAAGAAGGTCAAGACCCATTATCGCGGCACGCTCGATGACGGCACGCAGTTCGATAGCTCCTACGATCGCGGCGAGCCGCTGGAGTTCACCTGCGGCGCCGGTCAGATGATCAAGGGCTTCGACGCCGCCGTTGTCGACATGCAGGTGGGCGAGAAGAAGACCGTGCACATTCCTGCTGCCGATGCCTACGGCGAGCACAACCCCGAGATGGTCCTGACCTTCCCGGCCGAGCAGGTTCCCAACATCGAGCAGATCGAGAAGGGTATGAAGCTCTTCCTGTCCACGCCGAGCGGCATGCCTGTCCCCGCCGTCGTCATCGATGTGACGCCCGAGGCCGTGACGCTCGACGCCAACCACGAGCTCGCCGGCAAGGACCTCAACTTTGATATCGAGCTCGTTGAGGTCGAGGACTAGTTGATGTCCGTGGACCTGGTAGCTACGGAGCGCTTGGGAAATCTCAACGACCCGTCCTATGAACTCCTGCTTCGTCGGGAGCTGGGTGGCGTCTTTGAGGTTGACGAGCTGCTACTCGATTGGGACCAGGCTGATGCGCGCCTGTTTGTGGGCGTGACGGAGCTGGGGCGCACGGTGAATGCCCGGCTGGATGCCACTGATGGCGAGCGTCTTGCCGACGGTGACGTGCTCGCTGTCGACCGCACGGGCGCGGTGCCCGTAGCGGTTGTCGTGCGCCTGCGCAGCGCCGAGGTCTATTTGGTCGAAGTCGACCGCATGGATCCGATTGCGCTCGCGCATGCGTGCTGGGAGATCGGCAATATGCACGCGCCGCTCTTCCGGGGTGACTCGGACGAGCATACCGTGCGCATGTATACGCCGGTGCAACCGGTTTTGGGTCGCATGCTCCGGGGCATCGAGGGCGTTCGGCTCTCGGTGGTCACACGCGAGCTCGATGCCAGTCGACGCTTTGCATCGAGCGCGGCGGATGTTGTTGTGAGTATGGTTCCAGACTTTACGATCGTAAAGAAGGCGCGCGGCTAACGTGCGTATGCGTAAGACGGACTTTGAGAGGCAACTATTCAAAGTCCGTCTTGCTGTTGATGGGATGCTTTGCGGGAACATATGGGTCTTGAGGGAATCAAGCTGATCGCCTGCGATTTGGATGGCACGTTGCTGCATCCGGGGGAGCGCGAGCCACGCCCCGAGGCATTTGAGCTCATCGACGAGCTGCACCGTCGCGGCATTGTGTTTATGCCGGCGAGTGGCCGTCAATATGCGAGTTTGCGCTACCTGTTTGCCCCGGTGGCAGACGAGCTTGCCTATGTGTGCGAAAACGGCGCCCTGGTCATGAGCGAGGGGCGTGCCGTTGTCAAACGTTCCATGGAGCGTAGCCTTGCTATGGATATCGCGAATGCCGTAGTCGCCTACCCCCATGCCGATGTAACCCTTTCCTGCGAGGGGCACCTCTACACCATAAGCGGCAACGATGCGTTCGTCGACCATTTGCGTTACGAGGTCCATTGCGATGTGGCGGTGGTCGACCGTCCCGAGGACATTGACGAGGATGTCATTAAGATTGCGTTTCAAACGCCCGAGACAGAGCAGCCGGCGGCGCTGGAGTATTTTGTGCGTCGCTTTAGCGACCGGGTCGATGTGATGACGTCGGGAACCGAATGGACCGACTTTATCGGCTTTGATTCGGGCAAGGGGTCCGCGCTTGCCGATTACGGTCGTGCCCTGGGAATTTCGCCCGATGAGATGATGGCGTTTGGCGATAACGAAAACGACCGCGACATGCTCAACGTGGTGGGCCATCCCTATCTGATGGAAAGCTGCAATCCCAGCATGCGCGGCATTAATGACCGCGTCCGCTATGTGCACACGGTCGAAGAAGAACTGCGTCGCCTGCTTGCCGAGTAGGCATGTCCCAAAATCTACCTACAGTTGGGGCAGAGGCCCTCGAAGATGGTGTAGTGCGAGGTGACGTTCCAACCGATTTGCTCGGACGCCTTGGCATCGAGCCGGGCGTCGAAGGGGAGCGGCACATCGATGACGCGGTTGCACGAGGTGCAGATAATATGCGCATGCGGCTCGACGGTGCGATCGAAGCGGCTGCCGCCCGGCGTCTTGATCGAGAGAATCTCCCCGGCATCGGCCAAGAGATTGAGGTTGCGGTAGACCGTACCGCGGCTGATTCTGTCGTCCTGTTCGCGCACGGCGTTGTAGATCTCATCGGCGGTGGGATGGTTGTAGCTTTGGCGCACGGCATCAAGAACCAGCTTCCGCTGCTTGGTGTTTCTTCTTTGCATCGCCATGCGCCTCGCCTCTTTTCTATCAACGGTCGTAGGTAAATGATACCGTATTTAGCACACAATACTAATAATGAGGACTGAAACCGTCTTCATTGGCAAGTGGGGCTCGGACTTGGGCGTCTACGAGGCGAAAGCGCGTTCCCATGCGCTCATAGGAGGCATGGAGCGCTTCGAGGTGAGACAGGATATCCGCGGGCGCGCCTTGTACCTCCATTTCGACCGAACCGTCTTCCATGTTACACACCCAGCCGGTGAGTGCGCGTGCCTGCGCGAGGTTGGTGTTGGTAAAGCGAAAACCAACGCCCTGGACTTGCCCCGCCCAGCGCAGGAAGTAGCGCAGGGGGGTGTCTTGAGTGGCCTCGTCGCTTGCGAGCACAGTAAGCCTGCGGCGCAGCTCGAGCTCAACGTTTGATGGTTTTTGAGGCTCTCGACTGCCGCCGGAGAAGAACTTGTCAAAAAAGCCCATCGCTAGGCCTGCTTGACTGAATCGGCGGGGAAGGTAATGCCGGCCTGCTGACGCACGGCATCCATGATGCGCAGTGAGACAAGCGTGACATCGCGATAGTGGCCAAGCTCATGGCGCCCAGCCGGTGTTTCCCAAATCTCATCTTTAACGTGATGAACGCCGTCGATAGCGGTGATAAAGTCTGTGAGTTCGTATTCCATAGTGTTGCTCGATTTGGGCAGGTCGAGCACGCGGCCGTTGTCGCCCTGTTCGCGCGGTGCCTCGGTCGCCGAGCCGCGTACGACGTCGCCGCGATAGTCGATGCGGACGTTGCGGGGCGTGGACAGATGGTCAATCTGGATAGTGCCACGCTCGCCTTCGATCTGCGAGGGCAGCAGGTCATTCGTAATTTTGGAGTGCGCGAGCTCGACGGAGATACGGCCACCGCCGTAGCTGGCGAGGATGGAACCGCAGCCATCGATGGGGCCGTGCGTGAGCTGTCGCGTGGTGGGGTCGAGCAGAGTAGTCATGCTCGTAAGGCCGGAGGGCATGCCGAAAATCTCGACCATGGGCTCGACGGCGTAGACGCCAATGTCCATGAGGGAACCCGATGCCATATTGCAGTCGAAGATATTGGTGGCGCGCCCCGCGAGAACTTCGTTGTAGCGCGAAGAATACTTGCCAAAGCGCAATGAGGCGCGGCGGATGGGGGCGATCTCGCCCAGGGCATCCTCGATGGCGTGGAAGGCGGGATCGTGGAGGGGACGCATGGCCTCGAGGGCCACGACACCTGCTGCCTCGGCAGCGCGGAAGACTTCCAGCGCCTGCGCTTCGGTGGCACAGAAGGGCTTCTCGACGATGACATGCTTGCCACCGGCGATGCAGGCGAGCGCCTGCTCGTGATGGAGCGCGTTGGGGCTGCCGATGTAGACGGCGTCGACGTCGTCGGCGGACGCGAGCTCGTCGAGTGCGGTGAAATTGCGTTCGCCGCCGTGCTCGGCGGTAAACGCGGCGCCGCGCTCGGCATTGCGCGAGAGCGTGCCTACGAATACAGTCTGGTCGTTGGCATTGACGACTTGGATAAAGTCGTCGGTGATCATGGATGTGCCGATGGTTGCTATACGCAGCATGTATCCCCCTCGTGCCGTTCGGTTTACAGGATGAGTGTAGCGCGAGGGGGCAGGAAATAGCGTGCGAAAACGCCGTTACAGGTCGCTCTCGCTAAAGCCGGTGTCGATATCGAGGTTGGCTCCGTCGGCCGCGGTGGTGGCGAGCTCGTCGCAGCGCTCATTGAGCTCGTGGCCGGCATGCCCCTTAACCCAGATGAACTCCACCTTATGCTTGCTCTTTGCGGCAAGCAGGCGCTCCCACAGGTCGCGGTTCTTGACGGGCTGCTTGTTGGCAGTTTTCCACCCGCGCTTTTTCCAGCCGTCGATCCAGTGTTTGTTGAAGGCGTTGACGACGTATTGCGAATCGGAATGGACCTCGACCTCGCAGGGGCGGTTAAGTGCCTCGAGCGCCACGATGACCGCCATGAGCTCCATGCGGTTGTTAGTGGTCTTGGCGTAGCCACGCGAAAGCTCGGAGGTGAAGGTCTTGCCGGCGGGGTTGGTGTACTTGAGCACGGCGCCGTAGCCGCCGCGTCCCGGATTTGATCGGGCCGAGCCGTCGGTATAGATGATGACCTTCACATGGTTCCTTTCGTTGGGTACGCTTCGTGTGAGTGACCATTGTAGCGCCATGCCCGCCGCGGGCTAGCAATCTACGATTTCTACCCCGTCTTCCGACAGCTGGTCGGCATGGATGATGCGGTTGAGCTCGTCGAGGTATTGCCGCAAGAGAGGAGAGGGCTTGCGCTCGTCGTGCATGATATATCCTACGTGCATCGTTGGGGCGTCTGCTAACGGGATCGATGCCATACCCCACTGCATTTCATTGGAAAGGACACCGGTCGACAGGGTGTAACCGTTCGACGTGATAAGTAAGTTAGTAAGTGTTCCGCGGTCCGAGATTCGTATGTTGCGGTCGCAAGGGATATAGCTAAAAGGTTCCTCGGCGTAATAGAAGGAGTTTGAGGTTCCCTGCTCAAAGCTGTAGCGCGTATAGGGCGTGAGGTCGGCAAGGGACAGCTGAGGGCGGCGTGCGAGCGGGTGGCGTTCGCTAACGAAGACGTGGACCGTCGCGTCGAAGAGGGGATGGAAGCTTGCGCGGGCATCGGCGAAGGCCTTCTGCAGAACGCGGGCGTTAAAGTCATCCAGGTACAGAATGCCGATATCGCTGCGAAATGCGCGGACGTCGTCGATGATCTGCGAGGTGGTGGTCTCGCGCATGATGAACTCAAACTTACTGTCGCGGCAGCGCTCGACGACGTTGACAAAGGCCTCAACCGAAAACGCGTAGTGCTGGGCCGAGACGGCAAGGCGCGCCTGGGGTGTGCCGCCGTCCTCGTAGCGTGCCTCGAGCATGTCGGCCTGCTCTACGACCTGGCGCGCATAGCCCAAAAGCTCGGTGCCGTCGTTGGTGAGCGTGACGCCGCGGCTGGAGCGCGTAAAGATCTCCAGATGGAGCTCCTGTTCCAGGCTTTTGACGGCGTTTGAGATGTTGGACTGAGCGGTATAGAGGCGCTGAGCTGCAGCGTTGATTGAGCCGGACTCTGCCACGGCAATCAGAAAACGAAGCTGCTGAAGGGTCATCGACGCCATCCTCTCGATTGCTATCTATAAAACAGATAACAGATTAGCGCTTTTAAGTGATTGACCGAGGGAAACAATGCTCGTACTATTCAAAACACACAAAGGCGGTAGGTAATTAAGCCGACCACGGAACCGGGATGCGAAAGGAGGCCCGCATATGAATTGCTTACCAAGACGAATGCCGGGCTCCTGTTTGCGCCCGTCGGCGTGATCAGGAGACAGCGACTTACTTCTCTTACTCTTATTACTTTTGTTCGATCAAGGAGATCATCATGAGCCAGTTTATCAACAACCCCGAGCACACCTTTGGTTTCGATACCCTGCAGCTGCACGTTGGCCAGGAGAGCGCCGATCCTGCATCCGACTCCCGTGCTGTGCCTATCTATCAAACCACGAGCTATGTGTTCCGCAACTCCCAGCACGCCGCCGACCGCTTTGGTCTTGCCGACGCCGGTAACATCTACGGCCGTCTGACCAACTCCACCCAGGGCGTCTTCGAGGACCGTATCGCCGCGCTCGAGGGTGGCGTGGCTGGTCTTGCCGTCGCCTCCGGTGCTGCTGCCATCACCTATACCCTGCAGGCTCTTGCCCAGGCCGGTGACCACGTGGTGGCTCAGAAGACCATCTACGGTGGCTCCTACAACCTGCTGGAGCATACGCTCTCCCAGTTTGGCGTCGAGACCACGTTTGTCGATGCCCATAGCCTGGAAGAGGTCGAGGGTGCCATCAAGGACAACACCACGGTCATCTATCTCGAGACGCTCGGTAACCCCAACTCCGACATCCCCAACATCGACGCCATCTCCGAGATCGCCAAGAAGCACGGTCTGCCGGTTATCGTCGACAACACCTTCGGCACCCCGTATCTGTTCCGTCCGCTGGAGCACGGCGCCAACATTGTCGTTCACTCCGCGACCAAGTTCATTGGTGGTCACGGTACCTCGCTGGGCGGCGTGATTGTCGATGGCGGCAACTTTGACTGGAAGGCGAGCGGCAAGTATGCGCAGATCGCCGAGCCCAATCCCTCCTATCATGGCGTCTCGTTTGCCGAGGCTGCCGGCCCTGCCGCCTTCGCGACCTATGTCCGCGCCATCCTGCTGCGTGACGAGGGCGCTTGCATTAGCCCGTTTAACGCCTGGATCCTGCTCCAGGGCACCGAGACCCTGTCGCTGCGCGTCGACCGCCATGTCGAGAACACCAAGAAGGTCGTTGAGTTCCTGGCTGGTGACAACCACGTCGCCAAGGTGAATCACCCGAGCTTGCCTGAGCACCCCGACCATGAGCTCTACAAGCAGTATTTCCCCAACGGTGGTGCCTCGATCTTCACCTTCGAGATTAAGGGCGGCCAGGAGGCTGCATGGAAGTTCATCGACCACTTGCAGGTGTTCTCGCTGCTCGCCAACGTGGCCGACGTCAAGTCGCTCGTCGTGCACCCGGCTACCACCACGCACTCCCAGCTCTCTGCCGAGGAGCTCGCCGAGCAGAACATCACGCCCTCCACGATCCGTCTTTCCATCGGTACCGAGAACGCCGAGGACATCATTTGGGATCTGAAGCAGGCCTTCGCCGCGCTGGACGAGTAAGGCGACTTGTGCAAGGACCCCTTGCGACTCGATGGTATAACTGCATAAAATGCCTGCTCAAGGCGCCTGCGCAAGCAATGGTTGCGCAGGCGCCTTTTTTGCATAGGAAGGGCGCTATTACAGGGTTTTTGACATGCTTTATGCAATCGAGATGTGGAAAACTCCTGTTGAGAGGATGTGAGTTTTACGCAAATGACGTGCACCTTTTGAGAAAAACCGCAGGTCGCGATTTGCTCGGGGTACTATGCAGCGCGATCGAATCACACGCAGCTCAAACGCAGCAAAAACGCACTACGGAGGTTTCCAGCTACATGAGGATTGATTCACGAAAACCGAAAGCCGCCGCCCTTTCCGCCGCTCTGACCGTGGCACTTTTAGCGGGCGCCGGCGCAACCGATGCCCACGCGGCAACACTGTCCGACACGGTCGGATCCACGCCGTCCGAGGCGACGCTGATGCAGCCCGTCGACTATCGCGGCGACGGCTTTGGCTCCATGCAGGAGTGGAACGCCTCTATGGGGGCCAAGCGCGATTCCCTGGAGGTCCGCGCCCAGATCATCATGAACATGTACGGTGACTATGCCACCGATGACGAGCGCGCTGTACTGCAAGGTTGTATCGATGGTGCGGGCGGTCTTTTGACGATGGAGGAGGTCGACGCCAAATCGACCGAGCTCGATGAGCTGCGCACGACGCTTGAGGATGCCAAGCGTGAGGCGCTCGAGGCTGCGGCCGCCGAAGCCGAGGCCGCTGAGGCCGTTCAGGCTTTGTATTACAACGCCGGCTCCGGCTCGTCTTACGCGTCTGCTGCGTATTACGCGAACGGCTCGGGCCTGACGCGCTCGAGCGGCGTCAATAACTATAACGGTCGTCGTGAGACCTATTACAGCAGCAACGTGCTCTACCATCACCGCACGGGCGAGTGGACTCAGGATTCCGAGGGCTTTTGGCGCGATTCCGATGGTTACTACGTCGTTGCCGCGGGCGATAAGGCTCAGGGCTCCACGTTTACCGGTTCCAAGGGCGAGTGCAAGGTCTATGACTCCGGCTGCGCAGCCGGAACCACCGACTACTATACCGGTTGGTAATCTGCTATAAGCCAATAGGACATGACGGGCGGGCGTCTTTACCGAGCCTTTGGGCAACGTAAGGGCGTCCGTTTTTTGTGCATGCTTGAGCTAACAGAGCGCTTACCGTGGCAGTACGCCGCGCATATGGGCGCGGGGCACACTGGTTCTTGAGAATTAAGGTCTTTCTCTTGGAGGAAGTGGTCTTGTGAACGCTCGAGATATCGCCGTTGCCGCCGTCGCATTGGTGCTTGGCTGCCTTGGTCCTACGGCCGCGCTCGTTGCGGGCATGCAGGGGGCATGCGGGGCTACTCCAATCGTGGTTGGCGCGCTGATCGCAGTGGCGCTGCTGGGAAGCGCCGGCGTGCTGCTTTGCCGCGATGACGAGGACGAGGTGCCGGAGTCGCAACGCTAACTGTTGTGAGATTGGCCGCTGGTCATAGACGAAGATGAAAGCCGCCGCAGGGGGAACGGTTTCCTTGCGGCGGCTTTGCTGTTAAGGCTGTTGAATGCGGTGCGTTGGCGCTACCAGCTTTTCTCGATATCGCGGATGCGTCGATAGAGCCAATCGTTTTGCGGCACCTGGATATCGTGTTTGGCTGCGAGGCGGCAGATGGTGCCCGCGAACTCATCAACCTCGGTTTTGCGCCTTGCGACGCGGTCTTGAGCCATCGAGGGCATACCGGCGGGGTCGATTCCCTCGATGAGGTGCACCATCTGCGTCAGGTCTGCCTCGGTCAGCTCAATGCCCTCGGCGTTGGCGACCGCAAGCGTTTCGCGCATGGCGGAAACAAAGCAGCGACGCTGCTCGGAGCCCGGCTCCGTGGCGCTTCCGTAGGTCCCGCCGTAGGCCATACAGGTCTGGTTGATGCCGTCGTTGAGCATGAGTTTGGCCCACATGCGGTGTGCAATGTCGCTCTCGACGGTATGGGCGATGCCGCAGCGTGTGTAGAGCTCGTCGATGGCGGTGATGGCTGCGGGGTCCGTACCGGCCGCCGCGCCAAAGCGGATTTCGCCCGCATTGGTAAAGGTGAGCTCTCCGTTGAGGAACACGGCGTCCATGCCTTGGCAAATACCAAGAACGGTATGCTTCCAGCCAAAGCGCTCGGCAATCTTTTGCTCGCTCGTAATGCCGTTGCACAGCGAGGCGATGAGCGTATTGGGGCCCACGATGTGTTCCATAGTCTTGAGCGCCTGGTCGAGTCCAGTCGTCTTGACCGTGAGAATGACCAGATCGGCGGGCGTTGCCTCGCTGGCGCGCACGGACTTGAGTGCGCAGGGCTCGCCGTTGACCGTAAGGGCGTCGCCTGCGTGACGCTCGAAACGGGCGTCGTCCATGACGTATTCGACGGCATCGTCGCCGAGTGCCTGGGCGATCATGCTGCCGTAGAGTAGCCCGACGCCGCCCTTGCCGATAAAGGCGACCTTGTTGATCTGCATGTGAATCATCTCCTCACAAAAAGGCGCCCGCGTGCGGGGCGCCTGGTGGATTGTATGCCGCTGGAGCATGTAGCGTGCACCGGAGGCGGAATTTAGAAGAACAAACGCATGGGAACTTATGCCGCGGGGCAGACTGCAAAAACGCGTGCGGGGTATCCGACACCATCGCGGACCTTAGGGAAGGTGCAGAAGATGACGGCGCCCGTGGCGGGAAGCTCGTCCAGATGGTCCATGACCTCGATCTGGTAACGGTCGACCGAGAGGATGTATTGTTCGCCGGGGTAGGGGTAGGCATCCTCGCGTGTGGTCACGCTCGCCTCCTTTCATCGGGCTTTTTGCTGATGTTAAAGCGGTGCCGTGACAGCTCGATTTCTGCTGCGTTACGATACGTTCTCGATTGCGATTCCACGATGTTTCGGCCGCGTGACCATTGTGTTTCGCCTTGCCGGGGCGCTGATGGCGAAGGGAGGGGCCGTGCAATATCGCGTTGACCCCAAAAGCGGTAACCGTATCTCGGCGTTGGGGCTGGGCTGCATGAGATTTCCCGGTGCGCCGGGACGTCCGGATGCGAAGACAGCCGATGCCATCATTTCCCGTGCGGTTGATCAGGGGATTAATTATCTGGATACTGCATATCTCTATCCCGGTAACGAGGCGTGCGTGGGTGCCTCACTTGAGCGCTTGGGGCTGCGCGACCGTGTGTTGCTGGCGACTAAGCTGCCGCATACTTCGTGCAAGTGCGCGGAGGATTTCGACCGTTTTTTCGACGAACAACTGCGCCGCCTGCGAACCGACCATATCGACTATTACCTCATGCACAACATCACCTCGCCCGCCCAGTGGGAACGTGTAGTGGCGTTGGGCATCGAGGACTGGATCGCGCGTCAAAAGGCGGCGGGGCGCATTCGCCAGATTGGTTTTTCGTATCACGGCAGCGCGGCGGATTTCCTGACGGTGCTTGACGCATATGACTGGGATTTTTGCCAGATCCAGTACAACTATGCCGGCGAGCGTTACCAAGCGGGAACGGCAGGACTCATGGCGGCTGCGGAGCGCGGTCTTGCGGTGTTTGTGATGGAGCCACTGCTGGGCGGTCGTCTAGCGGGCAAACTGCCGCCGCGGGCACGCGCTGTGCTCGATGGCGCCTGTGACCCGCATTTGCGCACTCCGGCCGCCTGGGGGCTTTCGTGGGTGTGGAACCATCCTCAGGTGACGATGCTGCTTTCGGGTATGACCGATACCGCGCAAGTGGATGAGAACGCGGCGTTGGCCGATCGGGCCCTGCCGGATTCGATGACGGCTGCTCAGCTCGATGCCATCGCACGCGTGCTGAGGGAGTTTGAAAAATCGAATCGCGTGCCCTGCACGGGATGCGGCTATTGCATGCCGTGTCCTAAAGGCATCAATATCCCTGGGTGTTTTGCTGCCTACAACGCAAGCTATGCGCACAGCTGGTTTACGGGGCTGTCTCAATACTTTACGGCGAGCGCGGTGCGGACGAACGAGCCCAAGCTGGTGAGCAATTGCGTCAAGTGCGGCAAATGCGCGCGGCATTGCCCGCAGCACATCGATATCCCCGGGCGCTTGGACGACGTACGCCGCCGTTTTCAGCCTGGCCCCGTGACGGCGGTGCTTAAGGCCTTCGGCAAAACGCGCTCCTCGTGACCCTTTTATAACTTGCGGTGGAATAGTTCCTGCTTGCGGCAGAATAGGGCTTAAACAGGAACTATTTCACCGCAACTGAAGGGGGCTGTCGTGGGCCATCGGGATTCATGTGATGATTTGCGTGAGGTTCGTTGGGGCGTTTTGGGCGCTGGACACATTTCGCATCGATTTGCATCGTCGCTCAAGGAGGTGGACGGGGCACGGCTTGTGGCTGCCGCCGGTCGCACTCCTTCGCATGTCGAGGAGTTTTGCAGGGCGTTTTCGATTGATGCCGCGCACGGTTATGCCACGGCTGACGATAACGGTGATGCGGCTTATGATGCGCTGATTGCCGACCCCGATGTCGACGCAATCTACTTGGCTCTTCCGCATGGCATGCATGCGCATTGGGTCTGTCGGGCACTGCGCGCGGGAAAGGCCGTACTGTGCGAAAAGCCGGCCGTTTTGAATGAAGAAGAGGCCCATGCGATCGCCTCCGTTTCCCGTGAGTGCGGCGTGCTGTTTATGGAGGCGATGAAGAATCGGTTTTGCCCGATGCGCACTCGCGTGAAGGGCTTGCTTGCGTCGGGCGAGCTCGGCCGTATCGTTTCGATCGAAAGCGTGCAAAAACTCGATTATGGTGAGTCCCCTTCGAGTTATCTACTCGATCCGTTGCAGGGTGGCTGTCTATATGACATGGGCTGCTATGCGGTCGGGTGGTTTGAGGATCTGCTTGCGGGTGCGTGCGATGTTTCGTCTCGTGAAGTTCGCTGGCGTGACGTATCGGGCGGCCGCGTGGATTGGGCCGATGAGATCCATATGAGTGTTGGCGGTATACCCATTCATATGGCGTGCGACGGCAAAGCAGCATATGAAAGCCGCTTAACGATTGCCTGCGAGCGGGGCTCGTTGGAAATCGAGCGCCTCCATCGCCCCGAGCTCGCCCATGTGAAGTGCTCCGACGGACGAATACTCGAAATAAATGCCCCGTTTGAGGTCGATGATTTCTACGGCGAAATTCAGCATTCGACCCAGCTCATCCGGGCGGGGAAACTCGAGAGTCCCGTCATGCCCCTTGCCGCCACACAGCGCTGCGCGCGCATTATCGATGCAATCCGTCTAGCCCTCTAGGACTTGGCGCTGACGCGTGAGGGATCATGACGCCGGCGCCCGTAGCCGTAGTGCTTGGTGGCCCGCATCTCTGATGCCCCTTTTATAACTTGTGGTGGAATAGTTTCTGTTTGCGGCAGAATAAGGCATCGACAGGAACTATTTCACCGCAACTGATGAGGGGGAGCTGGGGATGCTGACGATCGGGTGTCACCTATCCACGACGAAGGGCTATCGGGCAATGGGGGAGACGGCGCTGTCCATTGGCGCCAATACCTTTGCATTCTTTACGCGCAACCCGCGCGGCGGCAAGGCGAAAGACCTTGACATGGATGACGTGGCGGCCCTGCGCGAGCTTATGGAGCAAAACGACTTTGGCCCGCTCGTGGCTCATGCCCCGTATACCTACAACCCCTGCTCGGCCAAAGAGCGGGCGCGCGAGTTTGCCCTGGAGGCCATGGCAGAGGACCTGCGGCGCATGGAAGCGCTGCCCGGCAACTACTACAACTTCCATCCCGGTGCGCATGTGGGGCAGGGCTCCGACGCCGGCATTCAGATGATCGTCGACACCCTGTGTCAGGTGATGTTTGAGGGCCAGCAGACGACGGTGCTGCTCGAGACCATGGCCGGCAAGGGCACCGAGGTGGGCCGCAGTTTTGAGGAACTGGCGCTCATCATCGAGGGCGTTGCCGACAAACGCCCCGAGCTGTCGGCCAAGTTGGGCGTTTGCCTGGACACCTGCCATGTGAATGACGCCGGCTATGACATCGTCCACGATCTTGACGGTGTGCTCGACGAGTTCGATCGTGTGGTGGGTATCGAGCGCCTGCGCGCCGTGCATATCAATGACTCCAAGAATCCCTGCGGCGCCCATAAAGATCGCCACGAGTGCATCGGCAAGGGCTACCTGGGTAGTGAAGAGTTTGGCGGCGGTATGCAGGTTATGCAGAATATTGTATCGAATGGCCGCTTGCGCGCATTGCCATTCATTCTGGAGACACCGAACGAACTTGCAGGTTATGCGGCTGAAATCAAACTGTTAAGGTCGTTGCAGCAGTAATGGCTGCGATAAAGTGGAGTGTTCCATGCACGTTGTAGGTTTGTTTCAATCAGTTTTCTAATTGCAGATTCTTCCAAGCGGGTGCATAATAACCATCAGTTTTTGCAGACCTCTGAATCACGTGGGGTCATTGGAAGGAGACTGATTATGAAGCTGAAGAAGCTTGGCGCATTTGCCGCCACGGGTGCTATGGCGCTCGCCCTTGCTCTGACGGGCTGTGGTTCGTCCAACGCCACATCTGGTTCTGATGCCGGTTCCAGCAGCTCTGACGACGCTAAGGTCGAGAAGGTTGACGGCTCCAAGGAGTACGCGCTCGTCAAGGACGGTACGCTGACCGTCGGCACCTCTGCCGAGTACGCGCCGTTTGAGTACAAGGATGACAACGGCGATTATCAGGGCTTTGACCTTGAACTCATCAAGGCTGTCGGCGACAAGCTGGGCCTGGATGTCGAGTATGTCAACAATGACTTTGACACGCTCGTCCCCGGCGTTGCTTCGGGCGCCAAGTATGACGTCGCCATCGCGGCTATCACCGACACGCCCGAGCGTGAGAAGGAAGTCACTTTCTCCGATTCCTACTACATGGACGATCAGGCTATCGTGACCAAGGTCGATAACACCGACATCACGGCCGACAACTACAGCGAGAAGCTCAACAACGCCGACGCTACCATCATCGTCCAGTCTGGCTCGACCGCCGAGGCCTTTGCCCAGGAGAACTTCCCCAAGGCCAAGATCGTCCCCTACAAGGACGCCACCGAGTGCTTCAGCGCCCTGCAGTCCGATAAGGGCGACGCCGTAGTCACCAACCGCTCCGTTGCCAGCCAGCTGACCGCCGAGCAGTTCAACACCTGCCATACGGTTAAGCAGGTCAGCACCGGCGAGGAGTATGCCATCGCCATCAACCAGGGCAACACCAAGCTCAAGGACGACATCAACCAGGCCATCAAGGACCTGACCGACGACGGTACCGTTGACGCCCTCATGGCTAAGTACAACATCAAGTAAAATAGCTACTTGATTGCGCGCGGGCCCTTTCCGTTTTGCGGAGAGGGCCTTTGCGCTTCTCTTGACGGAGAGCGTTTCCGTCTCGTTTTGCCGGCAACTTCTACGATAGGAGCCACCTTGTCTCGACTGAACAAAGGGGCCGCGGAGCAGCGTTTTCCACTGCCTGCCTTGCTCCAAAAGCTAGCCTGCGTCATGGCCGTGGCGCTCGCGCTGGTGTGCGCGGGGGCATATGCGCCCACGACCGCCCAGGCGCTTGAGACCGCAAAGATTACCGCCCGACCCAACACCGGTTCGGATAGCGCTGTGGTCGGCGGCACCGAGACGCGTATTACCTGGGAAGTTCAGGCCGATGCCGACGAGGAGCTGAGCGGTCTTTCGCTGACGTTTGTCGACGGCACGACGTTTGGCACCGATGACACGCGATTGACGATGCTCTCGGGCGAGGACCTCATGGATCGTACGCCCATGAAACCCACGTGCACGGCTGATGGCCAGACGCTCAAGATCGACTTTGGCGAGACGGCGCCTGCCGGCGGCTTTTTCCGTGTCGAGGTTTACGGCGTGACGTTTCCCGTCGAGGGCGGCGACGAGGCCTTTAGCGGAACCTACACCTTGGCTGACGGCTCGACCAAGAAGATCTCCAAGATTCCCTCGGTGGAGATTAAAGGCGTCACGGCTTTTGATAACTTCTTGGCCGACCTTAAAGAGCAGCCGTGGGTCGAGGCTTGGAACTCCAATATGTTCCTCCGCCTGTTCTTGAACCCGGTCATTTTGGTCCAGAGCCTGCCGATCGTCTTCAAGGGCTTCCTTATGTCGCTCTCGATCGTGCTCGTGGCATTTCCGTTGGCTATTCCCTTTGGCTTTGCGCTGTCGCTCATGCGCATTTCCAAGTCGCGCATCCTTCGTTGTCTTGCCGGCATCTATGTGAATATCATCCGCGGCACGCCGGCGTTCTTGCAGATTTACATTGCGTTCTTTGGCCTGCCGCTTGCCGGTGTCAAGGTTGACGACTACGTCTTGGGCGTTATCGTCATGGCCATGAACTCGTCTGCGTACCTGTGCGAGATCTTCCGTGCCGGTATTCAGTCGATCCCCAAGGGCCAAAACGAGGCTGCTCGCTCCTTGGGCATGAATGCCTTCCAGACGCTGCTCTACGTTATGATTCCGCAGACGTTCCGCAATGTCCTGCCTACGCTGACCAGCGAGTTTATCCTGCTTTACAAGGATACGTCGCTGCTCGCCGCCGTTGGCGTGGTCGAGATCGTCATGAACGCCCGCACCATCGTGGCCACGACGGGCTCCATCACGCCGTATGTGGTTGCCGCCCTGTTCTATCTGGTCATTACCCTGCCGCTTGCTCGCTTGGTGAGCGGTCTTGAGGCGAAGCTGCTGGGTACGGCCGAGACCAAGAAGAAGCGTCCCGCCAAGAGCGCCGGACAGGTTGTCGCGACGCCCGCCGATCATATCGCCGGTCTGTAAGGAGGTCCTGTCATGAGTGAAACGAATTCCAACGAGGTCGTTGTCAGCATCAAGAACCTCCAAAAGGCTTTTGGCGATAACGTGGTCCTGCGCGACATCGATCTTGATGTGCACAAGGGCGAGGTCGTTGTCGTTCTGGGACCCTCGGGCTCGGGTAAATCAACGATGCTTCGCTGCATTAACCGTCTCGAGGAGCCCACGAGTGGTTCGATTGTCGTCGAGGGCGTGGATGTTTGCGCCAAGGGCGTTGACCTCAATAAGGTGCGTACGCACTTGGGCATGGTGTTTCAGCAGTTCAATCTGTTCCCGCACCTGTCGGTCAAAAAGAACGTCATGCTTGCGCAACAAAAGGTGCTCAAGCGCAGCAAGGAAGAGGCCGAGAAGATCGCCGTCGAGGAACTCACCAAGGTCGGTCTGGCCGAGCGCATCGATTTTATGCCGAGCCAGCTTTCGGGCGGTCAGCAGCAGCGCGTGGCCATCGCCCGCGCCCTGTCGATGAATCCGCACGTGATGCTCTTTGACGAGGCCACGTCGGCGCTCGATCCTGAGCTTGTCCGCGATGTATTGGGTGTTATGCGCGATCTTGCGCATGACGGTATGACCATGATCGTGGTGACGCACGAGATGGGCTTTGCCCGCGACGTCGCCGACCGCGTCGTCTTTATGGACGGCGGCGTTATCGTGGAGGACGGCACGCCGAGCGAGGTCTTCGACCATCCCAAGAGCGAACGCACCAAGGCGTTTTTGGGCAATATCTCGTAGCCGCTTTATATGACTGACATAGCAGAAAACGGGAGCCGGATGTGATCCGGCTCCCGTTTTTGTTGGGACGCGAATGTGTTTTGGTGCAGAGCGTGTTACGGGCGGAGCTCATTGCCGCTAGACGAGCTCGGCTCCAAGGGCGCGGCAGGCCGCCTCGCCCTCATCGTCGGGTGCATCGTAGCAGATGACGGAATCGACGACGTTGACGCCAGCCTCATCGGCATCGGCCTTCCAGTTGTCCATCCACTCGCCCTCGGCCCACGAATAAGAGCCAAAGAGGACGACCTTCTTGTCGCCGAGGGTCTCTTTGACCTCGTCCCACATCGGTTGGAACTCATCGTACTCGAGCTCCTCGGAGCCCATGGCGGGGCAGCCGAAGGCGAAGGCGTCATAGCCGGCGGCCTTGTCGGCAGAGAAATCGGCACAGGAGATGACCTCTACCTCGGCGCCGACTGACGCCGTGCCCTCGGCAACGAGGTTTGCCATGGCTTCGGTGTTGCCTGTGCCGCTCCAGTAGACGACGGCGATCTTGCTCATATTGAGTCCTTTCGGTTGTACGGCGTGCGGCCGCGGTTTGTATGCTCTATCGGGTTGCCTGGGCAAGTTTTGCCAGGCTGTGGCCCTGCTGATAGACATGGGTGAGGTGCTGCGTGCAAGCGCGGTAGGATTCGAACGTCGCAAGCGCTTGCCCGACATTCGTGTAGACCTTCCAAGGTCCAAAGACCTTGTAGTTCTCGCCGCGCTGGACGATAAACTCGTGCACGTCGTCGTAGGGATATCCAAGGAAGTAGCCTATTTCGTGCGGAAACTCGCAGGTGCAGTCTTTGCTGCAGCTAGCTTGCTGGGGTAGTGCGCATCGAGTCTGGCTACATGCGCATTCCGCGACGTTATTGCTTGCAAGCGTGATGCGTGATGCCAAATGTACAAGGCATGTCGAAAGGTCTCTCGTGTCGTAGCCTTCCGAGGCGAGAGCCGTTTGGGCGCGAGGGTCTGCGAAATAGGTGGTGAGGCTTTTGGCTCGGTACACGTACACGAGCGCTCCGCAGGGTCGCCAGACCAAAACGCTCAGGTGGATGCCGAGCGGGTCAAGCTCGCGATTGCACTGGGCGATAACGTTGAGCAGGCGTGCTCGGCGTTCTGCGATGGTTTCGGTTGCGGTCGAGCCGTCCCCGTGGGCGTAGGTGCCTGGATAGGTAAAGAGCGATGCCGGCTTGATGCCCGCGAGCGTGGGAGAGCAGTTGCGCACGACAGCTGCCTGAAACGTTGGGATGTCTATGGTTCGAGTCACGGCGCTCCTTACGGATCTAAACTGTTAGCCTAGGAAAACTTATACACGAAAGTAAGCCATGGTCAACAAAAAAGTTTGAAGAGGGAAACTAATTGACCGAACCGACACGAGTTTGGAGTAAGATGGGAACACCCCATGGGGGTATAGGTATAAGTATTTGGAGAAAGGGGAGCGCATGAGCGACCTGCTCAATCCCGCAAATATCATCGTGCTGGCTGTGATCGCCATCGGCATGTTCTTTGGCTTGCGTCGTATTGCCGCTTCGACGCGTGGAAAGTGCTGCTGCAGCGATGGTGCGAGCGGCAAGAAAGCCAAGGGGGTTGTGGTGGCAGACACTGTCGAGTCTCACTACCCCTATTGCGATGAGCTGCTCATCGGCGGCATGAGCTGTGACGGCTGCGCTCAGAACGTAGCCAATGCCCTCAATGCGCTGGACGGCGTGTGGGCTACGGTGACGTATGCGGACCACACAGCACGCGTACGCTCGAAGCTCCCGGTTGATCGCGACACACTCGAGAAGGCGGTGAGGGGCGCGGGCTATTACGTTATGAAAATGTAGGCGTTGCCCTCTCCGGTGGATACCGGCCTCCTGCTCATTGCGACTATCGGCATCCAAAAATTTTGCGCAAAAAATAACCTTTAGATGCGGCAAAAGTGGAGTTTGGTGACGGTTTGCGCGGAATTCGCTACCAATCGAGCATCTATTAACCCGTCCAAAAAATTACAGGTGTATATTTATACGCTGATTATTGCTGTGCTCAGATTGCAATTAACCGTGGACAGAAATGAAGAATGCTAAAGCTGGGCTTTAGGACAGGGGAGGTTATAGCCTTATGAGACGAGTGGGAGCACTTGGCTTGGTGGCAGCGCTTGCCGCTATCTTGGTATCGCCGCTGCCGGCGCATGCCGAAGACGCTTCGGGTGCCGTTACCTACAATGCGGGAAATGGGTATTCCTTTGAAAAGCTCTCGCATCCTACGGTAGGAACGTCGCAGCCGGATGGCATCGTCGACTACCAGGGTGGCGGTGCCGTTGCCGTTCCGGGCGCCGATGGTAATACGGCCAACAACGAAGGCGATCGCGGCCAGAGCTACACGTGGGCGGCTGCGAGCTATGGTGACTGGCTTTATGTGGGCACCTGCTATGCGGCGATGGGCAACACGCTGACGCTCATGAACGGCACGCTGGGCGATTCCTTTGATGCCGAGACCATGCGCCTGACGCTGGAGTCCATGTTTAACGGCACCTTCTTCTATGGACAGCAGAAGGAGGACGGCACGGCCGACAAGGACAGCGGCGGCATCTTGGTCAAGATTAATACCAAGACCGGTGAGACCAAGCTGCTGCTCTCTGATTCGCTCAACGGCGTCGCTCCTTTGTTCCGCAATGCCGTGAGCTATAAGGGCAAGCTCTATTTCTGCGGCAGCGTCAGAACCAATGGCGGCAAAAGCGGCCTGCCTGCTGTATATGAGATCGATCCTAAGACGGATGAGTGGAAAGTTGTCTATCAGGGCCTTTCGAGCATGCAGGATTACGGTGCTGCCTACAAGCAGGGCATTTCTACCGGTATCCGCGGCATGTGCGTCCATGATGGCCAGCTCGTCATCAGTAATGTGGGTAAAGACGCGAACGGTAATTTTGTATCGACAATCCTGACGTCGTCTGACCCCTCGAAGGGCCAGGACAGCTTCACCGAGATTGCTAACTCGGAGACGCTGTTTAACTATCCGGCGATTCGCTATCAGGACAGCATCTACGGCGGCGCCATTTGGGATATGGTCTCGTACAATGGCCATCTCTATGCGACCATCTGCACCGGTACGCCCGAGAACGCTCCCGATGATAATTCCATGCAGTCGTTTGCCATGGTCCGTGGCGACAAGAACGCCGACGGCAGCTATAAGTGGACTTCCATTGTTGGCGATCAGGAGACGGACAAAGCAAAGTACTGCTTTGGCATCGATCCCGACCGCACCCGTTCTGGCGCTGCCAACCTCATCGTCTACAACGACTACCTCTATATCGGTGAATATAACGACGAGGAGATTGCTCTCGAGCGCATCCTGTTCAACAAATCCAACACCGAAGAGGGCGGCAAGAGCGGCATGGGCGGCGTTGACTGCTCGTTTGTGAATGCCAATCTTGAGCAGTCGGTTAACATCTATCGCATGGACAAGAACGAGAACATGGAGCTCGTCGTTGGCGATCCCACCGTCAAGTTCCCCAAGGGCGGTATTTCCGGCCTGGCTTCGGGCTTTGGCCGCAATGAGAACCAGTACATTTGGCGCATGCAGAAGTTCGACGGCAAGCTGTATATCGGTACCTTTGATACCGCGAGCCTGCTTGAGCCGATCGGCCAGTTCTCCAATGGCGACATTATCGATATGACGCCCGAGGAGTGGAACTCTCAGGTTCAGCGTCTTAGGGACCTGCTCGATCACCTGCTCGACAAGAAATCTCCTGACAAGCCCATCGTTCCCGTGAACACGCCTGCGAACGATGATTCAAACGAGGCCGTCGAGGACGATGGTTCAGACGAGGCCGTCGAGGTCGATGACGAGAAGGCTGAGGCCGTCGAGGCCGATGACGAGAAGACCGAGGTCGCTAAGGGCTTCGGCGACCTGAGCGATGCGCTGGAGGATGCCGCGGGCGACCTTTGCGATCAGGCCGCGACGATGTCCCAGGACGTTGAGGACGACGCCGCTTATGTCCAGAAGATCGATGGCGAGATCGCGTACTTCAAGTCCTTTGCCGACCAGTATCAGGATATGCTCGATAGCTATGAGAGCCTGAAGCAGCAGTACGAGGATGCCTATGGCACCGAGCTGCCGGGTGATATTCAGGATGCATTCGATAAACTGCTGAGTGCGGAGAACCTCAAGAAGTTGCAGAGTGTCCTTACGTGCATGTACTACCTGCGCGATGCCGAGCGCGGCTTTGATATGTATGTGACCGAGGACGGCGTGAACTTTACGACGCTGACGACTAACGGCTTTAACGATCCGTATAACCATGGTCTGCGCACCTTTGCGGTGACCAACCAGGGTCTGTGCCTTGGTACCGCCAACCCGTTCTATGGTTGCCAGGTTTGGATCCAGCGCAAGGAGAATTCGGAGAATCCGATTGATCCCGGTACTCCGGATCCGACGAAACCCACCGATCCTTCGCAGCCGGGTGGCGGCAATCAGCCTGGTGGCAGCCAGACGGGCGGCAACGACCAGTCGAGCAGCACCGCGACGACCGTTTCGACGACCACTAAGAAGACTCCGAAGGACGGCTCGCTGCCTCACGCTGGCGACTCGACCCTCACGCTGGTCTTGGGATTGCTGGTTGCAGCTGCCGCAGTGCTTGGCATTGCTCTCGTCTTGCGCAAGCGTTCTCGTTGCTAGGCTCGACCACGCAGCTCGATGCCTTGGATATCGTCGAAGTTGATGGCGATATCCCTGAGTTTGAGCAGCTTGAATGCGGGTAACACTTCGTCGAGAATGCCCGTGCGGCTACGATAGCCGTACATATCGTAATAGGTGACGCGCGCCAGGTCGCCGCGTTTGAGGCCCTCGAGCTTTTTCGAAAGCACGAGGGCTTTTTCTTCCGTGAGCTCACGTTTCGGCTCGACGGTGATTTCCTGCTTGCGCACGAGTTCGTAGTATCCCGTGAGGGCGGCAAAGGGCATAAACTGTGCGGCGCGGTTGGCGCGCACGGCACCGTTGGCAGTGAGGTTGGGGTCGGCGGCGCGGCGTCTGCCCTCGGGGTCCGCCAGGCGCTCGAAGGCGGTCGGCGGGCGCACGGGCTGTTGCTTGGGTTTAGGCACGGTGTCCTCCAACTTGTTCGTTGCGTTCGCGCGCGGTGGCGCCGGCGGTAAAGCTTAATCCCTTGACGAGCGCGTTCTTGCCGTACTTGCCTTTCACGGCCAGGACGGCGCGCGCCAGGTCGCGCTCGCGCTCATCGGCCTCGATATCGCTGAACAGATCGATGGTGGCAAATTCCTCGGGCATGAGGTTGCCAAATCCCAGGTTGATGCGCTTGACCGGTCGTTTGGGATCGACAGTCTGCGCCCAGAGCTCATCGAAATAGCCCATGATCTTCTTAAACGAATTGGTACGCTCGGGCAGCTTTCGCGAGGCGTTAGAGTGCGCAAAGAGTGCGGCATAGCCACCGCGCGGTTTGCCGCCATGCTCTCCCACAAAGATGCCATCGATTGCCTGCGCTTCGCGCACCAGGCGACGCCGTTCGTCATCGCGCTGGACGGGCTTGGGCGCACGGGGCGCGAGCTCGGGGCCGGCGGTCGCGGTGGGTTCGATGCTCGACGTGCTCGAACGCAGGTGCCCGCACCCGTCCACATATTGCGCTGTGCCGCTGGCGTCGAGGCGGCGTATGTCGGCTCGTTCGCTCGCGTAGCCTACAAAGAGCGAGATGCTGTCGCACACCACGTGCTTATCGATCAAGTCCAGCACAGCGTTGTCGACCATCTCGCGCAAGACGGTGTAGGCCTGTTCATAGGCATAGCCTTTCGAGAGCACCTGTCCTGTGGTAGTTGAGGTTGCCTGCGGGCGATAGGCCTGAATATCGGCGATAGTTGTCGGCTCGCGCCCAAAGGCGTGGTCGATAAGATACTCGGCATTGACGCCGAGCTCGTCGTAGAGCAGGTTTTCGTCGAGCGCCGCGACGCCCATCAGATCGTAGACGCCGTATTTTTCGAGTCGTGCTGCCACGCCGGGCCCAATGCCCCAGATGTCGGTGATGGGGCGATGGGGCCAGATCTCCTTGCGAAAGGTCTCGTCATCGAGTATGCCGATGCGGCTGGGTACGTGCTTGGCGGTAATGTCGAGTGCCACCTTGGCCTGGAATAGGTTGGGGCCGATGCCAACCGTTGCCGTGATGCCGGTGCGCGCCAGGACCTCGTCGCGCAACATGCAGGCGAAGCCTTCAGCGTCGGTGTGATAGAGGTCCAGATAGGGCGTCACGTCGATAAAGCATTCGTCGATGGAGTAGACGTGCACGTCCTGTGGGCTGACGAATTCCAGATAGATACCGTAGATTTGCGCCGACACTTCCATGTAGTGCTGCATGCGCGGTACGGCCTTGATGTAGTCGATACCGTCGGGAATCTCGAACAGGCGACAGCGGTTATGGATTCCGAGGTCTTTCATGGCCTGTGTGATGGCAAGGCAGATGGTCGTGCGCCCGCGCGATTCGTCGGCAACGACCAGGTTGGTGGTGAGCGGGTCGAGCCCGCGGTCGACGCACTCGACGCTGGCGTAGAACGTCTTGAGGTCGATGCAGATATAGGTGTGACGCTCGTGTCCCACGCGTCCTCCCATCAAACACATGTTCTTATCGAATACATGTTCGATAATACCCGCTCGACCGGACACCGTCAAAACCTGTCCCTTTTTGGCAGGTATGGTCGTGCGGCTGCATCGGGTTTTTAACGCAGCCCTAAAGAGCGCGAAACAGCTCGGAAAAGCTCGCTTCGTAGCATGAGCCTAACGATTGATACCGCCTATACGCACGGAAGGGTTGTGGAAAAGATGGTCAATTATGGGTTTGGTATGCCGACGCGCCTTGTTGCGGATGGAGACGTGGCTCGCTGGTGCGGACGATTGGTCGCTCACTACGGAGGCACCAAGGCGCTGGTGGTGCTGGGCGGTGACAAACATACGCGTGATGAACTTGTCACGGCGGCGCTCGGCTCGCTTGATCGAGCCCTGCTCGAGCGCGTGCTTTTTCGCTGTGGCTCGGTTGAGGGTGACGGGGGAGACGAGCTGATCGACGAAGCCGTGGCCCTGGCGACCGACGAAGGCGTGGACTTTGTCCTGGCGATCGGCGATGCCGATACTGCCGGCTTTGCGCGCGAACTCGCTCGTCGCATGGCCGTGCTCGATGCCGGCGAGGACGGCTTTGTTCCCTACGGTTGCATTGTCTCGGAGGGCAAGGTGCCTGCTGCCGCGGGAGCCGGCGAGGTTCCCGTTTTTGCCATTATCGCTCCCGAACTGCTTGAGGGCATTGGGTCTCCTCTGCGCGAGTTGCTCGGCAGCGTGTGCGCCGCGGCCTAATATGTGCCATAAAGGGACGGATTATTTTTGGTAGGTAAAGCGTTTGACCTGCCAAAATAAACCTGTCCCTTTTTGGTCGGTCGCCGTTTGGGGGGCGGATTGGCAACGCTCGCTGATTACGGTCTTGACCTGCGCTAGAATAGGGGCATCTGATTATCCGGGCGCATGGAGGTATGCGCCCGTATGTTGAGGAGGACTTTATGGCAACTGTTGCCGCACCTATCGACGCTACGTCGACCGCCGCTTGGAAGGCGCTCGAGGCCCATCAGGAGAAGCTCGAGGCCGAGGGTATCGACCTTAAGGCATGGTTCGCTGCCGATGCGGAGCGCGTGAACAAGCTGAGCTTTGATGCCGGTGACCTGCACTTCGACCTGTCCAAGAACCTGGTGACCGATGAGACCGTCAAGCTGCTGTGCGATCTTGCCCGCGAGGTGAAGCTCGAGGAGCGCCGTGACGCCATGTTCTCCGGCGAGCACATCAACACCACCGAGGACCGCGCCGTCCTGCACACCGCGCTGCGCCGCCCGGCAACCGAGAAGGGCCAGCTCATCGTCGACGGCCAGGACGTCGTCGCTGACGTGCACGAGGTCCTCGACCGCATGTATGCCTTCGCCGAGCGCGTTCGCTCCGGTGAGTGGAAGGGCGTTACCGGCAAAAAGATCGAGCACCTGGTGTCCATCGGCATCGGCGGCTCCGACCTGGGCCCGGTCATGGCTTACGAGGCTCTGCGTCCCTATGCCGACGCTGGTATCGACTGCCGCTATATCTCCAACATCGACCCCAACGATCAGGCCGAGAAGCTCAAGGGTTTGGATCCCGAGACCACGCTCGTGATCATCGTCTCCAAGACCTTCACCACGCTCGAGACCCTCACCAACGCTCGCGAGGTCAAGACCTGGATGCTCGAGCAGCTCAAGGCCCAGGGTGCTATCGACGGTTCCGATGAGCAGAACGCCGAGGCCGTGGCAAAGCACTTCGTCGCTGTCTCCACTGCGCTCGACAAGGTCGAGGCCTTCGGTATCGACCCGGCCAACGCCTTCGGTTTCTGGAACTGGGTCGGCGGCCGCTACTCCGTCGACTCCGCCGTGGGTCTGTCGCTGATCGTCGTGTTCGGTCCCGAGCGCTTCCAGCAGTTCCTCGAGGGCTTCCACGCCATCGACGAGTACTTCTGCAACACGCCGCTCGAGAACAACGCCGTCGCGCTGATGGGCCTGCTCAACGTCTGGTACGTCAACTTCTTCGGCTCCAAGAGCCACGCCGTGCTTCCGTACTGCCAGTATCTGCACCGTTTCCCGGCCTACCTGCAGCAGCTCACCATGGAGTCCAACGGCAAGCACGTCCGCTGGGACGGCAGCGCCGTGACCTCCGATACCGGTGAGATTTTCTGGGGCGAGCCCGGCACTAACGGTCAGCACGCCTTCTACCAGCTGTTGCATCAGGGCACCGTGGTGGTCCCGGCCGACTTTATCGCTTTCGCCAACACTGCCAACCCCGCAACCGACAGCGGCCAGGATGTCCACGAGCTGTTCCTGGGCAACTTCCTGGCCCAGACCAAGGCGCTCGCCTTTGGTAAGACGGCCGATGAGGTGCGCGCCGAGGGCACGCCCGAGCAGATCGTCCCGGCCCGCTGCTTTGAGGGCAACCGCCCGACGACCTCGATCTTCGGCGACACGCTGACCCCGTTCGCACTCGGCGAGCTCATCGCCCTGTACGAGCACATCACGTTTGTCGAGGGCACGGTCTGGGGCATCGACTCCTACGACCAGTGGGGCGTCGAGCTGGGCAAGCAGCTTGCCAAGCAGATTACCCCGGCCTTCCACGACGACGCCGCCAAGGCCGAGCAGGACGCTTCGACCCAGGCGCTCATCGAGTTCTACCGCGCTCACCGCAAGTAGTCGCTGCTGTTAACGCATCGCGCCTTATAGTCAGGGGCCCGTATCCGATAGGATACGGGCCCCTTTGCTTTGCCGTGGTCCCGGGGCGCACGGCCTTTGTGGAACATCGCCGGGGCGTCGCGCGCTGCGAGAACCCTGCGCCTAGATCTCGGCCTCCGCATGGCCTCGCTGCGCCTCGGGCAGCTCCCCGTAGAGCGGATGGTCTTCGAGCCTAAAGCGCTCGACCTGTTCGGGAGTGCGACCGCGTACAAAGAGCCACGAGCGATCGATCGGCGTCGCCATGAGCGTGCTGGGCAGCGCGTCGGCGCGGTCGGAAAACACCCGGGCACTCTCGGGATCCTGGAACGCCAGCACCAGATGCGTGTCGCAGTTGCCCATGATGGAGCGTGCGCGTGCCTCGCCATAGAGCGCATCGAGCTGGTTGGTCGACTGCAGCAGCAGCGTTGCCCAGATGTTGCGGCTTCGGATAATCGAGAGCACGTTGTCGATCTGGGGGATCTGCAGATTTGCGAAGTCATCGAGCATAAAGCGCACGGGCACGGGCAGGCTGCCGTCGGGCTGCCTATCGGCCTCGCGAATGAGGCCCATAAACGCCTGCGTAATAAAGAGGCCGGTCAGCGGATCGAGATTGCGGTCGATATCGCTCACGGTTACAAACAGGGCGCAGGGGGTGTGTCCCATGGAAGCGAAGTCCACCTGATGGCACTCACGATAGAGCTGTGCCGCACCGTCGAATCCCAGACACATGACCTTTTCGGCAAGGATGCCGACGATGCTCGCGTGCATGCGCTCGGCATTTTGCGTAATGGCGTAGCGCCGCCATAGCGAGAGGGCATAGCTTTGGGGGTCGGTCGTGATCAGGTCGTCAAACAATCGACCCGTGGCACCGTCCTGCAGGTGCTCGATCAGCTTGATGACCGAGCTGATCGTCTGCTCGTCGGCGGGTAGCTGTTCGGTGACGTAGGCGATAAGACACGACAGCAGGTTTGCCGCCGCATGATCCCAAAAGGGCTGGTTGTTGTCCTCGATGGGGCAGATGGCCTTTGCCACCGAGAGGATGTCCTGCTGGTTGGGCCTGCCGTCCGCCTTGCGGCGAATGTGCCTCAGGGGGTTGTAGCCGCAGCGCTCGATGCCGGGCGCAAGGGCCGGGACGGTGTTGAGGTCGGCGAAGTTGAGACATTGCACGCGGTAACCGTGGGCTGCCAGCACGGGTCCCACTTCGCGACAGAGCGTGCCTTTGGTGTCGAGCACGATGTAGCTTGCGTTCATTTGCAGCAGGTTGGGCTTGAGGACGTTTCGGGTCTTGCCGGCTCCCGAGGGGCCGATCACAAGTGCATTGTTGTTGAGTCCCGTTTGGCGGGTGTCGCAGGAAAGCGTTCGATCCTTGGCAAGGATGGTGGACGATGCGGACTCAGATGCGGCGAGGCGGCTGGCGAGGTTAGACATGGGCGACCTCCTTGGTGGTCGAGAGGATTTCGTGGGCAAAGCCGAGCTCGACGGCGCGCTCGGCCGAAAGGTAGGTGTCTTTTGCAGTGAGGGACTGGATGCGCTTGGGCGTGAGGCCGCTGCGGTCCGAGAGGATTTGCGTGAGGGTCTTGCGGGTCTGCATGAGACGCCGGCTGGTTTCCTGCAGCGCAAGTGCCGAGCCGCCTGCCCCCTGGGGGATCAGCGGGTCGTGAATCATGAGCTCTGCATGGGGCGCCATACGGCGATCGTCGCCGCCCATAAAGATCACGGCGCCCATGGATGCGGCGAATTCCAGGCAGACGGTGCGGATGGGGCACGATGCAAGGCGCATGGCGTCATAGATCGCAAGACCCGATCGCACGCTTCCGCCGGCGCTGGCGACAAATATGGTGATGGGGCGGCTGGGGTCGGTGGCATCGAGCAGGCGGATCTGCTGGCATAGGTCGTGGGCCATCGGGGTTTCGATGTTTCCCATGACGGAGAGCTCGCGACGGGCGAGCATCTCATCGTAAATGCTGGTGAGCGTGATACCTCGGGCGGATTCACGCATGGTGAGGGGGCTGATGATGGGGGAACGATTGGTGTCCATGAGGACTCCTTTCTGTTGGTTGTGTTGTGGAATAGGATTGTTGCCCGCGGAGGGGCTGGCGGGCTACAGGGTTCGTCCGAGCCTGAGATCGAGCTCGGTTGTGGGGCAGGCTGCCTGTTCGTGCGGCTCGCAAGCGCCAAGGGCTCCAAAGCGATGGAGCGTTGCGGCGGGCGTGGTGTAGGCGAGTCGCAGCTGATGCTCGACAGGGGCACATCCGTCATTTTTGTAATGAGCCGCGTAGTACTGCGCGATGCTGGCGTTCATCTCGTTGCCATTGCGATGGCGCTCAAACTGGCGTCTGCAGGTCTCGATGATCTTTGCTACCGACTTGGGTGCCGTTGCGGGAACAAGGGCGAGATAGCCCTCAAATAGCTCGTTGATGCTCAGGAGGCACAGCAGGTCGATCAGCGTCCTTATGGCTGCTCCCTCGGCAGGAAAGTGCGCGGTCATGCGGTTATATCGGTTGCGGTCGACGATGGCCGCATGGGGTCTTGGAGTTTTCTGCCCCGTGGTCCCGGGCTTTTGCCGCGCCTGTGTATTGAGCTCGACGTTGCAGCGCTTGAGGCCGTCCAACGGAAGGAACAGTGCGGTGCGCAGGGTGTTCCGCTTGCTTTCGAGTTCATGACGCTCGTCGGGTTCCCATTCGAGCTTGAGTTTCGTGTCGAGCGCCGTAAGCATATGGGCTAGGCAGCCTACGGTAAGAACGTACGAATCGTTGTCGCGTTTTGGGGCATAGGGGTCTGTCAGCTTGCGAATGTCGGGGTCGCCCATGATCTTTGTGCAGCGCTTCAGCAGTTGAGGGTGGTCGGCCAAGATCGTCGCGAGCGGTAGCGACGCGTAGTTCTTGATGGTCGCGGCGGCAAAGGCGGCGTCATATTCGTTTGCATATGCTCGCTCAATGCGGGCATCCAGAATGCTTTTCTTATCGCCGTCTTCAGCGTGGTGGTTTGTCATAGCTTCTCCAATCGGTTGATGTTCGTGCTGTTTGTTGATGTGTTGGTTGTCGTGAGTGATGTGCTTGCCGTGGGTGATGTGCTGACGTTGGGGTGCTATGCGGTTTTCAATGAGCCCGTGAGGCAGTTGCTGCAGGGGCGGGATGGAACGGCCCATGCAAGGCGGAAGGCATCGTGCTCAAAATCGAGAGAGCAATGCCCTGGGTGCCTCACATGTGGCAGTTACCTCATTAAGTTGTCATTGCGTTTGGGGCTGTACTTTGCCGATCTTCTTTCTCTTACACGCTAAAAACTGAAACTTCATATGCTCGATCTACTTAAAACCGCAACGGCGGTCTTTTATCAACTTATATGTCGGAACGTGTCTTTGCAAGTACTTTTTTGCGTTTGTTTCAAATGGGGTGGTTTTGCAACCGTCATGCGCGCGCTGTGCGAACGTGCCCCGGCTCGGATAAGATAGTGCGCGATAAAAACGATGCAAGGAGGCATATATGGCAATCAAAGCCATCGCAATGGATATCGACGGTACGCTCACCAACGACCAGAAGGCGATTAGCCCTCGTACGCGCGAGAAGCTGCTTGCGGCGCAGGAGTCGGGCATTAAGCTCGTTTTGGCTTCGGGCCGTCCCGCATGGGGATTACATGCTCTGGCGCAGGAGCTCGACCTTCAAAACCATGACGGTCTGCTAGTTGCCTTTAATGGCGCGCATGTGGTCGACGCTCAGACCGATGAGGTCCTTTTTGACCAGGCCATGCCGGCTGACGAGCTGCACCGTCTGATTGATCATCTGCGTAATTTTGACGTGATCCCTATGATTTCGCTCGGTCGGGACCTGCATGTCGAGGATTCGTACCGCTGCATGATTACGCTGCCTGACGGCTCGCAGAAGAATATCGTCAAGTATGAGCGCGACGCGTGCGATCTTAAGATTCGCGAGGTGGAGAGCCTGCATGAGGTCGCAGATGCTTATCCTGTGGACAAGCTACTCACTGCGGGCGATCCGGCCTACCTGCAGGCGCATTACGAGGAGATGTATGCGCCCTTTACCCAGACGCTTTCGGGCATGTTTACGGCCGACTGGTACTTTGAGTACACGGCGCCCGGTATCGACAAAGCCCGTGCGCTTGAGGGCGCCCTGCCCAAGCTCGGTATCGATGCCAGCGAGGTCGTCTCGTTTGGCGACGGCCAGAACGACAAGTCCATGATTGAGTGGGCCGGCACCGGTGTTGCCATGGGCAACGCCGTCGATGAGGTTAAGGCTGTAGCCCAGATGGTGACCGCCAATAACAACGAAGACGGTATTGCGGTGGCGTTGGATAAGCTGCTGGGCTAGAATCGCCGATAATGCATGGTTCGGGCGCCTGCTTACAGGCGCCCTTTTGTTAGGGAGGGTGCCGTGTCCGCATTTCCGTTCGACGCCGTTATCTTTGACATGGACGGCGTCATTGTCGATACCGAGTATTACTATCTGGGCGAGACTGCCGCGTTTGCCAAGGAGCTTGGGCTTAACCTGACTCAAGAGGAGTTGAATGGGCAGGTCGGTACCTCGCATCAGTTCTTCCTGCATATGCTGGTCGATTGGTTTGAGCGCGCCGGTAAGGGGCATTTCACTGGCGAGGAAGCGTTGGCCCGTTGGGATGAGTGGGCGCATGAGCGTCCGTGCGACTATCAGGCTTTGATTAACCCAGGCGCCGTGGATACGATTCGAGAGCTGCCGCGCCGCGGCGTTCGCGTGGCGCTTGCCAGCTCGTCTCCCATGGATAGCATCGAGGAAGTGCTCAACGCGTGCGGGCTGTCGGATGCCTTTGAGTATGTGGTGAGCGGCGAGCAGTTTAAGAAGAGCAAGCCCGAACCCGACATCTACCTGCATGCGCTGGACCTGCTGGGGCTGCCCGCGAATCGCTGCTGCTGCGTTGAAGATTCGGTGCCTGGCATCACTGCCGGCAAGCGAGCCGGCCTGACGGTCATTGCCAAGCGCGAGGAGCGCTTTGGCTTTAGCCAGGATGCCGCGGACAAGATTATCGACCAGCTGCCGGAGCTGCTCACGCTTTCTTAGGAGCGCGGTAGTTGCGCGTTTTTCGGGTCAGATGAGTAAATACCTGACATTTTGGTGCGGCAGCAAGCATACTTTATGCTAATGCGGGCTTAAGGGCTTGTTGAATGCCCTTGAGCCCGCTTTAGACTGAATTGTGCTGGGAGAGGGTATATGCCATCGACTGAAGGGCTAACTGACGGTAAAGCAGCGATACCGTTGTACCAACAAGTCATTGATATCATTAAAAACGAAATCAACTCCGGTGCCTACAAGGCGGGCGCGCGGATACCCAACGAATTCGAATTGGCTGAGAACTATAAAGTTGGCCGCGTTACCGTGCGACGCGCTATTGAGGAGCTCGTCCAGCAGGGCTATCTAACGAAGCGACAGGGGAAAGGCACGTTTGTCAATGCCCCCAAGCTTAAGCGCAAGATTCGCCAGAAGGATGACGTTCAGAGTTTTTCGGACGCATGCCGCGTTAACGGAATGGAACCGGGGGCGCGCGTCATTTCGAGAAAGATACTGCCGGCGGATTCCACCGAAGCGCAGTTCTTTGGTGTTCCCGTTGGAACTGATTTGATTTGCGTTGAGCGTGTGCGTACTGCCGATGGAGTCCCCGTCATGCTCGAGAACAACATATATGTTTACGAGGCCAACGCTTATCTATCAACGGCACCTCTATCTAACCAATCCATTTTTGAGTTCGTGCGCAACCGGACGGGCCGTACGCCCGCGTTTACCGACCCGTGCACGCTCGAGATCGCGTGCGCGTCGCCCGAGGTCGCTCGGCTGTTGGCGGTTCCCGTTGGCGAACCCTTGTTTTACATGGATGCCTTCTTTTTCGATGAGCAGCGGAGACCGTTTATCATTGGTCGTCAGCGGATCGTTGGGTCTCGCTACGTTTTTGACATCTAGGACATTGCGAATTGAGACGCCCGGTGGATCATCTCACCGGGCGTCTCCATACCGTTCACGGCGCGAACGCAACCGTTCAACCGCGTCGCGGCAATCAGTTTGAAATAATCTTGATGACGGGAAAAGCTGCTGGTAATCTATGGAACGTCATAGAACGTTTGCCTCATGCAAGCGTTGAGGCGAGATGCGATGCAGTCTCGAGTTCTTTGGAGGTATCTATGTCAGATACGAAGGCGAAGAAGACAAACAGACGTTTTAAGTTCAAATTACCGCATGTCTATACGATCATGTTCTTGCTGATCGTTGTCTTTGCGGTCCTGACTTGGATCGTTCCTTCTGGTCAGTATCAGCGCAAGACGATTTCGACAGCGGCGGGCGAGCGTGAAGTTGCCGTTGCTGGAACCTATGAACAGGTCGATAAGAACTACACCGATTCCGAGACCGGCGAGACCATCAATCTGGGCCAGGATATCTTTGCGGTCCTGCAAGCACCCACCAAGGGTATCCAGGAGGCTGCCGACGTCGTTGCGTTCGTCTTATTGATTGGCGGATCGTTCGCAATCATCACCAAGACCAACGCTTTGAACGCCGGCATGAGCCGTGTGATTAAAAAGCTCAAGAACAAGGACATCCTCATCATTCCCATCACGATGACGCTGCTGTCCATTTGCGGCACTACGTTTGGTATGTCTGAGGAAGCCCTACCGTTCTATGCCATCTTCATTCCCATCATGATGGGTATCGGTTATGACTCGATGACGGCATTCATCATCTGCTTCCTTGGTCCCAACCTGGGATATTGTGCCTCGACCATCGATCCGTTTAACGTCTTGATCGCCCAAGGCATCATTGGCATCGAGGGCAATCCGCAACTGTGGCTGCGCGCCGTTTCTTGGGTCATCTTCACTGCCGTCGGTATCGCATGGGCCATGCGCTACGCCATGCGCGTCAAGAAAAACCCCGAGTCGTCCATTACGTACGAGGACGACAAGCTCAAGCGTGTTGAGTTTTCCGTGACCGATGCCTCCATCGAGGAAGAGTTCACTACCCGTCAGAAGCTCGTGCTTATCGATTTTGCCTGCGGCATGGGCATTATCGTCTGGGGTCTTGTTACCCAGGGCTGGTACATGAATGAGATTTCCGCCGTGTTCCTTGGTATGGGCTTGCTCGCCGGTATCCTGGGCGGCCTTGACCAGCAGACGATCGCCGAGGAGTTCGTTAAAGGCATTGCCGACTTTGCGTATGCCGCTATCGTCATCGGCATCGCTCGCGGTATCTTGGTCATCGCAGAGGGTGGCATGATCATCGACACCATCCTCCAGGCGCTCGCTACTGCACTCGCCGGTGCACCTGCCGCCGTCTACACCACGTTTATGTATATCGTCCTTGGCCTGCTCTCTTTGCTGGTTCCCTCGAGCTCTGGACTTGCGGCGCTCACCATGCCCGTCATGGGTCCGCTGACCGAGCTTATGGGCCTCAATCCCGAAGCCGCCGTTACCGCGCTCCAGTTTGCTAATCAGACCATCAACACCATCAGTCCCGTGGCGGGCATGACGGTTGCCGGCCTTGCCGTGGCAAAGATCTCGTTTGGTCAATGGTGGAAGACCATTTGGAAGTTCTTCATCTTCATGGTCGTCTTTGGCCTGATCGTAACGGCAATCTCTGGCATGCTTCCGGTGTAGGTGGTTGTGATGTCTGATCGTTTGACGGTCCTGACGTCTAAGAGCGTCTTTACCGGTACGGGGGACCCGCCGTTTGAAGGTTTCGTAGCGGTCCGTGGCAATCGAATTGAGGCGGTTGGCACCAAGTGTGAGGTAGCTTCGTATTTGACCCAAGCGGACGAGGTAGTTGACCTGGGCGACCGCACCGTCATGCCCGGCCTGATCGATGTACATACCTTCTATACGGGCTGGGCGCTGCGGACGTTGGGGTCTGATCTGTCCGGCATCGCCGATGCCAAAGAGGCCGTGTCGCTCTTGCGTGCATGGAAAGAAGGTCATCCGGATTGCGCGGCGGCTTTTGGCCACAACCTACCCGAAACGTTGGCATCGGATGCCGAGAACGCAAATACGGCAGCTGTGTTTGACGAGTGTTTTGGTGATATCCCTGTCGTCTGCTTTACACCGGGCGCGGAGATCTGCGTTCTCAATGCTGCCGCCAGTGCGCGATACGGCTTTACACCGCAGGCGTGCTATGCCGAGAAGATCTGGCGCATGATGGGCGATTTCCTCGCGCTGCCCGAGGTACGCGTGGGGTATTCGGACTACATGAGCATGCTTAACGAACGCGGCGTTACCGCCATCAAGGAGATGGCATTCGATGACTACTACGGCTTTGCCGACGAAATGGCTCGCCGTGAGGAATCTGGTGAGCTGACGGTTCGCGTCTCTATGATGTCGCAGCCGGTGGGTGCCGGTGCAAATCTGGCATATGCCCGCGAGGCACGAGAGCGCTTCCGGGGACCGTTCGTTCGTTTTTCTGGCTTCAACCGTATGACCGATCGCGGCGTATGGGCGGGGCTTGCCGAGATGATTGACCCCTATGAGGACACGGCCGATGCGGGCGCTGCCGGCAAGACGGTCGTCGAGGAGCCAGAGTGGGATCTGATTGAGAACGAGCTGCGTGCAATTGATGCTGACGGCTTCCGATATTCCTTGCATTGCCAGGGCGATGGCGCCGTTCGTCGCACCGTGGAGCTATACGCTTCGCTGCCTCGAGACGAGCACGGACGGATGCTTCGCCGCCATGCGATTACCGATCTCGAGAACTCTGACCCGACCGATCTTGTCGAGTTTGGCAAGTTAGGTGGAATTTGCGAGGTCTATCCGCAGATTCTGACGCTGGACCGGCGCGAGGATTGCCTGTCGATGATGCGTCGACAAATTGGCGAGACGCGACTTTTGCACAGCTGGAATCGCCGCGGCATGGAAGATTCCGGATGCACGGTGTGCTGCGGCACGGATTTGCCGCTGCTGATTCCGAGCCTGGGCGAGTCAATCTACAGCGCGTGCGGCGGATTCTTCGCCGACGGTTTGCCCGTGAATGAGGTCAACGCGCTGACGCTTGTCGAGCTCTTGCGCGCTTGGACTGCCGGGGGCGCGTACGACCTGATGCGCGAAGACGAGCTGGGTACGCTCGAGGTCGGCAAGCTTGCCGATATCTGCGTGCTCGATCGGGATGTGTTCGACCTCGATTATCGCGACGCACGCGATCTTGCGGTTGATATGACGATGTCGGACGGACAAATCGTGTTTGATCGAAATAAGGAGGCATAAGATGCCTGAATCCAAACCGACGCTGCGCCGCGAGCAGATTGCGGGCATGAATATCCACTACATCATGTGGTCGCTCGATTACTTCCTTGATGTGCAGCAGCGTTTGGGCTTTGAGTCCATTGAGCTGTGGTGTGCAGAGCCGCATGTGACGCTCGACCATACGGGCTACTTTGAGGCTGAGGTCCTGGCGAAAAAGGCTGCAGACCGTGGGCTTAGGTATCGTACTCTGTGCCCCGAGAATGTTGTCTATCCTTGGCAGTACTGCGCACGCAAACCGCTGCATGAACAGCGCAGCCTGGCGTACTTTAAGCACGGCATTGAGCTTGCCGAGGTACTTGGGTGCGACCGTATGTCCGTCAACTCGGGCTGGGGCGACTGGGACGAGGACCGCGAGGAAGCCTGGAAGCGCAGCCGCGAGCACTTGTCCATTCTGGCGGAGTATGCTGGCGAGCACGGTCTGGTGCTTACGATGGAAAGCCTGCGCCCCGAGGAGAGCAACCTTGTGACGACGGTTTCCGATGCGAAGCGCATGATTGACGAGGTCGCGAGTCCGTACTTACAGCCCATGGTTGATACAACCGCGATGGGCGTTGCAGGCGAGACGCTCGAGGACTGGTTTGCTGCCTTTGGTGATGGGGCAATTCACGAGATGCACTTTATCGACGGTGACCCGTATGGCCATCTGGTGTGGGGCGATGGCAAGCACGATATGGACGCCTTCGTCGCTACACTCAACGCCCATGGTTTCGACGGCATGCTGGGCCAGGAAATCACGGACGGTCGTTACTACGATGACCCGGCGGCGGCAGATGCCAAGAACATGGCCGCATTCGATAAATATCTGATTGACTAAACCAACTATCGGCTACGCAACCAACGTCATTGATTGCGGGCCAAATAAGAAAGGAACTGGATATGAACGCACACGATCTGATCAAAGAGGCAATTGCCGAGAGGGGCAAGTTCGACAGCGTCTACTGGATTGCTTGCGGTGGCTCCATGATCGATTTGATCCCGGCTCATGAGCTTCTGCAGCGCGAGGCAACCACCTTCACTTCGTATATCTATACGGCTCGCGAGTTCGATATCATGCGTCCGCGTCGTCTGGGCGAGAAGTCCCTGGTCATCGCTTGTAGCCACAGTGGCAACACCCCCGAGGTCGTCGAGGGCTGCGAGATTGCCCTTGCTGCCGGCGCTACGGTGATCGCCCAGACCGACAACGCTGGATCTAAGATCGACACCGGTAAATGGACCACGTGGGTCTACCCGTGGGGCGAGGGCGTGCCGCAGGCCGAGGTCCCCGCTGGCATTTCGCTGTCGCTTGCGGCAGAGCTGCTCGATCAGCAGGAGGGCTACGCCGATCTTGCCGATATGTATGCCGGTATTGCCGAGATGGATAAGATTCTTCCCCCGGCACGCGAGAAGGTAAATGCCGAGCTGGGTGATCGCTTTGCCAAGCTTTGCCAGGAGCACGAGTTCTTCTATATTCTGGGCAGCGGTCCCAACTTTAGCCAGACCTACGGTTTCGCTATCTGCTCTCTTATGGAGATGCAGTGGCAGCACTGCAGCTACATCCACTCTGCCGAGTACTTCCATGGCCCCTTCGAGGCTACTCAGGATGGCGTTTTTTACTTCCTGCAGATGGGCTCCAGCGAGTGCCGTGCTATGGACGAGCGCGCCCTGGCGTTCCTTAAGACGCATACCGATACGCTGATGGTGCTCGATGCCAAGGAGTACGGTATGGAGGCCGTGCCGGCGAGCGTCCGTGCCTATCTGGACCCGGTGCTGTTCTACGCCATGAACTGCGAGCTGCGTGCCGCACGCGGCAAGGTGTTTGACCATGATCCCGATTTCCGTCGCTACATGGGCGTCGTCGAGTACTAGAAGGGTAAATACCATGTCATTTAACGTTAACGCGCTCGGATTTGGCGACAACGTCGTCGATCGCTACGAGCATATCCACACCATGTATCCTGGCGGTAACGCGGTGAACTTTGCCGTTTATGCAAAGAAATGCGGTGCCGCACGCTCCGCATACATGGGCATTTTTGGCAATGACGCCGCTGCCGAGCATGTCATTGCAAGCCTCGAGGATGAGGGTATCGAGCTTGACAAGTGCGAGCAGATGATTGGCGAGAACGGAGCGGCTCGTGTGACCGTCGTTGACGGTGACCGTGTCTTCCTTGGCTCCAACGAGGGCGGTATCCGTGGCGATGCGCGCTATGTCCTCGATCGTTTTGACCTTGCGTACATGAAGCAGTTCGATGTGGTTCATTCGGGCAACTATTGCTTTACCGAGCGCGAGCTGCCCAAGCTGAAGGCTGCGGGCGTCACGGTCTCTTTTGACTTTTCGGATGACTCCACCGACGAGTACTACGAGCAGATTGCGCCCTACGTCGATTTCGCTTTCTTTAGTGCGGCGGATGCCGCGAGTGAGGACGAGATCCGCGAGCGTCTGGCATGGGTGAAGGGCTTGGGTCCGCGTTTTGTGTCGGCTACGGCGGGCGCCGAGGGCTGCATTGCTTACGACGGCGAGCGTTATTACCGCCAGCTGGCTAAACCGGTAACGGACATGAAGGACACCATGGGGGCGGGCGACTCGTTCCTCACCTCGTTTTTGATGTGCTATCTCGATTCCGCCAAGCGTGGTGAGGATGGCGCCGAGGCCATCGAGCGCGCGCTTGACTTTGCTGCCGGGTTTGCTTCGACCGTGTGCGGCATGGAAGGTTCTTGGGGCCACGGAGCACCAATCGTCGAATAGCCGAGCGGTCCCGGGGAGGTGCAGGATCCTCCCCGGGACCTCGTGTGCAAAAAATGCCAAATATGAGTAATGTATCCATTCCGGTAACAGTACTCATATTTAGCATTTTTGCCCACTAGGGGTTAGCGAAGGCAGCGAAGGTCAAAAACAGAGCGCGCATTTGCTAAAACTGCCGACTCGATGCGCTTTGCGTCACAGTTTTTGAGTGAGGCAATGCGCATCGAGGTCCTTGTGAGCGATTTGATGAGCGACTGCGCGCTTGTCTCTATGTTTGGTTCGGCTGGCGCATCGGTCTCGAGCAGTAGACGGTCGAGTGGAATCTGTCGGGCATATTCGCGACCGCGCTTGGTGGCGAGCATGCGTTCGTTGACGGAAAAATAGCAGCCCGCATTACGCGCGCGGACGAGTTCGTCCGAAGTGCCGCTAAACCAGTGGAAGATGATAACGGGGGAGTCGGAGTTTGGGATGAGTAGTCCATGCGATTCGAGGACGTCCAGTACGGCTCCTGCCGAACGAACGGCGTGAATTGATATCACGCGCCCGGCAAGAGGGCACTGCACGAGTGTATCGCAGAGCCGGTCAAATGCCTGTATTTGTAGCGGCTCACTTCCGGCAAAACGAGCGGAAAAGTCGAGCCCGACCTCGCCAACAAAACGCTCTTGCGCGGCAATTTGGCAGAGTAGGTCAATTTCTGCGTTGCCGCATCGCTCGTCGGCGAGCCACCAGGGATGGAGGCCGATGCCTTTGATGACGGTAGGAGGGCGACGGGTTCGTCCATGTGCGTTAGCGAAGTCGCGTGGATCGACGCCGCAATCAAATAGACCCAAGCCCAGCGCCGTTGCCTCATCGGCAACAGCGTCCGGGTGAGCCATTAAATCAAGATGGCAATGTGCATCAAATAATCGGGGCTCCATCTCGGCGCGCTCCGCTAGTCCAAGCGCTGGCCATCGGCGCGCACGCGCTCGGTACCGCGGCCACTGATCTGGCGGATAACCTCGCCGGCAATCATCTGACCCATGATGGGCGGCATAAAGCTGGCGGTGCCCAACTCGGTGCGCTCGTGGATATTGGAAGGGTCGCGGGGCTGTGTCTTAACCGATTCCTCGCAGCTAAACAGTACATGTAGACTCTTGATTCCGCGCTTCTTGCATTCTTTGCGCATGATGCGGCTCATGGGGTCACGTACCGTATCGAAAATGTCGGCAAAGCGGAGGCACTCGGGATGGAGCTTGTTGGCCCCGCCCATGGAGCTAACCAAACGAATGTCGTGGTCCTGAGCATATTTGGCAATGGTGAGCTTGGCCGAGATGGTGTCGATGGCGTCGACGACGTAATCGAGCTTGTCGCCCGTCTGCTCAAAAACGCTCGCGAAGAACTCGTCGATGTTGTCGCTCAGCAGGTATTCAGTTCGCTTGATGACGGTGGCGGCGGGATTGATGTCGTGGATCATGGCTTCCATCACGTCCACCTTGCGCTTGCCGACGGTGCTGTGAAAGGCGATGGCCTGGCGATTGATATTGCTGGGCGCGATGATGTCCTTGTCCAGAATGACGAAATGACCAATGCCGCCGCGGGCGAGTGCCTCGCAGCAGTTGGAGCCCACGCCACCGCAGCCGAGTACCAGCACTGTGGAGTTGGCGAGTTTGTCGAGCGCCTCGCGCCCCATAATGATCTCGAGCTTAGTATCGCGCGTCTCGACGAGAGCGGCAGCGGTTTCGGTCATAGACATCCTCCGATGGGGAAGCGAATTGTGTTTTAGCTATCGTCATTATAGGTATTATCGCGATTTCATTTGAGCCCTTGGGGCTTGTTGAAATGGGGTCGGGATTCGCATAAGATTGAAGCAGATGGCACCCGTTGCCGCGGGTTAGCCAACTCCGAAACACGTTTTTGGCGTGAGAAGTGGCCGTCTTCGCATTGCGCGGGGGGCCGCTATTTTTTTGAGTGTAAGATTAAATAATTAGACAAACATCTAAATATCTAGTATAGTGTGCGCGTCGAACGAAATGCTGAGAGGAGGTCCTATGCCGGGAGAGGGTTTTAAGGCGCTGGCCGATCCTACACGGCGTCACATTTTGGAACTGCTGCGCGAGGGCAATCGCACGGCCGGGGAGCTTGCCGAGCATTTTGAAATCAGCAAGCCGTCGTTGAGCCATCACTTGGCGACGCTCAAAAACGCCGGGTTGGTGACCGACGAACGTCATGGCCAAAACATCGTTTACAGCTTAAACACCACCGTCATGCAGGACTTGATCGGTTGGTTTATGGGCTTTACAAACACGGAAGGTGATAAGGATGAATAACGAAAACAAGGGCATTCACGCCACGGGGGTATCGCGGCGTGTGTGGATTGCGCTGATCGCTCTGTGCGTCGCCAATGTCGTAGCGCACCTCATGGTGATGCCGAGCTTGCCTGGGCAGATTCCCACGCACTGGGGCGCGAACGGCGCCGTCGACGGTTGGGGTCCCAGCTGGATGGCCTCCGCGCTCGGCGTGCTGCCTCTGGTGCTTCTCGCAATGTTCTGCGTGGTGCCGCGCATCGATCCCAAAGGTGAGGCATATCGAACCTCGGGCAAGTTCTATCAGGGCTTCGTAATCGCCTTCACCTTGTTCATGTGCGCCATAAGCTGGTTGGGAGAGCTTACGGTCTGGGGTGTGGTGCCGGCGGTCGGTTCGGTTAACGTGCTGATTTCCGGTGTTGTCGGTTTGCTGTTCATCGGCGTAGGCAACTACTTGCCGCGTGTGAAGCAGAACTATACGCTCGGTATCAAGACGCCTTGGGCGCTTGCCAATCCCGAGAACTGGCGCCGTACGCAGCGCTTTGGCGGTGCCTGCTTTATGGTGCTGGGCTTTGGCCTGATTGTGATGGGCGTGGCAGGCAGCGTGCTTTCGAGTGAAGTCGTCGCCGCGGTGATTGCGGTTCTGGCGTTTGGTTCGGTTGGAGCCGTCTACGTCTACTCGTATCTGCTGTGGCGTAAATCGCAGCGAGCCGCTCGTTAAGGTTGCGGAAAACTAGCGTACGCAGTTCATAGTGTGTTCCGGGGGACTTTTCCCAGGTAGTATTAGGGGGTGTGGGCAACCATGCCCCTTTTTCGTTAAGCTTCAGAGCCGGTTTCCTCATTTCGTTTCCACTAAAGCGAAACAAGAATATGGAAACAGCAGGTAGAAAGGATAAAACAGACAAATGGCGGAGTTTATCTACCAGATGTATCAGGCTCGCAAGGCCCATGGCGACAAGGTAATCCTTGACGACGTGACCCTGAGCTTCTACCCCGGTGCCAAGATCGGCGTCGTGGGCCCCAACGGTATGGGCAAGTCGACCCTGCTCAAGATCATGGCCGGTATCGAGGAGGTCTCCAACGGCGATGCTAGGCTCACTCCCGGCTACACCGTGGGTATCCTGCAGCAGGAGCCGCCGCTCGACGATGACAAGACCGTCATCGAGAACGTGCGCATGGCGTTTGGCGACATGATTGCCAAGGTCGATCGCTTTAACAAGATCGGCGAGGAGATGTGCGACCCGGATTGCGACATGGACGCCCTCATGGCCGAGATGGGCAAGCTCCAGGACGAGATCGACGCCGCCGACGGCTGGGATATCGATTCCAAGCTCGGCCAGGCCATGGACGCCCTGCAGCTGCCCGATTCCGACATGCCGGTCAACGTACTTTCCGGCGGCGAGCGCCGCCGCGTGGCCCTGTGCAAGCTACTGCTCGAGGCTCCCGACCTGCTGCTGCTCGACGAGCCCACGAACCACCTGGACGCCGAGTCGATCCTGTGGCTCGAGCACTTCCTGCACAACTACCAGGGCGCGGTGCTTGCCGTTACGCACGACCGCTACTTCTTGGATAACGTTGCCGAGTGGATCTGCGAGGTCGACCGTGGCCACCTTTATCCCTACAAGGGCAACTACTCAACGTATCTGGAGACCAAGGCCGCGCGTATCGAGGCTCAGGGCAACCGTGACGCCAAGCTCGCCAAGCGCATGGAGGCCGAGCTCGAGTGGGTACGCAGCTCGCCCAAGGCTCGCCAGGCCAAGAACAAGGCTCGTCTGGCTCGCTACGAGGAGATGGAGGCCGAGGCCCGCGCAAGCCAGAAGCTCGACTGGACCGACATCCGCATCCCTGTGGGCCCGCGTCTGGGCAACAAGGTACTCGAGGCCCATCACCTGCACAAGGAGTTCGATGGCCGTGTGCTCATCGACGACCTATCATTCACCCTGCCGCGCAACGGCATCGTGGGCGTCATCGGCCCCAACGGCGTCGGTAAGACCACGCTGTTCAAGGCGATTGTGGGTCTGGAGCCGCTGACTTCGGGCGAGCTCGAGGTGGGCGAGACCGTCAAGATTTCTTACGTCGACCAGAACCGTTCCGGCATCGACCCCGATAAGAACCTGTGGGAGGTCGTCTCGGACGGCCTGGACCACATGATGGTGGGCGAGACCGAGGTTCCGAGCCGCGCTTATGTGGCGAGCTTTGGCTTTAAGGGCCAGGACCAGCAGAAGCGCGCCGGCGTGCTCTCCGGCGGCGAGCGTAACCGTCTGAACCTGGCGCTCACGCTCAAGCAGGGCGGCAACCTGCTGCTCCTCGACGAGCCCACGAACGACCTCGACGTCGAGACGCTGTCCTCGCTCGAGGCGGCGCTGCTCGAGTTCCCGGGCTGTTCGGTGGTCATTAGCCACGACCGTATGTTCCTGGACCGCGTTGCCACGCACATTCTGGCGTGGGAGGGCACCGACGAGAACCCGGGCAACTGGTATTGGTTTGAGGGCAACTTCGAGGCCTATCAGGCCAATCGTATCGAGCGCCTGGGCGAGGACGCAGCCCAGCCGCATCGTATTCACCGCAAGCTCACGCGCGACTAGTCGAGCTCAGGTGGCCTAACGAGAATGGGACGATAACCTTGAGGGTTATCGTCCCTTTTTGTTACTTGGTAGAAGGCTCGACTTTATCGATGGTCCAGGCGGCTCCGAGACCGCCGGTGGTGTTGCGGCGGATGCGCACGGTGACTTCGTGGCGCACGCCGGCCTGCGTGTAGTGCAGGGGGAAGCTTGCGCGGTTTCGCGCGACCTCGATGGTACCGCGCTCGCGGGCGATCCAGTAGTACTCGCCGACGATGCCGAGGGTGTCGGCGCCGTAGGGGAGATAGGTTGACAGCTGGTGCAGAAGCGGGCCGGGGCAGAAGATCTCGGTTGTGAAATCGACGGGGAAGTCCTTGGGGATGGCGGGCGCTGCAGGTGCGGGGGTTGGGGCTGCTGCGGGTGCCGAAGCTGGTGCCGGTGCGGGAATTTGGTCGCAAGCAGAGGTGGGCACGGACTCGATGACGGGTGCGGACTCCGGCGTCGCTTCCGGCCTGGTCGTGGAATCTGCGGGCTCCACGGTGACGGGCGCGTCCGCAGCTGCAGTTTCAACCTCAACCTGCGTCGCGTTCTCGTTCTCGACGCTCGGCTTTGCCTCGATGGGCGTGGATGCCATGGTGGTGATGCCGGCGTTGGCGTTCTCGGGATCATAGACGACCGTGAGCGAGATGGCGGGCTGCGGCGTCTCGGGCTCCGGCGCCGACTCGGTAGCGCCTTGATCGGCGGGCTCGTCGGACTGATCGTCCTCAGCCTCGTCGCCAAAGTCGTCGCCAAAGACATCGCTGTTTTGGAACGCAGGCGTCTCAGGCTGGTCAGCGGCTTCTTCGGTTGTCGACTTGGGAGCCTCGTCGAGCTCCGCAGTGGCTTCCTGCTCGGATATGACTTTGGAATCGGTCGTGGCGGCGATTTCGGTTTCGGCTTCTGCTGTTACCTCAATAGCGACTTCGATCTCTGCCTCGGGCTCGGGTTCCGGCGCGGCTTCAACCATGGCTTCGGGCTCGGGACGCTTAACGTGCTTAGGGCGCACGGCCTTGAGGTCCTTCTCGCCGCGCTTTTTCTTTTTGTAGGACTGCTTGGCTCCCTTGGCTGCCTTGGGCTTGTCCTCGCCCTTGGCAAGGGCGGCATCCCAGGTATCGTTAGCGATGACGGTGGCATACAGGCGACCGCCCTTAAAGACGGTCAGTCTAATGCAGTCGTCGAGCTCCTCGAGCAGCTCGCGCGTGGACTCGAAGCCCAGGTCATAAGCGGTCATGTCGCCGGCGGCGAGCGCCTCCTCGACCTGCGTCATAAACGTTTGCTTGCCGCACCCAATCGCGTCGCGCAGCAGACGATACAGATAGATGTGGTTGCCCAGCGATAGCGTGGGCGTAACTATTGTCTTGCTCATGGCAAATCTCCTCTTTACACACCAAAGCATCTTACCATCGCACAGGCCTTGCCATCTCGTCGCCCAAGGTAAACGGGCGCGACCGTTGCCGGTTCGCGCCCGTTATGCAGGTCGGTTATCTATGAGAGACAAACGTGCTTAGTTGCCCGATGCCGTGTCTTGGCTCGAGCTGTCTGATGCCGTGCCGGAAGCGGTTCCGCTCGAGCTGTTGGTGTTGCTATTGTCGGTAGATCCCGTGCCCGATGCATTGCCGCTCGTCTGGTCGCCTGTGCTCGGTTGAGAGCCGTCAGTCGTTTGGCTTGAGTCAGTCGTGCTGGATTGCGTGCCACTGTTGGCCGTAGAGGAATCGGCGCCCTGCGATTGATCGGGGGTGTTCGATGACGAGTCGGTGGATGCGGAGTTGCCCTGCGGGTCGTCCTGCTGGCTTTGCGATTGACCGGAGCTATCCGCGTCGTGCTCGGTCGTATGCGACGAAAGGATCGGCTCGGGGCGCTCGCCCAGGCCCTCACCGGCAGTGGTGATAAGGATGGCGCCGGCGCAGGCGATGACCGCGACGATGGCGATGGCGATCGAGAAGATGATGACCTTCTTTTGCGTCTGGCTGCGCTCTGCCGCCGCCTTGGCGCGCAGGCTGTCGGGGGCGACGCGCGCCGTGGTCGCGCGCCCTGCAATCTGGCGCATCTCCTGGGTAGTTGCGGCGCCGCCTAAGTGCTCCTCGGCATTAAACTCAACGGGTTCATAGGCGCCGGCGGGGTAGTCGACGTCGGCGTGCGTACCTTTGAGGGCTTTGGCGCTGGCAGAGATAAAGTGGCGGTAGACCTGCGAGGACACAACGGTGATGACCGAGCTCACGGCGGCGCCAATTACTGAACCGGCAATACCAATCTTGGAAGCAAGCGCGACGCTCGTGGCGGCGGCTGCGGCGCCGGCGATGATCTGGGGAATGGAAATGTCATCGAACAGGCCCTTTTTGGGCGCGATGGCCATGGTCTGTCCGATGGAATGGTTTTCGTGAACGCCGTTGTTGAGCGCGGCTGGTGTCATGACGCGCGTGCGCGGCGCGTCGGTGTACTTGGTTGTCATACGGGGCCCTCCCGGTGTAAATCTGCTTCGTTTCATGTAGCCATCAGGGTACCCACCAGATGTGAATCGTACGTGACATTTAACAGATATCATCAACTCATCAATTGCTCACCAAGTTGGTGGGATGCGGTTACACCCGGCGGTTGAACTACAATAGGGCTTGCTAATTGTTGTGAATGGCGTCTACGCACGGGAGCATTCTTATGAATCTTCACCTTTCTCAGTCTGATGGCTTTTTGCGTGTGGCGGCGGCGTCGCCGCGGATTCGCGTGGCCGATGTCGAGGGCAATGCCGAGGTTGCGCTGGCGGCTGTTCGCGAGGCTACCGAGCGCGGCGTCCGCGCGCTGGTGCTGCCCGAGCTTAACCTGACCGGCTATACCGCGGCTGATCTGTTCCATAACCGTACATTGCTGCATGCCTGCGAGACCGCACTGGCACATATTCTCGATGAAACCCGCGAGCTGCCGATTGTCTTTACCATCGGTCTTCCCGTTGCAGTTGCCGAGAATATCTACAACTGCGCCGCCGTGTGCTGCGCGGGCGAGCTTTTGGGTCTTACGGCCAAGAAGTATCTGCCCAACTATGGCGAGTTCTACGAGCGCCGCTGGTTTGCTCCGGCGCCCGCAGATCCTGTGTGGGTCGAGTTTGCCGGTCAGGGTCCGGTTCCGCTGGGTTCGGGGCTTGTCTACCGCTGCTGTGATGAAGGTGCCGAGGACATGGTGCTGGGCGTTGAGGTCTGCGAGGACCTGTGGGTGCCGGCGCCCCCTTCGACTGAGATGGCGCTTGCCGGTGCGACGGTGATCCTCAACCCGTCGGCCTCGGACGAGATTATCGGTAAGGCAGACTATCGCCGCAGCCTCATCTCCAATCAGAGTGCGCGCCTGTACTGTGCCTATGCCTATGCAGATGCGAGCGAGGGCGAGTCCACGACCGACATGGTCTTTGCGGGCGAGAACCTCGTCTACGAAAACGGATCTAAGCTCGCCGCCACGAAGCTCCTCACCTGCGATATGGCCGTCGCCGACGTTGACCTTGACCGCCTGGTTGCCGAGCGCCGTCGCTCGACGACGTGGACGCGCGCGGACGATGCGCCGGAGGCCACGACCGTTGAATTTTCGTTTGAGGGCGTGCTGGCAGACGAACCTGTCCTGCACGATGCACTCGGCATCGACCGTGTCTTCCCCCGTGCGCCCTTTGTGCCGGCCGACCATGGCGACCTGGCCGAGCGTTGCGAGACCATCCTCGACCTGCAGACCGCCGGCCTCAAGACCCGCCTTGCCCATACGGGTACCAAGGCTGCAGTCATCGGTCTTTCGGGCGGCCTGGACTCCACGCTGGCACTGCTCGTGACAGTTCGCGCCTTCGATGCACTGGGGCTGCCGCGCACCGGTATCACGGCCGTGTCCATGCCCGGCTTTGGCACGACGCATCGTACCAAGTCGAACGCCGAGTCGCTCGCTCGCGACCTGGGTGTGAGCTTCCGCGAGGTTTCGATCCACGCGGCTGTGGAACAGCACTTCAAGGACATAGAGCACGATCCGACCGTGCAGGACGTGACCTACGAGAACAGCCAGGCCCGCGAGCGTACACAGATTCTGATGGATCTGGCCAACCAGGCTGGCGGTTTTGTCATCGGCACGGGCGACCTGTCGGAGCTGGCGCTCGGCTGGGCTACCTATAACGGCGACCACATGAGCATGTACGCCGTCAACGCGAGCGTGCCCAAGACACTTGTGCGCCATCTGGTGCGTTATGCGGCTGATGTCTTTGGCGGGCGCATCGCCGAGACGCTGCTCGACATCCTCGATACACCGGTGTCCCCCGAGCTTCTGCCGCCCACGGGCGACGGCGAGATTGCGCAGAAGACTGAGGATTTGGTGGGCCCGTACGAGCTGCACGACTACTTCCTCTACTACCTGCTGCGTTTTGGCTTTGAGCCGGGCAAGATCTACCGCATGGCGCTCAAGAGCTTCGAGGGCGTCTACGACGCCAAGACCGTCCACACGTGGCTACGTACGTTCTACCGTCGCTTTTTTGCCCAGCAGTTTAAGCGCAGCTGCCTGCCCGATGGTCCTAAGGTGGGCTCGGTGACGCTCAGCCCGCGCGGCGATTGGCGTATGCCGAGTGACGCCAGCTCGCGTCTGTGGCTTGCGCAGATCGACGCGCTCAATCCAATTGACTAAGGTTGGCTAAATTGAACCAATACGGGGGTGGCAAGCGTTACACTTTTGCAATCTGATGGCCCGTATCGCGCGGCGCTCTTGTCGGAGCGCCGCGTTTTTTATATCGAAAGGTGGCACCATGCAGGCATCGCAGCGTCTCGATCGCTTTGGCGCGGAGGTCTTCGCCTCGCTCAACAACAAACTGCTCGCGCTGAAGGCTCAGGGCAAGACCATTTACAACATGAGCGTGGGCACGCCCGACTTTAAGCCGTATGACCACGTGGTCGAGGCGCTCACGCAGGCAGCCCAAGATCCCGAGATGTGGAAGTACGCCCTGCGCGACCTGCCCGAACTCAAGCAAGCCGTGTGCGATTACTATGAGCGCCGCTTTGGCGTTTCGGGCATTACGCCGTCTATGGTGCAGTCGTGCAACGGCACGCAGGAGGGCGTGGGCCATTTGGGCCTGGCCCTGCTCGATCCGGGTGACACCATTCTGGTTCCCGATCCATGCTACCCGGTCTTTGAGGCGGGTGCCAAGATCGCCGATGCCAAGCTCGAATACTATCCGCTGGTTGCCGAGCATAATTACCTGCCCTATGTGGCGGGTATCGATCCCGAGGTTGCTGATCGTGCCAAATATATGATCGTGTCGCTGCCCGCGAACCCGGTCGGCTCGGTGGGTACGCCCGAGGTCTACGAGGAGATTATCGCCTTTGCCCGCGAGCACGATCTGTTGATCGTTCATGACAACGCGTACTCCGACATCGTGTTTGACGGCGAGCCCGGCGGCAGCTTCCTGCAGTATCCCGGTGCGCTCGAGGTGGGCGTGGAGTTCTTCTCGCTTTCCAAGTCGTTTAACGTCACCGGTGCCCGCATCGGCTTTTTGGTCGGTCGCGAGGATGTGGTCTCGGCCTTTGCCAAGCTGCGCGGGCAGATCGACTTCGGCATGTTCTTCCCGATCCAGAAGGCCGCCATCGCGTGCCTTAATGGCCCGCGCGATGAGGTCGAGGCGCAGCGTCTGAAGTACCAGGAGCGCCGCGATGCCCTGTGCGACGGTCTTGAGGGCCTGGGCTGGGAGCGTCCCAACGCGCATGGCTCTATGTTTGTGTGGGCCAAGCTTCCCGGTGGTCGCACCGATTCCATGGCGTTTTGCGAGGAGCTTATGGAGAAGGCCGGCGTTGTGGTGACGCCAGGCGCGAGCTTTGGCCCTTCGGGTGAGGGGCACGTGCGCATGGCGCTGGTCCTGCCGCCCGACCAGATCGCTTTGGCTGTCGAGGCCATTCGCGAGGCGGGCCTGTATTAGAAACTTATTTCGGCTCGTCAATAGCTCGAAACCGATTTCGTACAGTTATTTTACGAATCCTGCAAATAATTTCGGTAAACGGTCGATATTTGGCTGCGAATAGGAGCATAATCAAAGTCCCGATTGGATGTATTGGGATTACGGCAAGCCGCTCGGGTCGTTCCCGGGCGGCTTGTTTGTGGAGAGAGATGGGAGTTTCTAATGGTTAACGAGAAGAAGGTCGCTATTGTCGGCTGCGGTTTCGTCGGTTCGTCTTCGGCGTTCGCGCTGATGCAGAGTGGTCTGTTCTCCGAGATGGTCCTCATCGACGTGGACAAGAACCGCGCTGAGGGTGAGGCTCTGGATATCGCGCACGGCATGACGTTTGCCGAGCCGATGAAGATCTACGCCGGCGATTATTCCGATGTCGCCGACGCCGCCATGATCGTCGTCACCGCTGGCGCTGCCCAGAAGCCCGGTGAGACCCGCCTGGACCTGGTCAATAAGAACGTCAGCATCTTTAAGTCCATTATTCCCGAGATTAAGAAGTCTGGCTTCGACGGCATTCTGCTCATCGTCTCCAACCCGGTCGACGTTCTGACCTACGCCGCCATCAAGATGTCCGGCCTGCCCGAGGGCCATGTCATCGGCTCCGGCACCGTGCTCGACACCGGCCGTCTGCAGCAGATGCTCGGCGCTCACGTCGAGGTTGACCCGCGCGATGTCCAGGCCTACGTCATGGGCGAGCACGGTGACTCCGAGTTCGTCGCTTGGTCCAGCGCTCAGGTTGCCGGCGTGCCGCTGAACACCTTCTGCGAGCTTCACGGTCACCTGGAGCATGAGGCTGCTGAGAAGCGTATCGCCGAGGACGTCAAGAACTCCGCCTACACCATCATCGAGAAGAAGCACGCCACCTACTATGGCGTCGCCATGGCCGTCAAGCGCATCTGCACCGCCGTCATGCGTGATGAGCAGACCGTTCTGCCCGTCTCCTCGCTCATGGTGGGCGAGTATGGTCTGTCCGATCTTGCCATCTCCATGCCGACGGTCGTTGGCCGCGACGGCGTCGTTTGCCGCGTTCCCGTGCCGCTGAACGATGACGAGCAGCATGAGCTCACCGTCTCTGCAAAGGCCCTTAAGGACATCATCGACAGCGTCGACTTCTCCTGCTAAATCAAGCTCGCTAGAGCGAAAAGCTACAATGAAGGCGTCCGGGTCCACACGGCCCGGGCGCCTTTTTGGTGCAAAGTAACCTGACCCCAATGCACCATCCCTATACACCATGGTTGATGGGAGGGCCATGTCGGATTCGCCTATTTTTTTGACCTATGCCCAGACGACGTTTGATCCGTTTGAGGAGCGGCCGTTCTGCGCGGTGGATAGCCTGGTCTTTGCGTGGTTGTCCTATTTGCGTTTGCCGGGTGATATGGCGGAACTGGCCGGTTGGCAGGGGCTGGAAGTGCGTGAGTTGCTGCGTGCCGAGTGCTACCAGGACATGATTGGCGATTTGTGGAATCCAGAGGGGAGCCGCGCCTTGTTGGAGGCCGTGGCAGCAAGCCCTCGCTACCGTGGCGTGCACGTTTGCGGCTATCGTGCCGTGAGCGATGTGGTGACGACAGAGCAGTTTGCAGCTATGGCGTTCCGGTTTCCGGCGGGGTTTAGTTATCTTTCCTTCCGGGGGACCGACAGCACGATCGTGGGCTGGAAAGAGGACTTTAACATGGCGTTCCGGTGTCCTGTGCCGGCCCAGGAATCCGCGGCGCGTTATGTGGACGAGGCGGCGGATGCGATTGACGGGCCGCTTTTGTGCGGAGGTCATTCCAAGGGTGGAAACCTTGCGGTGTACGGTGCGGCGATGTGCTCCGATGTCGCCCGTGAGCGAATCGAGCGGGCGTATTCCCATGATGGTCCGGGCTTCGTCGAGGAGTTTCTGAACGGCGACGCCTTTGCCGATCTTTCCGGTCGAATCGACAAGACGCTACCTCGGTCGTCGATCTTTGGCATGATGTTCGAGACACAGGAGGACTATGCCATCGTCGAGAGCACCGAGTTCAGCCTGCTGCAGCACAATCCCTTTAGCTGGGTGGTTGATGGTCGCGACTTCGTGTACTGCGAGCGCCTGTCCGCCGGTGCTCGATACGTTGATGGTTCCATTCGCGAGATGCTGCTTGCGGTGTCGCCTAGCGAGCGCGAGCGTTTTGTGGATGCGTTGTTCTCCGTGTTTGAGGCTACGGGTGCTGAGCGGTTTGCGGATATCGCTGGGAATCTGCGTGAGAGCCTGCCCGTGATGCTCCAGGCTGCACAGGGCTTTGACAAGGATACGCGACGCTTTGTCTCGCAGACCATCGTGGCAATCCTTAAATGCGCACTGCTGCCCAAACGACCCCAGATCGACATGCCCGCTGCCGGCAAGAGTTTGGCAGAACAGCTCGAGGCTTGGCAGTCCGAGCTCCTGCGCTAGCCATTGGTGCAAAGCACCTGTCCCCGATGCACCAATCTTCGATGCGTCTGGGGCGGGCTCGACCGCTATACTGGTTCGTGCCGAAATCGATCTAGAACGGAATGCCGTATATGAAAATCAATCACGCGATTCTGCATATCCTGGACTTTGACTCTGCCGTTAACGTTATGAGCCAGCGCGAGCTCGATATCGAAAGCCGTATCGTACGCAACTTCGTGACCACGCATCTGCGCCGCGCACGAACCTCGGCCGACAATAAACGTGCCACGTTTGCCGAGAACTCTGCGTTTGGCGGCGAACTCAAGGGCTATTTCTTTGGCGAGCGCGAGTTCGTGGACCTGTCGCAGCAGATTGCGGAGTTCATCTCTTCCGAGCTCACCAAAGCCGAGAAAGCCGAGTCCACCGACGTGCTCGTGGCCGATTTTGACGACGATGAGGATGCCCGCTGGTTTGCCGTGATGCTGCTGGGCTCCAAGCAGGCTTTTATGCACGAAGTGGGCCGCGAGGAGGGGGAGGTACGCAACGACATCGCGCGCCACTACGCCATTCTGCCGAACCCCTCGCAAAAGGTGCCGAGCTATGCCATCGTGCGCGCGAGTACCATGGAGATCGGCTACGTGGACAAGAAGCGCAAGATTGCCGGCGAGGACCGTATGCTTATCCCCGATGGCCTGCTGCAGTGCGACACGGGTGTATCGGGCAAGGAGGTCATCGACACCGTGACGCGTGTGGTCGAGGAAGTCGCCGAGGAGCATGGTGCCAATACGGCCGTGGCACTCGCCAAGGTTAAGGCTGCCGTTGCCGAGAAGGTTGAGGATGACGAGGAGCTGCCGCCTTGGGATATCGTCGATGAGGTCTTTGAGGACGAACCGGTCATCAAGGAAAGCGTGCGCGCGGCACTGACCGAGGAGAAGGTTCCCGAGCGCGTTCCCGTGGAGCGCAAGCAGGTCGAGCGCGCTGCCGTGCGCAATCACAAGATCCGTACCGACACGGGTATCGAAATCAGCTTCCCGGCCGAGATGGGTTCGAATTCCGAGTACATCGAGTTCGTCAACGAGCCCAACGGCCTCATCTCCATCGAGCTCAAAAACATCGGTAGTATCGAGAATCGATAAGTTGCGTTACGCCTACAGCGAGAAAGCAAAGGCCGAAGCCCTGGATGGGGTTTCGGCCTTTTTGCATGGGGCTGAATTACGTTGCAGGTCGAGCATACGTCAGCGAAAACGACCCAGAGCGAGCAAGGTGACGTGAAAGAGGAGGGCATTGACCTTCTGGTCATGCCCGACGATTGAACGTCAGATTGCCGCTCTGGGTCGTTTGCAGCGTCGACTAGTTACGCGGTTTGGTAAAACCGCGTAACCCTAAAGCTGGCGCAGGCCCTCTTCGAGGCCGGTCTTGCTGTCGGTCTTCTCGTCGCGCATCTTGATGACGCGGGCGGGGACACCGGCCACGACGGCACCGGCGGGGACGTCCTCGACGCACACGGCGCCGGCGGCAACGACGGCGCCCTTGCCTACGTGCACACCCTCCAGGACCACGGCGTTGGCGCCGATCATGACATCGTCTTCGATGATGACGGGCGTGGCGCTGGCGGGCTCCACAACGCCTGCCAGCACGGTGCCGGCGCCGATGTGGCAGTTCTTGCCCACGGTGGCGCGGCCGCCCAGCACGGCGCCCATGTCGATCATGGAGCCTTCGCCAATGACGGAGCCGATGTTGATAATGGCACCCATCATGATGACGGCGCGGTCGCCGATCTCGACGCGGTCACGGATAATCGCGCCCGGCTCGATGCGGGCGTTGATGCCCTTGAGGTCGAGCATGGGCACGGCGGAGTTGCGGCAGTCGTTCTCCACATCGTAGTAATCGATGGAATCGGCATTGGCATCAAGGATAGCTTTGAGCTCGTCCCAGTCGCCAAAGACGGTCTTGCCGCGACGGCCGCCGTAGACATGTGCGTTGCCCCAGGCAACCTTCATGCCGGGTTTCTCACGCACGTACAGCTTGACAGGCGTCTTTTTGGGCGCGGTGGCGATGTAATTGATAATCTCCTGGGCATCCATCTCGGCTGCATTGCTCATTTGATGTCTCTCCTTTGGGTGGATCCGGTTGATACCTGGTTAGGCAAACATGACCTGGTCGAACGTATAGAAGCCAGGCTCGTGGGTGACGAGCTTCTGCGCGGCTGCCAGGGCGCCGTTGACAAAGATCTGACGGCTTGTGGCACGGTGCGTGAGCGTGACCTCCTCGTCCTGGCCAAAGAAACTTACTTCGTGCACGCCGGCGACGGTGCCGCCGCGCAGCGAGTGCATGCCGATCTCCTTGGGGTCGCGCGCTCCGCACATACCCTCGCGGCCATAGACGGGGTGGTAACCTGCCTCGGGCTCGGCTTCGACGACGGCGTCGAGCAACAACTTGGCAGTGCCGCTGGGGGCGTCGACCTTTTGGTTATGGTGTGTCTCGACGATTTCGCAGTCAAAGCCGGGCAGCTCGCGTGTGGCCTGCGCCACCAGATGGCGCAGGGCGGCGATGCCGATAGAGTAGTTGCCCGAGTGCATGACGCGGGCGTTCTGGCCCAGCTCGCGCAGGCGATCCATCTGCTCGGGCGTATAGCCCGTGGTGCCCGAGACCAACGCCGCGCCCGTGCGCTCGACATAGGCGACGACGGCATCGAAGGTCACGACGTTCGAGAAGTCGATGATGACGTCGGCTGCCGGGGCGTTCTCGAGCTCGGACAAGTCGAAGCCGATCTGGGCGACGATGTCGAAAACGGGCTGACCGGCGGCGTTGACAATGCCCCCGGCGGTAGTGCGGATGAGCGAGCCCATGCGGCCCGTTCCCATAATGACGGTCTTAATCAAGCAGACCAGCTCCCTTCAGAGCATCGGTAAGTGCGGAGCGCGTGTCGTCTGCCATGGGGCACAGCGGCATGCGATAGTTTGCCTCGATCATACCCATCTGGGCGAGTGCTTCCTTGACGGGGATGGGGTTGACCTCGCTAAAGAGGGCATTGATGAGCGGCTGGCCGGCAATCTGGATATTGCGGGCGCGCTCCACGTCACCGTCCAGATAGGCGCGGCACATGTCGTGCACGAGCTGCGGCTGAACATCGGCCCACACGCTGATGGTGCCCGAAGCGCCCAGGCTCATGAGCGGTACGGTAAGTGCGTCCTCGCCCGAGTACATACGGAAGTCGTCGGACAGCAGGTGGGCGATCTTGGCTGCGTAGGCGACGTTGCCCGAGGCTTCCTTAATACCCATGATGTTGGGGTGCGCGGCCAAGCGCTCTACGTTGCGCTCGCTGATGCCGCAGCCGCAGCGGCCGGGAATGTTGTACAGGATGCAGGGGATGTCCACGGCATCGGTGACGGTCTTAAAGTGCTGATAGATGCCCTCTTCATTGGCCTTGTTGTAGTAGGGGGTAATGAGCAGCAGACCGTCGGCGCCCAGGCCCTGGTAGGTGAGCGACTTGGTGAGCATGGTCTGCGTGGAGTTGGAGCCCGAGCCGGCGATGACGGGGATGCGTCCTGCAACTTGCTTGACCACTGCGGCGACAACGGAGTTGTCCTCGTCGTCGGTCATCGTGGCGCTCTCGCCGGTGGTGCCCAAGGTGAGGATGGCGTCGGTGCCGTTTTGCAGGTGGAAATCGATAAGGCGCTCGAGTGCGTCAAAGTCGACGCTGCCGTCCTTTTTAAACGGCGTAACAAGGGCGACGATTGAGCCCTCGAGATTGCGGATGTCCATGTTCTTCTCCTTCGCGTCCGCGATCTGGATGCGTTTGTTCCATTGGGCGGCGACTGCCAGGCGCTCGTCTTGGGCGCGACGGCGAGCACTTTCGGCGCGCGACTTGGCCAGCAGCTCTCGGCCGCTCGGCAGCACGTCGAGTGTGGCAAAGTAATCGCCCGGACGCTCGGCGCGGCGGATGAGGTCGGCCGAGCCATCGGGGCGCAGCAGCACCTCGGCGGAGCGCAGCCGTCCGTTGTAGTTGTAGCCCATGGAGTAGCCATGCGCGCCGGTATCGTGGATCACGAGCACATCGCCCATGTCGATCTGCGGTAGCTCGCGGTCGATGGCGAACTTGTCGTTGTTCTCGCACAGATTGCCCGTAATGTCGTACGTGTTAGTGACAGGCGCCGCGGTCTTGTCGGCGCCACCCGGCTGACCCATTACCGTAATGTGGTGGTAGGCGCCGTACATGGCAGGACGGATCAGATCGACGGCGCTTGCGTCGACACCGATATAGTCCTTGTAGATCTGCTTTTCGTGGATAGCCTTGGTGACCAGGCAGCCGTAGGGCCCCATCATAAAGCGGCCCATCTCGGTGCAGATGGCCACATCGCCCATACCGGCGGGAACCAGGATTTCGTCGTAGGCCGCGTGCACCCCCTCGCCGATGGCGTGAATGTCGTTGGCCTGCTGCTCGGGCAGATAGGGGATGCCGACGCCGCCGGACAGATTGATGAAGGCGACATGTGCACCGGTCTCGCGCTCCAGGCGCACGGCAAGCTCAAAGAGGATGCGCGCGAGCTTGGGGTAGTAGTCGTTGGTGACGGTGTTGCTGGCAAGGAAGGCATGAATGCCAAAATTCTCGGCGCCCTTGGCCTTGAGCATGCGGAAAGCCTCAAAGAGCTGCTCGGTGGTCATGCCGTATTTGGAGTCGCCGGGGTTATCCATGATGCCGTTGGAGAGCTGGAACAGGCCGCCCGGATTAAAGCGGCAGCTGACCGTCTTGGGGATGGGGCCCGCGACGCGCTCAAAGAACTCGATGTGGCTGATGTCGTCAAAGTTGACGATGGCGCCCAATTTGTCGGCGAGCTCAAAGTCCGCTGCCGGTGTGTCGTTGGACGAGAACATGATGTCGTGTCCCGTGATGCCCAGCGAGCGGGCGATCATGAGCTCGGTATAGCTCGAGCAATCGCAGCCGCAGCCGTATTCGTTGAGAATGGAGATGAGCGCCGGGTTGGGATTGGCCTTGACGGCAAAGTATTCCTTAAAGCCCGGGTTCCATGCAAAGGCATCGCGCACCTCTTGCATGTTGCGGCGGATGCCCGCCTCGTCATATAGATGAAACGGCGTGGGGAACTGCTCAACGATATGCTCGAGCGTCTCCTTGTCCACAAACGGCTGCTTGGCCGCATATGCCTCGTTGGGGGTCAATGCCATGTCCCGTAAACCTCGCTATCCAGACGGCGCCATCTGCGCATCGAATCCGCATAGCGTGGACCCAATGTCCGGATAGCGCTCCCGCATTGCTGCAGACAGTCCTGCGGGTGTTTCCCGCAGGCCCACCAGGTTGTTCGTGCCCGAAAAGCCCAGTTCGGCGGGTTTCGCCTCCCCACGGGGTCAAAGCCTGCCGGCTCGCCCGCGGTTCTTCGTGCCCGCGCCTCTATCAAGTGGTAACGACCCTACCACGTTGCACTTTACCAAACAAGAGTATTCGTATATAACGTTTAAAAAATGCAGGGATATGCTGGAAACAAGGGCGTCACAATTTTGCATCACAATATTGTGTGAATGGAAATGCCCCATGAAAGGATCCTTTATGACCGAGCTCCAAGAACTTCGTCGCTATCGTCGCGACCTGCATCGCATTCCGGAGCTCGATTTCGATCTTCCTCAAACAATAGCCTATATCGAGGGCGTGTTGGCACCACTCACCTGCGAAGTGACCCATCCGTGCCCCAGCTGCGTCTGCGCTTTCTTCGACGCTGGCGTTGGTGCCACGCATGCCACGGCGATTCGCGCCGACATGGACGCCCTGCCCATCGCGGAGGCGACGGGTGCGGTCTTTGCCTCGACGCATCCCGGAAAGATGCACGCTTGCGGACACGATGGACATATGGCCATGGCACTTGCCGCCGCGACGTATGTCGACCGTACGATTCGCGAGCAGCCGGGTGCCATCAAGCGCAACGTGCTCTTTGTGTTCCAGCCGGCCGAGGAAACGACCGGTGGCGCCAAGACGGTATGCGAGAGCGGCGTGTTCGAGCGCTACGGGGTCGACCGAATTTTTGGCTTCCATGTGTGGCCCGATCTGCCTGCCGGCACGTTGGCGAGTTGTTCCGGTCCGCTGCTGGCGCGTTCGAGCGAGACGCATATCCATATTCACGGTACGAGCATCCATATTGCTAAGACCTATGGTGTGCCGGTTGAGGAGTCGCACGATGCCGCGTTGGCGGCAGCGAAGTTTTTGGTTGCCGAGCGCGTGCTGATGGACGAGCTGGGCACCGACGAGCCCTGTATCGGCAAGTTTGGTCTGCTGCAGGCCGGTACCGTTTGCAATGCGGTGGCGGGGGAGGCCCATGTGGCCGGCAGCCTGCGTGTGTTTACAGACGACATGTTCGACCGTGCACGCGAGGGCGTGCACCGCGTGCTTGATGAGGCATGCGCTGCAACGGGCTGCACGTACGATCTCGACTTTGCCGAGGGCTATCCGCCGGTTGACAACGACCCCGAGTTATTTGCCCGAATCGCGCCTGCTCTGCCCGAGTTACAGTTCGTAGATGAGCCTTTGCTGATCGCCGAGGATTTCGCCTTTTACCAGCGTTGTCTGCCGGGTGTGTTCTTCTTGCTGGGCACGGGCGTTCCTGTCAGTCGGGATAATCCGAGCGACACCGAGGGCTGCCCCGCCTATGCCACGAGTGCCCTGCATACGGATACCATGCTCTTTGACGAGGAAATCCTGCTCAAAGGCCTCGATGTCTACAAACGATTGCTTGGCTTGGAGTGACGATGGAACGACGCCGATGGTCTGCCGTGTATAGTCCTGGTGGGTGCGGGTGCGGCTTGCTGCTGCTCCCGGTTATTGCTGTGAGCATTGGCGTGATGTTTGCGCTTGCTGGACTGGCAGCAGCGGCACTTGCGCTGTTGATTGTGGCCATTGGCGTGACGATTTGGCTCTGCCGTTCTCGCGAGCAACGCCGTGCCGACGGCAAGACCAATGTCGGATGGGCCTTCTTTTTGGTTGTCGCCTACCTATTGAGCATCAGTTATCTGGCGTTCTTTTTCTTGTTGCTTGTGAGTACCTTTACTGGGGAATCCGTCACGGTGGGGTAGGCTTCGATTGCCTTTTTGAGGATGAACCGAAAAGGGGCCGGATGGGCACTTTGCCTATCCGGCCCCTTTCGCTCGGTAGTCAATTCGGTCTTACTCGGCTGCCTCGCGGCGAGCGACCTCGTCGATCAAGATGGCATCGCCGTGCTTGGCGGCGGCAATGCTCGCGGCCATAATCATGCCCATTGCCGTGATGTAGGCGAAGAGCATCGACGGCGCCACGTCCATAACGATGCCGGAGAGAATCGGCGTCGCCACCTGAGCCGCCATGCTCACGGTGTAGTAGTAACCGGAGTAGCGGCCCACGCTTTGGGAGCTGCAGCACTCCAGAATCATCGTGTACACGCACAGGTCCACGCCGCCCAGCGCGACGCCCATCAACAAAAAGATCCCGTACAACACGGGCGAGAAACCGGGTGCCAGCCAAAGAAGCGCGGGGCACAAAACCATGATGACGGCGGTGCCCAGGGCGACCTTTTTGCGGCCGATTTTGAGCGAAAGGTTTGCCAGGGGTACGTAGCTTAGCAGCGCGCCTGCAATCGTCACGATATTGATGATGGCATAGGAACCGCCCTCCATGCCATAGAACAAATCGGCATAACGGCTGATATTGGTGGTCATGGCGTTATAGCTCATGTAGTAGAAAAACGTTGCGGCGAGCAGCATGATGATGGAGCGACGCACGTCGGTGTCTGCAACGCGTTCCTTACCGCCGGCCTCGGGGGAGTCGTCTTTGTCAATCTGATCCTCGTCGATGCCCATTGACAGCGATTTCTCGCGCATCTTTTCGACGAGGGCGGGCTCACGGACAAAGATGCCGTAGACAACGGCTGACACGAGGATAAAAGCGGCCTGCAAGATAAAGAGCGGAAGATAATCAGGTTTGTCGGCCTTGGGAACCATGACCGAGATGGCGACGAGCATAAGACCCGTTCCCGCATAGCCGACGATCTTTTCGATTGAGTCTGCCTTGGTTCGAAGTGGGCGAGGCGTAATATCTGCCACAATGGCAACCGTCATGGTGCGGTAGGCGCATATTGCCAAAAGCGTGAGGATAATCGCGCCAATGAGCAGAGGTAGGCTGCCCATGTTGTTGGCGATCGCGATGAGCGGGACGGAGAGCATTGCCACCGCGGAGCCGCCCAAGATAAAGGGCGTTCGACGCCCGAGTTTGCTTGCGCAGCGGTCCGAGAGGATGCCAAAGAGCGGAAGCAGGAACAGGCCAAAGACATTATCGATGGCCATGATCGCGCCGGTGAGCGAGTTGGATAGGCCAAAGGTCCCTGTGAGCATCTTGGGAACGATGCCGTCGTAGACCTGCCAAAAGCTGATCATGCCCATAAAGGGTAAGGAGGCGAGGGCGACGGCCTTGGTGTCGAGCCGGGCCGCCCGTTTAAGATTTGGTTGGGTCATGCTGGTTCTCCTGGTCGGTAAAAGCGGGGAGGGGCGATGTCGGCCCTCCCGTCCTACAGTTGTCCAAGGTTGGCGAGAAACGCCACATAGAATTCGATACCGCGCTTGTAGACGTCGACGCCGATGCGTTCGTTGGCGGCATGGATGAGCTTGCGCGCCTCGCCCGAGTAGATGAAGCCGCAGAAGCGGTAGACGCGATCGCAGATCTCGTTGAACTCGCGCGAGTCGGTGCAGGAGTTCTGCACGTAGGGGGCAAAGCCGGCCTCGGGATAGACACCCGACACGCAGCGATGGATGTAGTTGAAGGCGGCATCGTCTTCGTAAGGCGAGACGGGCGCGGGCTCGGTGTAGGGAATCGCCTCGTTGATTTCGACGGTGACATGGTCGGGGCTTACGCCCGAGGCGCGGCACTGCTGGGCGGCGAGCCTGCGAGCGCGTTCAACGGCATCGGCGATGGTCTCGAACGGAGCGATGCGCACGTTGAAATTGGCGCGAGCGACCGGTGGCAGCACGTTGTGCGCGTTGGAGCCTTCGAGCTGCGTGAGCGCATAGGTTGTGCGCAGCATGGCCGAGGTCTCGGGGCTGGCGGCCATAATCTTGGTAACCGCGGGGCGTGTGAGCCAGAGGTTGCCAAAGATTGCCTGAAACGTTGCGCTGCTGCGGGCACCCAGCTCGGTCAGTGTGGCCTCGACGGCAGGCGTGAGCTGCGGCTTGCCGGGGTTGGCAGAGATGGTCTCGCATACACGGCAGAGAAGGCGGCAGGCATCGTTTGCCGCAGGCGTAGAGGCATGGCCGCCGTCAGCGCGCGCCGTGACGGTAAGGTCGACGTGGCCCTTCTCGGACACGCCTACCATGGCAACGGGTTCGGTGACGCCGAGCGGGGCGTCGGTTGCCACTGCGCCACCCTCATCGAGCACCATATAGGGATGGATGTTATGCTCGCGAAGCCACTGCGCTGCATGGGTTGCAGTAGGTGCGGCGATTTCCTCGCCATCGCTCGAGAAGAACCAGACATCGCGCGGGGGAACGAAGCCCTGGGCAATCAAATGCTCGGCGGCCTCGAAGAAAGCCGAGACGATGCACTTGGTGTCGAGTGATCCGCGGGCCCAGATCTCGCCGTCGAAGATCTCGGCTCCAAAGGGATCGTGTTCCCAGTCCTGGCCCTCGACGGGCACGACGTCCTGATGCGCCATCATGACGATGGGGTCCAAGGCGGAATCGGCGCCAGGCCAACGCAGGAGCATGCCAAAGTCGTCGACGCGTGTGAGCTCAGCGACTTTAAAGAAATGCGGATAAAGTCGCTGAAGCGTGGGAATCCACTGGCTGAAGGGCTCATCGTCGCGCTCGGCGATGTTCTCACGCGAAACGGTGGGGATGCGCAGCAATTCGCAAAAGCGCTCGACGGCCGCCTCGTCTGCCTTGTAGGTGCCTGCATCAAGAGGCGCGCCCTGTGCGACCGATACCGATGCTCCCATGGTGGGACTCCTTTCGTGTTGTATATCGAATACGTCAAGATTATCGCCCGCACCGCGCGTGGGAAATGGCGAAACACGTTGTTCATCTGCGGGCGGCGGGTCGGATAGCCTTAGCCGACGATGACCGTGCCGTCTTCGGTCACGGTGATGGCGTCTCCCGTCGACACAGCATCGAGAAACTCATCGCCCAGGTTGTCAATGGTGGGCATGGGGGTGTCGGTCCATACACCCGAGAGGATCGCGCCAGCGGCGGCAAGGCTGTCAATGGGTTTGGAAAACAGCAGGCATGCGGGTTGGCGCCCCATTTTGGTGGCGCAGAAGAGCACCATGCCGCCTGTGGTGGAGCCGATAGTCTGCGGAAGACACAAGGCACATCCCGCCAAAGGTTTGCCGTACAAGTCGGGATTGTTTTGGTCGGAACACGTGGCCTTTTTGTCGCCAAACATCAGTGCCTTCTGAAACGATGCGAGTGTGTTGAGCCCTCCGTGAGAGACAAGTGCCTTGGCGTGGGCAGTTCCGGGGACAACGACGCGGCCGTGAAAGATTTTTTCCATGAGGAGTCGCCTTCCTATTTGATTGGTTTTCCGGTGGTGACGTAGGCGAGCACCTCGTCGTCGGTGTAGTAGCGCGATGCCGAGTACGTACGCAACTTGTTGGAGTTGGTGATGATGGGCATGCTGCCGCACAGCGGGTTGTTGGTGTACATAAGCGGGCAGATGCTCGAGACGACGGCACCGGTAGTCGAGAGGCGTCTGTATGCCGCAGTCTTGCGGAAGGCGTCTGCCACGGATGGTGCGGCGGTCAGTACGGTGGGTACTTGCACGCGGCAGTTGCCGGAGGCGCTCAGCCCATCGCAGATGGCGTCTGCCCAATGGACGAGTTGTGCAGACGAGAGGTGGGGGCAGCCGATGAAGGCAAGCTTGGGGCGCGCGCCCGGGTTCTTCCACATAACGGGGTAGCTCGAGCGGATGCGTTCCAGCTCGGCGTCGTCAATGCGATAGATTCGGGCGTCTGGTGCTATGAGGTGTTCGCCTTGTTCGACGGCCTCGGGCGTGATGCCGTCCACGTGGTAGAGCCCGACAGCGCCGTTCGATGCGCTGGCGGCGCCCATGTCCTTAAGGTAGTCCTGCGTGCCGGGTGTGAGTTCGCGGCCAAGCCAGCGGTCGAGGCCTTTAATGTAAGGGACGTCTTCCATCACCTTCATGCCAATGGCGCTGCCAAGCACTTGCGCTTCGGGCTTGCGCTTGCAGTCGACTTCGATGATCCAGGTCGCCTTGCGGCCCTCATCGGTGAGCAGGCCGAATTCCGGGACAAAGCCGGCAATTGAGCCGAACATCTCGATGATGCCGGAGTTGCGATTGCAGCGAGCACCCAGCACGGAGTTGGCAAAGACCACGGCGCTGCTTTCTGCCCAGCTTAGGATGTCGCCACGCCGAGGTCGATTGCCAACCTCGGGCTGGTAGCAGGTGCAGGTGAAAGCATCGTTGTCCAATAGGCCCATGCTGCGCAGCTGTGCCTCATAATCGTCTTGTTTGGAATACATAATCTTGAACAGCAACTTTTGCAGCGGGTTGGCCGGGACGGCGGGGTCGAGGGGCCTCGGGTCGACCGAGAATGACTGACCGGACAGGGCGCCGTCTTTCAGCAGCTCATCCATAAGGTCATAGACTGGACCGAGCATGGAGAGGCCAAAACTTGTGACAAGATGACCGTTTGCGCCGGTCACGGGAACCATGCGCTCGGCGCCAAAGCATTCGCCGTACATAACGAGGGTCTTGACCACTTTGGCCATGGCGGGGCCCTTGGCGCCGTCGAGCAGGGCTTGTTGTTGGGAGGTCAGGTTCATCTGTGAGCCCATCCTTTCGTGTTAGATATTGGTGCCGAGTCGGTATGCCGCACGGACCGCTTCGAGCACACGACCGGGTGCAAACCCATCGCCGATGTTATGCAGCTCGTCTGCGGCGTGCGTCTGCTGCAGTTTGTAGAACAGCGCGTCGTCGGGGTGTCCGCCGCAGGCAATGATTACCAGGTCGCAGGTTAGCTCGAGTGACTTCCAGTCGTTGCCGATTTTGGGTGCAAGCGGGTTTTCGACGTTCTCGGGCAAGACCGGTGACCACGAGACGTAGGGGTCGGGAACGTTTTTGTGGCAGTTGCGACTCAAGTGGAGACGCGCACACCTCGATGGGGCTCCAGACTCGCGTTTGCCGTCGACCTCCGCGCGCTCGAAGCGTGTCATATTGAGGAGCCGCACATTGCGTCCCCTGAGCGCATGGAGTAGGTGGCCGCGATTTGCCGTGCAGGCGCCCTGCATCATGTGAGGCAGCATTTCAATTACGCTGACCTGTGGTATGCCGTGTTCGACAGTGAGCCATTGGGCAACCTCGCAGCCCACGGCCCCTCCGCCAATGATGGCGACGGTTTTGGCGTTGCCAAGCAGTGCGGGCTGGCGCAGTAGCTGCGTTGCCTGCACGGCATGGCCCGATGCTGCAAGCTCCGTAAGGCCGGGGATGGGCGGTATCGCATTGGAAGTGCCTGTCGCGCACACGATTGCGTCGAAGCCTGCTTTTGCAAGATCTTCGGCGCGTGCTGCCCGTCCAAGTTCGAGTGTCAGGTTCCCGTTGGGTTTTTTTGCCTGCTCGCGCACCTGTCGAACAAGATATGATCGGTAGTTATCGAGGTCGAACTTGATCCGGGCGGCGCTGGCGGAGAGGAGTTTTCCTCCAAGTTCATCTTCGGCGTCGATGAGCTTTACGTCGTGGCCACGACGCGCGGCGATTAGCGCACAGACCATCCCAGCGGGTCCGGCTCCTATCACCGCTATGCGTTTGGGTTCTTTGGCGGGAGCGGGTGTCTGGGGCATGAGGTATTCAAAGCTGCAGCGTGGATTGACGGCACACTGCGGATGGCCCCCTTCGACAAACTCGTTGAGGCATCCTTCCTGGCATCCGATGCAGGGGCGAATATCTGCCACGCGACCGGCGTACGCCTTGTTGGGCCACTCGGGATCCGCAAGCAGCGGGCGTCCGAGCATGATCATATCGGCGTCGCCATTGCGAAGGGCGCGTTCAGCAATGTCGGGGTAGCCCAACTTACCCACCGCGACAACGGGTACGGGAAGGCCGGCATTGGAGCGGATCTTGTCGGCGGCAAAGCGCTCTCGAACGGCGCGCGCCACGGGAACGAAGCAGCCTGCGGGCATGCTCGCAGGCGGGTGGGGCATCCACCAGTTGTCATAGCAACCAAGGTCGACGTCAAAGATGTCTACTCCCGCCGCCACGAGCTCTTCCATATAACCCAGGGTCTGTTCGACTGTGCGGCCGCCGCGCATGCGTCCCAGATAGGTCGAATTCATGACCTGCTCGTCATAGGTTTCCTCGAGTGCAAGCGAAAGGTCGATGCGGTACATGATGGGGTAGTCGGGCCCAACGCGGCGACGGATTTCTTTGATCATATCGAGGCCAAACTGACGCCAATCGGCATAACGTCCGAGCTTGCGATGGTTAAAGGCGGGGTTTCCGAGCTGCTCGATAAGATAACCCTCGTGCCCATGCAAATAGACGCCATCGATGCCCATGGCATGAGCATCGGCCGCCGCTTGGCCGATATTGTTTACGATACGGCGCAGCTTTTGGTCCGAGAGGCGCATGCATGGAATGGCGGGGATGTAGTAGTTAGGCAAGAAACTCGCCGAGACCGGAAACTTCTTTTGCGTGATGAGGCATTGCGGGTTGCCCACGCGGCCGAGTCCGGCCGTAAGCTGGACAAAAATGCGCGATCCGAAGGCATGGACACCTTGGGCAAGGTCGCGCCAGCCTGCCATAACGGTTCGGCTTCGATCGATGCGCGGGAAATAGGTGAGCTTGTCCAGCTCGGTGACCGTGGTATCGATGCCGTGGCTTACCGGCACGAGTCCTGTTGTGATGAGGCCGCAGCCGCCTTTGGCGCGGGCGAAAAAGTACTGCAGCATCATGTCACTGGGACGACCAGTTTCCTCGCACATGTCGATATTGCCCATCGGCGCCATGACAATGCGGTTTTTGACGGTGAGCTTGTTAATTTTGATGGGAGAGAAGAGCTTGTCAAAAGGATAGAGCTCTTGTGTCATGCGGGACGATCCGCAACCGGATTTTTTGGTTGGCCAGCTGTCGAATGAGTCGACGAGTTGCTGCACCAGTACGTCTTTTCCCAATGAGGTTCCTTTCAGATGTTGACAAGGTAACAAAGCAGTTTACGTCTAAATGTTTAATAGTCAACAATAAAGGCATGAGTTCGGTGAAGGAAAAAAGACTCAATGAGTGCCAGGTGGCAAGCTGTGCTGCGACATTAGCTCCCAGCTAATGAATTTGAGTTCGCTGCCTCCTACGATGTGCTGTGTGCCGGCGCGGTAGCCGGATCGTAGGAAGGATGCATAATGGCAAAAGAGGGAAAGAAGCCGATCGGCAAGATCATTCTGGGTGTCATCGTGGTGCTCGTTGTTGCCGGCGTCGTAGGTTCTATGGGCGGTAACTCGTCCGATTCGTCTACGGGTGATGCAGCAAAGCCTGCCGAACAGACCCAGCAAGTCGAGGAGAAAAAAGAGGCACAAGAACCCTATACGGTTTCGGATGAGGCCGGGGATACGTCTAATCAGTTCGCGTATAAGATCACTGGCACGTTGACCAATAATACGGATAGAGAGCAAAGCTACATTCAGATCGAGTATGTTCTGTATGACGCAGACGGCAATCAGGTGGGAACGGCTCTTGCGAACACCAACCATCTCAAAGCGGGCGGCACCTGGAAGTTCGAAGCGATGAGCACGGTATCTCCCGATCAGGTTGCCAGCTGGGAACGTTCTGATGTGAGCGGCTTTTAACTAGAATAAACAACATGATTACTATGCGATCTGGGGAGGTGAGGCCATATGCCCGATAAGAAGCTAACCGAAGAGTTGTTCAACGAGCTGCTCGATGCCCCGAGTATCGAGGGCTATATCAAAGAGCACGACTTTACCGCCCCTTCGCTTTCGGGGTATCTGAAACAGCTTTTGGAAGAAAAGGGGCTGGAGCGTTCGCGCGTGGTGCGTATGGCCGACCTCAATGAGACGTTTGGCTATCAGATCTTTACCGGTGCGCGGCATCCGAGCCGCAATAAGGTGCTGCAGATTGCCTTTGCCATGGCGCTGACGCTCAAGGAGACCAACCGCGCCTTGTCGGCGGCGGGCGCCAATGTCCTCAACTGCAAGGACCGCCGTGACGCCATCATCATTTTCTGTATCGATCGTGGCTGCAGCCTGCAAAAGGTGAACGAGGAGCTGTATCGCTTTGGTGAAGAGACGGTGAGCTAACAGTTAGCTGCCGGCGGAAGCGCCGTTCACGATATTTAGAACGTGCAGGGCACGGGCGTCATGGGGCGTCCGCGCCCTGCGTTATTATGGACGCTATGGATACTCAGAGCCCAACATATTCCGATGATGAGCTGACCGCTGCGCTCGCCGGACACCTGACGTCACTTGAGCGTGATGACAGCTATCGCGTAGACCGTGTGCTCAAGCACTCCGACGTCGAGACGACCGAGCTCGTGTACTTTGAGGGCTCCGGCGGAGGATCTCTCGGTCCCTTTGTTCGCAAGCGCATCGACGCGTCGGCCCAGATTGGCGGGGCGTATGAACGCCTGTTTGCGGCCCAGCATGCCGGGCGACGTTACGAGCACTTGCCTCGGATTGTCGATTGCCGCCGCGTGGGCGACGAGCTTTGCGTGGTCATGGAATACATCGAAGGCGAAACGCTCGGGGCCCTGGTGGGGCGTTTGGGTGCGACGCCCGATTATGCTTGTGAGCTGTTTGGCGCCCTTTGTGATGCAGTTGCGGAGCTCCATGCCGGCTTTGCGTCGGCGGGGGAGATGGCCGCTCCGGTGATCCATCGCGATCTAAAGCCCTCGAATATCATCGTGTCGGGCGCGAACTATACGCCCGATACAGGCATGACATTTTCATCGCTGGTGATTATCGACTTGGGAATCGCTCGCGTGTGGCGTGAGGGAGCCGATGCCGATACCGTTAAGTTTGGCACGCGTCCCTATGCGCCACCCGAGCAGTACGGTTTTGGCCAGACGAGCGTGCGCAGCGATGTCTATGCGCTCGGTGCCCTGCTGTTCTTTTGTCTGACGGGGGACGATCCCAAGCCAGGTCGGAACATGTGCGAGCAATGCGAGGCACGCGACGTCCCCGCCTCGCTTGCCGATGTTATTTGCATGGCGATGGCGCTCGATCCGGACAAGCGCTTTGCAAGCGCGAAGGCGCTAGGGCACGCTGCGCGCGCATCGTATGCGTCGTCCGCGCCGAATGCTGCTTCCTTCCAAGAGCCTCCGGAGCGGCGAGCCGTGTGCCCTGCGCCCGTGCTCCCCACGGATCAGTCTCAGGGTGGATTGCCGTTGGTGCCTGAGCGCCCGAATTTACTCTCCCGCATTCCCGACACCGTTGGGCGCATTTGGAACGCATTCGTCTATCTTTCGCTACTTGTTTTCTTTGCCGGAAGCCATTTTGCCGTTTTTCATCCTACGGGCGCCAACCAAAACTACCCGATGTGGTTTCTCGCGATTGAGTATTTTATCTTCGTCGACGGTCTCGTAGTGCTCATTCATTTTGTGATGCTCGACAAACGCCGCCTTCGCCGGCGGTTTGAGCTACTCGATAGATACCGCGGTAAAAAGCTTGCAAAGCTCTGACTCAAGGCTATGGGTGTGCTCTTGTTGGCAATGATTATCATTGTTGCCATTGCAAACGCGACTGGCGTCGTCGATACCTCCGTCGCGTAAAAGAAAAAGGGCCCCAATTGGGGCCCTTTGACGTTGATCTTAGATGCGGTTCATCTGGGTTGCAACCTTGTTGTACCAGTCCTGCCACGTGGGCGGGCAGTACTTTTTGGCGGCTGCCGGGGTAAGCGTGGAGCCATAGTTGGCGCCCAGGTAGGCAACGTGGGCAGAGACGCCCTCGCTCCAGCTACCAAAGCTCCGCCAGCCGCCGCCGCGGGCGCTCCAGCCCCAGGCGTTATAGGAGCCGGCACAATAGAGGCCCTTGCTGCTCTCGATGCAGGCGATGGCGGGAGACCAGCGAGGGTCAACACCGGTGTTCCAGGCTGCCACGGCAAAGTTGTAACCCTGACCTGCCATGGGGGAGCCGGCGAGGTAGTTGTCGATGCGACTCGTCCACTCGTTGATAAACGAGTCGTAATCGGAGTTGCCGGTATTGGAGCTGTTCACCGTGGTGTCGATGGTGGTGTTGGCGTTATTGGCCTGGCTGTTGGAGTTGTTGCCGCTCACGCCCTCGCCCGAGAGCTTCTCGGCGGCAGCGGCCTTGTCGGCCTCGAGCTTGGCCAGCTCGGCGGCATTCTCCTGCTCGGCCTTTGCCTGGGCTTCGCTGCGAAGCTGCTGGGCCTGTGCCAGTGCGTCCTCGGCGGTTTTCTGCTCGGTCTCGAGTTGGGACTTGGCCTGCTCGAGCTCGGTCTTGTTCTGCTCGAGTTCGGTCTGCATCTTGTTGAGCTCTTCGATCTCATCGACGCTCGAGCTCGTGATCTGGTTGGTGTACTTGCAGGTGGTGATGAACTCGCCCAGGCTCTGCGCGTTGACCAGGAAGCTCACGATGGGGTTGGTGCCCTTCTGGTACTTATACAGATCGCGCATGGCGGAGCTCGCCTTGGCCTGTTGATCGGGAAGTTCGGCTTCGATCTTCTCGATGCTTGCCTCGTTAGTGTCGATTTGCTTCTGCAGATCCTCGAGCTTGGTGCGGGCTTCGTTGTAGGCACTCGTGGCGGTTTCGATTTTCTGCTGGGCAGCGGAAAGCTGATCCTGCGTTGCCTGCGAGGCGGCATAGGCTGCGACGGGGGAGAGCATCGGCGCGGCCGTCAGTGCAACGGCGAGCGCGGCGCTCGTGATGATACGAGCCGGCTTCGACGCGATGAGCGCTGCGGTGCGATGGTTCGAATGCTGCATCCAGTCCCTCTGCAATCAATCGTAGGTTATAGTTCGAAAGGTATTCTACTACTGCTTTCGACCTCAACTTGAACCTTAAAGGTTCTAAAGGGTCAAGTTGAACTTGAGGTTTTGGCCTTGACCTGCAGTTATAGTGAATTGTTAAGAAACCATAGAGTTCAACTTTAACGTTACGGAACCCTGCGGGCTCGATCATAAGCGCCTGCTTGCCATAGATATGGTGGAACTTTGGGAAGCGGCGGTTTGGCACGCTAGAATAAACCAGTTGCATAAAGACCGCCCATCGTACGGGCAGTTGATGATAGGAAGTTTCCATGGCATTGCAGTTTACTGAGCGCGAGTTTATACCCGTGCTGCTCGGCGGCGATATCAACGCCTATTCGGTGGCGCGCGCCTTCTACGAGGAGTATCAGGTCAAGAGCCTGGTCTTTGGCAAGTATCAGACGGGTCCTGCATACCGCAGCCAGATTATCGACTATACGCCCAATGTGGATATCGACACCATGCCGGTCATGATCGAGACCGTCAACGGCATTGCACAGGCCAATCCCGATAAGAAGATTATCCTCATGGGCTGCGGCGATAACTACGTCGCGCTTGCCGCACAGGCTCAGGATGCCGGCCAGTTTGCCTCCAACGTCATCGCGCCCTATGCGCCCTACAGCATGCTCGAGCAGTGCCAGAAGAAGGAGATCTTCTACGAGCTGTGCGAGAAGCACGGTGTGCCCTATCCGCACACGTTTACCTTTACCATGGCGATGCTCAACGCCCAGGGCGAGGCTTCCGCCGAGGTGCTCGACCAGATCGACTTCCCTTTCCCGATGATTCTGAAGCCCTCTGACGGCATCATGTGGTGGGAGCACGAGTTCGAGGGCCAGAAGAAGGCCTACGAGATTGCCGATCGCGCCGAGCTGGAGCAGGTCATTCGCGATGTGTACGCCAGTGGCTACACCGATGACCTCATCTTGCAGGACCGCGTGCCCGGCAACGACGAGCACATGCGCGTGCTTACCAGCTATTCCGACCGCAACGGCAAGGTTCGTATGATGTGCCTGGGCCACGTGCTGCTCGAGGAGCACCAGCCTCACGGCGTCGGCAACCATGCATGCATCATTACCGAGCCTAACGACGAGCTCATGGGCGGCGTGCGCAAGTTGCTCGAGGACCTTAAGTTTACGGGCTTCTCCAACTTCGACGTCAAGTACGACCAGCGCGATGGTTCGTTTAAGTTCTTTGACTTCAACACGCGTCAGGGCCGCAGTAACTACTACGTCACCAACAGCGGCTTTAACGTTGCCAAGTACGTCGTGGATGAGTACGTGTACAACCGCCCGTTTGAGCCTGAGTTTGTGACGGCGCAGGACGAGGCGCTGTGGATGGTCGTCCCCATGGGCGTCGTTGACAAGTATGTCAAGGACCCCGAGCTGCGTGCGAAGGCGCATCGTCTGGCCAAGGAGGGCAAGGCTGCCGATCCCTCGTTTATGAAGGGTGATTTTGTCTTTAACCGCTGGTTGCGCATGTGGCACACCAAGCTGCGTCACTTTAAGCTGTTCAAGACGTATTACAAGTAGATGAGCGCGGCGCCCGCCCGGTTTGCATCGGACGGGCGCGGGCATGATACGAGCAATTGCATGGGCGTCACCAAGGAGGCGGCGATGGAAAAGCTGGGAGTTATCGGCGGCATGGGCGCTGAGGCCACGTCGTATTACTACGACCAGGTCGTGCGTCATACGGCTGCTACCTGTGATCAGGAGCATATCGACATGGTGGTACTTTCCAAGTCGACCATGCCCGACCGTACGCTGGCCATCAAGACCGGCGAGCATGCCGAGCTGCTGGCGACCATGAAGGAATGTGCGCGGGCGCTCGAGGGGCTGGGCTGTGCTCATATCGCCATTCCCTGCAACACATCGCACTACTTCTACGACCAGATTCAGTCGTTTACCAAGGTGCCGATTATCCACATGCCGCGTGAGTCGGTGCGCTATGCCCTGGCGGGCGCGGTGATGGGGGAGTGCGAGTTCGATCCCAACCTGAGCATGCCGTCCGAGCCGGTGCGCAAGATCGGCATCATGGGCACCGACGGCACCGTGGGTGCCGGCGTCTACGGGCGCGAGTGCGAGGCCGCGGGCGTCGAGGTCGTCTATCCCAGCGAGAAGCGCCAGGCCGACGTGATGTCGCTGATTTATGATGACGTGAAGGCCGGACGCGAGCCCGATATGGACAAGTTTGACCGCGTGATGTGGGAGTTCGCCCGCAGTGGCTGCGACCGCGTCATTCTGGCCTGCACCGAGCTCTCGGTGCTGAAAAAGTACCGAGAGATGCCCGAGATTACCCTTGACGCCATGGACGTCCTGGTGCGCGAATCCATCATCCGCAGCGGCGCCCCCTACCGCCTGTAGCCCTCGGCCTGTCAAAAAGGGACAGGTTTATTTTGGTAGGTTTTATCTGGGAAAACAGTAAGGCCCCGGCTCGCTTGATGTGAGCTGGGGCCTTTTGAATTTATCGGTTGCCGATGGCGATGGGCTAGAACAGGAAGCCGAGGACAATGAGGGCAATGCTAACAATAAGTATGGCAATGTCCTGGCCCTTGATGGGGTAGCGCTTGTACGAGCTCGCGCGCGTGCGCAGGTAGAAGCCGCGCTGCTCGGCCGCCAAGGCCGTGGCATCGGTTTTACCCACGCTCGAGATCAGTAGCGGCACGCACAACGGCAGCATGAGCTGAAGCTTCTTGATGGGGTTCTTGGTGTCATACTCGATGCCGCGTGCGGTCTGCGCCTCCATGATGGCGTTCATCTCCTGGCCAAACACTGGCACAAAGCGCAGCGCCGTGGTAAAGGTGAAGGCATAACGATACGGAACGTGCAGCACTTCGACGCAGGCGTTGGCAAGGTCGCTGAGCTTGGTCACCATGAGCATCAGGATGAGCGGAAGCGCCACGCCCAGCAGGCGCAGGCAAGCCTTGGAGCCGGTGATGAGACCCGTGTCGGTAACGAAGCCCCACACGATGTTGCCATCGCGCATAAAAGCCAGCTGCAGCACCAGCATGATGAGCGCGAGTGGAATCAGCAGCTTGAGCAGCGCGAGCAGGCGGTCGACGACGCCGGCGTAGGCTCCCAGCGCGAGCGTGAGCGCCAGAAAGCCCAGCAGCGCCACATAGGTGCCGGACAAGAAGATACCGATGATGATGGCGGCGGCGAGGCCCAGTTTGATGACGGGGTTCAGGCGGTGTAGCAACGTGTCACCCGGCATGTAGTCGATGACGTTAACCACGGCGGACCATCTCCTCGGTAATGCGAACGATATCAGTGACCTCACTCACCTGTGTAAAGGCGGGCGAGACGATGGATGCCAGACGGCGCGAGAGTTCGATGACCTGGGGCGGCTCAACGTAGGCACGCTGCATGAGCTCGATGTTCGAGAACAGCTCGTGCGTGCGGCCGCGGTCGAGGATGCGACCGTTGGCCATCACCACGATGCGCTCGGCAAAGTCGGAAACGACTTCCATGTCGTGACAGACCATGATAATGGCGCAACCGCGCTCGGCCATGGTGCGCACCGTTTCCATCACGGTCATGCACTCGCGGTAGTCCAGGCCGCTCGTGGGTTCGTCGAGCATCACGATCTTGGGCTCGACCACTACAACGGATGCCAGCGCCACCATCTGGCGCTGGCCGCGTGACAGCGAGAACGGTGCCTCGTCGGCGGGCAGGCCAAAGCGGTCGATGACCAGCTGGGCGCGACGCAGGGCTTCGGCGCGGTCGATGCCGGCAAGCTCTAGACCAAAGGCGACCTCGTCGAGCACGGTGTCTTTGCAGATTTGGCGGTCGGGGTTCTGGAAAAGCGTTGCCACTTCGTGTGCGATGCGGCTCGTGGGAACCGATGCCGTGTCCAAGCCCGCAACGCGTACGCTGCCCGATGCGGGCTTGAGCAAACCCGTGAGCAGTTTGGTGAGCGTGGTTTTGCCGGCTCCGTTTTGGCCGACAATGCCCACGAGCTCGCCGGGGTAGAGCGTCAAGTTGAGGTCGTGGACGGCGGCGCCTCCATGGGGGTAGGAAAACTCGACATGGTCAAAGGTGAGCACCGGCTCGGCGTCTTTCGCATGCGGGCGCAGCGACGGCGCGTGCGGGGAGCCTGCGGGCGCCTGGGTATCGCTTGTCGCACGGTCGGGGTCGACGATTTCCGTGATCAGGCGTTCTGCCTCGTCGACATCCAGACAGGGCGTGCCGCTTACCAAGCCATCGGCCTCGAGACTGTTGAAGATGCGCGTGACGCGCGGACAATCGACGCCGATGGTGCGAAGCTCGTCGGTGCGTGCGAAGACCTCGTGCGGCTCACCTTGCAGCGCGATCTGGCCGTGATCGAGCACCAACACACGGTTGCAGTACTCCGAAAGCAGAGCGACCTTTTGCTCAACGACGACGATGGTGATGCCGAGCGCGCGGTTTGCCTCGCGCAGCGTCTCGAAGATCAAGGTGGAACTGGCGGGGTCGAGTGCTGCGGTTGGCTCATCGAGCACTAAGACGCCCGGCCGCATGGCGAGGATGGCGGCGATAGCTACCTTTTGCTTTTGGCCGCCCGAGAGGGTGGCGATCTCGCGGTCGCGCAGGTCGCTAATGCCGACGGTCTTAAGCGTCTCGCACAAGCGCTGCTCGATCTGGTCATGCGGAACGCCAAAGTTCTCGAGACCAAAGAGCATTTCGTCCTCAACGACCGAAGCGACCATCTGGGTATCGATGTCCTGCAACACGCTGCCGACGATTTGCGATATGTCGGTGAGCGAGACCTCGCAGGTGTCGTGGCCGTCAACTAACACGGAGCCATAAAAGGCGCCGGTGTAGTGGTGAGGCACAGCGCCCGACAGACAGGCGGCAAGTGTGGACTTACCGGCGCCCGAGGGCCCGATGATGCCGATGAAATCTCCCTTGTTCACGCTGAGCGAAACGTGGCTGAGCGCCTGCTCGGTTTGCGTGCCATAGGAGAACGAGACATCGTCGACGTTGATGATCGTTTCCATGGATACCTTTCATAGTCATTGGGGACGTTCTTGCATGACTAGTCGTTTAAGAACGTCCCCAAATGCTCGTTGTTTGGGACAGTCTTTGGTGGTAAAGCCGAGCAGGTTAGTTGAGCTTCAGGGCCTTCTGGATGGGCAGGTAGAGGGCGCCGACCAGAATGGCGTTAAATACGGCGGTCATGGCGACGACGGGCAGCATGGCTGCGGCGAGCTCGCCCACCACGCCGAGCATGGCCATCTTGATGACCATGAAGATGACGCCCGAGACAAAGGTGGTCACGAATGTTGCGACGATGGCGACGACAGGCTTAACCTGGCCGTCCTTGGCGGCGGCGTTGACAATGACGGCCATGAGCATGGCGGCGATGCCCTCGGCGGCAAAATCGACAAACGGCGAGGTGGTGGTGATCTGGATCACGGCGGCCGAGATCAGGCCGATGACGAGTGCCTGACCGATGTTGGGGCGAACGACCAGGATGGTGAGGCAGAAGGCTGAGATAATGAACTCGGGACTGATCATGCCGCCCGAGATGCCGGAGATGGCCTTGCCGACGGTGAAGTTGAGGATGAAGCCGGCGGCAAGCAGGATGGCGAGCAAGACGAGGGCGCGGACGTCGAGTTTGCCGCGGTCGGCGGTCTGGACGGTGCGGGGCTGGGCGGTGGCGGTGGTGTTCTGAGACATGGTGAAAGTCCTTTCAAAAAGGGGAGTGTAAGAGAAAAACGGAGGCGCGTGATGCGAATGCGATCGGGCTCGAGATAGAAAAAGGCCCCCGGTCGAAACCGGAGGCCTTCCAATCACCTAGAGCACAAAACAGGCGTGAGGGACTCACTTTCGACCGATCGTATTCGCATCACGCCACCACCAGTTGTTGAGAGACTTCATCGTGTTCTTCATGTTGGTGGCTCCTTTCGTGATACCGTGGCGCGGTCGCACCTAGTTGCTGTTGCGCTGCACTATAGCACAGCGAAGTGTGTGCAGGGAATCTTTTTTGAAAAGATTTCGGCGACGTTTCCCGCCGGTCGAATGGGCGGCTGGGCGGGCGGGCGACCTTGGCCATCCCGCCCGTTTCTTGGAACGCAAGGGTCTTAGGCCTTCTTGCGACGATAGAGCACGAAGCCGCAGACACCGATGATGACGACGGCGCCAACGGCCATGGCGGCCATGTTGTTGCCCTCGGACTTCTCCTCGGTCGCCTCTTCCTCATCTTCGGGCTCGGCAACGTCCTTATCGGAGAGAGCCTCGTCGGCGTAGGTGATGGACTCGACCAGGCAGTCGTTGTCGGCATCGTAGTCACTCGGGACGAACTCCTCGGAGAAGTCGCCCTCCTTGAGGTAGTCGCGCATCTCCTCGAGCATGGCCTTGCACTTGACGTAGGTGTTCTTGGTCGCTGCCTTGCCGGCCTTGTTGGCCAGGGCGGTGCGGGCCTCGGTGTCCTCGGCGGCCTGCATGGCCTCGTCGACGGTCAGGTTCTGCTCAATGAGCTCCTTCTGCAGGGCGTCGAGATAGGCGCGAACGCCGGTAGCGCAGTGGTCGCGGTTCTCATAGGCGAGTGTGTTGATGTCCATGAGGACGTAGTTGATGGAGTTCTTGGGCTCCTCGTTGTTCACGACGTCTTCCTCTTCACAGTGATCGAAGGAGACGTCCTGATCGCTGAAGTAGGGGCTGACCTCGGTGAGCAGTGCGGAATAGAGGGGGATAGCGACGGAGAACTCGGCGTTGGAGAGCATCTCCCACTGGATGGTCGCGATCTCGGGGTCCATGCCGTGACGGATCTGGAAGGTGTGGATCTCGGTGTTGCGGTTGGAGCCGATGGCATAAGCGCCGTCGGTGTTGGCGTTGAGGCCGGCGACATTCTCGCCGCGAGCGGCGAAGGAACGAATCATCTCAAAGGTGTTCCAGTCGGACTTGCCGGGCTGGAAGAACAGCGGCTGCATCTCGTGGACCAGGGCGCCGGTCGTGGCACGAGCGTCTTCGCGCTCGTCCTTGACGATCTCGTAGTCGGTGCCCTCGGCAAGCGGAGCCATAAAGTAATCGCGGCCCTGGACATAGCGCGACCACTGGTGCATACCGGCCTCGCTAATCTCCTCGCCGTAGGTCTTGGCGACGTCGAACTTGCCGTCGGTGTACTCGGCAAAGCCCTTCTCCTTAGGCATGGACTCGATGCCCTTGGAGTGGAGGCAGTTCTCGGTGTCATCGAGGTCGACGTTATAGGTGAGGTTGCCGATGTTGGGGTTGAGCGAGGCGATATCGTCAGTGAGCCTCATGGCGATCCACTGATGGCCGGAAAGCGCTGCAAGCAACCAGGTCTCGTTGTTGTCGGCAATGATGATCTGGTCGTTGGAGCAGACGCCCTGCTCGTCAATCAAGCTGCCGAGAAGCTCGACACCCTCGCGGGCCGTGGCGCTCTCGCCCAGAATGACGCTGGCGTAGTTGTACTCGCCGATGCCGGTCTCCTCGGTGACGGGGTCGGCTTCCTCTGCCTTCTCGTTATAGGAGGTGCTCAGCGTGGCAGAGCAGGAGACGCCCTTCTCGTTGATGCCGGCCTCGGAATATGCGTCGTAGCGATCTTCCCACTGAGAGGGGTTGTCGCGAACGAAGGTGTAGCGGTAGGTTGCGCCCTTGGACTTGTACTCAAAGCCGGACTCGATCGAGGTGTACTTGCTGCCGTCCTTGTGTGCGGGCTCGATGCCAAAGTGCTTGATGTAGCGCGGGCCGAAGTCCTCGGAGCGGCCGTAGTACGTGTTGCCGTCTGCCGTGAGCTGGCTGCCCATGTAGATCTGGGTGCAAGCGAGCGCCGAAGTCGGCATGGCCATAATGGCCGCTGCTCCAAATGCAAGGCCGCAGCCGAGCTTCTTGAGCGTGTTGACAGGATGAGTAAACCTCATGATCCCTCCCAACTGTTGAGACTCCACAAAACTGTGTGGAATCTCAGCTAATAAATACATCTATTAGCCTATAGGAAGTCTAAATAGTATTCATCTATTTCGATGAAATACTCGATGAGCGTCCTAAAATATGCGATGAACGGATAATAATACTCATTATCTAGCTTTATTTAAATAAAGGCTCCCTGCAATTACTGTATCTGAATAAAGTGCCTTGCACGGGGCACAAAGAAAAATCCCCCGCTGTCTGGCAAATGCATAAACAACGGGGGAAATGATAATTGGATGAATATCATACCAATGTGGAATTACTTCTTCCGGCGGTGGATCACGTTGATCGCATAGCCGATGAGCATGGCCAGAACAATGACGATAAAGCCGGGCAGGGGAGTGTCGTTCATGGGGTCCTCCTATTTTCCGAGTGGGGAGAATTCGTCGACGATGAGGTCGAGGCATTGCGGAAGCGCGCGGGCGCCAAAGACGCCGGAGTTGCTGGAGATGATCTCGCCATCGAACTGCATGCCCAGCGATGGCGTGCAGGTGATCTTGGCTTCCTTGGTCTGGATGATCTTAAACTGTGGACGGCCGAGCACCTTGCCAGCGGGGTCGAGCGCGGCGGTGATCACGGTGGGCAGGAGCTGGACGGTTTTTACGGGCTCGATGACCGCGATGTCGACCATGCCGTCGTTCATGCGGCAATCGGGGAACAGGTTGATGTCGTTTTGAATGACCGAGGTGTTGCCGGCCATGCAGCAGATGCCATCGAGCTCCTCGACAATGCCGTCATGCTCAATCGTAAAGTGCGCCACCGTGGGGTTGGGTGTGGCGAGCGCCGACAAGAAATAGGCGATCTCGCCGATGTCGTTTTTGGCGGGGGCGGCCTTCATCATGATCTCGGCATCGTAACCCGATCCGGCGATGATAATAAAGCCGTGGCGCTTTTCGTTACCGTTCTCGTCGAGCCAAAAGAGCTCGCCCATGTCCGCCTTGACGGTACGGCCGACGCGGCAGGCCTTGGCGAGCGCCGCGGCCTCGGGGGCATTGCCAATGTTGTTGAAGAACAGGCAGGCCGTGCCGGAGGGGAAGACGAGCGTGGGGACGCCGCATCCGCGCATCTGGTCGAGCACGTTGGAGACGGTGCCGTCGCCGCCCGAAATCACCACGCGATCAAACTCGCGCACGTCTGCCACGGCGTCCTCGGGCTCCATGCCATCGCCGATAAAACGCATCACGACCTCGTCGCCGCCCTGTGCAAGGGCGTGCGTGAATGCGTAGATTTCATCGGAGCTGGGACCCGATGCCGGGTTGTGGATGATAAGGCAGCGCATACTTACGTTCCCGTTCTGTGACTAACCGAGTATAGTTGTAGGGCAATGCCGATATCCTACCCGTGTTTTTCGGGCCTAACCTTATTCGATGGGTTGATATGTACATTTCCACACATCAGGCTCTGGTCGACTTTTGCCAGCGCGCCCGCGAGTTCGACGCGATTGCCGTCGATACCGAGTTTTTGCGCGAGCGCACGTTTCATCCGCGCCTGTGCCTGGTCCAAATTGCCACCCCCGCCGAGAGCGTCGCGGTCGATCCGCTGGTGATCGACGACCTGTCGCCGCTGGCCGAGCTTATGGCCGACGAGGGCGTGGTCAAGGTATTCCATGCTTGCTCACAGGACATGGAAGTTATGCTCCATACCGTGGGCGCGCTGCCGCGTCCCATTTTTGACACGCAGGTGGCCGCCGCCTTTTTGGGCGAGCGCCAGCAGATTTCCTACGGTGCGCTCGTGCAGACGTTTTGCGGCGTCTCATTGCCCAAGACCGAGTCGCTGACCGACTGGTCGCGCCGTCCGCTGACCGATAAGCAGATCGAATACGCGATCGATGACGTCAAGTATCTGATCGTCGCCTATACCGAGATGATGAGTCGCCTGCGCGAGCTGGGCCGTGTGGATTGGGTGCTTGACGAGTTGCGTCCGCTGGCCGATGAGTCGCACTACCGTGCCGATCGTCACGAGGCATTCCGCAAGGTCAAGCGCATCAACTCGTGTAGCCGTCACCAGTTGGGCATCGCGCGCGAGCTTGCCGCTTGGCGCGAGGACCGCGCCGAGCGCCGCAACATCCCGCGCAAGTGGGTCATGTCCGACGATACACTGCTGGCGCTCGTCAAGCGCAATCCTGTGCGCGTTGAGGAGTTCCGCAGCATCCGCGGCACCGATCAGCTGGGGGAGCGCGACGTGGATGGCGCGTTGATGGCCATCAAGCGCGGCGCGAGCTGCCCGCACGATCGCCTGCCGCTCATGGTGCGCGGGCGCCGTCAGATTTCGCCGGAGTTGGAGAGCGTGACCGACCTTATGTACGCGCTCATTCGCCTGGTTGCCGAGCGCTCGGGCGTGGCGACCTCGGTCATTGCCTCGCGCGATGACCTGGCCGACTACATTGAGCATCCTGAGCAAAGTCCCCTGCGCGAAGGCTGGCGTTTTGAGCTTGTGGGTTCGCGTCTGGACGATCTGCTTTCCGGCAACATGGGACTTACCGTGAAGGACGGCAAAATCGAGCTCCTGTAGGTATATAGTTACGCGGTTTTACCAAACCGCCTAACAGCTCGACGCTGCAAACGGCCGAGAGCGGCAATCTGACGTTCAATCGTCGCTCGCGTACCAAAGTACGCGTCGCTTCTCTTTCACGTCACCTTGCTCGCTCTCGGCCGTTTTCGCTGACATTGCCAAAACATCGATGCTGATTTGCTGGTCAGTCGAATGGGTAGAATGCCTCCAACGTGTAACTCGATTCGGAGGAATTCGCATGCCTTATTACTATGGATACGGCTTTGGCATCGACCCGCTGTACCTGCTGGTTGTTCTTGTTTGTACAGTGCTTGGCCTTGCTGCGCAGAGCTATATCAACTCGACGTACAAGACCTGGTCCAAGGTTCGCTCGGACGGCGACACGGGTGCCACGGTCGCTCGCCGTATGCTCGACGCCAACGGTTGCAACGCCGTGGGTATCAAGGGTGTCGCCGGTGAGCTCACCGACCATTACAACCCGCAGGATAACAACCTGTATCTCTCGGACGCTAACCGTTCGGGCGGATCGGTCGCAAGCGTTGCCGTGGCCTGCCACGAGGCGGGTCATGCCGCCCAGCGTCAGAGCGGTTACGCCATGATGAAGGTTCGCACCGCCCTGGTCCCGGTCGTCAACTTTACCCAGAACACCTGGACCATCGTGTTGCTCTTGGGCCTGTTTATGAACATCGCCGGGCTCACGACCCTCGCATTGATCTTCTTCTCGTTTAGTGTGCTGTTCCAACTCGTTACGTTGCCTGTCGAGATTGACGCCAGCCGACGTGCCGTGGCGTACATCGAGCGGTCGGGTATGAGTTCCAAGCAGGTCAACGGCGCCAAGAAGGTGCTGACGGCAGCCGCGCTTACCTATGTGGCCGCAGCGCTCACTTCGATCATTCAGCTGCTCTACCTTATGGCTCGCTACAACAGAAACTCTAACCGATAACAAATCGGGTCGCTGGGTGCCGCGGAGATTCTTGTCCCCGCGGCGCTGTACTATGTGTTGGACTTGAATTTGCGCAGGGTCGAAGCCCTTGTGCTCGATAACGAAAGGAGGCTGCGTGGCAGGCTGGAATCTAACCGGCAATGCCGTTTCCGCCGAGTTCGACGGTTCGGACGATCAGGAGCGCAAGGAGCTCAGCGTGAGCCAGGCAGTGGAGATCGCCGCTGGTGCGCTCGATGCCATTCCGCAGCTGAGCGTTCTGGGCGAGGTTACGGGTTTTCGTGGTCCTAACGCCCGAAGCGGTCACTGCTACTTCCAGATCAAGGACGACTCGGCCGCCGTCGACTGCATTATCTGGAAGGGCGCCTATCTCAAGCGCACCTTCGATCTGCGCGATGGCATGCAGGTGAGCTTTAAGGGCAGCTTCAATCTCTATAAGCCCACGGGTCGCATGAGCTTTGTTGCCCGCTCATTTTCGTTGGCGGGGGAGGGTCTGCTGCGTCAACAAGTGGCGCAACTGGCCGAAAAGCTACGCCGCGAGGGCCTGATGGACGAAGCGCGCAAGCGCCGCATCCCGGTGTTCTGCTCCCGCGTGGCGGTCGTCACCTCGCTTTCGGGTGCCGTAATCGACGACGTCAAGCGCACGTTGCGTCGTCGCAACCCGCTCGTCGAGCTCGTCTGCGTGGGCGCCAAGGTTCAAGGCGAGGGTGCGCCGGCCGAGCTCATCGAGGGCTTGCGCCGCGTCGCTTCCATTACGCCGGCGCCCGACTGTATTTTGCTGGTGCGCGGCGGCGGCTCCTTTGAGGACCTCATGACCTTTAATGACGAGGAGCTTGCCCGCGCGGTGGCGGCTTGTCCTGTGCCCGTGGTGACCGGTATTGGCCATGAGCCCGATACCTCGATTTGCGACATGGTGAGCGACCGTCGCGCCTCCACGCCAACGGCAGCGGCAGAATCGGTGGCGCCGGCTATGACGGAGTTGGCCGACGTGCTCGAGACGCGCCATCAGCGTCTGGGCGCCGCGATGGCTTCGATGATCGGGTCAGATCAGGTCGATCTGGAAATGCTCGACCAGCGCGGTCGTCGAGCCTGGGATGCCTATACGGCTCGTCTGGGCGACGCGCTCGATGCAGCCGCATGCCGCCCGTGCCTCAACGACCCCACGTTTATGGTCGAGCGTCGCGAGTCCGAGCTTGCCCTGACGGCCGATCGTCTGTCCGGCGCCATAACGCGTTCGGTTGGGGCCTTCCGCTCCAACTTCGAGCGTCTGCCCGAGCGCTTGATCGCAAGCACCTCAGGGCTCGATGGCAAGCGCCATGCGCTCACACTTGCGAGCTCCCGTCTGGAGCATCAGGGGCGCACGATGCTCAGCAAGCCTGCGTCCGACTTAGGCCGAGCTGCCGCGTCGCTCGATGCCCTGTCGCCGCTCAAGGTACTTGCCCGCGGTTACTCCATCGCGTATAGCGATGATGGGGTGGCTACGAGCGCCAAGACCTTTAAGCCCGGCGACGCCATCCGCGTGCGCATGGCAGACGGCAATGTGGCGGCAACGGTCGATGCGGTCGAGTAGGCCGCGTTACATAGCGATAAACCTTTAGGAAAGGAAACAGATATGGCAGAGAAGACCCCGGTCGAGCAGCTTACGTACAAGCAGGCTTCGCAGGAGTTGGAACTCATCATCCGCAGCTTGGAGTCGGGCGATATGGAGCTCGAGGAGTCACTCGAGAGCTATACCCGCGGCGTCGAGCTCCTCAAGAGCCTGCGCACCCGCCTGTCCGATGCCGAGCAGAAGGTTTCGGTGCTCCTTAAGGACGTCGACGGCAACGACGTGCTCGCCGACGGCGAGGCCGCCAACACGGACGACAACCTTTCGTTCTAACCATCCCGACCAAATATAATTACCTTGGTCTGTGAGAAAGGAACCAGCCATGTGTGATTGCATTTTCTGCAAAATTGCCAACCACGAGATCCCCTCGACCGTTGTCTATGAGGACGACCAGGTCATCGCCTTCGACGACCTCAATCCCCAGGCGCCGGTCCACACCCTCGTGATCCCCAAGAAGCACTACAGCGACATCGCCGACAACGTGCCGGCCGAGACCATGGGCGCCATGGCTCATGCCATCCAGGAGATTGCCAAGGCCAAGGGGCTGGAGGACGGTTTCCGCGTCATCTCCAACAAAGGCGTCAACGCCGGCCAGACCGTCATGCACTTCCACATGCACGTCCTCGGCGGCAAAAACCTGGGCGAGAACCTCATCTGAGGACGCACAGCCCGTCGCCTTGGCTGCCTTTGGAGTATCCTATGCAGCTTTCTCAACTCGAATACCTTCAAGCGGTAGCGAACTACGGCGGCGTGCGCAAAGCAGCTCGCGCCGTTCATGTGAGTCCGCAGGCTGTTTCGTCGGCAATCAAAAAGTTGGAATCTGAGTATCAGATTGTTTTGCTTGACCGATCGGCGGGTGAGGCTGTTTTGTCTCCGGCGGGCAGAGAATTTGCGCGTCGTGCACGCGTGATCCTGGCACAAGTCGACGATCTCAAAAAGTACGCTCAATCGAGGGACGACGGCGTTTCGCCCGACGGCCACTTTCGTCTTTACGCCCCCTGCCTTCATGGGCGGGGGCGACTTTTTGCCGAAAACTGGTATGACTCGTTTGAAAGCTCGCACCCTCATATTCACCTTGATGTGTGGCATCAGCCAATGGCTACATGCTTTGAATCACTTGTGCTTGGCATTTCGGATGCGGCCATCTCATTTGAGGAACCAAGGGATAGTGTCCTTTCTTCGAAATACTTGGGTGAAAAGGAGCTCAAGGTTCTTTCCTGCCCAGCGGGTCATCAATCTGTGGGTGCTATGACCGTTCGTGAGTTACTGGGCGGCAGGTTAGCTGTTCCCATTAATTTGTCGCCCTGTCTCAATGCAATCAATCAATGTCCCGAAGCTCAGCTGGTTAATTTCCGCTTCCGCGACGTCGAATACGGAAACAGGGCGCAGGCTGAGTTCCTCCAAGCCGGGGGATTGATATTGAGTTTTTCTGGCTCTTCTCTCGCGTCGGATGGATCAGAAGTGAGTGAGTGCTCCATTGAAGGCTCGCATGACGTAGCCTTGCCCATCTATTTTTGCTATCGACAAAATGCCTGGACCGATCGACACCAGACGGTATTTCTTCACCTATTGCGTCATCTCGCTTCGTGAGGCCATTTGGCCTCGTGTCGTCAAGTGAATGTTGACGCCTTGTAACACATGACTGACGGTTTTGCCCTCATGCTTTTCCAAGATTTCGGTTTGGGTTATTGGCTCTTGGAGGGCGGAGCATGAAAAATCGTACGGTCTTGCTTTATATGATGTTCGTTTTCCTGTCGAACTTCAGCACCATTTTGTATTTCCTAACTGTCTACCTTGAGTTCGTCGGGCTTTCGATGGTAGCGATTTCTAGCATGATGATTGCATATCAAGTGAGCAAGTTCATCCTTGAAGTTCCCACTGGCTATATTGCTGATAGGTTTGGACGAAAGACAAGCGGTCTCGTTGGCGTCGTGGGAATGCTTGGATACTACGCCGCCCTGCTTTTCGTCCGTTCTCCTCTGCTTTTAATCGGCGCGTTTGCTCTCAAAGGTTTTGCCGTTGCATGTATGAGTGGATCCATAGAAGCGATTTACATTGACAGCGTCTCTCAGGACCAGCTCGTAAGACTTAATGTCGTTGAGCGATTTGTTTTCTATGCCTCTTATGCCCTCTCCGCTTGTGTGGGCGGTTTCATTTCGTCCGCCGGCGCGTATCTCATTGGGCTTTCGGTCGATATCATCACAATGGTGCTGACATTGGTTGTCGTTGTCTGTATTCCTGAGGTGAGAAGAGAGAGCGCTGCGGTGACACCTGGGCATGGAATGAGCCCGAGGATGATCGGTGCCGCTATTGCGGGTAATGGCATTCTTCGTTCAGCGTTCATCATGGACTGTTCTCAGGCATTTGCTTTTGTCGCCCTGGAAGACTTTTTCTCACTGTTGCTTGCGGGTCGCGGAATGAATGCCGTCGCTTCGGGTGTGATCATTGCGGTCCAGCTCCTGGCCTCGGCCTCCATGGGGATTATTGTGCCCAGTGTGATTGCTCATGTCGACAAGGGCCGTTTTGCGCGTATTTGCGGCATCGTGCGCCTTTCCCTGACTGCCCTGTTTTTGATTCCCTTTACTCCGGTCTATTTGCTGCCCGTGTTCTATGTGTTGCAGACGGTCGCTTACTCGTTATTTGCTCCAATTAAATACTCAATTTTTCAAAATGCTGCCGATTCATCGATGCGCTGTTCACTGATTTCGGTTCAAAGCCAGATGGTGGCGGTGGGTGCCATCCTTTTCTATCTGTTCAATGCTGCGTTGAGCAGCATCGCGGACATTCGAGTCATATTGCTTGTCGCGCTCGGGATTTCTTCTTTGGTGTATATCCCCGCGCTATTTCGTCTTACAAGTCAAAGGCCGTGAGTATTTGGGCACCGATAACTTATATATCAACGCAATAAACCCGAGCGCGAGGGCGTTTGGGTTTATTATTGAAGCGTATGTAACCTGGCGGCGCCACACCGCCTGTTAGTAGGGAGACACATGAACGTTCTGGTCGTCAACGCAGGATCTTCGACCCTTAAGTATCAGGTCATCGATACCAAATCCCACAAGGTGTCCGCAAAGGGCTCCTGCGAGCGCGTTTGCTTTACCGGCGGTACCTTCACCCATGCTGCCAACGGCTCCAAGAAGGTGACCGAGAACATCGAGTTCCCCGACCACAAGGTCGCCATCGAGGTCGTCCTGAAGGACCTCGAGGCCAATGGCGTCAAGATCGAAGGCATTGGTCACCGCATCGTTCAGGGCGGTTGGTACTTTGGCGATTCCTCCCTCGTCGACGAGGACGTCCTCGCCAAGATTCGCGAGGTCGCCCCGCTGGCGCCGCTGCACAACAACCCCGAGGCCAACGTTATCGAGTTCTGCCTGGAGCAGTATCCCGATCTACCCAACGTTACGGTCTACGACACCGCTTTCCACTTCAACATGCCCGAGGTCGCCAAGACCTACGCCCTTCCCAAGGATGTTTGCGACAAGCTGCACATCCGTAAGTACGGCGCCCACGGCACCAGCTATCGTTACATCTCCAAGAAGGTCGCCGAGATGACCAACGGCGAGGCCCGCAAGGTTGTCGTGTGCCACATCGGCTCCGGTGCCTCCCTGTGCGCCATCGAGGACGGCAAGTGCATGGATACCACTATGGGCCTCACCCCGCTCGACGGCGTCATGATGGGCACCCGCTGCGGCTCCATCGACCCGGCTACCGTGTGCTACCTGCAGCGCGAGGGTGGCTACACCTTCGACGAGGTCGACGAGATGATGAACAAGAAGTCCGGTCTTTTGGCTGTGACCGGTGGCAAGACCAACGACTGCCGCAACGTCGAGGAGCTCGCCGCCGCTGGCGACCCCGAGGCTCAGCTCGCCTTCGATATGTTCGTCTACAAGATTGCCGCCAAGGCTGCCGAGATGGCCACTTCCATGTGCGGCATGGACACCCTGGTCTTTACCGCCGGCATCGGTGAGCACGCTCCGGCCGTTCGCGCCGGCGTTGCCGACCGTCTGGCCTTTATGGGCGTCAAAATGGACCATGCCCGTAACGCCCTGCGTGGCGACGGCGCTTGGTGCCTGTCTGCCAAGGATTCCAAGGTCAAGATCTTCGTCATCCCCACGGACGAGGAGTTCATGATCGCTTCTGACGTCGAGCGCATCGTCAACGGCAAGTAATTGCAAGAGGGGAGGGGCTGGACGACCAAGCGCCGTTCAGCCCCTCTTTCGCGCTCGTTGGGCGATATGATGATAGCTATTTATCAGGATATGATAACTTCTTATTAAAATGCGGCCGCTTTAAGGGGTCTGCGTCGACCGCATTGCACTTCAAAGGAGTCTCATGAACGTACTTGTTGTCAACGCCGGCAGCTCAAGCCTTAAATATCAGCTCTTGGATACCGATACCCGCGAGGTTTTCGCCAAGGGCAATTGCGAGCGTATCGGATCGGACATGGGCATCTTTGGCCACTCCGAGAACGGTGGCGCCAAGCAGACCGAGGAGGTTCCTTTCCCCGATCACCGCTCTGCTATCGCTCGCGTGCTCGAGGAGCTCGAGAAGACCGACTTTACGATTGATGGCATTGGACATCGTATCGTTCAGGGCGGCTGGCACTTCGATGATTCCGCAGTTGTCGACGACGAGGTCATGGCCAAGATTCTCGAGGTAGCCCCCTTGGCTCCTCTGCACAACTACGGCGAGGCCGCGGCGATTGAGTATTGTCGTGAGAAGTATCCGGAGCTGCCCAACGTCGCCGTCTTCGACACCTCGTTCCACATGACCATGCCCGAGGTCGCCTACACCTACGCCCTGCCCAAGGACGTGTGCGACAAGTACCACGTGCGCAAGTACGGCGCCCACGGTACGAGCCACCGCTACGAGTGGATGATGGCCAAGGAAATCCTGGGCTCGTGTTGCCACCGTCTGCTTTCGTGCCATCTGGGCAACGGTGCTTCGCTTGCCGCCATCGAGGACGGTGTGTGCCGCGATACCACGATGGGCCTCACGCCGCTCGACGGCCTGATGATGGGCACCCGTTGTGGCTCCATTGACCCGGCCACCGTGTGCTACCTCCAGCGCGAGGGCGGTTACAGCTACCAGGAAGTCGACGACATGATGAACAAGCAGTCTGGTCTGCTCGCCATCTCGGGCATCTCCAACGACGCCCGCGACATCCGCACGCGCGCTTCCGAGGGTGATGAGCGCTGCCTGCTCGCTTTCGATATGTTTGCCTATAAGGCCATGCAGCAGGCCGGCTCCATGATCGCTTCTATGGCGGGCGTCGATACCATTCCCTTTACCGCCGGCATCGGCGAGAACGACTGGTCGATCCGCAAGGCCTTCTGCGACTGCTTTGAGTGGCTGGGCGTGCGCATCGACAATAACAAGAACCGTGAGGCCGTGGGCAACGGCCCGCAGGTCATCAGTGCCGCCGGTTCCGCCGTCACGGTCATGGTCATCCCCACCGACGAGGAATACATGATCGCCCACGACGTCGAACGCTTGACCAAGAACAACTAGCGCGCGCATTTGCAAGTAAGCGAAAGGCCTTCAGAGCAACAGCTCCGGAGGCCTTTTGCTAGCAGGCGGAAATTCCAGTCCCAAAGTGATCGTCACCAGCAACGCCTGCGCTCCCAACAACGGCACCCAACCATTCAGATCCTCAGCTCCAGCTCGTAGCCAAGCCGCCGTCTACCCCAGATACCCTGATTGCTACGTAGCAGCAGGGGCCCTACAGGGTAAAGCTCTGAAAACATTCCGCAGGACGGAGGAAGCCCCCGCCGCACGTAGTGCGCAGCGGGGGCTTCCGACATGTCCGAGGACGTTTTCAGAGCTTTACCCTGTAGGGTCCCGAGGGGATACGTACGCTACTCAGCCATCTGAGCCTGGACGGCGGTGATGGCCACGACACCCACGATGTCGTCGGCAGAGCAGCCGCGCGACAGGTCGTTGACCGGCTTGGCGATGCCCTGCAGGATGGGACCGTAAGCGTCGGCGCCGGCGAAGCGCTGGACCAGCTTGTAGCCGATGTTGCCGGCCTCGAGGTCGGGGAACACGAGCACGTTGGCCTTGCCGGCGACGGAGGAGCCGGGAGCCTTGAGCTGGGCGACGGTGGGGACGATAGCGGCATCGAGCTGCAGGTCGCCGTCGATGGCGAGCTCGGGAGCCTTCTCCTTGCAGAACTTCACGGCCTCCTGGACCTTCTTGGCGACCTCGCCGCCGGCGGAGCCCATAGTGGAGTAGGAGAGCATGGCCACGTGCGGCTCAACGTTGCCCATGAAGGTGGACCAAGAGTGAGCGGAGGCGATGGCGATCTCGGAGAGCTCGTCGGAGGACGGGTTGATGTTGAGGCCGCAGTCGGCGAAGATCAGCGTGCCGTCGGTGCCGAACTGCGGGGTGTCGGTGCACATCACGAAGAAGGCCGAGACCAGCTTGGTACCCGGGGCGGTCTTGAGGATCTGCAGCGCGGGGCGCAAGGTGTCGGCGGTGGAGTGGCAGGCGCCGGAGACCAGGCCGTCGGCATCGCCCATCTTGACCATCATGGTGCCAAAGTAGGTAGCGTCCATTACCTGGGCGCGAGCCTGCTCGATGGTGACGCCCTTCTTGGCGCGGAGCTCGGCAAACTTCTGCGCGTACTCCTCGTGCTTCTCGGCATTACGCGGGTCGATGACGGTAGCGCCGGGAACGTTGATCTCGTCGGGGTTGCCCAGGATGACGATCTTTGCCAGGCCCTCCTCGATGATCTTGGTGGCCGCGACGATGGTGCGCGGATCCTCGCCCTCGGGCAGGACGATCGTCTTAAGGTCGGCCTTGGCGGCAGACTTCATACGGTTTAGGAAATCGCTCATGTTACTCCTTACAAGCGTTTCGCTAAGCTCCAGGCGCCCGGCTGTTCACGAATAAACCCGCTGCTAGCGGGTTTACCTTTCAATTATGTACGCCGCGGTGCTTGAGCTTTCCTTGTGTGGCAAGCTCATTATAGGACGCATTAGCGCTATAATCGCTCTGATAAATATGTCTCGAAGAATGTTCGAGAAAAGCCCAGCTAACGAGCCCGTGGCTTTTGACAAGGAGTATCGATGCAGATTACCTCAGGCCTGCCTGAAGGCTTTAACGCCGGCGTATACGACATGATTGTCGTCGGTGCTGGATATGCCGGTGCCGTTTGCGCCCGTCGTCTCGCCGAGACTATCGGCTATCGCGTTGCCGTTCTGGAACGCCGTAGTCACATTGCGGGTAACGCCTACGACTGCGCTGATGAGGCCGGAATCCTGGTCCACGAGTATGGTCCGCACATCTACCATACCTTTAATGAGCGCGTCCACAATTTCCTGTCGCGCTTTACCAAGTGGACGGACTACCAGCACAAGGTGCTCGCCAACATCAACGGCACCCTTATGCCTGTGCCCTTTAACCACGCGAGCCTCAAGCTCGCCTTTGGCGATGAGCGCGGCGAGGAGCTGTATCAGAAGCTCGTGGAGACCTTTGGCAAGGACGTCAAGGTGCCCATCATGGAGCTGCGCAAGAAGAACGACCCGGATCTTGCCGAGGTCGCCGATTACGTCTACGAGAACGTCTTTTTGCATTACACCATGAAGCAGTGGGGTCAGACGCCCGACCAGATCGATCCCTCGATCACCGGCCGCGTTCCCGTCTTTGTGGGCGACGATGACCGCTACTTCCCGCAGGCTCCCTTCCAGGGCATGCCGCAGGACGGCTATACCGCGCTGTTCGAGCGCATGCTCGACCACGATCTGATTGATGTGTTCTGCGACGTGGACGCCCGCGACCTCTTCGAGATCGACGAGACCACCGTCAAGATCGACGGTAAGGTCTATGGCGGCGAGATCGTCTACACCGGTCCGCTTGACGAGCTGTTCAACCTCGACCTGGGCGCTCTGCCGTACCGTACGCTCGACATGAAGTTCGAGACGCTCGATATGGACCAGTTCCAGCCCGTGGGCACCGTCAACTACACCACGAGCGAGGATTACACGCGCATCACCGAGTTCAAGAACATGACTGGTCAGGTCCTGCCCGGCAAGACCACCATCATGAAGGAGTATTCCAAGGCCTATACGCCCGGCTCGGGCGAGACGCCCTATTACGCCATTCTGGAGCCCGAGAACCGCGAGCTCTATGAGCGCTATCTTGAGCGCGTCCAGAACCTGACGAACTTCCACCCGGTGGGTCGTCTGGCCGAGTATCGTTACTACGATATGGATGCCGTGACCAACTCTGCCCTCGATCTTTCGGATGAGATTATCGCCTGCCATGCATAAAGTCATATCATTCGGTATTCCCTCGTATAACGCCGCCAAGGACATGGACCATTGCATCACCTCCATTCTGGAGGGGAGCAATTACGCCACCGATATCGAGATCATCATCGTCGATGACGGTTCCAAGGACGAGACGGCAGCCAAGGCCGACGAGTGGGAGACACGTTATCCCGGCATCATCCGCGCGGTGCATCAGGAGAACGGCGGCCACGGCATTGCCGTCCTCTCGGGCTTGCGCGAGGCGCAGGGTACCTACTACAAGGTCGTCGACTCGGACGACTGGCTCGATGGCGCAGCCCTGTCGACTATGCTTTCGATCCTGCGCGGTTTTGAGGAGCGCGACCAGCGCGTCGACCTCTTTATCTCGAACTATGTGTACGAGAAGGTTTACGAGGGTACGCACACCGCTATTGGCTACAAGTTTGCCCTGCCGCGAAAAAAGATCTTTACCTGGGACCAGATTGGTCATTTCCGTCTGGACCAGAATCTGCTTATGCACAGCCTGTGCTATCGCACGGATGTGCTGCGCGCGTCCAATCTGCCTATGCCGCCGCACACGTTCTATGTAGACAACATCTACGCCTACGTGCCGCTGCCGCGTTGTAAGACCATGTACTACGCCGATATCGACCTCTATCGCTACTTTATCGGCCGTGAGGGTCAAAGCGTCAACGAGGCCACGATGGTCAAGCGTCTGGACCAGCAGTTCCGCGTGACGCGCATCATGATGGAGTCGTTCCATCTGTACGGCGATGTCGAGTCATCGCGTCTGCGCTCGTACATGATGGGCTATTTCACCATGATGATGGCAATCTGCTCGGTGCTTACTAAGCTTTCCGACGAGGATTGTGCCGACGAGCGCCTGAAGACGTTGTGGAGTGATCTGAAAGCCTATGACGAGCGTATGTATCGTCGTGCACGCTACGGTGTGGTCGGCTTCTTCACCAACCTGCGCGGTCGTGCCGGAGACAAAACCACACTCGGCCTATACCGTCTTGCCTCAAAGATCTTCAAATTCAACTAGCACAGAAGCGCTCGGGTAACGGGGACCCCTGGTCCTTAACTTGCTACTTCGAACAGTCCTGCGCAAGACGGAGGCGCCACTGGCGCCTCCTTTGCGTGCGGAACTCGTATCAAGTTAAGGACCAGGGGTCCTCTGCTGTGTCTCGCTTTGTGTTAGCAAGCAGAATTTGAAGATCTTGGACGCGCGGTACACAGGGACCTGGGCTGAAAAGAATCTGATTGGTAGGTTGTCCGGTGGGTCTTGGTTATGTTTGTCGCGAGTTCCGCACGAGCCGAAGAGCACTTAATGTGCTCTTCGTGCGAGCCAGGACTGTAGAGCAGCAAACATAACCAAGACCCACTGGACAACCGGACGAGCCAGTTTACTTTGCGGCGCCGGGGATGCCGTGGGAGGTTTTGGCGGTTTTGGCTCCGTTTACGATGGCGGTTTCCAGGGCCCTTACGGCGAGCATGCCCAGCAGGTCTAGGGGAACGGCGGCGCTAGACTGGGTGCCCAGTTTGCCGCTGGCGAGGGTGTAGATGGTGTCGCCGTCGTTGGTGGTGTGCGTGGGGCGAATGGCGTGGGCGTAGGCGTCTGCGGCCATCTGAGAGACCTTGGTGGCCTGGGCCTTAGTGAGCTCCGCGTTGGTGACGATGCAGCTGATGGTGGTGTTGGTGCGGTCGAGCGGCATCTGCATAGATCCGGCGGCGGCAAGAGCGGTGAGCTCCATGTCGACGATCTGGTCGCTATCGGCCGCGGCGCGCATGCCGGCGACCCATTCGCCGGTGAAGGGGTCGATGACGTTGCCGCAGGCGTTGACCGAGACCACAGCGCCCACCTTGACGGGGCCGAGTGCCACGGCGGCAGCTCCGAGGCCGGCCTTCATGCAGGTTGCAGGCCCCATGAGCTTGCCTACCGTGGCGCCAGTGCCGGCGCCCACGTTGCCCTGCTCGAGCGTGGCGGGGGTGTGGTCGAGCGCCTCGCGCACGGCGGCGATGCCGGCTTCGATGTCGGGGCGCACGGTGGGGTCGCCAAAGGCAAGGTCGAAGATGCAGCTGGAGCACACGATGGGCACCTGCGTGGGACCTACGGGCAGACCGATGCCGCGGCTCTCGAGTTCGCGGGCCACGCCGCTTGCGGCTTCGAGGCCAAAGGCCGATCCGCCCGAAAGGCAGACGGCGTGGACCTTATCGACGGTGTTCTCGGGACGCAGCAGGTCAGTCTCGCGCGAAGCGGGAGCGCCACCGCGTACGTCAACGCCGCCGGTGGCACCCTCGGGCGCCACGATTACGGTGCAGCCGGTGCCAGCCTCCTCGTCCGTATAGTTGCCAAAGCAAAAGCCATCGACATTGCAAACATCGATGGCTTCGAGCAGTGTGTCCATATTTTCTCCTATCGGTTTTCCGCCGGGCCTTATGCCCGGTCGGGATCCGTACGGTACGGCAAAATTGTAGGCGCTGGGGGATGCCCACCGCCAGATGCAATTACGAGAGTTTTTGAATCGCGCGTGCTACGCGAGCGATGGGCAAGCCCACCACGTTATAGAAGTCACCCGAAATATCGTGCACGAGCATGCGGCCGCCTGTGCCCTGGATGCCGTAGGCTCCGGCCTTGTCCATGGGCTCGCCGGAGGCAACATAGCGCTCGATCTGCTCTTCGGTAAGCTCATAGAACGTCACGTCGGTCACATCGACAAACGACAGGCTCTCGGCGGCATGCGGAGCTGTAGCGTCGCCGGCTTTAACGATGCAGACGCCGGTTGCCACCTGGTGCGTGCGGCCCGAAAGCTCGCGGAGCATGGTGCACGCCTCGTCCTCGTTTGCCGGCTTGCCCAAAATTTGGCCGTCAAAGGTGACAATAGTATCGGCCGCGACGGTCAGTTCGTTGGGCTCGGCATGCTCGGCGGCGACGGCAGCGGCTTTGGCACGCGCCAAGCGCTCGACGAGCGTAAGCGGAGCTTCGCCATCAAAAGGCGTTTCATCGATGTCTGCGGGAATTACGCGAATGTTATAGCCCGCCTCGCGCATCAGCTCTATGCGGCGCGGCGATTGCGAAGCCAAAATCATAGCTGGATGCCCTCAGCGACCTTCTCGACGGCCTTGTCGCCGGCGAGCGTGCGCAGTAGCTCCAAGGCAAAGGGGAGTGACTGTGCCATGCCGCTGGCAGTGATGATATTGCCGTCTTGCGTGACTTTCTCGCCGGTATAGGTGCCCTCGGGGAAGCTCTTCTCAAAGCCGGGGAAGCACGTGGCGCGGCGTCCCTCGAGTAGACCAAGCTCGCCCAGGATAAACGGGGCGGCGCAGATGGCGGCAACGTGCTTGGTCGCGGCGAAATCGCAGACTACGTCGCAGACGCGCTGGTCGGCGCGCAGGTTGGTGGCACCGGGCAGGCCGCCGGGCAGCACGACGCAGTCGTACTCGTCAAAGTCGATCTCGTCAAAGAGCGCATCGCAGGTCACGGGAATCTGCAGCGAGCTCACGACCTCGCGCGTGGGCATGATCGAGACGAGCGTGGCGCGCACGCCGCCGCGACGCATGACATCGACCATGGTCAGGCATTCAATCGTTTCAAAGCCATCGGCGGCGAGAACGGCAACGCTGGGCATGAGAGTTCCTTTCGTAAGGCGGCATACAATTAGCCGTCTTATACCCCGAAGACATGCGCTTGCCACGCTCGATTTTCCATTGTTTAAAAAGGGACGGGGACTAAATAATCATTCGGTACAAATTGATTATTTAATCCCCGTCCCAGAAAAATCATCGGGCGTGGTCTTGGACAAACAGTCTAGTTGCGCTTGAGGTGGACGACGGTTTCGCAGTGGAAGGTTTGCGGGAACAGATCGACCGGTGTGATCTTGACGGGGGAGAAGGTGCCCTCCTCGACAAAGCGCTTAAGGTCGCGGGCCAGAGTTGCCGGATCACAGCTCACGTAGGCGACATCACGGGCACTCGTGCTCGCGATGAGGTCGATGGCCTCAGGCGCCAGGCCCGCGCGTGGCGGGTCTACCACCAAGACATCGGCGTCCTGGTCGGGGAACTCGCGCACGGCATCGCCGCCGATGACGTCGACGTTGTCGAGCTTGTTGATCTCGAGGTTACGGCGCAGGTCGCGCACGGCCGGACCGTAGGCCTCGACGGCGGCAACAAAGTCGCAGCGGCGGGCGAGCGGCAGGGTAAAGGTTCCGGCTCCGCAGTACAGGTCCACGGCCAGCTCGTCTTCCTGCGGGTCGAGGGCGTCCATAACGAGCTCGATCAAAATCTCGGCGCCCTTGGTATTAACCTGGAAAAACGACGGGGCGGATAAGCGCATTTGGCCTTCGGCGATATTCTCGGTCCACGAGCCCTCGCCGGCGAGCATCTCGACTTTGGAGACACGGCGGGCTTTCTTTTCGCCCTTGCTCATCACGCGCACGATGCTCGTGGGATGAGCGGCGTCCACCAGCACACGAGAGACCTGCGAGCGCGGGAAGGAGCCTGTGGGCGTCCAGAGTGCGACCTCGAGTGCCTTGGTGCGGCGCGATGCGCGAATGCCCACGCGTTCGAGCCCCAAGTCATGGCTGCCGCTTAGATAGTTGAGTGCGCCGACGACCGATTTGAGCGCCTTGGGAAAACGCTTATCGAACAGCGGGCACGAATCGACAGTCACGATCTTGCTGGGGTCGACGCCGTGCATGCCAAGGCGAACGCGGCCGTTAACGAGAGCGGGCTCCAGCTCAATCTTATTGCGGTAACCCCAGTCGTCCTTGGTGTGGCGGATGGGCTGGACAAGATCGTTGACCTGCTCGGGGGTGAACTTGCCAATGCGCTCGAGCGTGGAGCGCAGGTTTTGCTCTTTGGCGGCAAGCTGTGCCGTGCGTGAGAGATTTCCCCACGAGCAGCCGCCGCAGATGCCCACGAAGGGGCAGGGAGGCTGAATGCGATCGGGGCTCGGCTCCAGAATCTCGGCCGTGCGGGCGCGCATAAACGACTTGCCATCCTGCACGATCTCGGCTTCGACGGTGTCGCCCGCCACGGCGCCTTGCACAAATGTGACCTTGCCGTTGTCGGCATGTGCCAGACCGTCGGCGCCGTAGGTCATCGATTCTATGGTGAGCTTCATATTCCTGCCTGTCATTCGCGGTTTTGTCCGCAACCATGGTAGCAGGGAAAAGCGCCCCGTATCTGGGGCATTCCTCAAATACGGGGCGCTTCTACAAACGTCTATTTCGTTTTGCCGGTAATGAGCGTCTTAAGGCCTAGGCCGATCAGGCCCAAGCCCATGCGCACGCGGCCGGGGTGATGGCGCTCGATTGCCTTGGCTTTGCGAGCGGGCTTCTTGTGACGCGCGTTGCTCTCGGGGTTTGTTGTGGGTGCCTGAGGTTGGGCTGCGGGAGCAGGTTCGGGCTCGATAACGGTCGCTCGGACCTTCTGGACATCGGGAGCGGCCGGCTGCGGATCGGGCTCAGGCTGGGATGCGAGCGCGGGTTCTGCCTCGGTGTCGGCTTCGGCGTTGCGATACGCGCGCTCCAGCAGAGCTTCCTGCGAGTTGAAGGGTTTCTCGTCCTCTTTGCGCTCCACCGGAACCCAGGTGCCGTCACTCGTCAGGCTGCGTGCCTTCACGTTGTCGCGTAGCTGCATGCCCATGTACTCGTGCACCAGGGCGCGGCAGGTGGGGTCGAGCACGGGGAAGGCGATCTCCACGCGGTGCTCGGTGTTGCGCGTCATCATGTCTGCCGAGCTCAGGTAGATCATGTCCGAGTCCACGCCAAAGGCATAGACGCGCGCATGCTCCAAAAAGCGTCCGACGATGGAGCGCACGTGCACGTTCTCGGTCTTGCCCGGAACACCGGGCTTGAGACACGAGATGCCGCGGATGATCATGTCCACGCGCACGCCGGCACACGATGCCTCGGCGATCTTATCGATAACCTCGCGGTCGGTCAGCGAGTTGAGCTTAAAGAACACGCGGGCGGGCTCGCCGACAAGGGCGCGCTGAATCTCGCGGTCCAGGCCGCGCATGATGAGCGGCTTGAGGCCCACGGGCGCCACGCCCAGGAAGCGGTAGTCGCCGCGCAGGTTGCCCAGCGACAGGTTGCGGAAGAACAGGTTGGCGTCCTCGCCGATGCCGGGATGCGCGGTCATGAGCATAAAGTCGCTGTAGAGCTTGGCCGTCTTCTCGTTAAAGTTGCCGGTGCCCAAAAGCGTCAGACGGGTAAGCGCCATGCCCTCGCGATAGGTGAGCTGGCAGATCTTGGAGTGGCACTTAAAGCCCTCGGAGCCGTAGATAACGGTGCAGCCGGCCTCTTCCAGGCGCTCGGCCCACTCGATGTTGTTCTGCTCGTCAAAGCGGGCGCGGAGCTCCATGAGCACCGTGACCTCTTTGCCGTTTTCGGCAGCATCGATCAACGACTCGCACAGGCGGCTCTGCTTTGCCACGCGGTAGAGCGTGATGCGCAGCGAGATGCACTTGGGGTCGTAGGCTGCTTCGTGCACCAGGTCCAGGAACGGGTTCATGGCCTCGTAAGGGTAAAAGAGTAGCTTGTCGTGCTGAAGCACCTGCTCGCGGATGGAACGGGACATGTCGATGGTGGGGTTGGGCTGCGGCTTAAATGGCGTAAAGAGCAGCTCGTTGCGTAGGTGCTCGGGAATCTTGCCCTCAATGCCAAAGACGTAGCCCAGGTCAAGGGGGATATCGCAGGTAAAGACCGAGCGGCGAGAAAGCTCGAGTGCCTTGCGGATGGTCTTGAGCGTTGCCTTCTCGAGCGAGCCCGATACGGCGAGCACCACCGGCTGCAGGCGCAGGCGCTTCTTGAGAATGCGCTTCATGTGCTGGCGGTAATCCTCTTCCTCCTCGACGCCTTCGCCGTCCGGGTCGATATCGGCATTGCGGGTGACGCGGATCAGCGCGCGATCCAGCGGCTTATAGGAGCCAAAGCAGCTGTCCAGGCAGGCGAGGATGACGTCCTCGAGCAAGATGTAGGAGTAGGTGCCGGTGGGCGAGGGGATCTCGACCACGCGGTTCATCGAGGCGGGAATCTCGATAAGGCCCAGCAGGCTCTCCTCGTCGGTGACGCCGTCCAGGCCACAAGCCAGATAGAGTGCGCCGTTGCGCAGGTTGGGGAAGGGGTGGCGCGGGTCAATGACCAACGGCGAGATGACCGGCGACACGTAGGCTTGGAAGTAGCGGGTTACGAAGGTGCGCTCCTCGGGCGTAAGCGAATCGATGCGGGCGCGGTGAACGCCCAGAGCGTCGAGCTTGCCCTCGATGCTCTTAAAGATGGACTCCCAACGGGTAAGGAGCCCGGGCAGCTCTTCCATGACGGCATCGACCTGTTCGGAGGCGGTCATATTGCTCTTGTTGTCGACAGGCTGTTTTTTGAGCTCTGCCAGATCGGACAGACCGCCCACACGCACCATGAGAAACTCGTCGAGGTTGGACTCGAAAATCGACACGAACTTTAGACGCTCGAACAGCGGAACGGTCTCGTCGAAGGCTTCGTCAAGCACGCGGTTGTCAAAGCGCAGCCAGCTAAGCTCTCGGTTTTGCGTGTACGAGAAGTCGCGCGGCGGCTTGCGCAGCTTGGCGGCCTTTTGCTTCTTTTCGATTTTGCTCGGCATATGCATCTGTCCGTTCAGTCCCCGTAGGGGGACGGTAGCCTAACTCTAATTCACTATTGTCTCAATTTAGCCGACCGCTGGCACGGACGTATTGCGTGAACGGTATCTTTACCTACTTCTTACGCTGACGAGCCGAAGCACTAACGTCCGGTGCTTTGAGCAAGCGATCTATATCCTCACTCAACTGGTGAGAATGTATGAATAAGAATGATAGCAAGCTGAATATAATCGAATGTAGGTCGAATCGAGGGCAAGCGTCATTTATATGCAGAAAACCGTTTTCACTATGCAATTTTGAATCATGGATAACTTTGAGTGTTCAAGCTTGATTTCCTAGAAAAATAACGTTTACCTAGGAAAATCTGCTTTACGAAACTGAAGTGCATCATGGGAAATCATATGCGATATACCGTTCATCGTACTTTGCTGACCGTTCGGGGGCGAGGTAGCATTACGAATGGAATTTGGATATAACTAGAGCTGTCAGCAAGCAGCGTCCCATATGGAGGGGCGCTGATACATTCGGCCAGTAAGGCCCGAAAGAAAGGTAGGAGGCCATGACGAAAGGTCTGCACGTGCCTTCCGA
>UQMK01000003.1 GCA_900542085.1 uncultured Collinsella sp.
CGAAAAGCTCTCTTTTCCTCCAAACCCCCCCGCCGTTCTCGGCAGCCGCTGCACGGTGTTCATGAACAGCAGCGTCGTTTCCGAGCAGCGGCGCGGTAAGGGTCCGGGCGACATCATGGCCGGTCTCTGCCGTTCGATTATCGAGAACGTGTTCACCAAGGTCATTCGCGTTTCAAATCTCAACCGTCTGGGCGACAAAGTCGTCGTCCAGGGCGGCACGTTCCGAAACGACGCGGTGCTGCGCGCATTCGAGCAGTATCTGGGCAAACCCGTCACGCGTGCGCCCCACCCGGGGCTGATGGGCGCTATCGGTATCGCCCTGCTCGCGCGCGAGGAATGCCGCAAGGGCGACGCCGGCACGTCGTTTATCGGGCTCGATGCCGTGGAGCGCTTCGAGCATCGCGAGTTCGGCGGCGTTACCTGCCGTCGGTGCAACAACCGCTGCCAGCGCGCGGTCGTGGCATTTGGCGACGGCTCGCTTTACGTCACGGGCAATCGCTGCCCGCGCGGCGGCGCCATCTCATGGGATGAGCTCGTGCGCGAGGTTCCCGCGGCGGAGAAGCTGCGTCCGCAGGGTGCTTGCGAGGCACAGGCACCCGGCACGGGGCGCGACCGGACCGCGGCTGCCCCCAATCTCTTTGTCGACCGCGAGAAGCTGCTGTTCGGGTCGTACCCCACGGTTCCCGTCTGCGGGGGGCGCGATGTCACGATCGGCATTCCCCGTGTGCTCGAGTTCTGGGACACCATGCCGTTCTGGTCGACGTTCTTCAGCACGCTCGGCTTTAAGGTGCGCGTCTCGGGACGCAGCACCAAGGCGATGTACGAGCGCGGTCTGGCGCACGTCACATCCGACACCGTGTGCTTCCCGGCCAAGCTCGTCCACGGGCACATCCGCAATCTCGTCGACGCCGGCGTCGACCGCATCTTCATGCCCATCATCACGACGGTGCCCACCGAAAACACCGCCTCTACCAGCGAGTGGATGTGCGCCGTCGTAAAGGGATACCCCTACGTGATGCGCAATTCCGATAACCCGGAGGAGCGTTTCGGCGTTCCGTTCGATACGCCGCTGTTCCACTGGTACGACGAGGGCGACCGAAACCGCCAGCTCAAGGCGTGGTGCAAGGAGACCTTCGATATCGATGCCGACCTGGTTGCCAAGGCGACCGAGCAGGCGGACCGCGCGCAGCAGACGTTTGAGAACCAGCTGCAGCTGCGCGGCAGGCAGGTGCTCGAGAACGTGCGCGAGGACGGCGGCTACGCGGTGGTGATCGCTTCGCGCCCGTACCACAACGACCCGCTGGTCAACCACGGGCTGCCCAAGCTCTTCTCTGAGCGCGGCATCCCCGTGCTGACGCCCGATGCGGTGCCGGGGGTCTGCAACGTCGATCTTTCCAACAGCCGCATCGACATCGTGAACAACTACCATGCGCGCATGCTGTCGTGCGCGGTCATCGTCGCATCGACGCCCGAGCTCGAGCTCGTGCAGATGGGCAGCTTCGGCTGCGGCCACGATGCGTATCTCACCGACGAGATCGCGCGCATGATGGGCGAGATGGGCTCCAAGGTTCCGATGATGATCAAGCTCGATGAGAGCGACGTCGCCGGTCCCATGGGCATTCGCGTGCGTTCGTTTATCGAGTCGGTCAACCGTCGTCGCGCGGAGGAGCGTGCCGAGGGCGCCCGGGTGCACGCGGTCCATCCGCTCGACGACCCGTATAAGGTCAAGTACACCAAGCGCGACCGGCACGACAAGATCGCGCTGGTCCCCAACACCTCCCATGCGTTCTGCAGGCTCATGACCGCGGCGATGCGCAATCAGGGCGTGCGCGCCGAGGCCCTTGATATCGGGCGCGAGGATGCCATCCGCCTGGGCAAACGCTATGTGCACAACGACATCTGCTTCCCCGCGCAAATCGTGATCGGCGAGGCGCTCGCGGCACTCGAGAGCGGTAAGTACGACCCGCACGACGTCGCCGTGGTGACTGGCAAGTATATCGGCGACTGCCGCCTGACGCACTACATGCCCCTGCTGCGCCGCGCGCTCGACGACGCGGGATACGACTATGTCCCGGTGCTCACCAACGACGACGTCGATGCCCACAATGCGCATCCGGGCTTCAAGCTTGGCCTTGGCCCGAGCATCCAGATCGCCTACGGTCTTCCCATGATCGATGCCCTCGAGGCCATGCTTAGGCGCATCCGTCCCTACGAGCTCGAGAAGGGCGCGGCGGACGCTGCGTTCGACCGCGCGCTCGATGAGGTTATCGAGGGCATGGAGCGCTCCGGGCTGAGAGGCCAGGCGACGGGCTTCAAACGCGCGCTTGCGATCATGGACGCCGTTCCGTACGACCGCTCGAACCCGCATCCGACCGTTCTCATCGTGGGCGAGTACCTGCTCAATTTCCATCTCGGCGCCAACCACGAGATCGAGCGCTACCTCGAGGACAACGGGCTCGAGGTCATCGAGGCGCGCATGACCGACGTGATCCGCAAGACCTATTTCTACAAGCATGCGCAGTCGCGCGAGTTCCACGTCGACCTGTCGCTGCCCGAAAAGGCCTGGTACGCCACGGCGGACAACCTGTTCGAGCTCGCGCACGACCGTTGCGACCGCCTGGGCGCGGCGAGCCCGCTCTACGAGCCGCCGACGCGCATGCCCGAGCTCGTGCGCGCGAGCGATAAGATCCTGCACCATACGTTCGATGCGGGCGAGGGCGTGCTGATTCCGGCGGAGATCCTCGAGCACGCCAAGCGCGGCTGCCGTAACTTCGTGATCCTGCAGCCGTTCGGATGTCTGCCCAACCATGTCGTGGGGCGCGGGCTCATCCATGCGCTCAAGGAGCAGTATCCCACGGCGCAGTTCCTGCCGCTCGACTACGATCCCGACGTGAGCTTCGCCAACGTGGAGAACCGTCTTCAGATGCTCATCATGAACGCCAAGGCGCAGGGGTGCGGTGAGGCGCATGGCGAGACCGCGTAAGGACGCCGATGCGCCCGATGCGCGCACCCGTATCATCGAGGCGTTTTGGGAGCTCATCGAGAACAACAGCATCTTCGAGCTGTCGGTTGGCGAGGTGACCCGCGCCGCCCAGTGCAATCGCGGAACGTTTTACTACTATTTTCACGATTTCGATGAACTCGTCGCCATCGCCATGACCCAGCTGCTGCAGGATAACGAGCTTATCACCGATGCCCTCTGGCATTTTTCGAGCGAGGGCGACCTTTCGGCGTTCGACCGGCGCGACGTCCGCTGCCTGCTGCGGCGCATCGTCATCACCATGAGGGCGGGTGCCGCCGAGCAGGTCGTGCAGGGCATCCATACGATCATCATCGACCGCGTGAGAGAGATCGTCCACCCTGACGGAGAAGAGCTCAAGGCAGATTCGAGCTTTGCGGTGGGCTTTCTGGTCTCGGGCATCATGGGCTTTGTGATGGCGGTCGGCTTTGCCCGGGAGGGCGGCGAGGAGATAGACCTCGAGCAGCTGGGGGACAGCGCGTGCGCGTACCTGAGGGCGGTCGCCATGCAGACGGTTGAAACGGTCGCGCAAGTCGAGGGCGTCGATACATCCGAGCTGCTCGAACGCGTCTCCAAGGAGGCCGATGCCTATCGCGCATCGCGTGCGACGAGTCCCGACGTGGTGAAAGACGTCTAGGGTTTCTCTTGCGGGGCGCCCGTCGCGCATCGCGCGGTGAGTCCCGCGATGCGGTCATAACCTGCATTCATGTGAGCCGGGTTTATAGATATTCCTCCAGCTGTTAACATAGACGACCTGTGGGTAAAGAGACAAAAGCGCCGCCGACGGGCGGGCGTTTTGATTTCGATGGACTCATGTAAGGAAACGAGCATGTTAGATAGATTTACCGATCGCGCGCGCAAGGTCATGTCCATGGCCAAGCAGGAGGCGCTCGATCTTCATTCAAATAAGGTGGGTACCGAGCATCTGCTGCTCGCGCTCGCCAAGGAGGACGAGGGCATTGCCGCCGAGGCGCTGCGCTCGCTCGATATCTCCTACGATGACATCATGGACACACTCAAAGAGGTCCAGACTACCGTTCCCGAGCCCAGCGAGGAGACCGAGGCCGCTAAGCTCGCCTTTACGCCGCTCGTCATCAGCGTGATGGAGCGCTCCTTCCGCGTGGCACGTGAGAACAACCAGACCTATGTGTCGACCGAGCACCTGCTCATCGGTATCGTCGAAGAGGGCAACGGCATGGCCATGGACATCCTCATGCGCCTGGGTGTGTCGTCCGCTTCCATTAAAAAAGCCATCGAGAAGCTTACCGCCAAGGATCAGGACAAGAAGCGTCCGCTCGCCGGCGCCGGTGCCGGGCGTCCCGGTGCGGGCCTGCCGTTCTTTAGCGGTTCGGACGCCTCGCAGCAAAAGGGGGGCGGCACCGATACACTCAAGCAGTTCGCCACCAACCTTACGCAGAAAGCACGCGACGGCGAGCTCGACCCCGTGATCGGTCGCGAAAAGGAAGTCCAGCGCATGATGGAGATCCTTTCGCGCCGCACCAAGAATAACCCGCTTATCTTGGGTGACCCCGGTGTGGGCAAGACGGCCATCGTCGAGGGCCTGGCGCAGCAGATCGCTGCCGGCAACGTGCCCGAGAACCTCATGAACCAGAACATCTGGACGCTCGACCTGCCGGGTCTTGTCGCGGGCGCCAAGTATCGCGGCGAGTTTGAGGAGCGCCTCAAGAACGTGATACAGGAGGCAACCGAGGCCGACGACGTCATCCTGTTTATCGACGAGATGCACACCATCATCGGTGCCGGTTCTGCCGAGGGTTCCATCGACGCAAGCTCCATGCTCAAGCCCGTGCTCGCGCGCGGCGCCTTCCAGATCATCGGCGCCACGACGGCAGAGGAGTTCCGCAAGTACCTCACCAAGGATCCGGCCTTTGAGCGTCGCTTCCAGACCATCGATGTCGAGGAGCCGAGCGTCGAGGACACGGTCAAGATCCTGACCGCGCTCAAGCCGCGCTACGAGGAGCACCACCATGTGCGTTACACACAGGGTGCTATCGAGGCCGCCGCGAACCTCTCCAACCGCTACATTCAGGACCGCTTCCTGCCCGATAAGGCCATCGACCTCATCGACGAGGCCGGTGCCCGCGCCCGCATTGCCGCCAATCGCGCGCCCGAGCCGGTGCGCGAGGCCGAGCATCGCGTCGAGGAGCTCAAGGCTGCCGCACGGGAGGCCACCGAGAGCGACGACATGAACAAGGCTGCCGAGATCACTGAGCAGCAAAAGGCTGCCGAGATTGAGCTTGCCGAGGCCAAGGCTGCCTGGACGGCCGAGCTCGACGCGAGCCCGCTCACTATTGACGTGAGCCAGATTGCCGACATCGTGTCCGTGACTTCAGGCGTGCCGGTGTCCTCGCTCACCGAGAGCGAGAGCCGTCGCCTGCTGCAGGCCGAAAGCGTGCTCAAGACCCGCATTATCGGCCAGGACGAGGCCGTCGAGGCTGTTGCCAAGGCCGTGCGCCGCAGTCGCTCGCCGCTCAAGGACCCGCGTCGTCCCGGTGGCAGCTTTATCTTCCTGGGTCCCACCGGCACGGGCAAGACCGAGCTCGCCAAGACGCTCGCCGAGTATCTCTTTGGCAGCAAGGACGCGCTCATCAGCTTCGACATGTCGGAGTTTGGCAGCGAGTTCGAGGTCTCCAAGCTTATCGGTAGCCCTCCGGGTTACGTGGGCCACGACGAGGGCGGTCAGCTCACCAAGGCTGTTCGCCGTCATCCGTACTCGGTCGTGCTGTTCGACGAGATCGAGAAGGCGCACCCCGACATCTTCAATATCCTGCTGCAAGTGCTGGAGGAGGGTCGTCTGACCGATAGCCAGGGCAAGACGGTCGACTTCCGCAATACGGTGATCATCATGACGTCAAACGTGGGCGCCCGCGAGATTGCGCAGGATACGAGCGTTGGCTTTGGTACCACCGGCGAGCAAGGCCTTACCTCGAGCGAGATTAAGGGCCGTGCGATGGGCGAGCTCAAGCGCCTGTTCCGCCCCGAGCTGCTCAACCGTATCGATGACATCGTGGTGTTCCAGAAGCTTTCGGGCGAGAACCTGACCAAGATCGCTCACCTGCTGGTGGACGACCTGCGCCAGCGCCTGATTGCCAACGGCATGAATATCAAGCTCACCGATGCGGCCTACGACAAGATCGTGGCCGAGGGCACCGACCTCACCAACGGTGCGCGTCCGCTGCGCCGTGCCATCCAAAAGCTCATCGAGGATCCGCTGTCCGAGGAGCTGCTGGCCGGCGAGTGGGGCGAGGGCGATACCGTCCTGTGCGATGTGGCCGACGGCAAGTTTGTCTTTAGCCATGGCACGGGCGAGATCCCGGCACCGCGTCCGGCGGGCACGCTCGGCGGCGATACCGCTCCGGCGGCGCCGCACACCGGCAACGCCGCGCCTGTGAGCAGTGGCGTGAGCTCGGGTCCCGGCGGCATGATGCAAGCCGGTTCCGGCGCGCTGTAGGGATTAACATAGCTTTGCGAAGGGGCACTCCTGTCGGGGCGCCCCTTTTTATGAGTAAATGGTGCTATACTCGAAATACAAATATGTATAGCAGAAGGAGCTAGCATGCCTATATCGGTACTCGACTCACGGCCGGTCCAGATGAATGTACGCATGGATCGCCAACTCAAAGAGGCTGGGGACGCCGTGCTGGCGCATATCGGCATGACGCCGTCTCAAGCGGTGCGGACACTTTGGGAATATCTGGTCGTCAACGGACGCATGCCCTCGAGATCGGGGATTGCGGTACCGAGCTCTAACGTGCCAGCGACTGCGTCGGTGGAATCAAGGGTTACGCAAGGCAGCCACATCGTGCGCGATGCGTGCCTCAAATACGGCATCCCTGTTCCCGACCTCTCGGGTGACTACGATGACCTCTATGAGGAAGCAATGGCGGAGCGCTATCCCGAGTGGGTGGAGCTATGAGTGCAGACGGCATTCTCAAGTTGCTCATCGACACCAACGTATGGATGGATTACTTTTCTGGAAGGTCGGACCGGACAGCGGATGTTGTCCGTCTATTTGAGATTGCCGATGTCTCGGAGCAGATTGCCCTGTTTGCCTCGTCTCTTTCGGTCAAAGATGTCTCGTATCTTGTCTCGGCGGCGATTAAGAGGGAGTGCCGAAGGAAGAATGGTTCGCTGAGCGATAACGCCATTGCGGCGGCGGACGAAACGGCCTGGGCATGCGTTCGGCAGATGCGCGAGCTCGCCCTCATCGCGCCGGTCGGTGCAGACGAGGTCTTCGACTCCTTTGTGTTCAAGTATCATCACAATGACTTTGAGGATGACCTGATGCTGGGCGTTGCCAATCGCATCGACGTCGATTACGTCGTGACGGAGGACAAAAATCTCATTAAGCATACCAATGGTGTATGCATAAACGTTGATCAGGCGTTGAGGTTGGTTGAAGGGTCCAGCGTCCCTTCGGCGCGGCCCGTCTAACATGCTTTATCTTGATAAAGTGGTGTTTCCCCGCCGTTAGCCGATGATGCGGGGGCGCTCGGCGTTTTCGACTGGTTTATGCACGCAAAGTCTGGGAATATACAAGGCGCATGTCTTACTGTCTAACCAGTTGCGCCAAGGAGGCACCATGGACTACAAGATTACCGGCTACGAGCCCGCCCAGCTGTTCCATTTCTTTGAGGAGGTCAGCGCGATCCCCCGTGGTTCTGGCAACGAGAAGGGCATCAGCGATTTCCTGGTCGCGTTTGCCAAGGAGCGCGGTCTCGATGTGTATCAGGACGAGGTCTACAACGTCATCATTCGCAAGCCCGCATCTGCCGCCGCCGAGAATGCCCCGACCGTGATGCTGCAGGGTCACATCGACATGGTGTGCGACAAGCTGGGTTCCGTCGAGCACGACTTTACGACCGACGGTATCGACCTGGTCGTCAAGGACGGCGTCCTCACCGCTAACGGCACCACTCTGGGCGCCGACAACGGTATCGCCGTCGCGCTTATGCTTACCGTGCTCAACGACGATTCGATTGCCCATCCGGCCCTCGAGTGCGTATTCACCACCGACGAGGAGACTGGCCTGGTCGGTGCCGAGACGCTCGACAAGTCCCAGATTAGCGCCCGTACTATGATCAACCTTGACTCCGAGGAAGAGGGCGTTGCCACCGTCAGCTGCGCCGGCGGCGTCGTCGTTACCTACACCTGCCCCATCGTGCGCGAGCACAAGACCGGTAGCACCCTCACACTCGACATCTCCGGCCTGCTGGGCGGTCACTCCGGCAGCGATATCAACCTGGAGCGCGGCAACGGCAACCTCATCATGGCCCGCATCATCGACCGCCTGATGGTCGCTGGCGAGCCCGCCATCGTCAGCTTTAACGGCGGCACTAAGGACAACGCCATCAACCGTGAGTGCAAGGCTGTTCTGGTCTACGCCGACCACGCTGCCGCCGAGGCCGCGGCCCAGATCGCAAAGGGCATCATCGCCGACGTTACTGCCGAGCTCGAGGTCTTCGACCCCGGCTTTACCTGCACCGTTGAGATTGCCGACAACGCCGAGGTCGAGGCCATGGACCAGAAGTCCGCGCTTGCCCTCATCCGCGCCCTGCGTCTTGCCCCCAACGGTGTGATCCGCCGCAACGTCGCCACCGACGGCTCCGTCGAGGTTTCCTCCAACATCGGTGTGGTTGCCACTTCTGACGACGAGGTCAAGATCATGCTGTCCCCGCGCTCTTCGATCACCTCGCTGCAGAACGAGTTCAAGGACCGTCTGCAGACGCTGGCCGATGTCCTGGGCTTCGACGCCAAGTTCGAGTTCGAGTATCCCGGCTGGAGCTATGCCGAGCATTCGCCGGTCCGTGACGTCTTTGTCGAGAGCTATCGCGAGCTCTTTGGCTCCGAGCTGCGCATCGAGTCCATCCACGCCGGCCTTGAGTGCGGCCTGTTCGCCGAGGCCCTGCACGGCCTGGACGCCATCGCCGTGGGCCCGACGCTCTCCGATGTCCACACCCCGGACGAGAGCATGGAGCTCGCTTCTGCCGAGCGCTTCTACGAGTTGCTCATCGACGTTCTCAAGCGTCTCGCTGCGTAAAGGTTGCGCTAGCAGCAGTCCGAGCCACGTGCTGGTGGATTGCAAATGACATTACGTGAGGGGGCACCCGAGCTTTTGCGACAGGTGCCCCCTCTCTTCTTTTGGGAAATGGGAGATTACGGACACCTAGCCCATATCCGCCTTGATGAGGTCGAGGGTGCGCTGGCAGTTTTCGCAGACGGGGCCGAGCATATGCTCGCGCAGGTCCGCCATGCCGGGCAGGTCGGCGTATTCGTCCATGATCTCTTCCATGCAAATAGGTACCTCGTAGGCGAGGTCCATCATGGTCGCAAAGCAAAACTTCTCGGATAGCCCGGCATCGGTGAGTGCCGCCTCCAGCGCGGGGTCGCCCATACCGTGGTATCGGCGGATAGCGCCTGGGCCGATGCGCCCAACACGATTTTCGCCGCCAACGCTCATGGCAAGGCGCGCCCGGCGGCGCATGCGCTCATATGCCAAACCCGACGCGACATCGTACATGGGTGCGAGCGCCGCGTTTGTGCCTTTGCCAAGGATGATCGAGTAGTTTTTAGCGTGTGCGTCAGGCGCTCCGATAATGGCGTTATAGAACAACATATAGGTAAAAAGCACAAGATTCATGTGGTGGGGGACTGTGTTAATCAGTCGTTCTTGGATGTCTCGTGTAGTTGGTCCTCCGTCGGCGGTGTATTTCTGGCTTGGCAATACACCGAGCGCCTGGCAAAAGTCCTCCTGATGCAGCCTTTCGATATTTCCGCTGCTATTGACCATTCTGTCGTACCGTTCAACGACGAGCGCGGCTTCGTCTTCAAATGTGCAATAGGAGACGTTGGCAGTTGGAATGCCAACACGCCGAGCCGTTTTCATGCAGACGAATTCGTTTAAGGCCTGATGTTTGAACCCAACGACACCATTTTTGAAGATATGGGTAGTGGGGGATGACCCTAGACATTCGCACCATTGGCCATCATGCCAAGCTAGTGCAAACTTGCCTTGATTGCCGCCCAGAGACCAGCTTTCGTTGGAGCCCATCCATGTCTCTCTTTCGTCATCGCGAATTGCTTTGAGCTTGTGAGCGATTTGAGAATTGGTAAGCGGGCGGTATGCCGAGACCCTGCCGCGGGCGGCGTCTAATTGATCGGCTCGACAAAACTGAACGGCCCCCGCGCAGTCAAGACCGATATGGCACAAGAGGGCGACGGGGTTGTTGGATGCAACATCATGCTCGGTGGCAATAGCGCGACGTTGCTCTTGACTGTCGGGCAAAAGGCCAAATAGGAACGGGCGGACGATGTTATGGCCATACGTGCGATTGGAAAGCGGCATTGTTAGCGATAACGGTGCTCCGCGATAGGTTGGGGCGTATGCAAAGCTGCAGAGTCCATGCTCGTCTTGCCGGAGAGTGCCGGCGATTTCGCCACAAATGAGGGTCGCGAGTTCCATCTCTGCCATTTATTTCACAACCTTGCAGCCAAAGGAGAGGTTTGAAGTGCCGGAAAGGCCTTGCTCGGCTGCGATTTGGGCCAGCAAGGCACCATAGGAAGATGGAGTTCCTTGTCGAGTGGGTCGTCTGCCTACGCTTGGCTTTGGCAGGGTATTCGAGTTTGCGATAGGGAGGTTCACTATCGTCGCCGAATGTTCGGAGGGCGATGCGATGGAGTCGTTATCGCTTTGCGCGAAGAGACCTATGCCGAGTGCGTTAAAGACGGTCAGCAACTTGTCGAGCCGAATGCCCGTGGCATCTCCCAGCTCGAGCGATGCGAGCAGGCGCTCCGAAACACCGGCTTTTTTAGCGAGGGTCGCACGGGTGATCCCCTGTGACTCGCGTGCCTGGCGCACATAGATACCAGCTTGGCGCGGTGTGGTGATGGGAAGGGTATCCACGGCGATCTCCTAACGTGCAGACTTTTGCATATCAGTATGACATGCAAAAGTCTGCATGAAAAGGCCTTATGCAAAACTCTGCATGAGGCCTTGCACGGACGTTTAGTTTTGAAGGGTGTTTTACAGCGCCAAAAACCCTAAGTGTTCCAGCAGAATCTTGAGGCCGATAAGGATAAGCACAACGCCGCCCACGATGGTGGCGGGCTTTTCGTAGCGCGTGCCAAAGGTGTGGCCGATCGCTACGCCGGCGACGGAGAAGATAAACGTTGTGACGCCGATAAGCGATACAGCGGGAACGATATCGACCGAGAGCGCCGCAAACGAGATGCCTACGGCCAGGGCGTCAATCGAGGTGGCAATGGCGAGAATCAGGTATTCTACCAGGTCAATCTTCTCGGCATCCTTGCCGTCGCCTTCATCCTCGTCTTCGGTAAAGGCTTCCCATAGCATCTTGCCGCCAATAAAGGCCAAAAGGACAAAGGCAATCCAGTGGTCGATGGGGCCGATGGTGCCCATAAACTGGCTGCCAAGCGCCCATCCGATCACGGGCATGCCGGCCTGGAAGCCGCCAAAGAACAGGCCGAGCACCACGGCGACGTTAAGGTTGATCTTCTTCATGCCAAGGTCCTTGCAGATGGATACGGCAAAGGCGTCCATCGAAAGGCCAACGGCGAGCAACACGAGCTCTGCGAGTCCCATAGTCTGGCTCCCTCTCTGCGGGCGGGCCCGCGTGTACCTCTTGGGGGAATAACAAAAAAGACCCGTGGCGTACGCGCTGCGCGCACAACCACGAGTCTCGTTCATTAAGGCAAGCCAGACCGTTTCGGCCAGTATGTTGACTTGCCGCGCCACCGGAGGCGAACCCGGCCACGCGACTACTCCCTCATTCATATGAATCCCGATACTACCACATAAGCAGCCCATTTGGGTTGGGCTCTCGGCCGTGTTCGCTCATTCTGTAAGCATCGGATTTCGTGGCTGCTGCGGGGACAAACCGTGAGAAACTATTTAGCGTTTATGGAGCGTATACGATGGGAGCGATGCCTTGGATAAGAACGAGCTGCAAAAGCGTATGGAACAGGCTATTCGCCTGACTGCCCCCGGCCAGCCGATCCGCACCGCCCTCGATATGATCATTGCTGGTCACCTGGGTGCTCTTATCTGCGTCGGCGACACCGAAAACGTGCTCGCTGCCGGTAACGACGGCTTCCCGCTCAACATTTCGTTTACCTCGAACCGCCTGTTCGAGCTTTCCAAGATGGACGGCGCCATCGTTATCGATGGCGACCTCACCCAGATCCTGCGCGCCAACTTCCATCTCAATCCCGATCCCTCGCTCGCCACGAGTGAGACGGGCATGCGTCACCGTACTGCCGCTCGCATGTCGGTGCTTACCGACGCCATCGTGATCTCGGTCTCGGCCCGTCGTGCCGTCGTTAACGTGTACGTCCACGGTAAGAGCTACGAGATTCAGCCTGTCACCACCATCATGAGCTCGGTCAACCAGCTCGTCGCCACGCTTCAGACCACCCGTCAGTCGCTCGACCGCTCCCTGCTGCGTCTGACGGCCCTCGAGCTCGATGACTACGTTACGCTCGCCGACATCACCGGCATTTTCTCGAGTTTCGAGATCATGCAACAGGCAAAGACCGAGCTTAAGGATTGTATCGTCAAGCTGGGCAACCAGGGCAAGCTCGTGCAGATGCAGCTCGAGCAGCTCGCTGGCTCCAGCATGGATACCGAATACGACCTGATGATCCGCGACTATGCGAGCGACTCCTCCGAGGCAAACGCCGAGAAGATTCGCGCCGAGCTCGCTCGCATGACGCCTAAGGACCTGTCCGACCCACAGCATGTGGCGGCGGTTCTGGGCTATGACGACCTGGATGAAGACTCTGTCATGACACCGCTGGGCCTGCGCACGCTTTCGCGCGTGTCCGTCGTGCGCGACGGCGTGGCCGAGAAGATTGTCGACGAGTACGGCTCGCTGCAGGAACTCATGGACGACATCAGCGAGGATCCGGAGCGCCTGGGCGACTTTGGCGTTAACAACCCTGCCATTCTTGCGGACTCCCTGTACCGCATGAAGGGCACCAAACAGGGGAACGCATAATGGCGCCCGTATGCGCCGTGGTCGTTGCCGGTGGCAGCGGCCAGCGCTTTGGTAACCCCGGTGGCAAGCAGCTCGTCAATGTAGCGGGTCGTCCGCTTATGAGCTGGTCCATTCGCGCATTTGACCGTAGCGATAAGGTCGGCCACATCGTGGTGGTGTGTCCTGCCGAGCGCCGTGCCGAGATGCGCCGCCTGGCCATCGACCCGTTTGACTATGACACGCCCATCAGCTTTGCCGATGCCGGCGCGACCCGCCAGGATTCCACCCGCGCAGGCGTGCACGCAGTGCCGGCGGGCTTTGAATACGTCGCCATTCACGATGGCGCTCGTCCGCTCATTACCACCGAGGCCATCGATCACGCTATCGACGTGCTCGTGAGCGACCGCGCCCTCGACGGTGTCGTGTGCGGCCAGCCCGCCATCGACACACTCAAGATCGTCGATGGCGATAACATCGTTGAGACACCGCCGCGCGAACTCTATTGGGCTGCACAGACGCCGCAGATCTTTAGCGTCGACGCTATGAAGCGCGCCCATGCCGCGGCGATTGCCGAGGACTTTATCGGTACCGACGATTCATCGCTGGTTGAGCGCATGGGCGGGCGCGTCCGCTGTGTCCAGAGCCCGCGCGATAACCTTAAGGTGACGGTGCCCGAGGACCTGCGTCCCGTAACCGCGATTCTGCTCGGTCGCATGGCCGAGGGAGAGGACCTTCCCCATGTTCAGTAACCTGCGCATTGGCCATGGCTACGACGTCCACCGTCTGGTGGAGGGGCGTCGATGTATCATCGGCGGGGTCGACATTCCCTACGAGCGCGGCCTGCTGGGCCACTCGGATGCCGATGTGCTCGCGCACGCCTTGGCCGACGCCATTTTGGGCGCCTGCCGCGGGGGAGACATCGGCAAACTGTTCCCCGACACCGATCCTGCCTATGAGGGTGCCGATTCGATGGTGCTGCTTGCCCGTGTGATGGACTATGCGCGCGAGCTGGGCTTTGAGTTTGTCGATGCCGACTGCACCATTGCCTGCCAGCAGCCCAAAATCACCCCGCACCGCGATGCCATGCGCGCCAACCTTGCCCATGCTCTGGGCGTTGACATCGAAAACGTGGGCGTCGCCGCTACTACGACCGAAAAGCTCGGTTGGGAAGGCCAGGGCGAGGGGATCGGCGCCTGGGCCGTCTGCCTGCTACAGAAAACCGTTAAGGAGTAACGAATGCGTATCTACAACAGCGCTACCCATAAAAAGGAAGAGTTCCAGCCCATCGAGTCCGGCAAGGTCCGCATGTACGTGTGCGGCCCCACGGTCTACGACAACATCCACATCGGCAATGCCCGCACGTTCATCAGCTTTGACGTGATTCGTCGCTGGCTCATCGCGAGCGGCTACGAGGTCACGTTCGCCCAGAACCTCACCGATGTCGATGACAAGATCATCAAGCGTGCCAACGAGCAAGGCCGTACGGCTGCCGAGGTCGCGACGGAGTTCTCCGACAAGTTCATCGGCGTCATGCGCGCTGCCAACGTGCTCGATCCCGATGTGCGTCCCCGCGCCACCAAAGAGATCGGCCCCATGATCGCCATGATCAAGACGCTTATCGAGCAGGGCCATGCCTATGCCGCCGATAACGGCGACGTGTACTTTGCCGTGCGCAGCGATCCCAACTATGGTCAGGTCTCGGGCCGCAACATCGACGACCTTATGGTGGGCGCGCGCATTGAGGAGAACGAGGACAAGAACGACCCGCTCGACTTTGCCCTGTGGAAGGCCGCCAAGCCTGGCGAGCCCAGCTGGCCGAGCCCCTGGGGCGAGGGCCGTCCCGGCTGGCACACCGAGTGCGCCGCCATGGTGCACCGCTACCTGGGCACCCCGATTGACATCCACGGCGGCGGCTCCGACCTTGCCTTCCCGCATCACGAGAACGAGTGCGCCCAGGCAACCTGCGCCTGGCACCAGGGCTTCTCCAACACGTGGATGCACACGGGCATGCTGCTGGTAGACGGCGAGAAGATGTCCAAGTCGCTCGGTAACTTCTTTACGCTGGCCGAGGTGCTCGAGCAGCACTCTGCCGCGGCCCTTCGCCTGCTGATGCTGCAGACGAGCTATCGCTCGCCGCTCGACTTCTCCTGGGAGCGCCTGGAGGGTGCCGAGAACTCGCTCACGCGTATCGCCGGCACGGTCGAGAACCTGCGTTGGGCTGCGAACCACGCGACGGCCGACGCCGATGAGGCTGCCGCCGAGGCGTTTGTCGCTAAGGCCGCTGAGACTCGCGCCGCCTTTAAGGAGTGCATGGATGACGACTTTAACACCGCCGGTGCCATGGGCGCCGTCTTTGGTTTTGTCACCGAGTGCAACCAGTATCTGGAGCAGGCGGGCGATGCTGCCGACAAGGCCGCAGTCCTGACTGCCGCCGATACGCTGACCGAGCTGCTCGATACGTTTGGCGTCGAGCTTCCCGAGCCCAAGGTCGAGCTGCCGCTGGGTCTGCTGGGCGTTGCCGCCGGCCTAGTTGCCTACACGGGTGACGATGTGGACGAGGCAGCTGCCAAGATTCTCGAGGCTCGCGCCGAGGCCCGTGCCGCCAAGAACTGGGATCTGGCAGACGCCATCCGCGATCAGCTCAAGGACCTGGGCCTGACGATTGAAGATACTGCCGCCGGCACCCGTATTAAGACTCTCTAGTATTTGTCGACCGTTCGAGGTGCGGCAGATTGCCTTGAAAGAGGAGGGCATAGACCTGGTGGTCATGCCCGACGATTGAAAGGCAAGGTGCCGTGGCTCGGACGGTCGATTCTTGTTCGTTATCTATTTAAGGAGGTCGCTTTATGGCCGACAATCGCAAGCGTGCGCCTCGTGGCGGCAAGCAGGCCGCTTCTGGCTCGCGTCCGATTCGCCGCAATGATCGCGCTGCCGCTCCTAAGGGCCAGCGCGATCACGCCCAGGCTGCGCGTCCGCAGCGAGATCGCAACCGCGACGCTGTCCAGGCTCCCAAGGGCGAGTTTATCGAAGGTCGCCGTGCTGCTGCCGAGGCGCTGCGCACTGGTTTTCCCATCAAGTGCGCGCTCATTGCCGAGGGCGGGGAGCGCGATGCCGCACTGTCGCGTCTGGTCGATGACCTCAACGCCGCGGGTGTCCGCATTAAGTACGTGTCGCGTGCACAGCTCGATGCGCTGTCGAGCCATGGCGCTCACCAGGGCATTGCGCTCGAGGTGGGCAACTTCCCCTATGCCGATGTCGCCGATATCCTCGACCGCGCGGGCGACGGTCCGGCGCTCGTCATCGTGCTCGACCATGTGACCGACGACGGCAACTTTGGCGCCATCGTGCGCTCCGCCGAGGTTGTTGGCGCGGCCGGCGTCGTCATTGCCAACAAGCGTGCCGCCGGCGTGACCGTGGGCAGCTACAAAACTTCAGCCGGCGCCGTCATGCATCTGCCTATTGCGCAGGTGCCCAACATCGCCCGTGCGCTCGATGACCTCAAGGCCGCTGGCTTTTGGGTGGGCGGTGCCTCCGAGCACGCCGAAGGCAGTTGTTGGGATGCTCCCTTCGAGGGTCGCGTGGCGCTCGTCATGGGGTCCGAGGGTGATGGCATCTCGCGCCTGGTGCTCGAGAAATGCGACTTTTTGACCAAGCTTCCCCAGCGCGGCATGACCGAGAGCCTTAATGTTGCCCAGGCGACTACGGCGCTGTGCTTTGAGTGGCTGCGCCGCAACGCCGGCGAGCTCATGGGGGAGGAGTAGCGCATGTCCAAGAAGAACCGTGCCAAGTCCAAGGCCAAGCGCTTTGGCGAAGGCTCGGCCAAGCCGATTGTCTCGGCCGCGACCTATGGCGTGGGCGGCAATGCGTTTGCGCAGGCCATCGCCGATCCGGTCTCGACGGTACACTCTAATAAGCCCGAGCTGTTAGTGGTCGACGGCTACAACGTGATCCACTGCACGCCGCGCTACGAAAAGCTCGTCTACGACCATTCCGACGATCCGTATTCCAGCGACGTTCACGATATGGCGCGCACCGCCCTCATCAACGACGTCGCCGCCTTTGCCCAGGGCCGCTACGAGGCCGTGATCGTGTTCGACGGCGCGGGCAATATCTCCAGCGAGCGCCCCAACCTGCCGGCCCGCGGCGTGCGCATCGAGTTTTCGCCGACGGGCGTCTCTGCCGATACCGTGGTGCAGAAGCTCTGCATCGAGGCACGTGAGGAGGGCCGCGCGTGCTCCGTGGTATCGAGCGACGGCACGATCCAGGCCGTCGTCATGGGCAAGGGCGTCACGCGCATCTCGAGCCGCATGCTGGTGGACGAGATCAAACAGATCGACAACGACGTGCATGAGGCCGAGGAAGCACCCCAGATCAAGATGACCCTGGGCAGCCGCCTGAGCCCCGAGGCCCTGGCCAAGCTCAAAGCCCTTCGCGGGAGGTAGGGGAGTTGGCGGGGCAATGCTGCCTTGCTAACTCCATTCAGCGATGTCGATCATTCTTTCGAGGCGCCACGTTAGCGCCTCTTTTAGATATGGCAGCCTTGCCGTGAGCGCGTCGTTTCTGGAAAGAATCTCGATTGCCTCGTCAACGAAGCCTTCGAGTTTGTCGCCGTCAAACCAGCCCATGTCCTCGACGAGCAACATTTGTTTGGCGGGGCTTGAATGAAATTGTGCGCTGGTAAAACTGTGCTCTCCCGCCCTAAGCTCCTCTAGTGATATGTTGCACCAGAGCGATGAGCCCGAATCGAAGATGGGGGCAGGTCTGCAAGCTTGCGTGTTTACGTTTCGCACGAGGCCGAAGTTGCGCCAATGACGATCGTAGTTGGCAATGATGTCGTCACATACGATCATGCGGTCAAGGGCATCCTTGACGCCTGTCACCCCGAGCTCCTCGCAGTTTGCTACATATCGCTCGTAGTCGGTTAGCCGTTCATCTGCGTTTGCGTGCTGGTTTACATAGAACGCAGGGACATACTCTTCTTCATCAGTTAAGAAGACATCGCATGTGCTCAGGGCGGAAGTGCCCGTGCCCTCGAGCGAGTAAGGCACATAATCGCAGGCGTTTAGGATGCGACGGTGGAGCGCGGTCGCCACCAGCTCGTTATAAGGTTCCTGGTCCAGGTGCGCTCCTGCCTTATGCAGAATTCGACGTTCGCCCTCGCACGTCCAGTACTTTTGAAGATTGCCGTCCGAGGTGTTATCGGGCTTTGCGGCAGCCGCTTTTCCCTCTGGGGCAAAGGGCGCAATGGACAGCGAGACGTCATCAAAGGCGTTATTGAAGAAGTTAATATCTTCCCACGCGAGACCGGAGCCTTGGGGTCTAATCCAATACTGGTCGGATAAGGAGAGGCCAAGATTTCGCTGTACGAGTTCATCGGGAACATCGACTGCGGCTTCTGCAAGCAGGGAGGCTAGCCCAATGCGTGCGAGCGGGATACCGCGGCCGCGCCACCAGATGCGGAAGGAGTCGAGCGATATGGGACCATTAGGGCCAAATACTCCAATAGGGGCGTGGGCGTAATCGATGTTGGCACCGATGTGGGTAAAGTCTTTTCGCGATGTGCTGTAGACCAGCTGAGCGACCTCGTGCGTGCGATTCATGAGGGTGAACGCGATCTCGCTCTTACCGTGGCCGCGGCGGGGGCGTCCCCCCGTTTTGGTCACGGAGCGGAGTCGCGTGTCGACGCTGTCTTTGTCGATGAGCCATACGCCAGAAGCCTTGCGGGCCTCAAGTGCTCCGTTTTTTATGAGCTCCTGCACCCTGCGCGGGGTGATGTCAAGTAGCTCTGCAGCTTCCTTCGTGGTCAACATCGCGAAATCCTTCGCTAGAACGAATAGTTTTATCTATTCCATTGTAATTAAAACTATTCGTTCTAACGAATAGTTTTAAGATTGAGGGCGAACTGATAGAAATGAACGGGCCTGGTACCTGTTGTTGCTGGATTTTGCATATTTGTATAACGCCGTGCGGCCTGTTGCGCCTCGTCCGCAATTCCATTATTCTTAACAGGCTTCGCGCGAAAGCGCCAAGTGTGCCAGTGTGGCGCAACGGTAGCGCAACTGATTTGTAATCAGTGGGTTGCAGGTTCGATTCCTGTCACTGGCTCCATGAGAGTTTCGGGCTCTGTCTCTATATGGGACAGAGCCCGTTTCTATTTAGGTGGTGCGCCATCGGGTTAGCGCCCATCCCGTTTTTGGTTTGTCTCGTCCTCCAGTTTGTCTAAATCTGTAACACCAAGACCGATATTTGGCATCTAACTGTTACAGATTGAGATGAAACTTAGGGTGTTTTAGGAATATCTTGATCTGTAACATGTAGAAGCGGAATAGGCCTCTTGCTGTTACAGATCGAGACAAGGGCGGGTGCGGACCTGGATGTTCTGCTCGAGCGTGGATTTCTGGACACGCGAGAGAAGAAAATCTTCCGACCGGAGAACGAGCGTGGATAATTAACTTGGATAGGGAGCTAAGGTAAACACCGATTGTCTATCGAAGGCTTTAGAAACAACGACCCCGATTTCATTGTGGAATCGGGGTCGTTTGTGCCTGAGGAATCCGAATGGATTAATCGAGCTCCTAAGGGACTTCTTGGGTTCTTGCTAATGGTCTGCCGAGGATGTCCCCAATGCAAGCAGCGGGCATCTACTCAATATAGTTGGGATTCTTCTTGATGATCACGCGTGCAGCGATGAACGAGACAACGATGGCGATGACGGCGACAACGCACGCCAGTACGAAGTTGCCCATGGATCCATCGGGAGCGATAAAGATCAGCGCAGAAAGAAGACTGGGGCATGCTCCCGCAACATACTCCTTCAAGACGAAGATGCCTGCAGGGAGTCCCGCGCAGAGGGCGCCGATTGCTGTGCCGACAAGCAGGCGGGGACGCTCGATGAGGCAGCCGTAAAATGCGGGCTCAGTTACGCCACAGAGTGCGGTGACGGCAACCGTGGTGACCATACCTCTCTTCTCTTTGTTGCCTTTCATTGCAGTTGCCAAGGCGAGACTCGTGCCGCCAATGCAGAGGTTTGAGATGAAGCCAAAGATGATGGGCGCCCAGCCGAGCTGCGCCAAGCTCGTAACTTCGATCGCGATGTAGGCCTTATCAAGACCGAGCATGACAAAATAGGGGTTAAGGGCTGCAAGGATTGGAGTAGCGATAAATGCCACGTTATCCATGAGCCACGTGGCGGCATCACTCAGCGCGTAGCCCATCATGCTGCCGGCGGGGCCGAGGATAATCAGCTCAACAGGCACGACGATGAACATGGTGAGCAGCGGCTTCAAGAACAGTTTGGTAATGTCGGGGATGATTTTCTGAAGACCGCGATCAACAAAGTACATGAACACAACGCCCAGTACGATTGGCACCACCGTGCTCGAGTAGTCATTCGTCGGGATGGGGATGCCAAGAAAGTCGAGACCCTCAGCACCGCTAATAGACGAGCTAATCATGATTGCGCCCAGCAGTGCGCCCATGATAGGCTGCATCTTCATGACGGCGGCGAGCTGATAGCCGAGGTAAACGGGCAGGAAGCTAAATGAGGCGCTGAAGATCGCCAGCAGAACCTGGGCGGTTCCGCTATCGGTGCTCAATCCACAATAATTGACCAGGAGATTCTTGATCGAAAGAATGAGTCCGCCAACGATGAGCGCCGGGACGATGGGCATGAATACCTGTGCAGAGACGTTCCCGAATTTCTCAATCAAGCCCATGGCGGTGTTACCGCTTTTAATGCCTTCTGCAAGGTCTTTGGCGGTTTGGGCATCGTCGGCAACCGTGCCACCGCCGACTTCGATTCCCGCGAAGTCGAGGAAGTCGTTGTAGGCCTCGGTGACGTTGGGGCCGATGATCACCTGAAGCTGGCCACCGCTGACTACTGCCCCGAGCGCCTGGTCAGCCGATTTGGCGAGCTGGAGATCGATGATCGAGGTGTCTCGTGCGTCGATGCGAAGGCGCGTCGCACAATGAGTTACCGATGTAATGTTCTCTTTGCCGCCAACAGCTTTTAGGACTGTTTCGGACATTGCCTGATATTTCATCTCTTTCTCCTAACCTTCCTGCTCCTGATACTTCGAGATAAGGTCTCGGTACCAATACCAGCTCTTTTTGGGGGTGCGCTCCAGATTGTTCTCGAAGTCGATATGGACAAGTCCGTATCGTTTTTCGTAGCCGTTGATCCAGCTATACAGATCCATCGTCGACCAGAGGTAGTAGCCCTCAACGCGCGCGCCGTCGCGCTTAGCCCTCATCATGTGCTCGATGAACTGGCCCAGAAGCTCGATGCGGTCATCATCGTGGATCATTCCGTCTGCGTCTGGTTGCTCATAGGCGCCATGTCCGTTTTCCGTAATAAAGATGCGGGGCGCGTTATAGCGCTCGTGGACATCCATGATGGTTGAATACATGCAACTTGGGAGTATTTCGCGGCCCCATTTATTGCGGGGAACATTGCTGTCGCGGGCGCTTTCAAACAAGGGCGCAATGCATTTTCCTTCGACCTTTTTGCTCGAACCGCCCTTATTGTTCGCCGAAACGGCAAGCTCTCCACCGTGCCAGTCGGTTACATACTCTCGGCAATACACGTTGAGTCCAATAAAATCGACTTTACCGTCTCTGAATTCTTCTACGTCATTTGGGGATCGATAGAGCGAGACGCCAAGTTTTTCAAGGATTTCGTCCATTTCTGGCGGCAGTTGACCCTGAAGTGCTGGTGCCAGAATCATGCGATTGGCGAAAAAGTCTGCGTATCGAAATACGTCATCGGGGTGCTCGGTTGCCGGGTCGAGTTCGACAACGCCGCCATCGTGGACGGCGCCGATGATGCCGTCGTAGCCCATTTGACGATATGCTCGGACTGCGAGTGCGCTTGCGCGCATCAGGTTGTACTGAAACTGCATGTACGACTGAACGTCGAGCGATCGATTGGGGGGATAGTTGCCCAACATGTTTACGCAGTAGCTGTAGAAATGCGGCTCGTTAACGGTAGCCCAGATTTTGACGCGGTCTCCAAAGCGCTCAAAGCAAATCTTGGCGTATTTGCAGAACCACTCTGCCATATCGTTGTTCAGCCATCCGCCTTTGCAAGCAAGCGTGAATGGCAGATCGTAATGGAACAGCGTAACGTTGGGCTCTATGCCATTTTCGAGGCAGCAATCAATGACCCGATTATAAAAATCGATACCCTTTTCATTCACTTCACCGATACCCGTGGGGATGATTCGACTCCATGAAAGAGAGAAGCGATAGGTGTTTTGTCCGCCTTCTTTCATCATGCGGATATCTTCTTCATAGCGATGGTAGAAGTCGCAAGATACATCACCGTCAACATGGTTGATGTTCTTATTGCTTGTGTGGCTAAAGAAATCCCACTCACCAAGGCCTTTGCCGTCTTCGTTCCAGGCACCCTCGCACTGATAAGACGCCGTGGCGGAACCCCAGAGAAACGGCATGTTGTTCACGTTGCCCATGAATCCCCTTTCCATCATTCAACACGGTGGATACGTGTGGCGGAATTATGATTAAGATGACGTCAACTGATTTGAATCATAGGAGAACGACCAAAGCTGTTTGATTCAATAAATGAACCATGATTTCGAGGAGAGCGGAAAGAGGGATCACGTGAATATCAATGACTTCGATGTGCTCAATCGCATTAGCTCCATCATCAACAGCGAGTTTGGGTCAAACGATGCCGCCATCGCTCGATATCTCATCGCTCACATTAGGCGTTCGAGCGAAATCAATGTTGCCGCAATAACCCGCGATGCATTCGTGACCCGTTCCGCTGTTCGTCGTTTCTGCAATCGATTGGGCTACCAGTCTCTTAGCGATTTGAAAGAATCATTTACTCAGTCAGTCTTTCCAAGCGACTTAAGCCATCGAGAGGAGGAATTTGGCTACGAGGAGTACAGGGCAGAGCTCGACGTTCGCATGATCGAGATGTTCGCTGAGGTTGAAAGCGGCGTGTCCGATATCGCTATTAAGCATCTTGTCGACGAAATTGATGGCCATAAAAACGTTGAAATCTGGTGCACCAATAATGTGAGCGCCAATCTCGTACGATTTCAGCAGGAAATGTTTTATGCGGGCAAGATAGTTCGCATAGTTGCTGGGGCTAACGTCGCGGAATTGAAAAACATGGGAGACGCTTCGCAGTCATTGATAATTCTCGTATCGGTCTCCGGGCTATTTGCGTCACAGGCGCGTGAGTATCTTGATTGCCGTTCGGGCAGGAAGATTCTAATTACTGCGTTTAGCAACGATGACAAATCGAGGTCTTTTGACCGTGTATATCGTCTTGGTAATGCGGGAAACGGAATTGACCGACTCGGCGTTTATTCGAAATACGCCATGACTTATTTTTTCGATTTGCTATCGTCGTGTTACTTGAGTCGCTACCCCTGCACCAAGGGGGAGCCGCTCTATGGGTCTACTTTGGCCTGGCCCGAGTAGTTGCGGCTTTACAGTTCTCTCGCCTGGAGAATGAACGTGGATAATCTGCCACTTTGGACTTGATGCCACGGCAAAGTGAGAGAATATCCACGCTCGATTTCAAACGGAAGAATATCCACGCTCGATTTTGCTGGGAAGAGCAATCTTCTGTCTGGGAAGCCCCGACCTAGACCTATATATAGGTGCAAATAAGCCGTTATCGAAGTTCGATCCTGAAGGTGTACTCTACTACAGCAAAGTGTTACCTCGGGAAACGTCACCTCAGTATCCAAAACCACCGTCCTTCACATCCAAACTCAGTAAAACCGCAGGTCAAAGGTATATAGATACGCCCGGCACCGTGTATCTAGAGGTTTTCGTTGACAGCCCACAAGGTTGCATCGTATTATCTTTTTCGTTCGCGGGGGCGGCGGTCCAAAAGACCAAAGAACCTGCGGATACTTGAACGATTGGGAGTTTGCCCGAGTGGTTAATGGGGACGGGCTGTAAACCCGTTGGCTCTGCCTACATAGGTTCGAATCCTATAGCTCCCACCCGTCAAGTGCCTGTATAGCTCAGTCGGTAGAGCACTTCGTTGGTAACGAAGAGGTCACCAGTTCAAGTCTGGTTGCAGGCTCCATCCGGCGGTGTAGCTCAGTTGGTTAGAGCACACGGTTCATACCCGTGGCGTCACTGGTTCGAATCCAGTCACCGCTACCATAGGTAACACGGTGGCTTCTCAATAGTATGTTGAGAGGCCACTATGGTATAAAGGCAAAGTCCCGTCAGGGGACGACCTGTTAAGAGGAGGGCTTTATGGCCAAAGAGAAGTTTGAGCGCACTAAGCCGCATGTTAACATCGGCACCATTGGTCACGTCGACCACGGCAAGACCACGCTGACCGCCGCCATCACCAAGGTTCTCTCTGAGACCGAGGGCTGCAAGGCTGACTTCACTGCGTTCGAGAACATCGACAAGGCTCCCGAGGAGCGCGAGCGCGGCATCACGATCTCCGTCTCCCACGTTGAGTACGAGACTGCTGCCCGTCACTACGCTCACGTTGACTGCCCGGGCCACGCTGACTACGTCAAGAACATGATCTCCGGTGCTGCTCAGATGGACGGCGCTATCCTGGTCATCGCCGCTACCGACGGCCCCATGGCTCAGACTCGCGAGCACATCCTGCTCGCCCGTCAGGTCGGCGTTCCCTACATCGTCGTCTTCCTGAACAAGTGCGACATGGTCGACGATGACGAGCTCATCGACCTCGTCGAGATGGAGACCCGTGAGCTCCTCTCCGAGTACGATTTCCCCGGCGACGACATCCCCGTCATCCGTGGTTCCGCTCTGGGCGCTCTCGAGGGCGACGCCAAGTGGATGGACGCCATTCGCGAGCTCATGAAGGCCGTCGACGAGTACATCCCGACGCCTGCTCGTAACAACGACCTCCCGTTCCTGATGGCCGTTGAGGACGTTATGACCATCTCTGGCCGTGGTACCGTTGCTACCGGCCGTGTCGAGCGCGGTGAGCTCAAGCTCAACGAGCCCGTCGAGATCGTTGGCATCAAGGATACCCAGAACACCGTCGTTACCGGTATCGAGATGTTCCGTAAGTCCATGGACTTCTGCGAGGCTGGCGACAACGTCGGTCTGCTGCTCCGCGGCATCAAGCGCGAGGACATCGAGCGTGGCCAGGTTCTCTGCAAGCCCGGTTCGGTTACCCCGCACACCAAGTTCACCGGCGAGATCTACGTTCTGACCAAGGAGGAGGGCGGCCGTCACACCCCGTTCTTCGATGGTTATCGTCCTCAGTTCTACTTCCGTACCACCGACGTTACCGGTACGGTCAAGCTTCCCGAGGGCACCGAGATGGCTATGCCTGGTGACCACATCACCATCGAGGGCGACCTCATTCACCCGATCGCCATGGAGGAGGGCCTGCGCTTCGCTATCCGCGAGGGTGGCCACACCGTCGGTTCGGGCATCGTCTCCACGATCATTGAGTAAATTAGCTCTTTGATTTAGCTGACTTAGAGAGAACCCGGCACTTATAGGGTGCCGGGTTCTTTTCTACGCGGGGCTTATTCCCTGCCGATTGCGCTTCGCTTGCCCTTAAGCCGAGCGTGAGGGATCGATTAGATCTCGCTGGCTTCATTGATGTGTTCCAAATATGAATGGATCCAGCGAGAACCAATTGATTCGAGGTTTTCATTGACAGCACTTACGTAGAGCTGATAAAGTACCAATTCGTGCCCGTACGGGGCGGAAATGAAAGGTTCAGGATAAATGCGTACTCTAGTTACTCTTGCGTGCACTGAGTGCAAGCGCCGCAACTATACGACCACCAAGAACAAGTCGAACATGCCTGATCGTATGGAGATCAAGAAGTATTGCCCCTGGTGCCGTCACCACACGCTGCACAAAGAGACTCGCTAGTCTCTAGTCACATACGCCAGTAGTTCAATTGGTAGAGCATCGGTCTCCAAAACCGAGTGTTGAGGGTTCGAGTCCTTCCTGGCGTGCCAGTCATTATTCCGTAAGCTCCCAATTGGGGGCTTACGGTTTACTCATGTATAAGCGCATTGCGCGGAGGTAACCCAAATGGCCAACAAGAAGAACAAGAAGAAGGCTCAGCAGCCGGCACCTGCCAACAACGCTGCCGCCAACTCCAAGGTTGAGGCCAAGAAGGCCGTTGCCAAGAAGAACGAGAAGGCTGCGAAGTCCAAGAAGAACGAGAAGCCTGGTTTCTTCGCCCGCACCAAGAAGTATTTCGCTTCGGTGAAGTCCGAGATGAAGCGTGTCACGTGGCCCGATAAGAAGGAGCTCGTGAACTACTCGGTCGTCGTTTGCGCTTCTCTGATCGTCGTCGGCGTCGTCATCGCTCTGTTCGATGCTGGCTTTGGCGAGGCTCTTGCTCTGTTCTCCGGATTGAGGGGCTAAACCATGTCTAAGCGTTGGTACGTCGTTCACACTTACTCTGGATACGAGAACCGTGTTAAGTCCGATCTCGAGCATCGCATCGAGACCATGGGCATGCAGGACCGTATCTTTGATATCGAGATTCCTATGGAGCGCGTCACCGAGATCAAAGAGGGTGGCAAGCGCGAGACCAAGGATTCCAAGATTTTCCCGGGTTATGTCCTGGTTCGCATGGAGATGGATGACGATGCTTGGACGTGTGTTCGCAACACGCCCGGCGTCACCGGTTTCCTGGGCGGCAATGGCAAACCCGCTCCGCTTTCCCGCGACGAGTACAATAAGATGACTCGTCGTCCCGGTAAGGGCGATTCGCCCAAGCGTACGTCGGTTGATATTGAGGTCGGTACGTCCGTCCGCGTCACCGATGGCCCGCTTACCGACTTTGATGGCAAGGTCTCCGAGGTTAACACCGAGGCAGGCAAGCTCAAGGTCACGCTGATGATCTTTGGCCGCGAGACGCCGGTCGAGCTCGACTTTAACCAGGTCGCCGTCATCGCTTAAGTTTTCGTCCGTTCGCGCGAGCGTGCTTCTTCTGTGACTGCTCATCTCAGGAGTGCTTCTAACACGTGCGTGCTTACGATATAGCAAGTACTTCACACTCGTGATTCGAAAGGAATGACCATGGCTGAGAAGAAGGTTACCAACGTTATTAAGCTCCAGATTCCTGCTGGTGCAGCTAACCCCGCTCCTCCCGTCGGCCCTGCCTTGGGCGCTGCTGGCGTGAACATCATGCAGTTCTGCCAGGCCTTTAACGCCGAGACGCAGGACAAGAAGGGCGACATCATCCCCGTTGAGATCACTGTCTACGAGGATAAGTCCTTCTCCTTCATCACCAAGACCCCGCCGGCGGCTCACCTCATCAAGAAGGAGCTGAACCTCAAGTCTGGTTCCGCTAAGCCCCAGGCCGACAAGGTTGGTCAGCTCTCCCAGGAGCAGCTCACCAAGATCGCCGAGATCAAGATGCCGGACCTCAATGCCAACGACATTGACGCCGCCAAGAAGATCATCGCCGGTACCGCCCGTTCCATGGGCGTCACCATCGCTGAGTAGCGATTTCTTTAGGTGACGACGGGTGCTCCAACCGGGGCGCCCGTTAAATGTGTGCAATAGGGCACACGATACGATGTGGGAGGGCTCGCGCCCGTTTAACCACAGGAGGTAATGCACATGGCTAAGCATGGTAAGAGCTATAACGCCGCTGCCGAGAAGATCGACCGCGCCACGCTCTACACCCCCCTTCAGGCTGCCAAGCTCATCAAGGAGCTCGACACCGCCAAGTTCGACGAGACCGTCGAGGCCCACTTCCGTCTGGGCGTCGATACTCGTAAGGCCGACCAGAACATCCGCGGTTCCATCTCCCTGCCCCACGGTACCGGCAAGACCATTCGTGTTGCCGTCTTCGCCGAGGGCGAGAAGGCCCGCGAGGCCGAGGCTGCCGGCGCCGACATCATCGGTTCCGACGAGCTCGTCGCCCAGATCCAGAAGGGCGAGATCAACTTCGACGCCGCTATCGCTACGCCGAACATGATGGCCAAGGTTGGCCGCATCGGTAAGATCCTTGGTCCCCGTGGCCTCATGCCGAACCCTAAGCTCGGCACCGTGACCATGGACGTCGCCAAGATGGTCTCCGAGCTCAAGGCCGGTCGCGTTGAGTATCGCGCCGACCGCTACGGCATCTGCCACGTGCCCCTGGGCAAGAAGTCCTTCTCCGAGCAGCAGCTCGTCGAGAACTACGCTGCCCTGTACACCGAGATCCTGCGCGTCAAGCCCGCTTCTGCTAAGGGCAAGTACGTTAAGTCCATCTCCGTGTCTTCCACCATGGGCCCTGGCATCAAGGTTGATCCCGCTATCCAGCGCGACTTCCTGGCTGAGTAACTTTTAGTTACTGCCTGAGCAAAGCAAGCATTGCTAAAGAAACCCGGTTCTGTCTCGTGCAGGACCGGGTTTCTTGCTATCGCGTCAAAACCACCTTAAAGGGGACAGTGTCCCCTTTAAGGTGGTTACCAGGGTGTTCTAGCGGTTGAGGACTCGATAGCCTCGTGGCGCTTGAGTTCGCGACGCATGGTTTGCGAATTGAGCCAGGCTGCCTGCCAGCCACGGATGGGGTAGCGCTCTTCGTCCAGCTCAAACTGCGTATAGCCGCAGGCGTTGATGATCGTTGCCCCGCATGCGTGCTGACGTTCGCGTTGAAAGTCGCGACCATAGCATTGGTGCACATGCCCGTGCACCATGTAGTCGGGATTCCAGGACTCGAGCGCTGTGTTAAAGCATTCGAATCCTCGATGCGGCAGATCGTCCAGATCGCCCACGCCGGCGGCGGGCGCATGGGTGAGCAAGATGTCGCAGCCACCGACCATCCTCACTTTACGAGACAGCTTGCGCACGCGCTTGTCCATCTCGCGCTCGGTGTACATGTTGGCGCCATCTCGATAGCGCATGGAGCCGCCAAGGCCTGCAATGCGGACGCCGCGGTACACGTAGACAGCGTCTTCGACACAGATGCAGCCACCTGGTGCATGACGCGCATAGCGGTCATCGTGATTACCTCGCACGTAGATGAGCGGTCTGTTGATGACCGTGACCAAAAACTCAAGATAGTCCGGGTCCAGATCGCCGGCGGACAAAATCAGGTCGACACCCTCAAAGCGTTCTTTGCGAAAGCACTCCCAAAGGCATCGTTCTTCGGTATCGGCTATGGCAAGGATTTTCATAGGGCGCGGACCTTCGGCTCATCGTCGGGCTGCGGAATGGTGCCCACCACGTTGTCTGCCAGCCAGTCCATCTCGACGATTTGCGTGCTCGGCAGTGGGGGAAAGCCTTCGATCTGCACCACGCCGTCTTGGCTATGGAGCTCGCCGCCAAATGGATTGATGGAGCCCTCGACAATGCCATTGCGCAGTAGCTGAACGAGCTTGCGCGTCTGATAGGGCAGGCCTGGAGCGTAGCGAATATCGATAACGCCCGAACTCATGCCATACCAGTAGTTGACGGCGCGAACCTGGCTGTCGTCACTGGTCTCATCCCAGGTGCCATGCAGCAGGCTTCGCACGATAAGCTCGTAGTATCGGCCCCAGTTCCATACCGGCATGGCAATGCCGGCAACCTTGCCATCGACCAAGCGGTGGAGTCCGTAGGCCGTGGGGTCTTCGAGCGGCTTTGACATGTCGGCGCCGGACATGACGCTTACACCTTCGCGGCGCATGGCCTCGGCAAGGCCACCGGCGGGCACATCGCCCCAGGTCAGGATAATTTGCACACGGGGGTCGAGTAGCGAAGCTCCAATCGCAAAGGCGTTGATCTCGCTGAGTGCGCCCGAGGCGAAGACCGACGCGTGGTAACCGATGCGGTGATTGTCCGCCATGCTGGCGGCAAGGGCGCCCAGGAGGAACTTGGCCTCGTACATCTTGCCAAAGTACGAACGGACGCTTTGATGGGGAAGGCCGATAGAGCAGTTGAGGAACCGAACCTGGGGATACTCAACGGCAGCCCTGAGCGTGTATTCCATCAGGCGGTGCGAGGTCGAGAAGATGACGCTGTCTCCATGTTTGACAGCCGTTTCCACGGCGGCGTAGAACACGTCCGGATCGTGGCAGTCCTCGAACGCCTCGGTGCGCACGATACCGCCAAAGTGCTCATCGAGATACTGACGCCCTTGGTCGTGCAGGCTGTCCCAGCTCGACGTCGCACAGGGGAACTCATGGATAAAGGCGATTCGCAGGGGATTGGCCGCCGAATAGACGGTCTTGCCCATAAAGAAGTTGAGCACGCCGGAGGTGGACTTGGCGGGCGACTCTTCCTCATCGACGCTCGGTGCTTCGACAAGATCGACCTTGTCCTCGTTATTTTTGCCGGCAATGACCAGCTCACGCCAAATCTTACACAGGCGGTTTACGACGATATCCGTCGGCGTATCCAGCAGGCGGTCCTGGTTGTACACATTGAGGTAGACGAGCATGGCGTCTGCGGGCGTAATGTCCAGGTGGTCGCCGCCCGCGCGAAGGTAGGCGCGCTTAAAGAGTAGGAAGGTGTGGCGCAGGTAGTCGACCTTTTTCTGCGGCCATTTTTCGATAAGGTCCTGACCGAGCATCTTGGCGAGCGTCTCGTAGCTTCCCTCGCGCGACAACTCGATCTCGTATAGGGGGCAGACGCGCCAAAACGCGCAGAACTCACCGTACAGGCGGCTTTCGACGGAATCCCATGTGCCGGGGTAGAGACGGGTGACCTTGGCCGAAACCGTCGGGGCGTCCAGGAATTTGAGGACACTGACGCGCTTGTTGCCCTCTTGGACGTAAAACCGATGCATGAACTCGGTGACGATGACGGGATCGCGATAGCCCTCGGTCACCTGGATGTCGTAGAGGTTGGACCACTTGCGGGCGAACTCTGTGCTAAACGGCAGCAAGGGCATAAAGTTGCATGAAAAGGCCGACTGACGGCCCTTGGTAACCGTGCCGACGACCATTTCGAGCGGAATGTCTCTCAGGCCGACATTCTCTCGCTGGCCCAAGGGGAGCTGGGCAACCAAGCTATCGAGGTCCGTAAGGTACGGATGCTCGCTTTGACTAATGGCGCGTCGACGTCCTTGCTCGCCGCGCTTGCGTGCTTGACGATAGGCCTCTTCCATAGTTTTGCTCCCTTAGTCGTTTAAACAACTATATGAACTATGGTACCACGAATGAAAACCACCACAAAGGTGCCTGTCCCCTTTGTGGTGGTTTAGGCGATGATGGGGGCGATGGCGCGAATGCAGGCGTCGGCCGCCGTGAAAGTGGTGCTGTCGTCGCTGACGATAAAGATGATCTTGCCCTTAATGCCAAAGTCGCCGATCTCGCTAAAGAGCACGTAGGGCTCCTTGTCAAAGCCCGAGATGGGTGAGACGGCCGTTTTGGTGGCGCTGACGAGCTCGTCTGCTAGCACATCGAGCGATGCCCATTTGGAGGGGTCTTTGACCGCGACGGGGACGGCCACGCGCCCAAAGGGCATCAAATGCACGAGTGTGTTCTTGGAAATGTTGGAGTTGGGGACGATGACGGTCTGCCCGCAGGCATCTTCGATTGTCGTGTGGCGCCAAGTGATGTCCTGGACCACGCCCGACACGCCGCCGACCTCGATATTGTCGCCGGGCTTGATAATGCCCATAAAGGTCACCTGCATGCCGCCGATAAGGTTCGACAGCGTGTCCTGAAAGCCCAGCGAGATGGCGATGCCGCCGACGCCAAGAGCGGCGACGAGCGCGTTTGCGTTAATGCCAAAGCAGTTGTCGAGGATAAAGCTGCCGCCGATCACCCAGATGACGGCGCGCGCGATATTGATGAAGATACTCGATGCCGGAAGCGGGTTATCGTCGCGGTTGAGTAGGTGACGCAGAGTCTTGGATGCGACCTTGGCGGCGACGGCGGTGCCTATCGCCAAGATGACGGCCCAGATGATGTTGTGGACCCACCGTTGCTCAAAGAAATGAAGAATCGGCTCAAACAATTCCATGTAGGGAAAACCTCCTAATGATCATTCAACCATGATACCCACCAAAAAGCCCGTCCGATCACATCGGACGGGCTTCTGTGCTCGATATAAGGTTTGCACGGAGGGGCTGCAAGGCCCGGCGGTGTAGCTTAGCGGCGGCGCATCCAGATAATGCCGAGCATGATGACGATGATGCCGCCGATGAGGCATGCGCCGACCACGGCCAGCGTGCGGTCTCCCGTTGCGACAAGCTTGCCGGTTGTCTTCTTGGCGCTGGTTTTCGTGGTCGTAGTAGTCGTGCCGGGCTTGGGCGAGGGCTTAGGCGTTGGACTCGGATTGGGCGTGGGGTCCACGGCTGCGGAGCTGAAGCTGATGGTGCCGGCGAGCCCGGCCATCTTGTTCTCCCAGTCGCTCTTCCCGATCAGCGCTCTGATCGCCGCCTCGCATGTGCCCCACTCGGTGCGCTTGGTGGCATTTGCGAAAGTGGGAAAGTCGGTCGTGTTGGTAATGATGTAGTTGTTGGTGGCGACGGTGTAGTTCTTGGCGGGATCGAGCATGCTGCCATCCTTGGTGAGCGTGGCGCTCACAATGCGCTTGCCTTCGGGCTGCGTCCAATCAATCGTCACGTTAATGCCGCCAAAGGAGAGAACGCTGCCAGAGTCATCGCGCCACTTGTACTTGTCTTGCGCCTCCTGCTCGGTGTGGCCGGCTGCCACATAGGCTTGCTGAAGCTCGTAGCTGTCGTTGCAATCGTCGCTGATCTGCAGTGAGTGCTCAAGCGCTGCGAGGAAGTTTGCGCCGGTCATGCCCCAGGTCTCCACGGTGTTGCCATAGGGCGAGATGGCGACGACGTTGCCGGCGGTCACATCGCCCGCCGCGATGCCGCCGCGGATGCCGCCCGCGTTTTCGATGGCGAGGTCTGCCCCCGTCAGGGCAAGATAGGAGCCGCAGATAACATGCCCGATGGTCTGGGCTTTGGTGGCGTCGCCCGCTTTACTGGGACGCAGATCGGTGGTGCGCACCATCTCCCAGCCATGCGTACCCGCGGCGTCCTCGCCGTAGAAATAGTTGGTGGAGGATGTGCCGAGCACCTTGTTCGATTCGCTTTCAAAGGCATCGTCGAGTGGCTTGATTTTGTTCTTGCGAACCTCGTCAAGGATGTTCTGGTTGTTAGGGTCTGCCAAAAGGTCGTCGACGTCCTTGGCGGTGTAGAGCTTCTCGTCGCTGTCGCCTGCGGAGACCGTCACCATGTCGTCGTTGGTGGTTTCGGTACCCCTGGTGTCGTACTCATAGGGAATGGAAAGCAGACCAACCTCGGCAAAGGCGCTGCCTGCCTCGACGACGCGGACCGGTTTGCCGTCGGCCCCCGTCACGTTTTCGTCTAAGTTGATGTGCTCGTGGCCCGCGACCAGTGTATCGACCCCAACGAGCTTTGCGGCAAAGGTCTTGGCGTTGAGCGTGTGCGCGATGCAGACGATAACGTTGCAGCCCTCATCCTCGCGCAGTCGCTTGGCCTCGGCATTGATGGCGTCCGCCGCACCCGAGAACGACGTGCCCGCGACCAGGTCCGCGCGTAGCGAGGAGCCCAGCGACTCATCCATGGCTCCGACGACGCCGACCTTAATCTTGTAGTTAAACGTGGGGCTGCCCTCGCCGTCCTTCCAAGTGCGATTGAGCGTCTTGGTGATGCTCGAGCTCCATACGCCGTTCGAGGACGTTGCATTCGCGCAGAGCATGGCGAAAGGTGTACTGGTGGCACCATTGCCGGCCATCGTGCGAAGCTTGTCCGCGCCGTAGCTCCAGTCATGGTTGCCCGGTGTGGTCGCGTCGTAGCCGTTTGCGTAGAAGGTGTTCATGAGTTCGGCGATGCTCTTGCCCTCGCTCATGGTGGCAAAGGACTGCCCGTGGAAGGTGTCGCCTGCATCGAGCAGAAAGTCGGGGGCGTTGCTTTGAGCGCTATAGAGAACCGCCAGCCCGTCAAAGCCAATGGTGCCCGTGCCCTTGCTTGCGTTGTAGCTGTACTTGTAGCTGCCGTGGATGTCGTTGGTGTGCATGACGGTTACGGCGCCGTCAATAGCGGCGGGCAGGTTCCCCGCGAAAGCGAGGCTTGGGATGCCTGTGAGCGCGCCGGCAAACAACGCGGCAGCTAACGCAAGGCGGGGGAGTCTTTTCATGGCTGTCTCCTTACTCTTTAACAAAAACCACCACAAAGGTGCCTGTCCCCTTTGTGGTGGTTTTCTAGATCGTTAGCTCAGCAGCATGCGGTCGTTGGCGAGCTCGCCGCCCGAGACCTCCTCGAACTTCTGCAGCAGGTCGGCAACGGTGAGCGACTTCTTCTCGTCGCCAGCCACGTCGTAGATTACGTGGCCCTCGTGCATCATGATCAGACGATTGCCCAGACGGATGGCGTCGTTCATGTTATGCGTGACCATGAGCGTGGTCAGGTGATGCTCATCGACGATTTCCTCGGTCAGATTGAGCACCTTAGAGGCCGTCTTGGGGTCGAGCGCCGCGGTGTGCTCGTCGAGCAGCAGCAGGCGTGGCTTGGCGAGCGTGGCCATGAGCAGGGTGAGTGCCTGGCGCTGGCCACCCGAAAGCAGACCGACCTTGGCGTTGAGGCGCGTGTCCAGACCGAGGTCTAGGCGCTTGAGCAGCTCAACGTACTCGTCCTTCTCGGCCTTGGTGACGCCCCACGAAAGACCGCGACGCTGGCCGCGGCGCTTGGCGAGGGCCAGGTTCTCGGCAATCTGCATGTCGGCTGCGGTGCCGCGCATGGGGTCCTGGAACACGCGACCCAGGTACTTGGCGCGCTGCGACTCGCTCAGACGCGAGATGTCGGTGCCGTCGAGCTCGATGACACCCGAATCGAGCGGATACACGCCGGCGATCATATTGAGCAGCGTGGACTTGCCGGCGCCGTTGCCGCCGATCACGGTTACAAAGTCGCCATCATTGAGGGTAAGGTCGACGCCGGTAAGCGCGCGCTTCTCGGTGACGGTGCCCTTGTTAAAGGTCTTCTTGACGTGCGAGAGCTTAAGCATCTGCCTCATCCCCCTTCGTGTAGGAGCTGCGGAGCTTATAGCGCTCCCAAACCACGGGCACGCACAGGGCTACGGCGACGATCACAGCGGAGAGCAGCTTCATGTCGTTGGCGTCCATGCCCAGCTGCAGCACGATGGCGCGGATGAGGAAGTAGACCACGGAGCCAAAGACGGCGGAGGCCAGGCGAACGCTAAACTGCGTGAGACCGCCGGGCAGCAGGCGGCCGAGCACCTCGCCGATAACAATGGCGGCAAGACCGATAACGATGGCACCGGTGCCCATGCCAATGTCGGCGTACTTCTGGCTCTGGCAGATGAGCGCGCCCGAAAGGCCGATGAGAGCGTTGGAGAGCACGAGGGCGATCATCTTGGTGGAGTTGGTGTTGACGCCCAGGGCGCGGATCATGTACTCGTTGTTGCCGGTGGCTCGCAGTGCCGAGCCGATCTCGGTGCCAAAGAACCAATACAGGATGGCGACGATAGCCACAGCGAGCAAAATGCCCAGGATGATGGCGACGGTGGACTGCGGCAGGCCCGTCATGTTGCTGACAGACGAGAAGATGGTGCCCTTGGCAAGGATGGGCGTGTTGGATTTGCCCATGATGCGCAGGTTGATGGACCACAGGCTGATCTGCGTCAGGATTCCGGCGAGGATCGCGGGAATCTCAAAGACGGTGGCCAGGATGCCCGTAACGGCACCCGCGATGGCGCCGGCGCACATGCCGGCCAAAACAGCGAGCAGCGGGTCGACGTTGTTATTGACGATGAGTACGGCGCAGACGCAGCCGCCGAGGGCAAAGCTGCCGTCGCAGGTCATATCGGGGATGTCGAGCAGGCGGAACGTGATAAACACGCCAAGCACCATAATGCCCCAGAGGACGCCCTGCGAAATGGCGCCCTGCAATGCAATGAGCATGCTTCATACCTCCTAGGATAGGGTGGACACGTGAGTCACCATGATAGCGGTAACAATGTATGAAAGAGCTGCGGTCGGATGTTTTGTCTCATCCGTAACAAGCAGGGCGGACGCCGGTCTACGACGTCCGCCCACGTGGCTCAGATATTGAATAACGCGGCTATGGCGCGAGCGCGGGCTCTAGATGCATTGCCGCGCATGACGCTACGCGTCCAGAGCGGAGAGGTCGATGCCCAGGGCCTCGGCCATCTCGTCGTTCTTGACGACGACCAGGTCCTTGCTCGAGAGGTGTTTGATCGGCATGTCCTCGGGCTTAGCCTCACCCTTCAGGATCTTGACGGCCATCTCGCCCGCGGCGTAGCCCAGATCCTCGTAGTTGATGGAGAGGGTGAACAGGCCGCCAGCCATGCACATACCCTCCTCGCCGGTCACGTAGGGAAGCTTGTTCTCCTTGCAGATCTGGCCCACCTGCGAGGCGCCCGCGGCGATGGTGTTGTCAGTGGGGGAGTACAGCGCGTCGACCTTGCCCACGGCGGACTCGACGACGGACTGGATCTCGTTGGAGCTCGAGACGGTGAAGTCGGTGTAGTCCAGGCCCAGCTTGTCGAGTTCCTTCTTGGCGGCCTTGATCTGGACGTCGGAGTTGGACTCGGCGGTGCAGTAGAGCAAGCCGACCTTTTTAACGTCGGGCAGGACCTTCTGCATCATCTCGAGCTGCTCGGCGACCGGGGTGAGGTCGGAGGCGCCAGTGACGTTGGTGCCGGGCTTATCGTTGTCCTGGACCAGGCCCGAGGCGGCGTAGTCGGTGATGGCGCAGCCCACGATGGGGATATCGGCGGTGGCGCCAGCGGCGGCCTGCGCGGCGGGCGTAGCGATGGCATAGATCAGGTCGACGCCATCGCCCACGAACTTGTCGGCGATGGACTTACACGTGGACTGGTCGTTCTGGGCGTTCTTCTGGTCGATCTTGACCTTAAGGCCGCTCTTCTTGATGGCCTTGACAAAGCCGTCGTTGGCGGCGTCGAGTGCGGAGTGCTCGGTGAGCTGCAGAACGCCGACGGTGTAGTCGGAACCGGCGGCAGCAGAGCCGGAACCAGAGTTGCCGCCGCATCCGGCGAGCGGAGCGAGCGCGAGCAGGCCAGCAGAGACCAGAAGGCTCCTGCGGCTGATGGTGATGTCCTTCATATCGTTACCCCCAGTATAGAAATGGCTGGAAATACTGCACTCAAACAAAGTGCAAGTGGAACTATAGTAGCGCGGATGTCCATTTTTACAATAACCTGGCGGGTTTTTTAATACAGAACCGGATGGGCGATACGGGTAGTCGAATGGACGGCGGAGGTTCTTATGCAGCAGAGGCGTCGTCCTCCTCGTCGAGGGCGGCGAAGAGCTTCTTGCCGTCGAGGAGACGCGTGGTGACGTTTCTCATGCGGCCGATCTCTACGGTACGCAGCGTGTCATCGGCGCCTCGGGCGTCATAGACCGTTCCCAGCAAATACGAGATGCCGTCTCGTTGCTTGATGGCAAAGGGGCGGAGTGTCATCCGTGCTACTTCAGTTTCGCCACGTGTCGTGACGCTCGAAATATCAAAACTCACCGTGGTTCCGTGGTCGATGGCCTGCTCGATGAGCTCGCAGGTGTCGATGCGCTTGACGGGCGTGCGCATGGCCTTGGTGGATTTGCCACCGGCGCTTGGAGCAGGCTCGGGTGCATCGAGGTAGCCGCGAACGTCGGCACTCGCCATGGCGACCAAGTGCTGAGCCATGCTTTTTCGAATGGCAATGGGCGTAGAGCGGTTGCGCATGACCATACCGTGGAGCCGGATGATCTCTTCGTCGGTGAGCGGACGGGTCAAGAGCCGATACCCCACGCCGCGTTTGTACTCAATTTCGTATCCGGCATGGCGAAGTGCGGAGATGGCGGTGTAGATGCTGCGCCGCGCCGCCGAGATGGGCATGCGGGCGGGGTCGTCGGGATGGGCGAGGCGCCGGATCAACTCATCGGAAAGCATGGCCTTGTCCTCGCCGGTGTTCTCGCTTAATAGTTGCAGGATGCGAAGGGCGCGATAGGCTGCCATCGAGGCGGCGCCTCTCGTTGTGGTGTCGTAGGTTTCAGCAGCGGCTTCGGTCATGGTGCCCACGTCCTTTCCGTTTTGGGTGGCGACGGTATGGAGCCTAGGACGTGGGGCTTTCCCAGGGGCGCAGGACGCTCTGGGCGGTCGGTAGTCGTCGGCAAACGGCGGTTCGAGTTTTCAACAGCCCTGCTCAACTGACCAAAAACTTGCCGAAAGCTTGACGGATGCTGTTGAAAAAAGCGTCTCTCGACCGATGTCGAGAGACGCTTGTGCGATGAGCGTTGGCGTGTGGCGACGCGAGCTAACGTCCGACGATTAGAAGTCGGCGTTGCCCACGGTGCGCGGGTGCGGCAGGACGTCGCGGATGTTGCCCACGCCGGTGAGGTACATCACCAAGCGCTCGAAGCCCAGACCGTAGCCAGCGTGCTTGCAGGAACCGTAGCGGCGCAGGTCCAGATAGTACTTGTACTGCTCGGGATTCATACCCAGGTCCTTGATGCGGGCCTCGAGCAGATCCAGGCGCTCCTCGCGCTGGGAGCCGCCGATGATCTCGCCGATGCCCGGCACCAGGCAGTCGGCGGCGGCGACGGTCTTACCGTCGTCGTTCATGCGCATGTAGAAGGCCTTGATCTCTGCCGGGTAGTCGGTCACGAAGGTCGGGCGCTTAAAGTGCTCCTCGGTCAGGAAACGCTCGTGCTCGGTTTGCAGGTCGATGCCCCAGCTCACGGGGTAGTCAAACTTGTGGCCGGCGGCGACGGCCTGCTCCAAAATTTCGACGGCCTCGGTATAGGTGACGCGGGCAAAGTCGGAGTTGGCGACATGGTCCAGGCGCTCGATCAGGCCCTTGTCCACAAACTTGTTGAGCATGTTGAGCTCGTCGGGACAGGTGGCCATAACGTCCTTAAGGACGTACTTGAGCATGGCCTCGGCGTTATCCATGTAGTCGTTCAGATCGGCAAAGGCCATCTCGGGCTCGATCATCCAAAACTCGGCGGCATGGCGCGTGGTGTTGGAGTTCTCGGCGCGGAAGGTGGGGCCAAAGGTGTACACGTCGCCAAAGGCCATGGCAAAGTTCTCGGCATTGAGCTGACCGGACACGGTGAGGCTCGCGTGCTTGCCAAAGAAGTCCTGGCTCCAGTCGACCTCGCCGGACTCGGTGAGGGGCGGATTTTTGGGGTCGAGCGTGGTCACGCGGAACATCTCGCCGGCGCCCTCGCAGTCACTCGTGGTGATGATAGGGGTGTTGACGTAGACAAAGCCCTGCTCCTGGAAGAAGCGGTGGATGGCGGCAGCCGCGACAGAGCGGATGCGGAACACGGCGCGGAACAGGTTGGTGCGCGGGCGCAGGTGCTGCTGGGTGCGCAGGAACTCGACGGTTGCACGCTTCTTCTGCAGCGGGTAATCCGGGGCGCTCGTGCCCTCGACCTCGATGGAAGTGGCAGAAAGCTCGAAAGGCTGGGGCGCATCGGGGGTCAGTTTGACGGTGCCGGTGCAAATGAGTGCGGCCGAGACGTTTTGATGGGCGATCTCGTCATAGTTGTCGAGTGCCTCGCGGTTCATGACGACCTGCAGGTCGCGGAAGCAGCTGCCGTCGTTGAGCGTAACAAAGCCAAAGTTCTTCATGTCGCGGATGGACTTGACCCAGCCGGCGACGGTGACGGTCTGGCCGCCAAGCGACTCGGCATCGGCATAGAGCTGCGCGATTTTGGTGCGGTTCACGTATCCTCCCATAACGGTTGAATGATAGTTATCCATACAGTTCGATATTCTAGCAGCTCGGCTCATTTGGGCTATACGGATAAGGCATTGGCGGGATGGTTTTTCAAACGAAAAGCGCCTGCGGCCAAATGGTCGCGGGCGCTTGACGAGGTGCCTTTTGGCTGTGTGGCGCGGGGCCTGGCTACTTGGTCTTGGCTACCAGCAGCGGGTCGCCCAGCTTGACGAGCGGGTTGCCGCCGATAAGCGTGCCGGACTCGCCGACATGGTCGATGCTCTTAAGACGATCGAGCTCGGAGACGATGACGGTCACGATGTCCTCGTGACCGGCGGCCTTGATGGCCTCGCGGTCGAAACTGATGAGCGGCTGGCCTGCCTTGACCGTGTCACCCATCTCGACAAAGCGGGCAAAACCTTTGCCGTTCATTTCCACGGTGCCCAGGCCAACATGGATGAACACGCGAAGACCGTCCTCGGTGATCATGCCGATGGAGTGGTTGGTGACGGTGGTGGCGCCGATGCGGCCGTTGGCGGGCGCATAGATGGTGCCGGTAATGGGCTCGATGCCGTAGCCCTGACCGAGCATACCCGAGGCGATGGTCTCATCGGGAACCTCATCGAGGTTGACGAGCACGCCGTTGACGGGGGCGTAGATGACGCCTTCGCGGGTGGCGAAGCTTGCTGCGGGCGGAACGGATGCCTCGCCCGTCGAGGTGAAGGTGGACTTAAGCGAATCGAGCAGACCCATAGTTGCCTCCAACTTAAATAGGCGCATATCGCGCGCTTGGTTTGCCGGAAACGTTTCATATGTGTTTCGCGGCTTGGTCAACGCCCCTATTTTACGCTGCTCAACGATACCTCTGAACTGGGATTATGTGATATATCAGTTGAAGGGAAACTTATTGCTGGAGTGTTTCTTCGCCACGGGCTCAAGTGGGGTACGCTTAGACGCGAAAAACAAGGGCGCATAATCTGCGCGAAGGGAGCACATATGATTGTCGAGAACCATGCGCTGTGGGGCGAGGAGCCGACCGAGGAGTATCCGGCGACGTTTACGTATTTGGGTGCCGAGCCGCTGCCCGATAAGCCGAATGGCCGCCGCCCTGCCGTGATTATCTGCGGCGGAGGTGCGTTTACGCATATCGCTCCGCATGAGCAGGATCCCGTGGCGTTTGCGTTTTTGGACCGCGGCTACCAGGCCTTTGTGCTCAACTATGTGACAAGTGGCACGGGCGACGTGAGCTTTCCTCACCCGCAGGCAGACCTTGCCAAGATGGTCGCCACGGTTCGCGCCAACGCCGACGAGTGGCATGTCGATCCCAAGCGCGTGTGCGTCGTGGGCTTCTCGGCAGGCGGCATGATCTGCGCTTCGCTGGCAACGCAATGGAAGACTGGTCCCTTCGCGGCGCTTGCCGGGTCGCGTCCGGACGACATTCGTCCCGATGCCGTGGTGCTGGGCTATCCGCTGCTCGACTTTGCCTATGTGCGCGACATGCAGACGCGCGACCCGCGCATCGACCTGCGCGTTCCCAAGACGGGTGGCAAGACGGGGCGCGATTTGCTCAACGACTATCTGTCGATGGTGACGGGCGGTGAGGCGACCGACGAGCACCTGGCCGACATCTGCCCCACCACGCATGTTTCGCGTCAGATGCCGCCGACCTTTGTGTGGGGCGTGTCCGACGACAAGACGGCGCCGATCGCGCAGGTCTATCCGTTTGCGCAGCGCATGGCCGAGGAGGGCGTCGCTTGCGAGATGCACGTCTTTGACCAAGGTGGTCACGGGCTTTCGCTCGGCAACGCCAACACCGCGGTCGATAACGAGGACAAGCAGGTGGCGGTCCGTCCTTGGATCCGCCTGGCCTTCCGTTTCCTGGAGCGCCATATGTAAAAGTAGACTACTTGCCCGTTTCAAAAAGTCTGCTTAGAGGAGGAGCCATGCTTGAGGGTACGTATGTGGTTTCGGCCCAGACGCTGGTGGGGAGTAAACGCGGCGAGGTGACGTTTTCACATGGGGTGAACGGCGTGCTCAGGGCAGTACTAAACGTCAGGGGTCTCAATATCGCTCTCTCGAGTGCCCGCGCTGAGGGCGATTTCTTTGAGCTCTCGGGTACTATCTCCCACGTCTTGATGGGCAAGGCGCCCTTTACATGCACGGGGTCAGTCGAGGGTGATCGACTCACTGCTACCGCGCGGTCGGGTTCCGTTTCGATCTCGCTGAGCGGTATGCGCAAAGAGCTTTCGGGGCGCACCGCATAAAGTTTGCGCAGGTAAACATCGGTATTTGACTTTATAAAATAGTTCAGAGCGCTATCATTTGTCGTTACGAGTTGGTTAGCCCCGGTAAACGGTTAACCGCGTCTAACGAAAGGATGAGCGCGTGAAGCTCGATACACTCGAGATTGGAAAGGACGCCGTTGTCGCATCGGTGACATCCGATGATCAGGCGCTCCGACAGCATATTTTGGACATGGGCCTAACGCCGGGCACCGAAGTCACCATGATGAAATACGCCCCTATGGGAGATCCGCTCGAGATCCGTCTGCGTGGCTACGAGTTGACACTGCGCAAGGACGATGCCGCCCGCATTGAGCTCGTGGGCATTCACGATACCGATATGGGTCCGCGCGCTAACGCTGCAATCGGCACGACGGAGCATCCGGCACTCGGCGAGGGGACGTATTCGCCCCGTGCGGCAAAAACGGCCGTGCCCGAGGACGCACCGCTGCACTTTGCCCTCGCCGGCAACCAAAACTGCGGTAAGACCACGCTGTTCAACCAGCTTACGGGCTCCAACCAGCACGTCGGTAACTTTCCCGGCGTGACGGTCGACCGCAAGGACGGCACTATCCGTAACCACCCCGAGGCGAGCGTTACCGACCTGCCCGGCATTTACTCCCTGTCGCCGTACACGGGCGAGGAGATTGTGAGCCGCCAGTTTATCCTTGACGAGCATCCCGATGCCATCATCGATATCATCGACGCCACCAACATCGAGCGCAATCTGTACCTGACACTGCAGCTTATGGAGCTCGATCGCCCCATGGTCATCGCGCTCAACATGATGGACGAGGTGACCGCCAACGGTGGCGCCGTAGACGTCAACCTGCTCGAGAGCCTGTTGGGCGTGCCTGTTGTCCCCATTAGCGCTGCCCGCAACGAGGGTATTGGCGAGCTGGTGGATCATGCCTTGCACGTGGCGCGGTTCCGCGAGCGCCCCGGCCGCCTGGACTTCTGCGCGCCCGATGGTCCAGACGGCGGCGCGCTGCATCGCTGCATTCACGGCATCGCCAACCTTATCGAGGACCATGCCGCGACGGCGCATATCCCGGTGCGTTTTGCGGCGACCAAGCTGGTTGAGGGCGACGAGCTGGTGACCGAGGCGCTTCATCTGGACCGTAACGAACTTGACGCCATCGAGCACATCATTGCCCAGATGGAGGGTGAGGCCGGTACCGACCGTCTATCTGCACTGGCTGACATGCGCTTCGGCTTTATCGGCGACGTGTGTGGGCGCTGCGTCGTCAAGCCGCACGAGAGCCGCGAGCACGTGCGTTCCGTCAAGATCGACCGCATCCTGACGGGTCGCTACACGGCCATTCCAGCGTTCCTGGTGATCATGGGTCTCGTCTTTTGGCTGACGTTTGGCGTGATCGGCGCGGCGCTGCAGGGACTTATGGAGGACGGCATCGCTGCCATCATCGCCTCGGCCGATGCGGGCCTCAAGGCGTTCGGCACCAACGACGTGGTGCGCTCGCTGGCTGTCGACGGCGTGCTTACGGGCGTGGGCAGCGTGCTGACCTTCCTGCCGATTATCGTCGTGCTCTTTTTGTTCCTCTCCATTCTGGAAGACTCCGGCTACATGGCGCGCGTGGCCTTTGTCATGGATAAGGTATTGCGTCGCTTTGGCCTGTCGGGCCGCAGCTTTGTGCCCATGCTCGTCGGTTTTGGCTGCACCGTGCCGGCTATCATGTCGACCCGTACGCTCCCATCCGAGCACGACCGCAAGATGACCGTCATGCTCACGCCGTTCATGAGCTGCTCGGCCAAGCTGCCGGTTTACGGCTTGCTGTGCGGAGCATTCTTCCCGCAGGCGACGGTCCCCGCCATGGTCTCGCTCTATCTGATTGGCATTGCGGTCGGCTGCATTGCCGCTCTGGTGCTCAACCGCACGGCATTTAAGGGCGACCCGGTGCCGTTTATCATGGAGCTTCCCAACTACCGCTTGCCGAGTGTCAAGACGACGGTGATGCTGGCATGGGATAAGGCCAAGGACTTTATTACCAAAGCCTTTACCATTATCTTTGCCGCGACCGTGGTCATCTGGTTCCTTCAGACGTTCGACATCCGCTTTAATGTGGTCGCCGATCAGTCGCAGAGTCTGCTTGCCGGTCTGGGTAGCATTATCGCGCCGGCGCTGGCGCCGCTTGGCTTTGGCGACTGGCGTGCATCCACGGCGCTCGTCACCGGACTTATCGCCAAGGAGAGTGTCATCTCGACCCTCACGGTGCTTTTGGGCGCGACCTCGCCTGCGGTGTTGTCGACCATGTTTTCGCCGTTCACCGCCTACGTGTTCCTGGTCTTTACGCTGCTGTACCCGCCCTGCGTGGCTGCCATCGGCGCCGTCAAGAGCGAGCTGGGCGCGCGCTACGCCGTTGCCGTGTTCGCGTTTCAGGTGGCAGTCGCCTGGATCGTGGCGTTTGTCGTGCATTCGGCGGGCATATTGCTGGGGCTGGCTTAGTTATTTATTGACGGCGCAACCTTTGTGTATCGAATTGTTTTCGGCCCCGCATCTGTTGCTGACAGATGCGGGGCCGTTGCTATATAATCGCCTCCACTCAATATGATTGGAGACGTTATATATGAGTCAGGCAAGGCAAGACGGCATCACGCTCAGGCAGTGGCTCCCGCTCATCGGGCTCACCTGCTGCGCGTTCGTGTTCAACACGTCGGAGTTCATGCCCATCGGCCTGCTGACCGACATCGCTGCATCGTTTTCGCTCACCGAGGCCCAAGCTGGCATCATGATCTCGGTCTATGCCTGGGGCGTCATGCTGCTGTCGTTGCCGCTCATGGTGTTTGCCTCGCGCTTCGAGTTCAAGCGGATGCTGCTGGGCGTGCTGGCCGTGTTCTCGCTCGGTCAGTTCCTGTCCGCTGTGGCGCCGACCTATCCCATCCTGGTCTGCGCGCGCCTGGTGGTCGCTTGCGCACATGCCGTGTTCTGGTCAGTCGCCTCGATTATGGCCTCGCGCCTGGTCGACACTCGCCACGGCGCGCTCGCCATCAGCATGATCGCCACGGGCTCGTCCATCGCGCAGATCTTTGGCCTGCCTCTCGGTCGCGCCATTGGCTTGGCCGTGGGCTGGCGCATGACGTTTGCCGTGGTCGGGGGCCTCTCAGCCATCGCGGTCGTCTACCAGGCAGCGGTGTTCCCGGCCATGCCGGCGGGTGAGCGCTTTACCGTCAAACAGCTGCCCGAGCTGCTCAAGAACCCGCTCCTCATCGCGCTCTACGCAGTCACGGTCTTCATGGCGACCGGCTATTACGCAAGCTACAGCTATATCGAGCCCTTCCTGGCGCAGGTCGCGCACGTCGATGCGGGCGCCATCACCATGACGCTGACGGCGTTTGGCTGTTCCGGCTTGGTGGGCAGCTGGCTGTTCAGCCGCCTGTTCGACGGGCACCGTTTTCCGTTCCTTGCTATCACGCTTTCCGGCGTGCCGGTGGCTCTGCTGCTCATGGGGCCGGCCGCATCGTCGCTCGTGACAGTGCTTGCCGTCTGCGCACTGTGGGGTTGCTGCGCCACGGCCTTTAACGTGGCGTTTCAGGCCGAGCTCATCAAGCACACGCCGGCAGATTCGTCGGCCGTCGCCATGTCGATCTTCTCGGGCCTGTTTAACCTCGGTATTGGCACGGGCACCGCAATCGGCGGCGCCGTGGTTTCGGGTCCCGGTATCGCTTGGATCGGCTTCGCGGGCGGGGCGATTGCCGTCGTGGGCGTCATCCTCGCCATCACGGTGATGTTCCCAGCCATACGCCGCGCAAAGCCCGTCGCCTAGCCACATCCTCCTCATCAGTTGCGGTGAAATAGTTCCTGTTTAAGGCCTCTGAAGGCCCAAGCAGGAACTATTCCACCGCAACTTATTTTGGGGGAGAGGGTACAAGCTGGGCATACAATGGGTGGCGTTGCGTGAAGGATTTCCGGGAGGCTGTTATGTGGGCATACGAGACGACGTTCTATCAGATCTATCCGCTGGGCTTTTGCGGGGCTCCGCGCGAAAACGCTGCACCCGTTGCCGAGGATGAGCTCGCCCAGGCCGCCGATGCCACAGCTAGCCCCGATGCCCCCATCATGAAGATTGCCCAATGGGCCGACTACCTGCAGGAACTCGGTATTGGCGCTGTGCTCATCAACCCACCGCTCGAGTCTGATAGCCATGGCTACGACACGCGCAGCCTGCGCCATATTGATCGCCGCCTGGGTGGGGATGCCGACTTTGCCGCCGTGTGCGAGACGCTGCATGCCCACGGCATCCACGTGGTGCTCGATGCCGTCTTCAACCACGTCGGTCGCGGCTTTTGGGCCTTCCGCGATGTGCAGGAGCGCAAGTGGGATTCGCCCTACAAGGATTGGTTCCACATCAGCTTTGACGGTGACTCGTGCTACGGCGACGGCTTTTGGTACGAGGGCTGGGAGGGCCATTTTGAGCTTGTGAAGCTCAACCTGCAAAATCCCGCCGTGGTCGATTACCTGCTTGAGTCCGTGCGTCGCTGGACCGAAGTCTTTGGCGTCGACGGTCTGCGCTTGGACGTCGCCTACATGCTCGACCGCGATTTCATGCGTCGTCTGCATAGCTTTGCCCGTGAGCTCAAACCCGATTTCGTACTGATTGGCGAGACGCTCCACGGCGACTACAACCAGATCGTCAACGACGAGATGCTCGACTCCTGCACCAACTACGAGTGCTACAAGGGCCTGTACTCCAGCTTTAATTCGGTCAACATGTTCGAGATTGCCCATTCGCTTCATCGCCAGTTTGGCGGCGACCCCTGGTGCATCTACCGCGGCAAGCACCTGCTGTCGTTTGTCGACAACCACGACGTGCCGCGCCTGGCGAGCATCCTGACGGACAAGTCCTGCCTGCGCCCCGCCTACGGCATGCTCTTTGGAATGCCGGGCATCCCATGCGTCTACTATGGCAGCGAGTGGGGGATTGCCGGCGAAAAGGGCGGCCCCGATGGCGATTGGGCGCTGCGTCCTGCGCTCGATGAGCCTGCGCCCAACGAACTGACGGCCTTCATCAAGCAGCTCACGCACCTGCACTCGACAGACGGTGCGGCGGCCCGTGCCCTCAACTATGGCGCCTATCGCAACGTGGTGATCCAGAACAAGCAGCTGCTGTTCGAGCGCGCCTGCGACGACGCGACGGTGCTCGTGGCGGTCAATGCCGTGAACGAGCCCTACACCTTTGGAGCCGGCGAACTCAACGGCTCCTTCGTCGACCTGCTTGCCGACGATACGCCCACGGTCGAGCTGTCGGGCTCCCTTGAACTTGCACCCTACGAGGTGCGCTATCTGCTGAGGGCCTAGCTCGTGGCCGCGCCGGACGAGGGCTATCAACATATTGAGCATGGGTTTGAGCCCGTGTTTGACGAGCACTCGCGCGTTTTGGTGCTGGGGTCGTTTCCCTCGGTGCTTTCGCGTGCCAATGATTTTTATTACGGCAACCCCCAGAATCGCTTTTGGCGCGTGATGGCCGCGTGCCTCGGTGTGCCCGTGCCGCCCAACGAGGGCGACCTTTTGGCGGACAGCGAGCCTGCGACGCTCGACGCCTCGATTGCCGCCAAGCGATCCATGTTGCTGAACGGCGGCGTAGCCCTGTGGGATGTGATTGAGAGCTGCGACATTATGGGCTCGAGTGACGCGAGCATTCGCAACGTTGTGCCGGCACATATCGAGCGCATTACCGGTGCAGCTCCCATTGAGCAGGTGATATGCAACGGTGGTACGGCGGGGCGCCTCTATAAGCGCTATCTACAGGAGCGGACGGGTCTGGTCGCTGTCGTATTGCCGTCAACTAGTCCCGCTAACGCGGCTTGGCGTCTGGAGCGCCTTGTTGAATGCTGGCACGAAGCCGTTGACTGGGCCGCTCTCTAATTTAGATATTTGACTGAGCATGGGCGCCCAGACGTTTCAGAACGCCTCGCCAGATCGGCGCGGGCACGGCTGGCTCGGCGCAAATCATGCCGTCGACGTTGACGTTGACGGCATTGCCGCCGCCAAGTCGCTGCGCATGCTCAATGGAGCATCCCATGCGCACAGCGCCTACGAGCTTGTCCATCGCTTCGGAAAATGGCCGGCGCAAGAGGCCCATACGCGGGGAGTGGCGAAGCGCCGCAATACCGCTGCCGGCACAGACGACAACGCCGCCACACCACAATTGGCCATGGCGCTCACATGCCTCGTGCAGACGAACGGCGGTCCCGCGCGCCTGCTTAGCGCCCTCCTGTGCGGCTCGAATCGCGGCATAGACGCGCGTTCCCGTACCGCCAAAGCGCTCAAGCGCCTGCTCGATAGCTGTCAACGTCTCATCGTCAGCCACATCTTCAATGGCCAGCACGATGCCATCGACTGCACCGGCATCATCCGCTTCCAAATCGATCGGGCGGGGGAGCGTGGTGCCAGAAAGCTGAGTATAGGCGGCGATGGCATCCTGCAGATCCCAGAGCAAAAACTCAAGATCGGCGCTATCGGGAATGCTGGTATACGCAATGGTTCGCAACGTTTTTGGTACATCGCCGCGTGTGGTCGTCTCCATGCCGCCTCCTTTCCGGTTGGTTTCCGTTTAGGTTACACCGTCTGGCGGTGCCTCGTCGCGCTATCCTAGTGCAACCCTTACGAAAGGAACGCCATGCGTCTGCCCATGAACACCTCGCTTGCCACGCTCAAGCCCTCCGGCATCCGTCGGATTAACGCGCTCGCTGCCCAGTACTCAGGATGCATTGCGCTCGCGCTCGGCGAGCCCGATTTTTCCACGCCCGATGTGATTAGCGCCGAGGTGACCGCTTCGTTGGACCGCGGCGACACACACTATCCGCCCAACAACGGTCGCCCCGCTCTGCGCGAAGCGCTGTCTGCCTACATGGGGGATGCGGGCCTTACGTTTTCGGCCGACGAGGTCATCCTGACCGACGGCGCGACCGAGGCTCTGTCGGCAACATTCATGGCTATGCTCAACCCCGGCGACGAGGTCATTATCCCCACGCCGGCCTTTGGCCTGTACGAGAGCATCGTCGTGGCCAATCACGCCAAAGCGGTCTTTTTGGATACAGAGCCTGCGCAATTCCAGATTGATGAGGAGGCGCTTCGTGCCTGTGTGACGCCGGCGACTAAGGCCATCGTCATCTGCTCGCCCAACAATCCCACGGGTTGCATCCTCGACGCGGCATCGCTCGACGCCGTGGCGCGCATAGCGGAGCAGGCGGGCATATACGTAGTCTGCGACGACGTATACAACCGTCTGGTCTATGTGGATGGCTACGAGCGCTTCGCCCAGCGACACCCGGAGCTGCGCGAGCAGACAGTGATCATCGAGAGTTTCTCCAAGCCCTGGGCCATGACCGGCTGGCGCTTGGGTTGGCTCGCAGCGGCAGCCCCCGTCATCGCCGAGATCGCAAAAGCACACCAATACCTAGTATCGAGTGCCGTCTCCTTTGAGATGGACGCAGCAGCGCGAGCCCTGACCGTCGACCCAACCCCCATGCTCAAAGTCTACCGAGCCCGCCGCAAACGCGTGCTCGCAGCCTTAAACGCTATGGGCCTCGACGCAGTAGAGCCCGCAGGAGCCTTCTACACTTTCCCGAGTATCAAAAAGTTCGGCCTAACAAGCGAAGACTTCTGCATCAAAGCCATCAAAGAGGCAAACGTAGCCCTAGTCCCGGGCGACTGTTTCGGCACCGAAGGCCACATCCGCCTAAGCTACTGCGTAAGCGACCAAGATCTGGACGAAGGTCTCCGCCGCCTGTCCACCTTCATTTCAACCTTATAGCCCAACGGGACGCAACACATCAGCCCACCGACCCAAGCATTATGAGTGGGGCGCGCCGGCCAACGAAAACCCGGGCTGCCCCATAGTTGACGCAGGCCGCGCCGCCGAAGGCCAGGCGCAAGGTTTTCGTAGATTCCGCACGAGCCGAAGGCCACTTAATGTGGCCTTCGTGCGAGCCCAGGACTTGACCGAGCGAAAACCTTGCGCCTGGCCTTCGGCGGAGCGTGCCGGATGGTGGAATTGTGTGCAGCCCGGTTTTCCGTTGACCGATGCCGGGGTCCCCGCCATAATACTTTCGGTTCACGCACGAATCCGCTGCCAGAGACAGCCGGTGCAAACGGGCATCGCCCGCGAGCTTAATGGGATATCCCGCCAGCCGAGGTGGTCGAGTAGATATGTCTTCTCGCCCCCGTCGCTCATGCAGCGCGGGGGCTTTCTTTTTGGACATGCCCCCGTCACGTCCTTGTGGCGGACCGTGCCCGGAAAGAATTCGAGGAGGTGTAATTCATGCCCCAGCAGTACAAAATCGACAAGGTTGCAGAGATCGAGTCCCGTATCGCCGAGAACGCCGGTCTGTTTGTCGTCAACTACAACGGTCTGACGGTTAAGCAGGCTCAGGAGCTGCGTCATCAGCTTCGCGAGTGCGGCGCCGAGATGAAGGTCTACAAGAACAACCTGGTCAAGATCGCTCTCAAGAACCAGGAGCAGCCCGAGCTCGACGAGATCCTCGCCGGCCCCGTCGCTTATGTGTTCTACGAGTCCGAGCCGGTCGAGGCCGCTAAGGCCCTTAAGGACTTCTCTGCTAAGTCCAAGGGCGTCCTTGAGATCAAGGGCGGTATCTCCGACGGCAAGGCCGTTTCCGCTGATGATGTTAAGGCTATCGCCGAGCTGCCCACCAAGGATCAGCTTCTCGGCCAGATCGCCGGTCTCATTTCCGGTTTCGCTCGCGACATCGCTGTCTGCGTCAACGGCGTTTCCTCTGGTCTCGCTCGTTCGATCCAGCAGGTCTCCGAGCAGAAGGCAGCCTAGTTGCTGTTTTCACCCGCGGCGGCAACGCCGCACCCCTGGCGCATTCGCGCCGTGTTTTAACTGATCTCCGTGCATCCGCACGGAAACCGAAAGGACTTAGAAATGGCTAAGCTTACCACCGATGAGATCATCGATGCTCTTAAGGAAATGACCCTTCTCGAGGCTTCCGAGCTCGTTAAGGCTATCGAGGACACCTTCGGCGTTTCCGCCGCTGCTCCTGCCGCTGTTGTCGCCGCTCCCGCTGCTGGCGCTGCTGAGGCCGAGGAGAAGACCGAGTTTGACGTCGTGCTCGAGGGCTTCGGCGACAACAAGATCCAGGTCATCAAGGCCGTCCGTGAGCTCACCAACCTTGGCCTGAAGGAGGCCAAGGAGGTCGTCGAGGGCGCTCCCAAGGCTGTTCTCGAGGGTGCCAAGAAGGAGGACGCCGAGGCTGCCAAGGAGAAGCTCGAGGCTGCTGGCGCTGCTGTCACCCTCAAGTAATCAGGCTTTCTCGCCAGATTTCTTTGCAGACGGGGTTCGCATTGCGAGCCCCGTCTTTTTCGTTTTGATCCCTCTATTTTGTTGGCTTGGCATACAAATTGCTGCCGCTTGCGGTGCTTTGGGGTCGCTACCGTTGGGCGATAAAATTGCACCATTCGAGCAATAATTTGCGTTGACCTGCTGAAGAATGGCGCTTGCCTACATTAACGTTAATTAACGGCGGTAAGATAAACCGGTATCGCAATTTGGTCTGCGGCCGCCGTGCCGCACGCACAGGGCGCATCCTGCGCCTGCGAAAGGATCCCTGAATACTATGAAGGCAATCATCCCCGCCGCCGGTCTTGGCACGCGTTTTCTGCCTGGCACCAAGTGCACGCCTAAAGAGATGCTGCCGGTGCTCGACAAGCCGGTCATCCAGTACGTCGTCGAGGAGGCGCTCGACCCCGAGGAGGTCGACGACGCCATTATCGTCACCTCTCCCGGCAAGCCCGAGTTGCTGAGCTACTTCCAGCCCGATCGTTCGCTCGAGAACCTGCTGCGCGAGCGCGGCAAGGATGCTTATGCCGACGCCGTCGCCCATGCGGGCGGTATGCCGGTCGACTTCCGCTATCAGTACGAGCCCAAGGGCCTCGGCCACGCCATTCGCTCTGCCGCTGACGCTGTGGCGGGGGAGAACTTCCTGGTTCTTCTGGGCGACTACGTTGTGCCCAACCGCGACATCTGCGACAAGATGCTTGCCGTCTCCAAGGAGCACGGTGGCGCTTCTGTTATCGCCGTTGCCGCGTGCGCTCCCGAGGAAGTCAGCCGCTATGGCGTTATCGCCGGCGATCGCGTGGGCGCTCTCGAGGGCTTCGAGAATGCCGCCGACGACGAGCCCGGTGCCGTTTGGCGCATCGGCGGCCTGGTCGAGAAGCCCGCTCCCGAGGCGGCTCCGTCCAACCTGTACATCGTCGGTCGCTACCTGCTGAGCCCGTTGGTCATGGACTTGCTGGCCGATCAGCAGGCCGGTAAGGGCGGCGAGATCCAGCTGACCGACGCCATGGCCCGCTCGCTCGACCGCGAGGCCATGTACGCCGTCGTCATCGACCCGCTGTCGGGCTACGATACCGGTACCCCGTCTGGCTGGATGGCCACCAACGCCCTCATGGCTGCAAGCGATCCTCGCTTTGCCGGCGCCTTCTGGGATGCCATCGACGAGCGCGGCGGTTTGATGCGTAAGTAAGCCTTCGGGCATCGACATTTACGGGTGCGGACTTCGGTTCGCGCCCGTTTTTTATAAGAGCTGCGATTGCTAGCCCTCTGTTCACAGAAAATATATGAACAGGTGTTCGATGCACATCAATCTACCTGCACGTTTTCTGTCGAAAAACTTTGCTACTCCAAAAACTCAATCACGTCAAGGCTTTTCTTGCTCAACGGTCGGTACCTGATAAACTATTAGGTTGCGATAACTGGCGAAGCTATGCCTCGCCAATCCACCGAGCATTTCCGTGAAGGAGGAAAAACCTGGTGACCTACGCATACACTGCCACTGAGCGCAAGCGCGTCAGCTTCGGGAAAATCCCGGAGGCCATGGAGCTCCCCAACCTTATCTCTGTTCAAAGGGAATCCTTTGAGCGTTTTAAGGACGAGGGCCTTCGTGAGGCGTTCAAGGAATCCAGCCCCATCCAGAGCCAGAACCATGTTCTCGAGGTTACCTTCGGCGAGCATCAGTTTGGCGATCCCGCGCACACCGTCGAGGAGTGCCGCGAGAAGGACATGACCTATCAGGCTCCGCTTCTGACCGATGTCCGTCTCACTAACAAGGAGACCGGTGAGATCAAGGAGCAGCTCGTCTTTATGGGCGACTTCCCCATGATGACCGATCAGGGCACCTTTATCATCAACGGTACCGAGCGCATCGTCGTCTCCCAGCTCGTCCGTTCCCCGGGCGTGTACTACAGCTCCGAGATGGATTCGGGCAAGCAGATCTACAAGGCTCAGATCATCCCGTCCCGCGGTGCCTGGCTCGAGTTTGAGGTCGACAAGCGCGACCAGCTCATGGTCTCCATCGACCGTAAGCGCAAGCAGAGCGCCACGATGTTCCTGCGCGCCCTTGGCATCGCCGTCACCAACGACGATATCATCGAGCTGCTCGGCAACTCCGATGTGATCAAGCGCACCCTCGAGCGCGATACCGCCCTTACCCGCGAGGATGCTCTTATCGAGATCTACCGTCGCCTGCGCCCGGGCGAGCCTCCCACCGTGGATGCTTCCCGCAGCCTGCTCGAGGGCCTGCTCTTCAACCCGCAGCGCTACGATCTGGCCCGCGTCGGTCGCTACAAGGTCAACAAGAAGCTCAACCTCACCACCGAGGAAGAGGTCACGGTGCTCACCGACGAGGATATCGTCGCTACGCTGCGCTACCTGCTGTCCCTCGCTGCTGGCGAGCAGGGCTTCAAGGTCGACGACATCGACCACTTTGGCAACCGCCGCATTCGCACCGTCGGCGAGCTCGTCGCCAACCAGTTCCGTATCGGCATGAGCCGTATGGAGCGCGTCGTCCGTGAGCGCATGAGCTCCCAGGACATCGACGAGATCACCCCGCAGTCGCTCATCAACATCCGTCCGATCGTGGCCTCCATCAAGGAGTTCTTCGGTTCCTCGCAGCTCTCGCAGTTCATGGACCAGGCAAACCCCCTGACCGGTCTGACCCACAAGCGCCGTCTGTCCGCACTCGGCCCTGGCGGTCTTGCCGGCCACAAGTCGGGCTCCAGCCGCCGCACCAACGTGCCGACGGCCGTCCGCGACGTTCACAACTCGCACTACAGCCGCATGTGCCCGATCGAGACCCCCGAAGGCCCCAACATCGGCCTGATCGGCTCGCTCGCCCTCTACGCCCGCGTCAACGAGTATGGCTTCATCGAGGCCCCGTTCCGTCGCGTCGAGAACGGCGTTGCCACCGACCAGATCGACTGGATGACCGCTGACGAGGAAGAGAAGCACGTCATCGCGCCGGCCAACACGCCGCTCGATCCCAAGACCAACGAGTTCATCACGACCGATGCCGAGGGCAAGATCGTTCGTCCACATACCGTGATCGCCCGTACCCGCGACTTCGACGGCTCCTTCGGCGCTCCCGCCGACGTGCCTGTCGAGGACGTCGACTACATGGACGTCTCGCCGCGTCAGATGCTCTCCGTCGCAGCCACGCTGATTCCGTTCCTCGAGCACGACGACGCCAAGCGTACGCTCATGGGCGCCAACATGCAGCGTCAGGCCGTGCCGCTGGTTCACCCCGCTGCTCCCTATGTCGGTACCGGCATGGAGCGTCGCGCCGCCCTGGACTCTGGCGAGGTTACCCTGGCCAAGAACGCCGGCGAGGTCATCTATGCCGACGCCTCCAAGATTATCGTCAAGCATGCCGGCGGCATGGACGAGTATCACCTGGCCAAGTACCAGCGCTCCAACCAGTCCACCTGCATCAACCACCGTCCGCTCGTTCGCGTCGGTGACACCGTTGAGCAGGGCGAGCCTCTGGCCGACGGTCCTTCGACCGATCATGGCGAGCTCGCACTGGGCCAGAACCTCACCGTGGCATACATGCCGTGGGAAGGCTTCAACTACGAGGACGGTATTGTCGTGTCCGAGCGCCTGGTGGCCGAGGACCTGCTGACGACCATCAATATCACCCGTCACGAGATCGACGCCCGCGACACCAAGCTCGGTCCCGAGGAGATCACTCGCGAGATCCCGAACCTCTCCGAGGACATGCTTGCCAACCTCGACGAGGACGGCATCATCCGCATCGGCGCCGAGGTCGGCCCTGGCGACATCCTGGTCGGCAAGGTCACGCCTAAGGGCGAGAGCGCTCTGACCGCCGAGGAGCGCCTGCTGCGCGCCATCTTCGGTGCCAAGGCTCACGATGTTCGCGACACCTCCCTTAAGATGCCTCACGGCGCTTATGGCCGCGTCATCGACGTCGTCCGCTTTAGCCGCGAGAACGGCGACGACCTGGCCCCCGGCGTCAACGAGCAGGTGCGCGTCTACGTCGCCCAGCGTCGTAAGATCCAGCAGGGCGATAAGATCGCCGGTCGCCACGGCAACAAGGGCGTTATCTGTAACGTTCTGCCGGTCGAGGACATGCCCTACATGGCTGACGGTACCCCGATCGACGTTATCCTCAACCCGCTGGGCGTTCCTTCGCGTATGAACGTCGGCCAGCTGCTCGAGTGCCACCTTGGCTGGGCTGCTGCCTGCGGTTGGGATACCGAGGATGCCGACTCCGACAAGTATGTCCCCGGTCCGTTCTTCGTCTCGACGCCCGTCTTCGACGGCGCCAAGGAGGACGAGATCGCCGAGGTCATCCGTCGCGCCAACAAGAACATGCTCAACAAGGCCACCGCTGCCTTTGGCGATCACATGCGCCCCGAGTTTGTCACCCAGCTTGACGAGCGCGGCAAGACCCGCCTGTTCGACGGCCGCACCGGTGAGGAGTTCCGCGAGCCCATTACCGTGGGTACGTCCTACATCCTCAAGCTCGGCCACATGGTCGACGACAAGATCCACGCCCGTTCGACCGGCCCTTACAGCCTGGTTACCCAGCAACCGCTGGGCGGCAAGGCTCAGTTCGGCGGCCAGCGCTTCGGCGAGATGGAAGTTTGGGCACTGTACGCATACGGTGCTTCCAACGTCCTGCAGGAGATCCTGACCGTCAAGTCCGACGATACCGTGGGCCGCGTCAAGACCTACGAGTCCATCGTCAAGGGCGAGAACGTCCCGGTTCCGGGTATCCCCGAGTCCTTCAAGGTTCTCGTCAAGGAGATCCGTTCCCTCGCACTGGACATCGAGCCCATGCACGATGCCGACGAGGACGCCTCCGCCCCTGTGACCGCCGAGGAGACCTCTGCTCTCGACGACCTGGCTGCGCTCGCCGGCGTTGACGCCGACGTCGAGGCCCAGGATGCCGAGACCGCCGAGGCACCCGAGGCTGTCGCCGCCACGACCACTGATAAGGAGTAGTTGACTGTGGCAGATTTCGAAGCTACTGATTTTGACTCGGTAAAGATCTCCCTTGCCTCCGCCGACCAGATCCGTTCCTGGTCGCACGGTGAGGTCAAGAAGCCGGAGACCATTAATTACCGTACCCTCAAGCCCGAGAAGGACGGCCTGTTCTGCGAGAAGATCTTCGGTCCCGCCAAGGACTGGGAGTGCTCCTGCGGCAAGTACAAGGGCATCCGCTTTAAGGGCATCGTCTGCGAGCGCTGCGGCGTCGAGGTCACCTCGGCCAAGGTGCGTCGCGACCGCATGGGCCACATCGAGCTCGCCGCTCCCGTGTCCCACATCTGGTACTTCAAGAGCCCCACGAGCTTCCCGATGAGCCGTATGCTCGACATCAAGTCCAAGGACCTCGAGAAGGTTCTGTACTTTGCCAGCTACATCATCACCGAGGTCGACTACGAGGCTCGCGAGGCCGACGCTGACGACCTGCGCGAGGAGCTCGCCGCCGATCTGGAAGAGATCGATGCCGAGTGCGCCCGCCAGATCGAGTCCCTCAAGGAGCAGGGCAACCCCGAGAACTTTGACGAGTTCTCCGACGAGGAGCCGCTGACCCCCGAGGAGATCGCCTCTGGCATCGTCGACATCGAGGAAGAGTGCAAGGACGAGAAGCAGCTCCGCACGGACGCCTTCAACGCCTTCATGAAGCTTACCGAGCGCGACCTCATCTCCGATGAGCCGCTGTTCCGCGAGATGACCCGTTACTACTCCATGTACTTCAAGGGTGGTATGGGTGCCGAGGCCGTCCGCGACCTGCTCGCTGCCATCGACCTCCCCTCCGAGGCTGAGAAGCTCAAGGCCATCATCGCCGACGAGGATTCCCAGAAGCAGAAGCGCGAGAAGGCCGTTAAGCGCCTCGAGGTCGTTGACGCCTTCCTGAAGGGCGGCAACAGCCCCGCGAACATGATCCTGGATGTCATTCCGGTCATTCCGCCCGATCTGCGCCCGATGGTCCAGCTCGACGGCGGCCGCTTCGCCGCGTCCGACCTCAACGACCTGTATCGTCGCGTGATCAACCGTAACAACCGACTCAAGCGCCTGCTCGACCTGGACGCCCCTGCGATCATCGTGAACAACGAGAAGCGCATGCTCCAGGAGTCCGTGGACGCCCTGTTCGACAACGGCCGTCGTGGTCGCCCGGTCTCTGGCCGTGGCGGTCGCCCGCTCAAGTCGCTCGCCGAGGCCCTCAAGGGCAAGCAGGGTCGTTTCCGTCAGAACCTGCTGGGCAAGCGTGTCGACTACTCCGGCCGTTCGGTAATCGTTACCGACCCCAAGCTGCTGTTGCACCAGTGTGGTCTGCCCAAGACCATGGCACTGGAGCTCTTCAAGCCCTTCGTCATGAAGCGCCTGGTCGAGCTCGGCAAGGTCGAGAACATCAAGGGCGCCAAGCGCGCTATCGACCGCGGTGCCACCTTTGTGTGGGATATCCTCGAAGAGGTCATCGACGGTCGCGTCGTGCTGCTCAACCGTGCACCGACCCTGCACCGTCTGTCCATCCAGGCCTTTGAGCCGGTGCTGGTCGAGGGCAAGGCTATCCACCTGCACCCGCTGGTCTGCTCGCCCTTCAACGCCGACTTCGACGGCGACCAGATGTCTGTCCACGTGCCGCTGTCCAGCCAGGCTCAGGCCGAGGCTCGCGTGCTCATGCTCTCTGCGAACAACCTGCGCTCGCCGGCATCCGGCAAGCCGGTTAACATCCCTTCGCAGGACATGATCATCGGTGTGTACTACCTCACCCAGGTCCGCGACGGCCTGCCCGGCGAGAACCACGTGTTCGCCAGCTTCGACGACGCGCTGCACGCCTATGACTGCCGCTCCGAGGTTGACATGCAGGCCAAGATCCAGGTTCGCGTGTCCGCCGAGAACGCCAACGTCATCAACGAGGACGGCACCCGTATCTTCCGCGTCAAGAACGGCAAGAACGAGTTCGTCGACTACGACGTCACCGGCAACAAGACCGCGCGCTTCGAGACCTCTATCGGCCGCATCATCTTCAACCGCCAGTGCCTGCCCGAAGACTACGAGTTCATGAACTATAAGATGGTCAAGGGCGATGTGGCCAAGCTGGTTGCCGACTGCTGCGATCGTTACCCCGAGGCCAAGGTCGGCCCGATCCTCGACGCCATCAAGTACTCCGGCTTCCACTACGCTACCCGCGCCGGCCTCACCATCTCGGTGTGGGACGCTCTCATCCCTGCCGAGAAGCAGGAGCTGCTCGATCGCGCCCAGGCCAACGTCGACCAGATCAACGAGTACTTCGAGGAGGGCTTCATCAACGAGACGGAGCGCCACATCGAAGTCGTTAACGAGTGGACCGCTTGTACCGACAAGGTCGCAGCGCTCATGCTCGACTTGTTCGACGAGGAGAACCCGCTCTACATGATGGCCGACTCCGGCGCCCGTGGTTCTAAGACCCAGCTGCGTCAGCTCGGCGGCATGCGTGGCCTGATGGCAGACATGTCCGGCGAGACGATCGACCTTCCCATTAAGGCGAACTTCCGCGAGGGCCTGCTGCCGCTCGAGTACTTCATTTCGACCTACGGCGCCCGTAAGGGCCTGGTCGATACCGCATCCCACACCTCGGACTCTGGTTACCTGACCCGTCGTCTGGTCGACGTTGCCCAGGACGTCATCGTCCGCGAGGAGGACTGCGGTACGCACGAGGGCGTCACCTACAACCTCATCATCCCCGGCACCACCGACCTCAACACCGACCTCGTCGGCCGTTGCTTCATTGAGGACGTCGTGGCTCCCGATAGCACCGTGCTCTTTGAGCAGGACGGCTACATCGAGAAGGTCGCCGACATCCAGAAGATGGTCGATGCGGGCCTCAAGAAGGTTAAGCTCCGCGCGCTGCTCACCTGCCGCTCCAAGTACGGCGTGTGCCAGAAGTGCTACGGCTGGGATCTTTCCACCCGTCGTCCGGTCGCCATCGGTACCGCGGTCGGCATTATTGCCGCCCAGTCCATCGGCGAGCCTGGTACGCAGCTTACGATGCGTACCATTCACTCCGGCGGCGTCGCTGGCGTCGACGATATTACGCAGGGCCTGCCTACGGTCAGTCGTATGTTCGATATCGTCGGCAACGTCAACGAGAAGATCCTGGGTCGCGAGGCTGAGCTGGCTCCGTACTCCGGTCACCTCTCGATTAAGCCCGAGAAGTCCGAGTACGTGCTGACGCTCACCGACTCCGAGGACCACACCCGTGTCCTCGACGAGCGTCGCGTCCCCGCTTCGGTGCGCTTTATGCCCGAGATCGAGGACGGCTGCGAGGTTCGCGCCGGCGACCAGATCACCAAGGGCTTCGTCAACTTCCGCAACCTGCGCAAGCTGACCGACATCGAGTCGACGATGCACACCTTCGTCGAGAGCGTCAAGGACGTCTACACCAGCCAGGGCGTCGACCTGAACGACAAGCACATCGAGGTGCTCGCACGTCAGATGCTGCGTCGCGTTCAGATCACCAACCCCGGCGACTCCAAGTACCTGCTTGGTCAGTACGTCGACCGCTACGAGTTCGCCGACGAGGTCGAGCGCGTTGCCCGTCTGGGCGGTCAGGCTCCCGTGGCCGAGCCCGTCATCCTGGGTACGCTCAAGGTCGCGTCCAACATCGACTCCTGGCTGTCGAGCGCTTCGTTCATCCGTACCGCCGGCGTCCTTACCGAGGCTGCCATCGAGGGCAAGGTCGACCACCTGCTCGACCTTAAGTCCAACGTCATCGTCGGTAAGAAGATCCCGGCTGGTACCGGCCTCAAGCCGTACGCCAACGCCAAGCTGACGTATCGCACGGCCGACGGCTATGTTGACATCGACGGTCCGGCTTCGCCCAACGCCAAGTCGCTGCCCGAGTGGGCTCCGGTTGAGCTCAAGGACCTGGACGAGCAGCTCCCGCAGCAGCTCGACTGGGCCGGCTACGACGAGTTCGGTGGTGCTGACGGTTCGTTCACCCGCAACGGCCACACCATCTCCGCCGAGAAGGCTCGCCTGTACCTGTTCGACGACCTGGGCGTGTCGCAGCGCTGGACCAACAAGTTCAGCGAGGTCGGCATCGAGACGGTCGGCGACCTGGTCGGCAAGTCCGAGGAGGATCTGCTGCGCATCGATGGCATCGGTGCCAAGGCGATCGAGGAGCTCCGTGACGGCCTGGAGGCCCACGACCTGCTCTACATCCTCGAGAACAACGACGACGTTGCCGACGAGGAAGACCTCTCGCAGCTGCTGCAGATGGTCTTTAGCCCTGACGGTCCGGACGATATCCTGCTGGGTACCTCCGCTCCGACGCATCACGCCGACGCCGACGAGGAGCTCCTGGGCGCCCCGATCGACGACAAGAAGGCTCCCGCCAACGGCGCGATCAACGAGGACATGGCTTCTCTTGACGAGCTGCTCAACCAGCTCGTGGACACCGACGACGCCGAAGAGGCCAAGGACAACGACGAGGAGTAACTAGTTCCGCCGTTCTAACGAACGGCGGCGACCTCCGTCGCTGCGCGGCCCCCAGAGCTACAATCTGTCATTCAAAAGGCAGGGCATGACCAAAAGGTCAATGCCCTGCCTTTTTCATGCCACCTTGTACGCTCTGGGGACCGCTCGCTTGCGTATGCTCAACCTGTTGCGTTCCGTTGATCCCTTGTCAATAAGGGGCAGGCTATTTTTGGTAGGTTATTCCTGCTTGAATTTGAAACATATCGCTCGGTCAAAGCGTATCTATGGTGAGGGCCTCATCAAGAATCATTACCGTCACCGGGAGGTGATTATGGAAGAACAAGCATTTAGACAGGCGGTTGAAGATCACCGGGATGTCGTGTTTCGGATCGCATTGACGTACCTGCGCGATCGCGCCGATGCCGACGATGTTGCCCAAGATGTCTTTCTTAAGCTGCTCAAAAGCGATACGCAATTTGAGAGTTGGGAGCATCTTCGCCGCTGGCTTATCCGGGTCACGATCAATGAATGTAAATCGCTCTTTCGAAAGCCATGGAGGCGTGTGGAGGATATTGAGAACCTGGCCGATTCGCTTTCGACGGCGCAGGAGGAGACCAAGGCGGTCCTGTCAGACGTTATGCGACTTCCGGAGCGATTCCGTGTTCCCATCGTGCTCTATTACTATCTGGGCTTTTCGACCTCAGAGATTGCCGAGTTGTTGCATGTACCAGCCGCGACCGTTCGAACGCGTTTAGCTCGCGGTCGATCGAAGCTTAAATTCATCCTAGAGGAGGGCGACCGTGAAATCCAATCAAATCAAGCAGGCCTTCGAGTCCATCCAAGCCGATAGCGATCTTGCAGATCGCGTCCTAAATACCGCTGCGGGTGAGCCGCTTCATCGAAAGGGCCACGCGAAGCCTCTCTATGTTGCCGTAATCGGATGTCTTGCCGGGGTTTTGGCGACTGGAGGGGTCGCCTACGCCGTTGTCAATTCCAGATATTTTGCCTCAGCCTGGGGAAACCACGGCAACGGGGATTCCATTACCTGGACCAACGGCGGCTCATCGGGGACTAAATATACCTATACCAGAGAATTTGGTGACGGCATTGCACCCCAAAGCCTGGAGGGTGCAGTCCAGGAGGTTAATCTGTCCGTCGAGGGCAACGGCTATACGCTCGATATCCATGAGATGGCTATCGATCAAAACGGCTGCGGAGCCGTGACGTTTACGTTGTCCAATCCAAATGGTGTTAACTACTACAAGCCGGCAGCAGAGACGGGCGAACTTGTTCTCTATGGTGAAGAAGAACAAGGCATCGGCACGCCCAGCATGAACTTCGGCGAGGAATGGGCTGATACACGCTGCACCATTGATAAAGACACATCAAGCGACACGGTCATTAACGGCACGATGTACTTTGCATCTTGGAATCGCGATCGAGATTTACGACATGCGGTCACCTGGAATATCAGTTGGACAGAGGGCAAAGGTGAGGATGCGAAGGTGATCGAGGTATCGACGCCAGAGTTTAACGTCGGAGCGCACGTCGATACAAAGGAGCTCCGCTCCGACGACTCGCCTCTCGAGATCAGTCCGTTTTCCATCCAGACGCACATCGATGATCTGGGCTATGAAGCAGTTGATCATAAACTGACCGTCACCTACAAGGATGGGTCAGAGCAGATTATCGAAGATGACGACGCAGGGGCGTACAATTTCTATGTTTCGATGGCACGCAATAGCGGAGAGAACATTTGGGTGCCAACGAAGTTGATTGATGTCGACCAAGTGGTTTCAGTAACGCTCGAAGGCACACGCTGCACTTCAACAGGGGGCGCCGAAACGTCGGAACCCTTTACCATCGTCTATTCGTAAGATTTGGGGCCGCTTTCTACTAGGGGAAGCGGCCTTCTTTGCGGTAAATGGGCGGTTAGACCGCACGATATTCGCCTGCATTCCTGAAGTATGCGGCAAAATCTTGATGGGTCGACCACACCGTATATGCTCAAGCGCTCTACCTGCGGGTTTATTATCGCAAAACCCCGGTGCGCTCGGCGGGTCCAGAATTTGCCGCATACTTCCGAAAGCGCCGCCGATTTCCATGCGACAGGTGAGAGCAGATCACCGTTGGAGCGCGACATTTCCCCAGATAAAACCGACCAAAATAAACCTGTCCCTTTTTGGCAGGTAACGTTGCCCCGACGAGCACGTCGGATCCCCGGCCCGGGAATCCGCCCCCGCGCACAGGAGGGGATTCCTTTTGTGTAGGCTTTGCGGAAATGTGCCAATTTTGGGATACGCCCGGCGGCGTGGTCTGTTGACGGCACAGCTAACGCCACGTATCCTATCGAACTGCGTGTTTCGTAGGGGGATGCTGACCCCTCGATTCAAGCCGTTGCACTTTACAGAAAGCTGGAATCATTCGAGAAGGAGTACGCTTTGCCTACTATTAACCAGCTGGTTCGCCAGGGCCGTCGTTCCGTGCCCAAGAAGTCCAAGAACGCTGCTCTGCAGCACAACTCCCAGAAGCGCGGCGTGTGCACCCGCGTCTTCACCACGAGCCCCAAGAAGCCGAACTCGGCTCTTCGTAAGGTTGCCCGTGTTCGCCTCGTCAACGGCATCGAAGTTACTGCTTACATCCCGGGTGAGGGCCACAACCTGCAGGAGCACTCCATCGTGCTCGTCCGCGGCGGTCGTGTCCGTGACCTCCCTGGTGTCCGTTATCACGTCATCCGTGGCGCCTACGACGCTGCTCCGGTCCAGAACCGTATGCAGGCCCGTTCCAAGTACGGTGCTAAGCGCCCCAAGGCTAAATAAGCCAGATAACGTTTTGATACTTTCGCCGTGTGCCGTCTTGAGCGCCGCACGGTAGACACTTAAGGAGATTTCACATGCCGCGTCGTGCAGCAGCTAATCGTCGTGAGGTTCAGCCTGACGCCGTTTACAACAACCGCCTGGTGACTCAGCTCATCAACAAGGTCCTTCTTGACGGCAAGAAGGCCACCGCTGAGCGCATCGTTTACACCGCTTTCGAGATCGTTGCCGAGAAGTCCGAGGGTGGCGACGCTCTCGCTACCTTCAAGAAGGCTATGGACAACGTCAAGCCCACGCTCGAGGTTAAGCCCAAGCGTGTCGGTGGCGCTACCTATCAGGTCCCGATGGAGGTCAACTCCCGTCGTTCCACCGCTCTGGGTATCCGCTGGATCGTCAACTTCTCCCGCGCTCGCAAGGAGAAGACCATGGCCGAGCGTCTCGCCAACGAGATCCTCGACGCCTCCAACGGCCTGGGCGCTTCCGTCAAGAAGCGTGAGGACGTCTTCAAGATGGCCGAGGCCAACCGCGCGTTCTCTCACTATCGTTGGTAAGTTAAGGTAAGGAACTAACATGGCTAAGCCTAAGTACAAGCTTTCCGATACCCGTAACATCGGCATCATGGCCCACATCGATGCCGGTAAGACCACCACGACCGAGCGTATTCTTTACTACACCGGTAAGACCCACAAGATCGGTGAGGTCCATGAGGGCGCTGCCACCATGGACTGGATGGTTCAGGAGCAGGAGCGCGGCGTAACCATTACCTCCGCTGCTACCACCTGCTTCTGGAACAAGGACGGTAAGGACTACCGCATCCAGATCATCGATACCCCGGGCCACGTTGACTTCACCGCCGAGGTCGAGCGCTGCCTGCGCGTCCTCGATGGTGCTGTCGCCGTCTTCGACGCCGTTGCCGGCGTTCAGCCCCAGTCTGAGACCGTTTGGCGTCAGGCTTCCACCTTCAACGTCCCCCGCATCGCCTTCATCAACAAGTATGACCGCGTGGGCGCTGACTTCTTCAACGCTATCGAGACCATGAAGGATCGTCTCGACGCCAACGCCGTGGCCGCTCAGGTCCCGATGGGCGCCGAGGACAACTTCTGGGGCGTCATCGACCTGGTCACCATGACCGCATGGGACTTCAAGGCCGACGAGAAGGGTATGACCTACCCCGAGCCGATGGACGAGATCCCGGCTGAGTTTGCCGACATCGCTGCCACCAAGCGCGAGGAGCTCCTCGACGCTGCTGCCAGCTTTGACGACGAGCTCATGGAGAAGATCCTCATGGAGGAGGACTTCACCGTCGAGGAGCTCAAGGCTGCTCTGCGTAAGGGCGTTCTGGCCAACGAGCTCAACCTCGTCTTCGTGGGCTCCGCCTACAAGAACAAGGGCGTTCAGGAGCTGCTCGACGCTGTCGTCGACTACCTGCCCAGCCCGCTCGACGTTGAGGCCGTCACCGGTACCGATCCGGACACCGGCGAGGAGATCCAGCGTCATCCTTCCTTCGACGAGCCCTTCTCCGGCCTGGTCTTCAAGATCATGACCGACCCGTTCGTCGGTAAGCTCACCTACGTCCGCGTTTACTCCGGTCGCGCCGAGTCCGGCTCCTACGTGGTCAACGCTTCCAACGGTCAGCGTGAGCGCCTCGGCCGCATCCTCGAGATGAACGCCGCCGAGCGTATCGACCGTGACGACGCCGCTGCCGGCGACATCGTCGCTTGCGTCGGCTTCAAGAACTCCACCACCGGTGACACCCTGTGCGCCGAGGGCAAGGAGATCGTCCTTGAGAAGATCGAGTTCGCCAAGCCCGTTATCGACGTTGCCATCGAGCCCAAGACCAAGGCCGAGCAGGACAAGATGTCCCTGGCTCTGACCAAGCTCGCCGAGGAGGACCCGACCTTCCAGGTGTCCACCAACCACGAGACCGGCCAGACCATCATCGCCGGCATGGGCGAGCTGCACCTCGAGATCATCGTCGACCGTCTGCTCCGCGAGTTCAAGGTTGACGCTAACGTTGGTAAGCCCCAGGTTGCCTACCGCGAGACTGCAGGTCACGACGTCGAGAAGGCTGAGGGCAAGTTCGTCCGTCAGTCCGGCGGTCGCGGTCAGTACGGTCATGCCGTCATTAAGCTCGAGAAGATGGAGGAGGGCTTCGGCTACGAGTTCGTCAACGCTATCGTCGGCGGCGTCGTGCCCAAGGAGTACATCCCGTCCATCGACAAGGGCATCCAGGAGGCCCTGAACACCGGTGTTATCGCCGGCTTCCCGGTCCTCGATGTTAAGGTCACCCTGTTCGACGGTTCTTACCACGAGGTCGACTCCTCCGAGGCCGCCTTCAAGATCGCCGGTTCCATGGCTATCAAGGACGCCCTCAAGAAGTCCGATCCGCAGCTGCTCGAGCCGATCATGGCTGTCGAGGTCGAGACCCCCGAGCAGTACATGGGCGACGTTATGGGCAACCTCTCCGGTCGCCGCGGCAAGATCGAGGGCATGGAGGATCGCAAGAACAGCAAGCTCATCCGTGCCAAGGTGCCGCTGGGCGAGATGTTCGGTTACGCTACCGACCTTCGCTCCCAGACCCAGGGCCGTGCATCCTACACGATGCAGTTCGACTCTTATGAGCCGGCGCCCAAGTCCATCGTGGACGAGGTCATGAGCAAGAACGCCTAAGTTCGAGCTCCCTGTTACGTAATCCGCGAGAACATCTCTCGCACTCTTTGGAGGTTTAAGTTGGCTACCCAGAAGATCCGCATTCGCCTCAAGGGCTATGATCACGAGGTCGTCGATCAGTCCGCGAAGCTCATCGTCGAGACCGCTCAGAAGACCGGCGCTCGCGTTTCCGGTCCTGTCCCCCTGCCCACCGAGCGCAACCTGTACACGGTTATCCGCTCGCCGCACGTGAACAAGGACTCCCGTGAGCAGTTCGAGATGCGCACCCACAAGCGCCTCATCGACATCCTCGACCCCACCTCGGGCACCGTTGATTCGCTCATGCGTCTCGACCTCCCCGCTGGCGTCGACATCGACATCAAGCTCTAAGCTTTTTGCTCGATAGTGCGATTTGCAAGGCCGCAGCCCTAAGGGTTGCGGCCTTTTTTGTATCGATGGGGGTAAAGGGTCTACACTACTGAGCTATTCGACAAACGGGTGTATGAGCAAAACTGTTGGGGGCAGATACAGATGGTCGAGTGGATCGTTCGTCGTGCGCAAGGCGACCGTGCGCGCGTGGGCACGTTGACGGGTGTGGTGTGTATTCTCGCCAATGTTGCGCTTTGTGCTGCGAAGGGCGCAATTGGCGTGGTTTCGGGATCGGTTTCGATCGTGGCGGATGCCATGAACAACCTGTCCGATGCTAGCTCGAACATCGTGAGCGTGCTGGGCTTTAAGCTGGCGGGCAAGCCGGCCGACCCCGAGCATCCTTACGGACATGGCCGCTACGAGTATCTTTCTGGCCTGGTCGTGGCGGCGCTCGTGCTGCTGATCGGCCTCGAACTGGTGAAGTCCTCGTTTGAGCGCATCATCCACCCCGAGCCTGTCGAGTTCTCGCTTGCCCTGGTGGCAGTCCTGGCGCTTTCGATGGTTGTTAAGCTGTGGATGGCGGCCCTCAACCAAAAGCTCGGTGACCGTATTGAGTCCGAGACGCTGCTTGCGACGGCTCAGGATTCCAAAAACGATGTCCTTGCCACGGGTGCTGTGCTGGCGTGCGCAATTGTTTCGCAGGTGACGCACATCAATCTTGATGCCTGGGTTGGACTTGCCGTTGGCGCCTATATTGGCTGGAGCGGTTTTGAACTCATCCAGGATACGGTGAGCCCGCTTTTGGGCCAGGCGCCCGATCCTAAGCTGGTCAAGCACATTCGAGACAAGATCATGAGCTATCCCGGCGTTTTGGGCGTTCACGATTTGATGGTTCACGACTACGGCCCGGGCAGGAAGTTTGCAAGTGCGCACGCCGAGATGGCGGCCGAGGCCAGCCCGCTGGAAAGTCACGACACGCTCGACAATATTGAGCAGTCGTTTAGGGACGAGGACGGCATGATCGTCACGCTCCATTACGATCCCATCGTGACCGACGATCCCAAGGTGGCGAGCATGCGCTTGCGCATCAACGCTATGGCTCAAGAGATCGATGGCCGCCTTTCGATTCACGATCTGCGCTGCGTGCCGGGCCCTACGCACACCAATGTGATCTTTGACTGCGTGCGGCCCTCGGATTTGGACATGGGAGCCGATGAGCTCAAACACGCGTTAGCCCAGAGGGTCGAATCGGAATACCCCAAGTCGATTGCCAAGATTACGATCGACGAGGACTATGTCGGCCGTACCCACGAGTAGGGCTGTGCCGGCAAAGCAAGTTATACAGAAGGGGAGAATATGAAGAGGCTGTATCTGCTCCGCCACGGCCAGACGGAATTCAACGTCAAAAAGCTCGTCCAGGGTCGCTGCGATTCACCGCTCACCAATTTGGGTCGTCAACAGGCACAGACAGCGGCCGCATGGCTCAAGGTCCATGGCGTCGTCCCCGACAAAGTAGTCTCATCACCCTTAGGCCGAGCCATGGACACGGCAAGTCTCGTTGCAACCGAACTCCTCGGCCCGGACGCAGCAGTCGAGCCCTGCGAAGGCATCATCGAACGTAGCTACGGCTCCTTCGAAGAAGGCCCCCACGACGCCCTGCCCGCCGACGTCTGGGATCCGGGCGAGGACCTGGTCCCCTTCGGAGGAGAAGGAAGCCAGGCGCTGCAAGAACGCATGGTAGACACCCTCACCAATATCATGGGAGCCGATGGCATCGAAACCCTCCTAGCAGTAAGCCACGGCAGCGCCAGCCGCCAATTCATCAAGGCTGCAGCCCTAGAGGGCTTCGAGCTCCCAGCAAAACTCCCCAACTGCGCCATCATGATCTTCAATTTTGATGAGGCAAAGCCACAAGCAGAAGGCGAGCCAATGCAATGCAAGTTCACTCTCCAGCAAATAGTGGACCCCCAACAAAGTCATTAGCCTGAACGAGCAGAGTTAAGCAGACATCAACGTGTCGTCTTCCGAGCTTGGCAGAGGGGCGGCGAAATATATTAAGTTTGTCGCGAGTTCCGCACGCAAAGGAAGGCACTTAATGTGCTTTCCGTCTTGCGCAGGACTGTAGAGCAGCAAACTTAATATATTTCGCCGCCCCTCTGCCAAGCCCAGGCGACTCCACGCACTTTACCTGCGTAAACAATGTGAGTGAAATATGAATCTCGATGGATACGCCCGCACCCGTGTATACTAAACAGCTGTGTGTAACCAGGGGAGTATTCTGGCTGGACAAAATGCCTGCTTAATAGGGTTGTCAGGTAGTCCGGACGCAATACAAGACTGGGGAGCACGTCGTGTAAGTAGTGGTCCTCTAGGGGCGTACGCTCGGTGGTGTACGCATTGTCCCAAGACCACGCGAGAGTTGGGATCATATCTTGATCAGCATGATTCTCGGCCGCAAGATTGGCATGACCCAGGTTTGGGACGAGGACGACAACGTCGTTCCCGTCACGGTCATCCAGGCTGGCCCCTGCGCTGTCTCGCAGGTTAAAACTCAGGCAACCGACGGCTATGACGCCGTCCAGATCGGTTTCGGCGACATCAAGGCCAAGAACGTGAACAAGCCCATGGCTGGTCACTTCGCCAAGGCCGGCGTCGAGCCTGTCCGCTTCCTTCGTGAGGTCCGCGTCGAGAACGGCGAGGAGCACAAGGTCGGCGAGGTCGTCACCGTCGCTGATTTCGCTGATGTCGAGAAGGTCGACGTCATCGGTACCTCCAAGGGTAAGGGCTTCCAGGGTCGCATCAAGCGCTGGGGTCAGCGCCGCGGTCCTATGACGCATGGTTCTCACTTCCAGCGTCACCCCGGTTCTATCGGTCAGTGCGCCTATCCTGCGCGCGTCCTCAAGGGCGTCAAGATGGCCGGTCACATGGGTAACGAGCGCGTTACCGTCAAGAACCTTTCCGTTGTCCGCATCGATGCCGAGCAGAACCTCATCTTGGTCAAGGGCGCTGTCCCGGGTGCCAAGAATGGTCTCGTCGCCATCCGTATGGCCTAAGGGCCCAGCCCATTTAGCCCAGCGTCATACCAAGGAGAACACTTAAATGGCAAAGTTTGAAGTAAAGAACAGCGAGGGCAAGAAGGTCGCAGAGGCCGAGCTCGCCGCTGAGGTGTACGGCATCGAGCCGAACATCCACGTTATGCACCACATCGTCAAGTGCCAGATGGCCTCTTGGCGTCAGGGCACCCAGTCCGCTAAGGGCCGCTCTGAGGTTTCCGGTGGCGGCAAGAAGCCTTGGCGTCAGAAGGGCACCGGCCGTGCCCGCCAGGGTTCCATCCGTGCTGCCCAGTGGCGTCACGGTGGCGTTGTCTTCGCCCCCAAGCCCCGTTCCTACGCTAAGCGTATGAACAACAAGGAGGTCAAGCTGGCTATGCGCTCCGCGCTGTCCGCCAAGCTGGCCGATGGCGAGCTCGTGCTCGTCGACGACTACGGCTTCGAGAAGCCTTCCACCAAGGCTGCCGTTGCCATGCTCAAGGCTCTCGGCCTTGAGGGCAAGCGTCTGACCATCATCGTTCGCGATGAGGACGTCAACGCCTACCTGTCGTTCCGCAACATTCCCAAGACGTTCATCATCACTGCCGACGAGGCCAACACCTACGATCTCGTCAACAACAACGCCGTGCTGATGCCCGCCGACATCGCCGCTCACTTCGGGGAGGTGCTTGCTTAAATGACCGCCCACGAGATCATCATCCGTCCGATCGTGTCCGAGCGTTCCTTCTCCGGCATGGAGCAGAACAAGTACACGTTCGAGGTCGCCAAGGATGCTAACAAGTATCAGATCAAGGATGCCGTCGAGGAGATCTTCGGCGTCAAGGTCGTTCGCGTGAACACCCTGACGGTCAAGCCCAAGACCAAGCGCGTGCGCTATGTCGCCGGCAAGACCCGTTCTTGGAAGAAGGCCATCGTCACGCTGGCCGAGGGCGACACCATCGAGGTCTTTGGCAACCAGGCCTAAGACTCGCTGCTGTTGAGTGAGCTCATGCCTCCCAAATAGGGGAGGCGAGAGCTCAAGGTTTTGGGCGTATAAAATGGACACGCCCGGAACCGTGTATACGTCCGGTGTCATCGCACCCGAGGCAGAACCTCGAATCCCTGTCTGCGATGGCTAACGGATTCCTATTGAAAGGGATTGTAATGGCTGTAAAGCACCTTAAGCCGACCTCCGCTGGTAGGCGTTGGCAGACGATCTCCGACTTCTCCGAGATCACCTGCACCAAGCCCGAGAAGTCTCTTCTCGAGCCCCTGCCCAAGAAGGCCGGTCGTAACAACAACGGCCGCATCACCACCCGCCACCAGGGCGGCGGCGTGAAGCGTCGTTACCGCGTGATTGACTTCAAGCGCAACAAGGACGGCGTGCCCGCCAAGGTTGCCACGATCGAGTACGATCCGAACCGTTCCGCTCGCATCGCTCTGCTGCACTACGCTGACGGTGAGAAGCGCTACATCCTGGCCCCCAAGGGCCTCGAGGTCGGTCAGACCGTCATGTCCGGTTCTGACGCCGACATCAAGCCGGGCAACGCTCTGCCCCTCGCCGACATCCCCGTCGGTACGCTCATCCACGCTGTCGAGTTCCAGCCGGGCAAGGGCGCCGCTATCGCCCGTTCCGCTGGTAACTCCTGCCAGCTGATGGGTAAGGAGGGCAAGTACGCCATCGTCCGTATGCCTTCCTCCGAGATGCGCCGCATCCTCGTTACCTGCCGCGCCACCGTCGGTGAGGTCGGCAACGCCGATCACGCCAACATCGTCATCGGCAAGGCCGGCCGTAAGCGTCACATGAACGTGCGCCCGACCGTCCGCGGTACCGTCATGAACCCTGTCGACCACCCGCACGGCGGTGGCGAGGGCAAGAACCACACCTCTGGTCGTCCCTCCGTTACCCCCTGGGGTAAGCCGACGAAGGGCCTTCGTACGCGCAAGAAGAAGAAGGTCTCGAACCAGCACATCATTCGTCGCCGTAAGAAGTAATTTCGGATACCGAGTTTTAGGAGAAAGCACTTATGAGCAGAAGTCTCAAAAAGGGCCCGTTCGTGGAGACTCGCCTTCTCTCGCGTATCACCGCGATGAACGAGGCTGGCAAGAAGGACGTCGTGAAGACCTGGTCCCGCGCGTCCACCATCTTCCCCGAGATGGTTGGTCACACCATCGCCGTCCACGACGGCCGCAAGCATGTGCCCGTGTATGTTACCGAGTCCATGGTTGGTCACAAGCTCGGCGAGTTCGCGCCGACTCGTACGTTCCGTGGCCACAAGGCCAAATAGGGGGTTAACCGTAAATGGCAACTAAGTCTATTGAAACTGAGGCCACCGAGGTTCGCGCCGTCGCTAAGTACGTGCGTGTTTCCCCCAGCAAGGCCCGCCTGGTGGTCGATTTGATCCGCCGCAAGCCTGTCGCTCAGGCCTTCGACATCCTCCACTTCTGCGACCGCGCCGTCGCCGTGGATGTCGAGAAGGTTCTCCGTTCCGCTGTTGCGAACGCCGAGAACAACAACGGTCTGCGTGCCGACAACCTGGTTGTCGCCGCTGCCTATGTTGACGAGGGTCCGACGCTTAAGCGCATCCGTCCCCGCGCCAAGGGTTCCGCTTCTCGCATTCTGAAGCGTACTTCCCACATCACCGTCGTCGTTGCTCCTCGAAAGGAGGCGTAAAGCTGTATGGGTCAGAAAGTCTACCCCACCGGCTTCCGTCTTGGCATCACCGAGAACTGGCGCTCCCGCTGGTTCGCAGAGAAGGATTACGCTAAGACCCTCGGTAACGATCTCGAGATTCGCAAGTACCTCGAGAAGCGTCTTTCCCGCGCAGCTGTCTCCCGCGTCGAGATCGAGCGCGCTGGCGACAAGGTGAAGGTCATCATCCTCACCGCTCGCCCCGGCGTTGTCATCGGTAAGAAGGGTGCCGAGATCGATACCCTCCGCACCGAGCTCGAGAAGGTCGCTGGCGTCTCCAAGGGCCAGCTCTCCGTCGACGTTGTCGAGATCAAGCGCCCCGAGCTCGACGCCAACCTCGTTGCTCAGTCCATCGCTGAGCAGCTCGAGGGCCGCGTTGCCTTCCGTCGCGCTATGCGCAAGGCTGTCCAGTCCGCCCGCAAGGCCGGCGCCAAGGGCATCCGTATCCAGTGCTCCGGTCGTCTCGGCGGTGCCGAGATGGGCCGTCGTGAGTGGTACCGTGAGGGTCGCGTGCCTCTGCACACCCTCCGCGCCAAGATCGACTACGGCACGGCTGTCGCCAGCACCACCATGGGCGCCTGCGGCGTGAAGGTCTGGATCTACCTGGGCGAGAAGCTCCCGGGCCAGCCTGTTCCCAACCCTGCACTCGAGGGCTCTTCCCGTCCTCGTCGTCGTAACTCCGAGAGGAGGGGTCAGTAGTGCTTGCCCCTAAGCGTATTCTTCACCGCAAGGTGCAGCGTGGCTCCATGAAGGGCCAGGCCAAGGGTAATACCGAGCTGCATTTCGGCGAGTTTGGTATCCAGGCTCTCGAGGCCCATTGGATTACCAACCGTCAGATCGAGGCTGCTCGTATTGCCATGACCCGCTACATGAAGCGTGGCGGTCGTGTCTACATCACGATCTTCCCCGATAAACCCATCACCAAGAAGCCTGCCGAGACTCGCATGGGTTCTGGTAAGGGTAACCCCGAGGAGTGGGTGGCCGTCGTCAAGCCCGGCCGCATCATGTTCGAGGTCAAGGGTGTTCCCGAGGAGGTCGCTCGCGAGGCTCTGCGTCTTGCACAGCACAAGCTCCCCATCAAGACCAAGATTGTGGTTGCTAAGAACGCTGAGCAGCGCATCGAGAAGGAAATGGCTGAGGAGGCCGCTCTCGAGGCCAAGTGGGCTGCTGAGGACGCCGCCGCCGCCAAGGAGGAGAACTAATGAAGCCCGCAGAGATTCGTGAGCTCTCGGACGCTCAGCTCGTTGAGAAGCTGAAGGAAATGCGCGCCGAGCTCTTTAACCTTCGTTTCCAGATGGCCACCAGCCAGCTGGACAACACCGCTCGCGTCAACACCGTGAAGAAGGACATCGCTCGCGTCCTCACGGAGCAGCGCGCCCGCGAGATCGCAGCGGAGAAGTCCGCTGTCGCCGAGTAGGACCTAAGGAGAGAACATGACTGATTCGCGTAACTCGCGTAAGGTCCGTACGGGTGTCGTTACCTCCGTCTCCGGTGCCAAGACCATTGTTGTCACCATCACCGAGCGCAAGCGTCACCCCAAGTACGGCAAGATGATGACCAGCTCCAAGAAGCTGCACGCTCACGACGAGGAGTGCACGGCTGGCGTGGGCGATACCGTCCGCGTTATGGAGACCCGTCCTATGTCCAAGATGAAGCGTTGGCGCCTCATCGAGGTCGTCGAGCGCGCTAAATAAGCAGTCGCTCTTACGACTTGTACGTTTCCGAAGATGTGCGTATGCCTGGCTTGCATACCACGGGCCGCATAAAGGCTGCGCACCTCTCTTCGGTTCTTAGTTCGGAGGAACATCTACCATGATTCAGATGCAAACCATGCTGAACGTCGCCGACAACTCCGGCGCTCGCAAGATTCGCTGCATCAAGGTGCTTGGCGGTTCCAAGCGTCGTTATGCAGGCATCGGCGATGTGTTCATCGGTGCTGTCCAGGAGGCTACCCCTGGCGCCAACGTCAAGAAGAAGGACGTTGTCCGTTGCGTCGTCGTTCGCACCGTTAAGGAGATCCGCCGCAAGGATGGCTCCTACATTCGCTTTGATGAGAACGCCTGCGTTGTCATCAACAACGATGGTTCGCCCGTCGGCACCCGTATCTTCGGGCCCGTCGCTCGCGAGCTTCGTGACAAGAAGTACATGAAGATCGTCTCGCTCGCTCCCGAGACCCTGTAGTTAGGGGAGATATATGTATATCAAGAAGGGCGATAAGGTCCAGGTTCTCTCTGGTAAGGATCGCGGCAAGCAGGGCGTTGTCCTGCGTGCTCTCCCCGCCGAGAACAAGGTCGTTGTCGAGGGCGTTTCGGTCGTCAAGAAGGCCGTCAAGCCCAACGCTGCCAACCAGCAGGGCGGCATCGTTTCGCAGGAGGCTCCCATCGACGCCTCCAACGTCAATCTCGTTTGCCCCGAGTGCGGTAAGGTTACCCGCGTCGGTCACGAGAAGGACGGCAAGAACAAGCTGCGCGTCTGCAAGAAGTGCGGCCACAAGTTCTAAGCTGCCCGCAACATCAAGTTGCTAGCAAAGGCCCGGATGCCACGGCACCCGGGCCTTTTTCTATCCCTACTCATTGGGTACTCATTGGGTACTCATTGGGGACAGGCTTAAATGAGTGGTTGCGCGCGCGAAAGGCTGGCGTGACAGTCGGTCAGCTTGTGCGTTGTTGCGGACTCGGTGAGGCAACGGTTAAAAGGGCAACTGCTGGCTGGCGCGACGTCTCAAATGATCCTTTTTCCTCCGTCCCTAACGGATCATCACAGCTTTCCGCGTAAAAGATGATCCGTTTTCCTCCGTCCCCAAGGGATCAGGTAATGTTCATTTGTGCGTAGTTGCGTGCGTAGGATTGCGTGACTATGCTTGTGTATGTACCGTCTGCTGCTGAATTTTGACCATTTAGCGGTAATACACGCAGAAGCACGCACATACACGCGCATTTGTGCGAATATAGAGCTGTCAGAAATGCAAGACGTTCTATGACACAGGAGGCACACAATGGCAGATTCCAAACAGGCTCCGCTTGACGCCGCGGCAGCCGCCAAAGCGGCGTTCGCTTCGGTCCAGGACAAGCCATTCCCCGATGATATCTTTACGGCTCCCGAGCTTCGTTGGGCTGTGATCGGGTGCGGCGTTATCGCCAACCAGATGGCCCAGTCTCTCGCTCTTGCCGGCCGCAAGCTTGCGGGCGTCGCCAACCGCACGCTGTCCAAGGCTCAGGCTTTTGCCGATCAGTATGGCATCGAGAAGGTCTATGAATCGGTCGAGGACCTCTATGCCGATCCGAACATTGACGCAGTCTATATCACCACGCCGCACAACACTCACATCACCTACCTGCGAGCCGCTCTGGCAGCTGGTAAGCACGTGCTCTGCGAAAAGGCCATCACCCTTAATTCCGCCGAGCTCGATGAGGCCCGCGCCATCGCCGACGAGCATAACGTCGTCCTCATGGACGCCACTACGGTGCTCCACATGCCCCTGTATCAGGAGCTGCGCCGCCGCATGGATGCCGGTGAGTTTGGCCGCATGAACCTCGCCCAACTCAACTTTGGCAGCTACAAGGAGTACGGCGATCTGACTAACCGCTTCTATAACCGCAACCTCGCTGGCGGCGCTATGCTCGACATTGGCGTCTATGCGCTTTCCGTTATGCGCCTCTTTATGGCAAGCCAGCCCGCTGAGGTCGTTTCGCTGGGCAACACCTGTGAGACCGGTGTCGACGTTGCGGGCGGCATCGTCTGCCGTAATGCTGAGCAACAGCTGGGTGTTGTGAGCCTTACGCTTCACTCCAAGCAGCCCAAGCGCTCGGTCATCAGCTTTGACAAGTGCTATATCGAGGTCAACGAGTATCCGCGTGCCGATCACGCGACCATCGTGTGGACTGCGGACGGCCACCGCGAGGAGGTCCACGCCGGCACCGAGGCTTACGCTCTGTGCTACGAGATGGCCGACCTCGAGAAGGCCGTTGCCGGCGACGACTCCAAGCGCGAGCTGCTGGAATATGCTTCTGGTGTTATGGAGCTTATGACCAAGCTTCGCGCCGACTGGGGAGTCGTGTACCCCGAGGAGGAGTAAGCGATGCTAGCGGAAGATAGGCTCAATGCGATTGTGTCGATGGTGCAGCAGGCTGGCTCGGTTACTGTGCCAGAGCTTGCTGAGGCCTTGGGCGTGACGGCGTCCACCATTCGGCGCGACCTGCAGACGCTCGATCGCGCACACCGCATCGCCAAGGTCCACGGCGGAGCGACGAGTCTTGAGCGCGCACACGTGACGCGCGACCTAACGCTCAACGAGCGCAGCGACCTCCATAACGACGACAAGGAGCGTATCTGCGCCCGTGCGGCGGCGCTTGTGGAGCCCGAGAGCTTTGTATACATCGACTCGGGCTCGACGACGCTCAAGCTCATCGAGCATCTTCCACACCTTGAAGGTGTCACCTATGTGACCGATTCCGTGCTCCATGCTCAGCGCCTCGCTTTGCGCGGCATGCGCACCGTAGTGCTGGGCGGCGAGCTCAAACCCGAGACCGAGGCGCTCGTTGGCCCCGATGCCTTGGCAACTCTAGACCGCTACAACTTCAATTGTGGCTTTTGGGGTTCTAACGGCATTGCCGCCGAGCAGGGCTTCACGGCACCCGATATCGAGGAGGCGCAAGTAAAGCGTATCTCGATGCGCCATACGGCCAAACGCTTCGTAATCTCGGACGCCAGCAAATTTGGCATGGTGGCGCCCGTCAAGTTCGCGGACTTCCGCGACGCAACGATTATTACCGCAGGCGAGGTCCCCGCCAAGTACCGGGCAATGGACAACGTCATCACGGTCTAGCAAGCAGGGGACGGGCTAAGGCCAAAACCACCGCAAAGGTGCCTGTTCCCATTGTGGTGGTTAGTAACGAAAACCGAGTAGTTTTCTCAATAGAAAAGCGGCAACGTCCATCACGGGCGTTGCCGCTTTCGTTGTCTGCAGATTTGTCTAAGTCTGTAACAACTGGACCGTTAAAAGTGGGCTAGGTGTTACAGATTGAGATACTTCCGAACCTTGCCGTCCCTTTGTCTCGATCTGTAACAGCTGGGACGGATTTTGCCGAGTTACTGTTACAGATTGAGATTTTCCCTTAAGGGGGGGGTTCGAATGTCTCGATCTGTAACAGATAGACCGGAAAATGGACTCTAACTGTTACAGATCGAGACGTTTTGGGACCGCGACTGAGCCATTGCGGCAAAACCACCACAGAGGTGCCTGTCCCCATTGTGGAGGTTTAGGGCTCCCAGGGGCAGGGGGCTTCGATGTGGATGTGCTCGCCGGTAACGGGATGCGTGAAGGACACGCTGTGGGCGTGGAGCATCAGGCCACAGGGGCGCGGCGTGCCGTACAGGTCGTCGCCAACCAGGGGGTGATGCTCGCTGGCCAGATGCACACGGATCTGATGCTTGCGGCCGGTGAGCAGCTCGACATCGATATACGAACGCGTGGGCAGGCCCCGACGGCTCTTAAGGCGTTTGAGCACCTTGACGCGCGTCTGAGACGGCTTACCGCTGGCGCCGACGCGCATCTTGCGGCTGTCGTGGCGGTCGCGGGCGATGGGCTTGTCGATGAGCTTCTCATTCCAGTCGATCTTGCCCTCGGCCAGCGCCAGATAGTGCTTTTCGAAGGCGTGGTCGTTCACCGTCTGGTCAAAGGCGGGCTGCGTCTGCTTGTCGAGCGAAAACAGCACCACGCCGGTGGTGTTGCGGTCCAGGCGGTTGAGCGGCTGCATGTCGGTCGCGGCAAAGCCGTCGCCCATCGCCAGCAAAAGGTCGCTAGCGTAGTCGGTAAGTGTGCGCTCCCCGGTGCCGTCACCGTGGACGATCATGCCGGCGGGCTTATCGATGGCCATGAGCCAGGCGTCGCAGTAGAGGACTTGAGGTTCTTCGTTCACGTGTAAGCCTTTCGGTTAGCTAATTCCCACAAACATGCAGCCCGAGGTGGCGCCGCGCAGGCGGGCGGCGGGCTTACGGCCGGCTTGAGCCGCCTCAATGGCGCGACGGACGCGAGCGACGGCACGGCCAATCTCATCGGCCTCGAGCAGGGTTCCGTCGACCATAAGACGGCGCACGCCGGCGTCGAGCAGCTGCGGAACCTGAGGTGTGAGGTCGATGGGGTAGGCGTCGTACAGGCGCGAGCGGCCGTGGACGTCGGTACGCACCGGCATGACCTTGCCGTCGATATTCTTGAGCGACAGCTTGCGGGCGCGCAGGCGGCAGTTGGCGCAATCGTGGATGCAACCATCGGCCACCTGCAGGATGCAGTGCTCGCTTGTCATAACGCGCGGGCGGCCGAAAACGGTGATGCCCAGGGCTGCGGGCGCGGAGGTGCCAAGCGAGATAATCTCGTCGAGCGTGATCTCGGGCGAGAGCCAAAACGCGCCGGCTCCACGCTCGGCAAGTGCCTCCATGCAAGGCGTGTTGTGCACGGGCAAGCAAGAGCGAATCTCGGCCGTGGCGCCAACCTGGGCGGCCAGGGCAAGCTCAGAGATATTGCCGACGGCGACAGTCGCTCCAGCAAGAATCCACGGGTCGACGCGTACGTGGTCAACGGCGCGGCAGACCTCGTCGAGTACGGGTACGATGCCCTGCTCAAACGCATCGGCGGGGGAGACACCGGCGGCCTCGAGCGCGTCGGTGGTCATGTAGATGCGCGTTGCACCCTCCGCGCGGGCTGCCTCGGCGGCCTCGAGCGAGGTGACGGTGGCGCAGATCTGCGGCTCGTCGCGGTAATGCTCGGGCGCGGGGCGGGAATCACTGGTTACAATCGCCGGCAACTCGAGCGTTTTCGCGCGCTCGTCATACGGCGCCAGAATGGCCTCTTCCAGCGCCTTGCAAGCGGTGGCGCGCACCTTATGTACAGCGGAGAAGCCCATGCCGCAGCCCTCATCGAGCGCCACATCAAAGCTCGCAGCCTCAAAGGGCGAGGAGCCCATGCGCCCGACGTGCTCCACAAGATCGGACGCCTCGACGGCGCGAGTCTTGGCGGCCTCGACGGTAAAGCCGGCGGCGGTGGCGGTGAGCGCGGGGTTGTCGCAGCAGGTGAGCGTAACGGTAAACGGCTCGTCCAGACGCGCCACGACGGACACATCTACGGCGCGGCGGCGCAGCACATCGCGCTTGAGCGCGGCGCCGGCAGCGTCAATGGCGCGCTGGCTTCGAATCACGCGCACGCGGCAGCCCTCGGGCATGCTGCGGGGCACGCGGCACTCGATGATGTCGCCCGCGGCGGCATCATCGGCGGCGATGGTGGTCAGGAACTGGTCGAACTCATCGTCGTGGCGAAGCTCCAGCAGGTCGCCCTTGCCCACGGGCTCAAACAGCTCAACGCTGGCGATGGCAGCGCGACGACGGCGGTCGTCAGGCTTGAGGCCGCGCACATCGCGGTTGGCCAGGCGGCTACCGAGCACCGTGCCCACAATCTGGCCGCGGTTGTTGGAGCGCTCGTAGCTCATCATCTCGTCACCCGAAGTACCGTCCTGATAGGCGTGCGTAAAATCACGGTTAAAGCAGCGCTTGAGCTGGAGCTGGCGGGCGGCCTCTTCATCTTTAGAGGTCGAAACATCGGCCAGCATGTCATCAATCTGATGACGATACACGTCGACGATGGAATACACGTAATCGGGGGCCTTCATGCGGCCCTCGAGCTTGAGCGATGCGGCGCCGGCGTCATACAGACGGCGAACGAGCTGCGAAGTATTGGTGTCGCGTGGGCACAGCGCGCGCTCGCGACCGGCAGGGGAGAGCGAGCGGCCGTTCTCGTCGATTAGCTCGTAAGGCAGGCGGCAGGGCTGGGCGCACATGCCGCGGTTGGCCGAGCGGCCCGCCATGGCAAAGCTCGACAGCAGGCACAGGCCCGAGTAGCAAAAGCAGATGGCGCCGTGGCTAAAGACCTCCAGGTCAACGTCGGGCGCGGCGTTGTGAATGGCGGCGATCTCGTCGATGGAGAGCTCGCGCGACAAGGTCACGCGGTCGGCGCCCTGCTCGCGGCACCAAAGCGTTCCGCGGTCATCATGGATGTTCGCCTGGGTCGAGATGTGTGTTTCGATGCCGGGCATGGTGCGCTTGACCTCGAAGAACAGGCCCCAGTCCTGGATAATGAAGGCGTCGGCGCCCAGCGTGGAGCAGCGATGGATGAGCTGCAGCGCATCGCTCATCTCGGATTCCTTGATGACGATGTTGACCGTGACGTAGACGCGCGACCCGGCTAGATGTGCGGCGCGGCAGGCCTGCTCAAAAGCCTCGTCGGTAAAGTTGGTTGCCTTGCGGCGGGCGTTGAAGCTGCCCATGCCGCAGTAGATGGCATCGGCGCCGGCAGCGAGTGCGGCGGCAAAGGGCTCGGGGCCTCCGGCGGGGGCCAAGAGCTCGGGTCTGCGGTTGGTGGTTCGGCTGGCGGTTGCGGTCATATCCTGCCTTTCAAAATGCTCAGATACTCAAAAGTATAGTGGCGCCGTCGCGATGGGCGATGCCCGCAGCCTAAGCAGGACAAAGTCTTCAGCAGCCCCTCGGGCAAAAATGATCCGTTTTCCTCCGTCCCCAAGGGATCAGTGGGTTAGCCCTCCTTGCGGACCTTTTGCAGATAGCGGTAGACGCTGGGCTCAGAGATGCCAAGCGCGGCGGCGGCGCAGGCAACGGCGCCCTTGAGCATAAACACGCCATTGCCGTTGAGATGGCGAATAACGTCCACGCGATCGGCCTGCCCAAGTGAGGCGACATCCTGCCCGCGGCTTTCGAGCAACTCGGAAATACTGCGGTCAATGAGCTCCTGTGTGGACTCCGAAAGGCTCTCGACTTCGATGGGGGAGGGCTCCGTGCGGACTGGCGCAGCGTCAAAGCAGGCCATAAGCTGCTGGGCCATGGCGTTGATGCTGCGCACGGCCGAAAGATCGGTGTTGACGCACAGCATGCCGACGATCTCGCCGTCCTCACGGATAAAGTACGTCGCGGATTCCAGCGTCTTGCCGCCGGCCCCGCGCCCCTCGCAGCCCGTAATAAACGGCAGGTCGCGATACTTTGGGTCGTGCATAATCTTGAGCGCAAGATCGGTAGCGGGTCCGCCAATCTTGCGGCCGCTCACGATACCGTTGCGAATATCGACGATGGCGTGGTCAGGATCCGAGAAATCGTGCAGGACGATTTCGCTGTTTTTGCCGAGTATCTGCTCCAGGAAATCGACCATCGGCAAAAAGCGGCGTACGGTCTCGTTCACGGGCAACTCCTTTGGGTGAAATCGGAAATGTTCATAACAATTTTTTATCATGGTAACACGGCGTCTATTGACTCGCATATTCGCAGGTAGATTGCGTAATAGAGACGATCAGTAGGAATTTGGCAGCAAACGGTCGACCAAAAGAAAAGTTAGATGTTATTTTGACCAGATACTTTCCTTACCTGCGGAAATGCATTATTAAAGCTGAAAAAAAGTCTGATAACAAAAAATTATTATTGAGAATAAGAAAAAACTTAAATACGATATGCAACGAAGGCACAACCTCAACCCCGCACTGCGTCACAATAGAATGTTAGATGCGAAAACAACTACTTCTAGGATTGGTGGTCAAATGGCCCAGGAGACGGTTACGAACGGCACTGAAGCCCTGTTCACTCGCGAAGGCATGCCGCCCGTTAAGGAAATGATCCCGTGTGCCCTTCAGCACGTACTGGCATCGTTTGCCGGCATCATTACCCCGGCGGTCATCATGGCCGGCGTCTACGGCTTTAATAGCCAGCAGAGCACCGACATCATTCAGGTTGCGCTCATTCTTTCGGCACTCGACACGGCCCTTCAGGCCTTCGCTCCCTTCCGTCGCATCGGCGGCGGCCTGCCCATCGTCATGGGCGTCTCGTTCGCGTTCCTGCCGGCCCTGCAGGCCATGGGCGCCTCGGGCTTTAGCTTTGGTGCGCTGCTGGGCGGCGAGATTGTCGGCGGTGCCGTCGCGGCCCTTTTTGGCCTGGCCTACAGCAAGATCAAGTGGCTGTTCCCGCCCGTCGTGACCGGTACGGTCATCTTCTCCATCGGCGTTTCGCTGTATCCCACGGCCGTCAAGTATATGGCCGGCGGTATGGGCACGCCGCTGTGGGGCACCCCGCAGGCCTGGTGCGTCGCTCTCATCACCTTCGCCGTGGTCTTTGCGCTCGCCAACTTTGGCAAGGGCACGCTCAAGCTGGGATCCGTGTTCTTTGGCATGATCGCTGGCATGATTGTCTCCATCCCCTTTGGCATGATCGATTTCTCCAGCGTCGCCACCGCTCAGGTCTTTGCCCTTCCCAAGCTCATGCCTTACGCGCTCGAGTTTGATCCCGAGGTCTGCATTACCCTCGCCGTCGTGTTCCCCATGGTTGCCATCCAGGTTATCGGTGACGTCTCCGCCGCTTGCTTGGGCTCCATCGACCGTATGCCCACCGAGCGCGAGCTCTCCGGCGCTATCGTGTCCCAGGGCCTCACCTCTATGGTCGGCGGCCTGCTGGGCGGTCTTCCCACCAGCGCCCTTGGCCAGAACGTGGGCATCATCTGCTCCAACAAGGTCGTTAACAAGTGGGTCTTTGTGACCATCGCGGCCGTCTTTGCCATCGCCGGTCTGTTCCCGCAGCTCTCTGCCGTTCTTTCCGCTATTCCGCAGCCCGTCATCGGCGGCGCGACCGTCGGCGTCTTTGGCACCATCACCATGAACGGCGTGCGCATGTTCACCCGCGAGGGCCTCACGCAGCGCACTACCACCATCGTCGGTACCTCCGTCGTCTTTGGCCTGGGTATCTGGATGGCCAGCGGTTGCCTTGCCGGCGAGGGTATGCCCACCTGGGTGTCCACCGTCATCGGCTCCAATGCCGTAACCCCCACCGCCATCATGGCCATTGTCCTTAACCTGATCCTTCCGCAGACGCCGGTCGTGGCTCAGCACATCGATGCTGCCAAGGACGCTGCCGTGGATCTGGTCTTGCCCGAGAGCAAGAAGTAACCAATTCGGTGCTATTCGTCGGCGGACGCATCGCCTCGTCCGCCGGCGTCATGCGGCGCCAAGCCGCACTTCAACCGTCCCTTTTGCGTGCGCCGCTTGTCGAATTACGTTATAGCTAGCTATATTATAGAAAGGTATAATATAGCTAGCTATAACGTAAAGAAAGGATGGCCCTGTGTTTATCGGAAGAACAGCGGAAATGTCCGAGCTCAATCGACTGTATAGCACGGGCTCCTTTGAGATGCCTGTGATTTACGGCCGCCGTCGCGTGGGTAAAACGCGCCTTATCACAGAGTTCATCCAAGGCAAGAAGGCTATTTACTTTCAAGCACGTCGTACCAATGCGGAGGCAAACCTGCACGGCTTTAGCCAGGCGATACTTGCAGGCTCGGTTGGTGCTGCAGACGTGTCGTTTCGTAGTTTTGACGAGGCATTCGATGCATTGGCCACCATGGCTCGCACGGAACGTTTGATTGTCGTGATTGACGAGTATCCCTATCTCGCCCAATCGAATCCCGAGATCAGCTCGTTGCTGCAAGACAAGATTGATCACCTGTACAAAGAGACCAGGCTCATGCTGATTCTATGCGGCTCGTCTCTTTCGTTTATGGAAGAGCAGGTGTTGGGCTACGAGAGTCCACTATACGGTAGGCGTACGGCCCAGTTTAAGATCATGCCGCTCGATTTTACGACGACCCTCGACCTGTGGCGGAGCATGGGTCGCGAAGACGCTGCGGTTTGCTATGGCATGACGGGCGGCATTCCTGCATATATCGAGAAAGTCGATCCCGTCGCACCGCTCAAGGACAACATCAAACGTCTTTTTCTTACTCCTACGGGCTATCTCTTTGAGGAGCCGAGCAACCTGCTGTTGCAAGAGTGCCGCAATCCCGAGCAATATGATGCGATTGTGCAGGCAATTGCCCAGGGGCGCTCGAAGATCTCGGAGATTGCGAGCTCTACGGGAATCCCTGCGAGCAACGTAAAGAGCTATGTGGATAAGCTGGCGTCACTTGGAATTGTCGAGCGCGAGCTGCCCCTAAACGAGACGAGCAATAAGCGAGCCGTGTATCTGTTGAGCGACCAGATGTTTAGGTTCTGGTACAAGTTTGTTCCGCAGAACATCGGGCTGATTCAAAACGATATGGCCGAGATGGCGTATAAGCGCATTGAGCCGCACGTATCGGATTACATGGGCACGGTCTTTGAGCTTATATGCAGGCAATACGTTTACGAACTCGCGCGGGCGGGCCAGCTCGATGTGGTTCCGGCGAGCGTCGGGCGCTGGTGGGGGACGGATAATCGCACGCATACGCAGGAAGAAATCGACTTGATTGTTGACGATGGCGAGGGCACTGCGCTGTTTGCGGAGTGCAAATGGCGCAATGAACCGGTGGGCGAAGACGTGCTGCAAAAGCTCGTGCACCGAAGCGAGCTCTTTAGACGGCAACGAAAAAGCTATGCACTATTCTCAAAAAGCGGCTTTACGCAGGGATGTCGGGATGCCGCGGCGAACAGGGGAGATACCAAGCTGATTTCGTTTGCCGAGATGTGCGAGCGGAGATAACCAAGCGCGCTCTGATTCGATGCTGGGAATGGGATGCGCTTTCCTTTTGCAGTCCTTGGCGGAAAGCATGTCCCAGATTTCGGCCTCAAACTGGGATGCGTTTTCCAGCGGCTCCTCTACCGGAAACTGTGTCCCGGAATCGAGCCTCAGGGTGGGACGTGCTTTCCGGTGGAGGCGCGGGGCGGAAAGCGTGTCCCGTAATCTGAGCAATTCGGTGATCCGGGGGGTTGAGTGAGCGTCGCGCCAATGATGCCAAGCGTAAAACCTACAATGAAAACGGCGTAAAAACTACATTGAGAACGGCGTAATTTCGCAGGATGACGTCGCCCGCTGGGGCTGCAGGGGCGGTTGGCCTGCAAACCTTGGGCTTTCGGACGAGCTTGCGCGACAGACGGCAAGTCAGTACGCGCGCTCGAAGGCCCGCGTGCGCGTGTTCCTTTCCACCTACGGCGGTGTCGATAACAGTGTCCATTATTTCCGAGATGAGAAGGGCCTTGAGGTCGATCTGATCGTTGAGCACGACGGGCGCTGGGGAGCCATCGAGGTCAAGCTGAGTGATGCGAAAGCAGACGATGGAGCGAGAAATCTCAAGGCGCTGGAGAGGAAAGTGCTCTCCAATCCTGCCGCCCAGAATGCCGCGCCGGTGTTTTTGGCGGTCGTGGTTGGAAAGGGGAGCATTGCCTACACACGCGACGATGGCGTGGCGGTGATCCCCATGGCGGCACTTGGGGCGTAGTGGTTTTGCGGGCGTGCCGTGCTTCCTTTACCGAAAATCCATTTGGTAAACCAGATGCTCGCGGATAGAATAAAGTTGACGGCAGCCCAAGTTGTGGATAGCTGGGCAGCGCCGTTGCTTGGTCAAGAGGTCAGTGCCTTAATGACAGCGACTTGTTATGCTTCGAATGCTGCTTGAGTGCCTCGGAAAGTTCGATAAGCGCCGTGAAGAGCAAGACCAAAGCAACCAAGAGCTCTGTGAGCTCTGATGGGCCCGGGATGACCGCTGATTCAAGTCACCGGGCCTAATTTTTTCACACATTTGAATAAAGCGGTGTTCCCTTTAGAACCGTCTGTGTGGCAAGTGCCTGGCGCGTGGCATTGCGTCCCGCTTTTGTGTCCGCACGAGCGCCTATCCTTACGGCAATGTAGCCGCCTATGTAGCAAGCGGCAGGCAACGGAGAAAGGCCCTAACCGTGTCAGCTGAAAAGACGCCGGGTATCTCGGCTATCGATACGACGAACTTTGCGCGCCAGATTGTGCTGGACTTTGAGTTTGCGCCGGTGCCAAAGCAGCGCCAGCGCCGTGGACTGCGCAATGAGATTATCGAGGTCGGCGCCGTCAAGCTCGATTATCACGGTAACGTTATGGGTGAGTTCTCGCAGTTTGTGCAGACGGAATTTACCGAAGGCGTTGCGTTTCCCGTCCGCGAGCTTACAGGGATATCGGCCGTGGACACCGCGATGGCCGATCCGCTCTACATGGTGATCAAAAGGCTCAGCGATTGGATCGGTCGCTACTCCGCCCAGATAGTTTGCTGGAGCGGGACGGACCGTCGACAGCTTTTGACCGAGTGCCAGGCAAAGCGCATCGACCTTTCCGCATTTCCTACGGACTGGGCCGACCTGCAGGCGTTTTACACCTCGATCATGGACGTGGGCAGCCACGGGCGCGTTTCTTTGAGTGACGCGGCGACGTGGTTTGGCATCGAGTTTGACGAGTCGACGGGCCACGCCCACAGCGCCCTTGCCGATGCGCGCGTGACCGCCAAGCTGCTCAAGCAAATGATGGAGGGGGACTACCGCGTGAGTCCGCACGCCCAGGAGATCCGCCAGCGGTGGGGGATGGGCGAGCGACCCCAGACGCGCCTTTCCAGCAAGTGCCCCGAGCTGGGCGACCTGCTGCTGAAGCTGAAGGCGGAGGGGAGGTAGGGGCGTTAGCTGTTTGCATGGCGCGTGCCTGTCGCGTACCGCTACTCTTCCTGCTGCTTGGCAGGTAGGATGTAGACGTTCTCGGCGTCCACGGCGATCTGCGTGGGGCGGTTATAGAGGGTATCGATTTCCTTCACGCTCTGCTTGAACGGCGCAACGTCGGGCGTCTTTGCCTGATGGAGCTTCTCGAGGAGTTTCTCGGATTGCCTGTCGTTGAACCTGCCGATGTCCTCTCCTGCGCCTTCGAGCGCCTCGTCGATGAGTGTATGGTCGCCCACGGGGGTCTTTGCGATGGCGCGCCCTAGCAACTTGCCAGCGGATGCGATGCCGCCCAGCAGCGCCGCATCGACGGTGTCGGCAGTTCCCGCCTCGAGGGCGTCGTAACACTCGGTGTAGAGCTCGCGGTACGCGAGCGAATCGGCCTCGATCTTCGCGGTGGCGTCCGCGAGCTTTGCGGGCTCGAAGTTCTGGGCGAGCATAGGTTCGAGGAACAGCGAGAACGCGTGGATGTAGGTGGCGAGCTGGCAGTCTTTGAGGTAGTCGAGCACCTTGTCGAGACGTCTGCCCAAGCCGTCTCGTACCTCGATGAACCCTTTCTTTTTCAGGTCCGACTGCGCCAGTGAGCGGAAGTGCTCTATGTCCTGCTCGGAGGCATGCATGATGTCGATTACCTTCATATGGGCGCTAGTCATTTCGATGGCGTTGCCGTAGTAGAGACCGTAGCTGTTGAGGATGTCTGCAAGCGTCTTGAGGTTGCCGCGCATGTTGGCCTTGTCGCGCTGGCGCATATAGTCGAACATTTCGTCGACGGACTCCTGGATGGAGTCGAGCTTTTGGTTTATCTGCGCGATTGCGGCTGCCATGAACAGCGACGTCGGGTCGTAGGGCACTTGAGTGACGCTTGTGGCGATGTCGCCCTCGACTACGTGGAAGCGCGCCTGTCCAAAGCCCTTGACTGCGTCGCGGTAGCCCCCTGTGAGACCGCTGCCGTCCTTGAACGAGTAGAGTATTGACGGATCGAGTGGGTTTCCAAACTTGTCAGTCGCCTGGAGCAGCGTGGGTACGCTCACCGTGTTAGTGACGGTGCGAAACATCGAGGGGAGCGAGGCGAACGCCACGCCGAGCTGGGGGATTCGGTCGAGCGGGAGCTTGATGGCGCCGGAGACGTCCACCCGCTCCTGGGTGAGTGCGAGGTGGATTTTGGTCGATGCGAGCTGTTTTGCCACAAGTTTCTCTCGGCCGTCGTCCGTCGAGGATTCGATCTCGTTGTCTGCCATAGCGTGCTCCTTGCTTACATTAATAGTCGCGGGCATTATCTCACCGTTGTGTGACCTGCTGGGACGGGACGGATTAGCGGTAGCACGAGGCCGATTGACGGTCGAGGTACGTCAGCCGTATGGGCTTTCCTACGGGCGCCCATGCCGGTAAGCCTGCGTTCGATGCCGCTTGTCGAGACCGAATGCAGGGTGCTTGATATCACACGTATAATTGCGCTTGTTTAGCTGTGCGAATGCGTCCCGAAGCTATTTTGCAGGAGGTTTCGGTATGGGCAAAAGCGACAATGCGAGCGAGTTCCTTGATCTCTATAGAAGGCTCGAGGGGTGCATCCGTGAGCATTATGACGTTCCGGAAAAACACGGTCCTGTAGCTTGGCTTGGCAGAAACCCCGGCAGGGCATTCAAGAACGTTGCCGGGGCTCTCAAATATTGCGCGGAAGTTCGCAACCTGCTCTCGCACCAGGAGAGTGTCGATGGCGATTACGCCGTCGAGCCGAGCGACTCGATGCTGACACTCCTGCGCAATACGCTTGCTGCAGTCGAGAATCCTCCCAAGGCAATCGACCACGCCGTGTCCATGCAGAATGTGTTTTCGGCAACTGCGGAGGACTGCGTGAGACCCGTCTTGCGCGAGATGGCGGAAAAATGCTACACCCATGTACCTATCCTGGAGGATGGCATCGTCCGCGGTGTGTTCAGCGAGAACACGCTGCTCTCCTACCTATAAGGTGAAGAGATTGTCTGCATTGACGACGAGACGACGTTCTCTTCGCTTGCCGAGCTGCTCCCAGTGGACGCTCATGCCTCTGAATCGTTTAGGTTCGTGCCACGTACGATAACACTCGCAGAGGTTGCAGAGATGTTCAGGGTGGCGATGCGCCGTGCTGACCGCATTGGCATGGTATTCATCACGCATAGCGGTAAGCCCAGCGAGAAGGTTCTCGGGATTATCACTGCTTGGGATGTTGCGGCCTATCTGTAGCGGTCGCGGCATGCCTGATGGCTGCAGCCTTTTTCACTTTGCTTATGGTTTCGCTTTTTGTGGGTTGCCCTATTCAATCCGCCGAATCGGCGTCTCAAATGTATTTGTGTAACTTGTGCTAGCTTATTAGGAGCTGGGTGTTGCGAATGACAGGCCTGAGCAAATCGGAGCAGATACGTGGTGCAGCGCTCATTTGGGACGCTGATTTGGGCTTATACGGAAGCATCCACGAAGTACATGAACGATGCCTATTAATTGCACAACAAATTATTGAGGTCGTAGAGACAACCCGCTTGCCGAAAATGTCCTGACACTCCTCTATAGTTGGGAGACAATGGATAAAGTTTTAGCAAGGGGCCTCTGCGTCCCGAGACGATAGCAATTAAACCTGGAGTGTACTTCGTGGATATACCTGCGGATAAACTTCGGGGGGGGGGCGCTTCGAAGCGGGCGTTCCCTCTCGGTCAATAATGAAATAGCTTGGCACGCCGTCTTAAGGACGGTGTGCTGATGGAGTTTCTCGATAACGTCGGACGCAATCGTCTGGGAGACGCGCTCGCTAAATCCATAGATGAGGGCGCCAAGCTTTCAATCATTAGCAGTTACTTTACGGTCTTTGCTTTCTCCGAGCTCAAAGAAGAGCTGGAGAAAGTTGACTCAGTGCGCTTTCTCTTTAGCGAGCCCACGTTCGTTAAGCGCATGGCTTCCGACAAAGACCCGCGCCAGTTTGCCATATCGCAATGCTCGCGCGAGCGTGGCGTGGGTGGCTTGGGCCTTGAACTTACGTTGCGCAACAATCTCAATCAACGTGCCATTGCCCGCGAGTGCGCCGAATGGGTGCGCGCTAAGTGCGAGTTTCAATCTGCCAAGATGAATGGGGCAATTCAGCCCGGAGGCACCTATATAGTCGAGAACCCCAATGGCGACGACCATGCTTTCATGGGTGCCGCCGCTGACTTTACCCAGGAAGGACTTGGTTACGAGCGCCGCCCCAACACCGTAATGGGCGTAAGCCACTACGAGGGCGCGACGGAAGCTGCCGGCCTAAAGGCGATGTTTGAGTCCGTCTGGGATAAGCCTGCGATGGTCGCCGATGTTACCGATGAGGTAGCGGCGCAGGTAGGCACACTCTACCGCGAGAATCCGCCCGAGTTCGTTTATTTCCTCACGCTTTACCACTTGTTCCGCGATTACCTTTCCGACGAAGATAACGACTTGAGGCCCGGTCTCAAGTTTGAGGAATCAGTCGTCTGGAACAAGCTCTACGACTTCCAAAAGGACGCCGTGGTGGGCGCCATCCGTAAGCTCGAGAAGTACAAGGGCTGCATCATCGCCGACAGCGTCGGCCTGGGCAAGACCTATGAGGCGCTCGCCGTCATTAAGTACTACCAGGAACGCAATGATCGCATTCTGGTACTGGCACCTAAACGCTTGCGCGATAACTGGACGCTGTGGACGCAGGACAACGATGACCGCAACCCGTTGGCGGATGATCGTCTTAACTACACCGTGCTCAATCACACCGATCTGTCCCGTTATACGGGCACGAGCGGTGATGTGGACCTGGAGCATCTACGCTGGGGCCACTATGACCTGTTGGTAATTGATGAGAGCCACAACTTCCGTAACAAGAGCACGGATTCCGAGAAAAAAGACCGCTACACGCGACTTATCGAGGACGTAATTAAGAGTGCACGGCGCACCAAGGTGCTGATGCTCTCGGCTACGCCTGTGAACAATCGCCTGCTGGACCTGCGCAACCAGATTGAGCTCATCACCGAGGGCGATGATGCGTATCTGGCGGATACTGATGGTATTGAGTCGATTACTCAGGTGTGCCGTACGGCACAAGCGCGCTTCAATGAGTGGAGCAAGCTCGACGATGCCGAGCGCACCACCGAGAGCTTCGTCAACGCCGTCAACGCCGATTACTTTAAGCTGCTCGACGTGCTTACCATCGCGCGCAGCCGCAAGCATATCTCTAAGTACTATGGCGCCGCTTCGGGTACGTTCCCGCAGCGGCGCAAGCCCCTCTCTATTACCACGCCAATCGATTTGGCGGGGGAGCTTCCGCCTATCGCTGAGCTCAACGACATGATCGCCCAGCTTACGTTTGCGCAGTATCAGCTGCTTTCTTATGTACGCGGCGATAAACGTCGTAAGTACGAGGATCGTTACGGCGACACCTGGGGCAAGGACTTTGAGAGCCAGGTTCACCGTACGGGTGCTGTTGCCAACCTTATGCGCGTAAACGTGCTCAAGCGAATGGAATCTTCGGTTAACAGTTTTCGAATCACGCTCTCGCGCATCCTGGCGGGATGCGAGGCGCTCCGCGCACAGCTCAATGACCCTGCGGCCATGGGAGCGGGCAGCTATGATGCGGCGGGCATCGAGGATGGCATGGATGACGATGACGCCGAGGAAATCGAGCGCGGCGGCAAGGTTCGCGTCGACCTGCGCGATGTTGATGCCTTGCGTCTGGGCAGCGATTTAGACTTTGATATCACCGTGCTGCACCGTCTGCTCGACTATGCCAATGCCGTAACGCCCGAGCGCGATGCCAAGTTGGATGAGCTCTACAAGTTCATAGTCGATAAGGTCAATAACCCCTACAACCCCGGCAACCGCAAAGTACTCGTATTCACGGCGTTTGCGGATACGGCAGACTATCTATTTGAGCAGCTGGCGCCTCGCCTTAAGAACGAGCTCGGACTTGAGTGCGCCGAGGTTGCCGGCAGCGCAAACCGCACCTACTCGCTTAAGCTGCGCCGCGCCACCTTCGAGAATATCCTGGCGTACTTTAGCCCGCGCTCCAAGGAGCTGCCCGAGGCGTCTCTCGCCGCAGGGGAGATTGATGTCGTATTTGCCACGGACTGCATCTCCGAGGGCCAAAACCTTCAGGACTGCGACTGTCTCGTCAACTATGACATTCACTGGAATCCAGTGCGCATTATCCAGCGCTTTGGTCGTATCGACCGTTTGGGCTCCACCAACACGCAAATTCAGTTGGTGGACTTTTGGCCTGACATCGCGCTCGATGAGTACATTCAGCTCGAAAGCCGCGTGAAGGGCCGTATGGCCCTGCTTGACGCGTCGGCCACCGGCGAGGAGAACGTGCTGGAGTCCAAAGCAACGGGCGAGATGAACGACCTCAAGTACCGTCGCCAGCAACTTCAGCAGCTCAAGAGCGAGGTGCTGGACCTGGAGGATATTTCAGGCGGTATCTCGATCACCGACTTCGCCTTCGATGATTTTCGTGTTGAATTGCAGCGCTACGAAAAGGAACACCCGGGTCTTTTAGAAAACTCGCCGGCTGGTATGCATGCGGTGGCGCGCATTCCCGATGAACTGCGTGGATCCGTGGCACCGGGCGTGGTGTTCTGTTTGGCGCAAAACGATGAGAATGCGAACCCCAAGGACACGAATCCTACCTTCCCGTATTACGTGGTGTACGTATCGGCCGACGGCGATGTGATGACCAAACATACACAGCCCAAGCATGCGCTCGATATGATGCGCGCCTGTTGTGCGGGCGAACCCGAGCCAATTGCGGAGCTGTGTCGCGACTTTAACCGCGAGACGCGCGACGGCGAGCGTATGGGGGCTTATACCGAGCTTTTGGACAAAGTGGTTGCCACCATTAGCGGCGTGCAGCAGGACAAGGGCATTGAGAGTCTGTTCTCGCTGGGCGAAGTGGGAACAGGCACGAGCCTTGGCTTCGACGATTACTCGTTGATCAGTTTTGCGGTGTTGCGATGAGAGGTTTTGACTGGAACGACGTATTCTGTCTGCCCGATGCTGCTCTGGCGGGCGACAGACGTATCCCCAAGACGGTGCTCACGCGCCAAGCCCAGCTCACAAAGACCGAGCAGAAAGTGCTCGATCGCGTAGCTGCGCTTATGCACTTTGCCACCGTGCAAAAGTCCACGACGCGCATCGCGCCTGTTCAAGATGATGAACACGATATTCAAAGCGTGCTCATCCTTCGATGCGAGCTGTCTCGTGGGGCGGCTTATGCCGAGGCGGCAAGACTCGTCCACAAGTGTTTCCCCAATCCGACAGTGATTTTGTTTGGCGGCGAGGACGAGGCTTGCATTTCGCTGGCAACGACGCGTAAGAGCCTTGCTGAGCAGGGCGCCATGGTGATTGACGACGTTGAGTCAACGGGGGCATTCGATCCTGGTGACACACGGTATGCACCGTTTTTGGATGCACTCGCGTTTGAGCGATTGCCACAGGTGAATCTTCTGGTCTATCTGCGTAGCGTTGCCTGGGCAGTGCGACTTTCACGCGCGGTTCCGTCTCTAGGATTCTTTCCGACGTGCGCGGAACAGGATTATGAGCGTCTGGAGGGGTTGGTGGCGCGGAGAGATGTGCTCGCTTCGCAAGTTGAGGATACCAAGCGACGCCGTCGCGATCGGGAATTGACCCTGAATGAATCTGCGCACCTACGCATGAACCTCAAAAGGCTGGAAAAGGAGCTCGGTCAGACGACCGACGAGATAAAGGAGATCTGCAATGGCTGAGATCGAGAAGATGAACCTCGAGTCCGAAGACCTCGTGGAAGACCGCCTGGCGCAGCTCAAAGAGTTGATGCCCGAGGTATTCACCGAGAGCGGTATCGACTTTGATAAGCTGCGCTTGGAGCTTGGTGACGAGGTCGACGAGGGCCAGGAGCGCTATGCCTTTACCTGGCCTGGCAAGATGGACGCCATTCGTCAGTCGCAGACGCCGAGCGCTGCCACGTTGCGCCCTTGCCTTGAGAAGAGCCGTGGCCGCGATGGCGAGGACGGCAGCTTCGACTCCGACAACATCTATATCGAAGGCGATAATCTTGAGGTGCTGAAATTGCTGCAGAGCGGCTATCACGGCAAAGTCAAGATGATCTATATCGATCCACCCTATAACACTGGTAAGGATTTCGTCTACAAAGACCAGTTCGGCGACACGATCGAAAACTACAAGACGCAGGCAGGGTTGGCCAACCAGTCCAACGCCGATACGAGTGGTCGCTACCACAGCGATTGGTGCGCGATGATGTATCCCAGGCTGAGATTAGCAAGGGAGCTGCTAAATGGTACTGGGGTCATCGCAGTGTCGATTGATGACAATGAATTGACAAATACACTTCGAATTATTGAAGAAGTCTTTGGCGAGAAAAATATACTCGCAGTATTCCCTCGAGTGACCAAAAAGGCGGGAAAATCATCTGAGGCCTTGGCAAAGAATCATGATTATGTGGTTCTTGCGGCAAAAAGTTCGAGTGTTCTTCTATATCCCCCGACGCAGAACAATGTGAGTGATTACCCATTTAAGGATGAGTATTTCGATGAGAGAGGGCCGTACAAGCTTAATCAATGTCTTGACTACGACAGTTTGCAGTACAGTTCAACCCTTGATTATCCGATTGAAATCGACGGAGAAGTGCTGTATCCGGGCGGGGACCGTTCTTCTTGGCTAGAGCGACAGGCGGGGAATTACTCCCGCGCAGATTGGGCATGGCGTTGGTCTAGGGAAAAATATGATTTCGGGCGAGCCAATGGCTTTATTGTCATTAAGCATGGTAAAGACCGGACGAGGATTTATACCAAGACGTATCTAAACGCCACGATTAGCGAAGCGTCCAAGGGGTCTAAAGACTATGCGGTTGAAATCGTTCCGAGGACAGTTCCGCTGTCTACTCTTGAATACATTAATAATCAATATTCCAACGACAATGCAAGCAAAGGACTTGCTGCCTTGTTTGATAATGCGAAAGGGCTCTTCGACTATTCAAAGCCCGTTTCGCTGATTCAGAGTCTGGTTAACTTCACAACTAAGGATGGGGATACTGTCCTCGACTTCTTCTCAGGTTCTGGCACCACGGCGCAAGCTGTTATGAAGGAAAATTTAGTTGATTCGAACAACAGACGGTTCATTCTTGTTCAGCTGCCCGAGCCGTTCCCCAGTGGATCTGTTGCACTCAAGAAAGGATACCGTCAGCTTTGCGAGCTTGGCGAACAGCGTATCCGCTACGCGGGAGATAGCATAAAAAGAGATTTTGAAACACAAACTGCTCAGCTAAGGATTGATGAAGAGTTTAAAAAACTGCCCGACATCGGTTTCCGTGTGTTTTCGCTCGATAATTCTGGCATCGAAAAGCCCAAACCCGGGCAGCTCATGCTTGATGTGGTGAAGCCTGACCGCTCCGATATGGATATCGTGTTTGAGATGATGCTCAAATGGGGTCTCGAGCTCACGCTTCCCGTCGAGAAAGAGGAGGTTGCCGGTTATCCCGTCTACTCAGTCGCCTGCGGCGAGCTTGTGTGCTGTCTGGCGGACGGCCTTACCATGGAAGTGCTCGATGCTATCGCCGACATGGAGCCGCGCCGTGTGCTCATGCGCGACTCGATCCTTACTGATACGCTCAAGCTTAATGCCGTCCAGGCGTTTAGACGTGTGGAGGAACGAGCCGGCTACGAGGTACAGCTGAGGACGGTGTAACGCATGGCTTTGGAAATTAAATATTCTGCCGATCAAGAGCATCAGGTCGAGGCTGTCGACGCCGTCTGTGGTTTGTTTCGAGGCCAGGAGTTTATGGACTCTGACTTCGTTGCGGAGATGGGTACCGGCATTCTGGAGGGGCAGGTTACTCAGGTGGGCCATGCCAACGGCCTTCGGCTCTCGGCGGCCCAGCTCGAGCGTAACCTGCATGTGATCCAAGAAGGCAACGCGCTCGCTCCGTCGAGCGTTGCTACTGACGGGCATCTGCGCGATTTTACCGTCGAAATGGAAACGGGCACAGGCAAGACCTATGTCTATATTCGCACCATTTACGAGCTCAATCGTCGCTATGGGCTGACCAAGTTCATTATCGTGGTGCCGAGCGTCGCCATTCGCGAAGGCGTTAAGAAGAGTTTCGAGAGCACCAAGAAGCACTTCGACATGCTCTATGACAAGACGCCGCTCGAATGCTTTGTCTACGACTCCAAAGATATGGGCCCGGTGGGTAGCTTTGCTACTTCGAGCTCCATTCAGGTAATGATCATCAACATTGGTGCTTTCGACAAAGATAACGATTTTGATGACGATGAGATTGCTGAGTCTGCCGGCGGCAGGGACAAGCGCAACCTGTTTCATCGTCCGAGCGAAAGGCTCATCGGCGGACAAAGTCCGCGCGAGCTTGTAAGCTCGTGCAATCCTATCGTCATCATCGACGAGCCGCAGAGCGTTGACTCTACTGCTAAACGCAAAAAGGCTATTCGAAGCTTGAATCCGCTGTTTGTGCTGCGTTACTCGGCAACCCATAAGGAAGCCTACAACAAGGTTTATCGCTTGACGCCTGTCGATGCCTTCCAGCGTGGACTTGTCAAGGGCATCACCGTCGATTCGGTGCTCTCTCAGGAGGATTTGAACGGCTCGTACGTGAGGCTTGAGTCTACAAAGATCGCCTCACCCATTACGGCTAAGCTGACAATTGATGTACGCCAGAAGGACGGCTCGCAGAAGCGCAAAAAAATAAACGTTAAGACGGGTGACAACCTGTTTAACAAGAGCGGTGAGAATGCCGACTATGAGGCCGGCTGGATTGTGAACAACATCTCCGCCGCTGCTGGCGATGAATGGGTCGAGTTCCAGAACGGCAAACACATCGAGCTTGGTCAGGCTGTTGGTGATGTTGCGGCCGAAGCTATCAAGCGCGCGCAAATCAAGAGCACCATCGAGGACCATCTGCAGCGTCAGCTCGAGCTTGCCCCGCGCGGCATCAAGGTACTTTCGCTGTTCTTTATCGACAAGGTTGAGAAGTACCGCCTGTATGATCCGGTGCGAAACGGCGAGTATGCGCAGATGTTCGAGGAGGAATATACCGCAGCGGTGAATTCGCCCAAGTGGCGCAAGCGCTATGCCGAAGCTGGCGTGAAATTGGATACGGATGCTACTGCGGTACATTCGGGCTACTTCTCGCAGGACGGCAAGGGGCATCTTAAGAATACGTCCGATGCAGCGTCCTCGACTGCTGATATCTCGACCTTCGAGACCATCATGCGTGATAAGGAGACGCTGCTTTCCTTTCCTGCGGACGGCGATGACGACGAGACGCGTGCAAAGAAACGTATTCAGTTTATCTGGAGCCACTCCGCCCTTAAGGAGGGCTGGGATAACCCTAACGTGTTCCAGATCTGCACGCTGGTGGAGACCAAGGACAAGCTGACCAAACGCCAAAAGATCGGTCGTGGCCTGCGCCTGTGCGTGGACCAGGACGGCGAGCGCTGCTACGACGAAGGCGTGAACGTACTGACCGTCATCGCAAACGAGAGCTATGACTCGTTTGCCAATGGCTTGCAGTCTGAGTTTGAGGAGGATGGCTACAAGTTTGGCATTCTCACCGCTGAGTCTTTCTCGAATGTCGTGGTGGAACGCGAGGACGGAACCGAGGAGCTCTTGGGCTTCCAGAAGTCTAAGGCCGTCTTCGACTCGTTTAAGGACCAGGGGCTCATCGATGATAAGGGCAAGATTACACCTGAGCTCAAGCAGGCGGCCGAGCAGGGTAGTGTCCCTGTTCCCGAGGGTCTGGAAAACGTTAAGACCGAGGTGGAGCGCATTATCCTCAAGAAGGCTCAGAAGCTGCAGATTCGCGACAAGGCCAAGGAGGTTGAGGTTAAGCTCTGCAAGGATGTGACTGCCGACCCTGCTTTCCAGGAGCTTTGGGAGCGCATTCGCAAACGCACACGCTTTGAGGTCGATGTGGACTCCGACAAGCTGGTCGAGGACGCGTGCGAGGAGATTGCCAAGATGCCCGAGGTAAAGGCACCTGAAATTTTGAGCACTCGTGCAGACCTAACGGTGGATACCGCTGGCGTGAATGCCGAGGCGCGCTCGACCGCACTCGTGCGAACGGCGGGTCGCGCAGTGTATGACTTGCCCGATCCTATCGCGGAGCTGCAGGATACCGTCGGTCTTACCCGCGCTACCATCAAGCGCATTTTGGAGGGCTGTGGTCGCTATGGCGAGTTTGCTCTCAATCCTGCGCTGTTCCTAGCCCAGGTGGCTTCTAAGGTGAACAAGGTTAAGGCCGTGGCAATTGCCAAGGGCATTAAGTACACCAAGCTGCCCGAGGAAGATTGGTACACGATGAAAGATTTGGACCCTGGCGATCTTAAGGCCTATGTTGGTCAGAACGCTTGGGAGTCCGCACACCACAAGAGTCTATACAACTACGTTGTCTACGATTCGTCGTCGGTTGAGAAGCCGTTTGCCGTTGAGCTTGATCAGGCCGAGGAGATCAAGGTGTTTGCCAAGCTGCCGAGTAGCTTTAAGATCGACACGCCGTTAGGAGCCTACAACCCCGATTGGGCTTACGTGCAAGAGATCGAGGGCGAGCATCGCGTGTATTTTGTTACCGAGACCAAGGGCGGCGGAAACAACGACATCCACACGCGCCCGACCGAGCAAGGCAAGATCGATTGTGCCGAGAAACACTTCGAGGCCATTTGGGAACCCGACTTCGTCTACAACGTAAAGACGACATATCGTTCGTAAGTATTGAGGGGGCGCTGAAGAATCATCTTCAACGCCCCCTTATCGTGGACGTTCGGTTGTGATTTCAAGTTTCGCCCGCACCATTGCAATCTTGTGTGCGTAGTACCAGGAAGAAGGCTAGACTGCGAGGGGCATCGGTCTTATGCGGCTGATGAGCTGGAAGGGCTTTCGGCATGAATGGAACGGGAGGGTTCAACTTCTCAGTTTTAAGCGAAGACGAACTCAAAGCCCTCCATGTTCTCAAGCCTTTCTTCGGATGATTTCGCAAGCTCCTGCAGCTCGAGATCAAGTGCTTGCATGATGTGCTTGTGTCTGAGATTGGGCTTCTTCACCAAAGACCACTTCAGCTGTCCCATGGCGTAAACGGCGAAGGTAGCCATCTCAGGGTAGCTGAGCTCCATTGGATTCTTCGAGAAGTATATCCTGCCAGCATCGATACCCGCGGCAACTGAATGTGCCAGGAACAGCATAGTGGCGAGCTTGGGATGCTTCTCCCTGTTCTTGGAGAACGGGATGGACTCCTTCACGCTATGCCCCTCATGGATTCGCTTGGAGAAGTATGAGGCTCGCACCGCGATCTCGGCGAGCATGGTGGGGATGCTCTGTGCGCAGAAGTGTTCGAAGTCGTAGCCTTCGTAGTACATGCCTTGGACAATCTCGGCGACTGTTTGCTTCTCCGTCCCAAGTTCGCCAAACTGCATAATATTGAAAAGCCCCATGAGGGGCGCCGGGAGACCCATGGCGGTGTTCACATCGGTTTTGAGATGGATGAACTGCCTGATGAGGGCTTCGGCAACGGTCGATGCCTTGCGATCTGTGTATCTGCCAATTTGTTGAACTACTACGTTGCCGGTCTTGTCGACGGTGGTAATGGTTCCGTTGAGGATGTCTCCCACGCCCACTACAAAACCCAGCAGCGGGTCATGGCCTAGCGAGTAGAGCCTGTGCATCGTAGGGTATAGTCCTTCAACCCACGTTTCGGTAAAGCCGGCATTATATTGTGCGTCATACGGTACCTTTGCTGCGGGCGTTGCGGAGAGCTTCTTCATTTCGTTTTCGGGAAGCCATTTCTTAAACTGGTCGCGGACGTAGTTCTCAAGGGGCTGTGCTCGTAAGCCCTGTTCATGAGTTCTAGCGGGAACACCGACTAGGAACATGTCCACTGCGGCAGCTAGGATTCCCGACATCACTGCAATGCCGACGTCAAACTTGTCAAGGCGATGCTGTGCGGCGAATTCCTCATTCAGAGCGGCGAGTTTGCTGTCTATTTCGTCACAGTCCGACTGTGTCAGGAGGCTGTCGAGGTTATCCTCTTCTGAATCGAATTTGTTCGCTCGTGCCACCATCTCATTCCAGGTTGGAACGACAATGGGTGACGGTGCGCATTCCTCAGTCCCAGTTTCATCCTCGGGAGTGAGGCTATCTTCCACATTTGTCTCTTCGAGAAGCGCAGCATTTGCCACGAGTGCGGCGATGCGATTCTCATGATCTAGGAGGATCGCATCGATTTCCCTAAGCGGGTCATTCTTTTTCCTAAACATGGGAGATCACTCAATCTAGTTCCTTGGCGGTTTTGAAAGCGAGTCCTTCTGCGTCTCGAGCTTTCTAATTTTTGTTTTGAGTTCCCGCATCTTTCTTTTATCTCTGAAACTTTTCTTCTGTATTGACTCAAGCGCTATGAGTTTGGCTTCTTGCTTCCTGATTACTTTTTGGAGCTTCGAAAACTCTTTTTCTGCTTCGTGCTTCTCTAGGCTTTTTCCGAGGAAGAGGCCCGCAGCAAGGGTGCCAAGTGGTGTGACGATCCTCTTCCAGTTCTTGCTCAGGAACTGGAGTGCTTTGTTGAAAAATGATCCCATCGACTCGCTCCTTGGCAATGATTGAATCCGTTTACACATTTTACCTTACACCCTGTGCCGCTGACTCAGTTGCCGGCTGATTGGGGAACGATCGATGGCGATCGGTGAGTGTTCGGCGGTTGGGAGATACTTGCAGAGCTCATGTGGAGTGGATTGCTTTCAGCATAATTGGTGAGGCGGCGGCGCCGACAGTTCGATAACGCCACCGCTCTGTTTCTAAACCCTTGCAATCCCGCGCGCTGCACTCAGCAGCTCGTACTCCCTTTGACTCCACTGGCGCAGCTCGGCAGCCTCGACGGCATCTCGGCACAAGTTCAAAAACACCTCGGCTCCCTCGCAGAAGCACTCGCGGGCAAAGACGCCGGATCCGTTCGCAATGCACGCGCCGTCGGCGAAGAGCTTCCAGCTGGACGGCTCGCGCGAATCGTCTCCGGACAGCTTGATCTGCAGTACGTGCGGATTGCCGGCATCGCAGAGCTCTTCCTCGAACATCTGCACGGTAAAGCGCATCTGGTGGGAGAGGCTGCTCTTGACCATGGCCGAGGCATAGCTGCTCGTCTCGTCGAGAAGATGCATTCGTTTTGGCTTGGCTGCCAGGTTGTGGAAGTTGCGCTCACTGCGCACGGAGAAATTGTCCATACGGACTCCTTTCATCGATGTTGGCAGGGCCACCGTGCCTCTTGGCCGGTTGGCGTCGGGATCGTGGAGCCAACTCTCTACCCCGACTCTGGATAAAACGCGCCCACTCCTTGCGGGCAAGATGGAGTCTATCAGCGCGCGCGGACACAAATCAAGCGCCGCCTGCGAAATGATGTGCAGACGGCGCTCGATTACGCGGCAATTATTCGGCAAACATCCGGAAAAGTGTCGAAATCAGCCGTATGGAAGTACGGAAAAGTGTCAAATTCGAGCCGCCCAAATTACGGAAAAGTGTCGAAATAGGCGTGTGGAAATCACGGAAAAGTGTAAAACTGCACGTAAACAAGGGTGCGGCATAGCTTATGTTCCAACCTAGCTGTTGGGGTCGCCCTTGAGGGCGTTGATGTCCAGGTACTGGTTGTCGTCCTCTTTTTGCTGCGTTGCCGATTCGGACGCGGTGGGGCCGCGGAATAGCTGGAATCCCTCAAATGCGATCACGCCGAGTAGGGCCACGATAATCGCGATAAAGACGATCTTTGCCGCTTGGGGAAACTCCGAAAAGCGCGGCGGTTCTTCTTCGGTGTGGTAATCGGCAGCGCGCTCATCGTCGGTGCCGTGGGTATACGACGATGCCGAGGCTGCTTTTACGCTCGCTTGGTTGTAATCGGGAGCGGGCGTGGCGGCAAGCGGGTCGCGAGAATAGCCACTCGACGTTTGGCCGTAATCCTCGGTTTCGATGCGGCCGGCGCGAGGCTGTTCGCTCGGGCGGTTGGCGTATGCTGCGGTGTTGTCGTATGCGGAGTCGCACTCCTCGGCAGCCGAAAACAGGGGGTTTACCGGAATGTCGAGCGCCGGCATATCGCCCGAGGTCTCGTCCAGATCTGCCGCAGCCCAGGAATCAAAGGCAAACTGGCGGTTGGAAGGATCATCCAGATCCATGACAGGCGGCTCGAGCTCGGGCTCGGGAGCCGTGTATGCCGACTGCTGCGGGGCGGCGTAGCGAATCGTGTTGTCTGCCGCGGGGCGCTGTGCCGCTGCAGCGAGAAACGCCGCCGTCTCGGACGGATCGCTGGTGGGGTGGGGTGCAGGGGCGGCTTTACGCTTCGTCTGCACGATGGGGCGGATAGCAGAGTCGTCCGTGGGCACGGATGCCGGCGCGGGCGTGGCGGAAGGTGCAGGCTTTGCACTTGTCGGGCGAGCTCCGCCGCCCATGAGCTCCTCGGCGGTCCAGGGGCGGTCGCTCATCACGTCATCGAGGCTCAGCGCAAAATGGTCCTCTTCGCCCTCGTCAAACGCGTGTTTCGCATGCCTGGCGCCAGAAGCGGTGCCTCCGCGGCCGTTGCGCGATGCGTTGCTCGACCCCATCTTGTCCCATCCTTTCGAACTGTCTAGCCCTTCGATTATATGGGACTTGCCTTGTCACCGATGCCCGGATTCGCGCATTCAAGAACTCGTACTAAGGGGAGGATGGTTCAGGCGGGTCGTTTACTTGTCGTCGGCCTCTGCCTTGGCCTCGTTGAGGTAGCTGTAGAAGCTGTACTTGGAGATGCCAAAGAACTCGCAGGCGCGCTCGCTCGATTTGGAGATAAGGAAGGCGCCACGGCGGTCGAGGTATCCGATAGCGCGAATGCGCTCGTCCTTGGTCATGAGGGCGGCGGGCTTGCCCACGTACTGCTCGCACTCGCGCAGCAGATCCTCGAGCAGGTCGCCGATGTTTTTGGTGATGGGCTCGGGCTCGGCGTATCCCTTGTCGCCCGTGCCGGTGAGCGCGTCGAGCGAACGCTCAAACGCCTTCATGAGCGTGATGTCAAAGTTGATGCCCATAATGCCAACGGGGTTGCCGTCATCGTCGCGAATGAAGATGGTCGACGACTTGAGCAGCTTGCCATCGGCGGTCTTGGTGAGGTACGGTGCACGGTCGTGGACTTCGGCGGCATCCTCGTGCATGGACTCGAGCACAATGTGGCTGGGACCGTCGCCCGGTTTGCGCCCGCTGACATGGCCGTTTTCGATCGCCACGATAGAGTGGTCCATGTCCTCGGTCTCCAGATCGTGGACGACGATTTCGCAATTGGGGCCAAATTGGAGCGCCAGACTGTGTGCAAGGCGCTTGTAAAACTCAATCTGTGCGGGGGTCATGGGTGCCTTCCTAAAAATAAGTTTGGGCTCACTGTGCCATAAACCCCACTTGTTCGCAAATAACGAAAGCGTCGCTGCGCTATAAGACCGCCTACGGCCAGGACACCATCTTTATGCACCCGCTGCGCGAGTTATGGGTACGATGGGTTCAGGGGAGGTATCGCCATGAAACTTGGATGCGTCATTATGGCTTCGGGCGAGGGCAAGCGGTTTGGCTCTAACAAAATGCTTGCCGATATCTGCGGAAAGCCGCTGATTCAGCGGACGATTGAGTCGGTGCCCAAAGGATTTGACGTTGTTGTTACGACGCGCTGGTCCCAAGTTGCCGAGATTTGCCGTGAGCTGCGCTGTGCGTGCGCGCTGCACGATGGCGCACTCAGGAGCGAGAGTGTGCGCGCCGGTCTTACCTGGGGAGCCGATCGCGGCTGGAAGGGCTGCCTCTTTTTGCCGGGCGACCAGCCGCTCGTGAGTTCGGATTCCTTTGAGGCACTCGCCGGTGCTTTTAAGGCCAACGGCGGTGTCGCGCCCGTGCGTCTTGCCCTGAACGGTGAACCCGTCTCGCCGGTGCTGTTCCCTGCGAGTCTCTTTCCCGACCTTATGGGGCTTAAGGGCAAGGATGGCGGATCGTCGTTGCTGCGCGGTCGCGCCGATGTCCAGTTGGTCGAGGCGCGCGCGTACGAGCTGTGGGACGTCGACACCACCAAGGGCCAGCGCCGCGTCTCGGAGCACGTTGCGGCCTGCTCGTACTTTGATCGCGTGGCGGACTTTATCAAACAATAAAGAGCAACATGATCATCACCAAAAAATGGCGCGCTCGTGACGCCCCAGGGCGGTCTCGAAGCGGTCAGCCATCGTGGGGTCGCTGAGCGTGTCGACTTGGTTGAGCATGACGTGCGCCGCATCGAGCCCCAGCACCTGCATCTCGGCATTGAGCACCCGGGCGACGCGCTCGGGCGTGGCGATGTCGGCGGGTTCGCAGCCGCACCGTTCGCAAAAGAGCTCGGGGCGGTGGACGGCTTCGTTGATGGGCTTGCCGAGCCCCGAGGCGCCGACGATCCAGACGATGTTGGCTGTGCCAGAGGGAATTACCGGCTCCCAGGCGGCGTGGGCCTTGAGCGGGAGTCGCTTGCTGCCGTCCGCCTCGGCCAGGACGTAGTCAAAGCGCTGCGCCAGCTGGTCGAGCGGTTCGGCGGGGGAGGAGAGCTTGCCTGTCTGGGGGTCCAAGACACCAGCTTGGCAGATGCTTCCCCGCACAAGCCCCGAGCAGGCCTCGCAGGTGCAGCCAGGAACATGCAGGGTCCCCGGCTTCCAAGGTGCAGCGTCCAGACGACGCCTCGACCCATCCCATGGCACGCCGGCGACGGGAAACATGTGCGTGGTGGTGCAGAGGAGTACGCGGCCGCCGGCACGCATAAGCTCAAGGCCGAGTGTCTTTAGCAGGGTCGACTTGCCACCGCTGCCGATAATTGCGGTAATGCCCGGCTCAATCTTGAGCGCGGAGGCAAGGCCGCCGTTAATCGTTTCCAACTGTTCACCGCCGTATAATGCTGTGATAAAAAATAATCATTAGCGTAGCGGTCGAACCGCTTTTGCTCTGCTCAAACCGTAGCACAGGGAGGTGCCCCGGGAATGCTCGTTTATGTTCGCGGCGCAGGCGATATCGCCACGGGCGTGGCTGCTCGTCTGGTGCGCGCCGGCGTGTCGGTCGTCATGGCCGATATCGCGGTCCCCACGTGCATCCGTCGCACGATCAGTTTTTGCGAGGCCATTCGCTTGGGCGAGGTCGAGGTCGAGGGCATTCGCGCCCGCTTGGCGCAGACGCCGGCCGAGGCACTTGCAATTACCGAGGCCGGAGACGTCGCCGTCGTGGTGGACCCCCAGGCCAAGATGCTCGGTGAGCTGAAGCCCGCTGCCGTGGTCGATGCAATCCTGGCTAAGCGCAATCTGGGCACCACGCGCGACATGGCTCCTGCCGTCATCGCGGTAGGGCCGGGCTTTACCGCGCCGGTCGATTGCGACGCCGTGGTCGAGACCATGCGCGGCCATTTCCTCGGCCGCGTCATCACCCAGGGTTCGCCCCGGCCCAATACGGGCGTGCCGGGCATGATCGGCGGATACGGCAAGGAGCGTGTAATCCATAGCCCTGCCGCCGGTGTGTTTCGGTCCGACCATGCGATCGGCGACATCGTGAGCGCCGGCGATGTGATCGGGTATGCGGGTGATACGCCCATGGTCACGCAGATTGACGGCTGCCTGCGCGGCCTTTTGGCAGACGGCGTCCAGGTCACCGAGGGCTTTAAGTGCGCCGACGTCGACCCGCGCGGCGACGCCAGCTACATCAACTATATTTCGGACAAGGCGACATCGGTCGGCGGCGGCGTGCTCGAGGCGCTCGCCATGCTCACCGGTATATTCCAGGGATAGGAAATTGCAATGGAAAAGCTCGATGTGGTGAATGCTGCGCTTGGCGCTCTGAAGGCTGGCGAGACGTGCGAGCTCGTGGTCGTGGCCGGCACGGCGGGGTCGTCGCCGCGCGGCGTGGGCGCCTGGATGGCCGTCTTTACCGACGGTAGCCAGGCGGGCACTATCGGCGGCGGCAAAATTGAGCTCTTTGCGCTGAACGAGGCGCGCGAGCTGCTGGCCGCGGGTCAATCGCGCCTGGTCCGCTACACCATGGGCGGTGAGAGCTCCGATACCGGCATGATCTGCGGCGGAGCCATCTGCCTGTGCTATCTGCACCTGGACGCGACCAAGGCACCGTTGTTCCAGGAGATTGCCGATGTACTGGCGTATCGCCGTATCGGCGACTTCACCATCGATTTTGAGCCGTTTATCGCAAGCGCGCTCGAGGGCGATGCGGCCGAGTACCATGGCGAGGAGTCGCGCCGCACCATTGTGGGTTGCCCCGAGCTTTCGCTGACGGCAGAGGGGAGCAACGTCACCTACACCAACGCCGCCTCCGAGATTCCTCCTGCGCATATTGAGACGCTCTGCCCCGAGGGCCTGACCTACATCTTTGGCTGCGGACACGTGGGCGCCGCGACGGCGCGCGTGCTCACGGCGGCGGGCTTTGCCGTCGTGGCTTGTGACGACCGCCCCGGTACGCTGACCCCCGAATGGGCGCCCGGTGTCTACGATCGACGCCTGGTCGATTACAAGAATCTGGACGAGCTGTGTCCCATCGGTCCGCGCGACTTGGTGGTCGTGGCCACGGCGGGTCACAAGTCCGATATCGACGTGGTGATTCAGGCTATGCGCGCCAAGCCTGCCTACCTGGGCTGTCTGGGCTCGCGTCGCAAGACGGCCTTTGTGCGGGCCCGCTTGGAGCAGGAGGGCTTTACACAGGACCAGATCGACGGGTTGCACCTGCCGATCGGCGTTGCCATCGAGGCGGAGGATCCCGAGGAGATCGCCATCTCCATCGCCGCCGAAATGATTTACCTGCGCCGCACCAAACTCGTCCCCCGCAAGCGCTAATCTCATCCCCATATATGAGTTGCGGTGAAATAGTCCCTAGATAAGCCCGACGGGCGGTCAGCCAGGAACTATTTCACCGCAACTGCCATTTCCGTCCCCAAGGGATCAATATGTGCGGGGGAGTTGTGGAGTTGTGCAGGCAGACGAGGTTTTTCTGGAAATACGCACCCAATGCGCGTATAGTACCGATTGTTTTGTCGGCTCCTGCTGCGTCGAGTCCAAACCGCGAAATGCCATGAGCGGCGCGGATGCAGCCAGGAGGCACGAGGACAACCCACCGTGGCCACGCCCCGTGCTTAAAACCCCAAGAAGGAGTGAACAATGGCAGAAGAGAAGTATGTGCCGCGTCTGAAGACCAAGTACAACAACGAGGTCAAGCAGCAGCTTCAGGACAAGTTCCAGTACGAGAACGTCATGATGATCCCCAAGTTTGAGAAGATCGTCGTGAACATGGGTGTCGGCGAGGCCGCTACCGATTCCAAGGCCATCGACGGTGCCGTGCGCGACCTGCGCGCCATCACCGGTCAGCAGCCGATGATCACCCGTGCCCGCAAGTCCATCGCTACCTTCCGCCTGCGCGCTGGTATGCCGATCGGCTGCAAGGTTACCCTGCGTGGCGACCGTATGTGGGAGTTCTTCGATCGTCTGACCTCCGTCGCGATTCCCCGTATCCGCGACTTCCGCGGCATCTCCGCCAAGAGCTTCGACGGCCGTGGTAACTTCTCCATGGGCGTCACCGAGCAGCTCATCTTCCCCGAGATCGACTTCGACTCCATCGATCACCAGCGTGGTATGGACATCACTTTCGTGACCACCGCCAACACCGATGAGGAGGCCAAGGCTCTTCTGGACGCCTTTGGTTTCCCGTTCAAGAAATAGGTTCACCTGCCCTATAAGCGCCGTTCCCACAAGGGGGCGGCGCTTGGGGCGAACAATACTCTATGTGAGGAGGATATAAGTGGCTAAGACATCGATGATCGTCAAGTGCAATCGCAAGCAGAAGTTCTCTACTCGTGAGTACACGCGCTGCCAGCGCTGCGGCCGTCCGCACTCTGTGTACCGCAAGTTCGGCCTGTGCCGTGTCTGCTTCCGTGAGCTTGCACTCAAGGGCGAGCTTCCCGGCGTTAAGAAGGCCAGCTGGTAAGTCACTACCAGCGTTTCAAGCATCAGTTTGGAACAGGGAAAACGCGCTAAATAGGCTTTGCCGTTAAGGGCGGCGAAGAACCAAGAGCACGTGTTCATCAAGAACGAAGGAGAATCTGTATGAACCTTACAGACCCGATCGCAGATATGCTTACGCGCATCCGTAACGCTAACTCTGTGAACAAGGCCACGGTCTCCATGCCGAGCAGCAAGAAGCTCGTCGAGATCGCTCGTGTTCTGCACGAGGAGGGCTACATCGAGGGCTACGATGTCGAGGACACCGTGCCCCAGAAGACTCTGCACATCACGCTTAAGTATGGTCCCAAGAAGGCTAAGGTCATCAACGGCATCCGCCGCATTTCCAAGCCGGGCCTGCGTAAGTACACCGGCGTTGCCGACATGCCCCGCGTCCGCGGTGGCCTTGGTACCGCCATTATTTCCACCAGCCATGGCGTTATGACCGACCGCGATGCTCGCAAGCACAACGTCGGCGGCGAGATCATCGCTTACGTCTGGTAATTCGGTCGGTAGGTAGAAGGAAAGGAGATCACCGTGTCTCGTATCGGTAATAAGCCTGTCCAGATTCCCGCCGGAGTCGAAGTGGCAGTCAACGGCAACAACGTTTCCGTCAAGGGTCCCAAGGGCCAGCTCGAGCTCGATGTCTATGAGAAGCTCGCTATCAACGTCGAGGACAACGTCCTCACCGTTTCCCGTCCCGACGACGAGCGTGAGACCCGTGCCCGCCACGGCCTCACCCGCGCCCTCATCCACAACATGGTTGTTGGCGTTTCCGAGGGCTTCGAGAAGAAGCTCGAGCTCGCCGGCGTCGGTTACCGCGTGCAGCAGAAGGGCAAGAACCTAGAGTTCTCCCTGGGCTTCTCGCACCCCGTGATCGTCGAGGCTCCCGAGGGCATCACCTTCGAGGTTCCCGACAACACCCACGTGAACGTCAAGGGTATCAACAAGCAGCAGGTCGGTCAGATCGCCGCTGAGATCCGCGGCCATCGTCCTCCCGAGCCTTACAAGGGCAAGGGTATCCACTATGTTGGCGAGCACATCCGCCGCAAGCTGGGTAAGGCCGCCAAGTAGTCGTAACTGACTCACTCGCATAAGACCAGCACCCCGTTAGGTGCTGGCAAGATCAACCTTTTTAGGAGTTTACGTATGAACAAGCATAAGGCGAAGCTGGAAGGCCTCAAGCGTCGTCAGCGTCGTGTTCGCGGCAAGGTCTCGGGTACCGCCGAGCGTCCGCGTCTTCGCGTGACCCGTACTAACGCCAACATCTATGCCCAGATCATCGACGACAGCAAGGGCTCCAGCCTGACGCTCGTCTCCGCCTCGACCCTCGAGGCCGAGTTCAAGGGCACCCACACCTCGAACAAGGAGGCTGCGGAGAAGGTCGGTCAGCTCGTTGGCAAGCGTGCCATCGAGGCCGGCATCACCAAGGTCGCTTTCGATCGTGGTGGCCGTATCTACCATGGCCGCGTCAAGGCCCTCGCCGACGGTGCTCGTGCCGCCGGTCTCGAGTTCTAGGAGGTATGTAGCACATGGCTCGTAATCAGAAGCAGCAGCGCGAGGCCTCCGAGTTCGAGGAGCGCGTCGTTTACATCAACCGCGTGTCGAAGACCGTCAAGGGTGGTCGTCGCATGAGCCTCGTCGCTCTCGTCGTCGTTGGCGACGGCAAGGGCAACGTCGGCGTTGGCATGGGCAAGTCCGCTGAGGTGCCCATGGCCATCTCCAAGGCGTCTCTCGATGCCAAGAAGAACATGTTCCACGTGCCGGTGACCGAGCAGGGCACCATTCCGCACGAGGTTCTCGGTCACTTTGGTGCCGGCCGCATCATCATCAAGCCCGCTGTCGAGGGTACCGGCGTTATCGCCGGCGGCGCTGTGCGTCCCCTCTTCGAGCTTGCTGGCATCAAGAACGTCCTGTCCAAGTCCCTCGGTACCGACAACGGCCTCAACATCATCAAGGCTGCCGTCGAGGGCCTCAAGGAGCTCTCCAGCCCTGAGGACGTCGCGGCTCGCCGTGGCCTGACGGTCTCCGAGATGTTCGTCGGTAAGGAGAACTAAGCATGGCTGACACCATCAAGATCAAGCAGGTCCGCAGCACCAATGGTTGCAAGCAGGACCAGGTCCGTACTGTCCGTGCCCTCGGTCTCCACAGGATCCGCGAGGTTCGCGAGATTGCTGACAACGAGTCCGTCCGCGGCATGATCTTCAAGGTCAAGCACCTTGTCGAGATTGTAGAGGAGTAGCAAATGCAGCTTCACGATCTTACTCCCGCGCCCGGTTCCACCAAGAACCGCAAGCGCGTCGGCCGTGGCAATTCTTCGGGTCACGGCACCACTTCTGGCCGCGGTCAGAAGGGCCAGGGTTCCCGCTCTGGCGGCACTAAGGGTGCCGGCTTCGAGGGTGGCCAGACTCCGCTGGCTATGCGCCTGCCCAAGCTTCCGGGCTTCCGCAACCCCCGTCGTATCGAGTACACCGCTGTTAACGTTGAGCGTCTCGAGCGCAAGTTCGAGGACGGCGCTGTGATCGACGGTGCCGCTCTTAAGGCCGCTCGCATCACCAAGAGCGAGTTCGAGCCCGTCAAGGTGCTCGGCAATGGTGAGCTCACCAAGAAGTTCACGGTCAAGGTCGACAAGGTCAGCGCTTCTGCGCAGGCCAAGATCGAGGCCGCCGGCGGAAAGGTCGAGCTGCCGTGCTAAATGGTCTTAAGAATGCTTTCCGCATCAAAGAATTGCGCGAAAAGATTCTTTTTACCATAGCTATGCTCGTCGTGTACCGCATTGGTGCGCACGTTCCTGTGCCCGGCATTCCCTTCCAGGGGATGCTGGGCCTTTTCTCGACCGATAACAATTCGGTCGCCGCAGGTGCTATGGCCCTCCTGAATCTTTTCTCTGGTGGCGCGTTGAGCTATGTTTCGGTGTTCTCCCTGGGCATCATGCCTTACATCACCAGCTCGATCATCCTCCAGATGCTCCAGGCCGTTGTGCCTTCCCTGCATGAGCTTGCCCGCGAGGGCGAGGTCGGTCAGACCAAGATTACGCAGTATTCGCGTTACCTCACCCTGGCTCTGGCAATCCTCAACTCCGTGGGTTACCTCTTCCTCTTTAAGAGCTTCGGCATCAGCTTTACTGGCGCCGGCGCTCCCGAGATCATCTTCGACCTCATGATCGTCGGCACGCTCACCGCGGGCGCCATGCTGATCATGTGGATTGGTGAGCTCATCACCCAGCGCGGTATCGGCAATGGCATGTCGCTGATCATCTTCGCGAACATCATGGCCGGCCTGCCGCAGGCGATCTTCTCCAGCACCGAGGGCAATGCCGGTGGCATCATCACCATGGTGATCATCTGCGCCATCATCTTGCTGGTTATCCCGCTGATTGTTTTCCTTGAGCGCGGCCAGCGCCGCATTCCGGTCTCCTACGCTAAGCGCGTCGTGGGCCGTCGCATGATGGGTGGCCAGACCACCTATCTGCCCATCAAGGTCAACACCGCGGGTGTCGTGCCGATCATCTTCGCTTCGGCGCTGCTGTACTTCCCGGCCCAGATTGCCGTGTTCTTCCCCGGCATCGGCTGGATTCAGGCAGTTGCCTCTGCGCTTTCGACCGGTTGGCTCAACTGGGTGCTTAACGTTGTCCTCATCGTGTTCTTCGCGTACTTCTACACCTCCATGGTGTTCAACCCCGATGACACGGCCGACAACCTTAAGAAGCAGGGCGGCTTTATTCCGGGCGTCCGTCCGGGTAGGGCTACCGCGGCCTACATCAAGAACGCGCTCAACAAGATCACGCTTCCCAGCGCTGTCTTTTTGGCGCTCATCGCCATCGTGCCTTCGATCATCTTCTCCTTCACGGGCAACCATCTGATCCAGGCGTTTGGCGGCACGTCCATCCTCATCATGGTCGGCGTCGTGCTCGACACGGTCGATAAGCTCGAAGGCCAGATCAAGATGTATGATTACGATGGATTCTTTAAATAGGCTAGAGGAGGATTGCTCATGAACCTCGTATTGCTCGGAGCTCCGGGTGCCGGTAAGGGCACCGTCGCACAGGAGCTCGTCGCCGAGTTTGGCGTCGCTCACATTTCCACGGGCGACCTGCTGCGTGCTGCCGTCAAGGGTGGCACCGAGCTTGGTATTCAGGCTAAGAAGTACATGGACGCTGGCGAGCTCGTTCCCGACCAGCTCGTGATCGACCTTGTCAAGGAGCGCCTTGCCGCCGATGACGCCCAGCAGGGCTTCATCCTCGATGGCTTCCCGCGCAACACCGCTCAGGCCGTGACGCTCGATTCCGAGCTCTCCGCCATGGGTCGCGAGATCGACTGCGCCCTTCTGGTTGATGTGGCCCCCGAGGTCATCATCGATCGTCTGTCTTCGCGTCGTACCTGCCGCGCCTGCGGTTACACCGGCACGGCTGCCGATGCTACCTGCCCCAAGTGCGGCGGCGAGATGTATCAGCGCGACGACGACAAGCCCGAGACCATCAAGAACCGTCTCGACGTCTACGAGAAGTCCACGAGCCCGCTCGTCGACTACTATCGTGGTCAGGGTCTGCTCAAGTCGGTCAACGGTGACCAGGCTCGCGAGACCGTGTACGGGGATGTCAAAGAGGCTCTCGGTCTATGATCAAGATTAAGTCTGCAACGCAAATCGAGCAGATGAAGAAGGCAGGAGCGCTATCTAAGATGGCGCTCCGCCACGTTGGAGCCATGGTTCGCCCCGGCGTGTCGACCTTCGAACTTGATCAGCTTGCCGAGCAGATTATCCGCATGCATGGCGGCACCCCGGCCTTTAAGGGTTACGGCGGGTTCCCCGGAACCATTTGCGCATCAATCAACGATGCCGTGGTCCACGGTATTCCCAACCCCGATATGATCCTGCGCGATGGCGATATCATCTCCATCGATACGGGAGCCGTTCTCGACGGTTGGGTCGGCGATAACGCTTGGACGTTTTTCGTCGGCACCCCCACGCCCGAGGCCAAGGCCCTGTGCGAGGTTACGCGCGATTGCCTAAAGGCTGCCATCGAGCAGGCTGTTCCCGGTAACCATATCGGGGACGTCGGGTATGCTGTTCAGTCCCTCGCCGAGTCTCACGGTTACGGCGTGCTTCGCGATTACGTGGGGCATGGTATCGGTCGTGTGATGCACGAGGACCCCAACGTTCCAAATTATGGAAAGAAGGGGAGAGGCGTTCGCCTTCAGGCTGGTATGGTCATCGCTATCGAGCCGATGGTTACGATGGGTTCCAATCATGTGAGCACAGGCTCCGATGGTTGGATCGTTACGACCAACGACCACCTGCCCGCCGCGCACTACGAGAACACCGTCGCCATTACCAATGACGGCCCGGTGATTCTTACCACGGATGCCCAAGGTGCTTGGTGCTCCTTGCAAGGCGGCGAGATGTAGAGGCCGCGTTCAAATTCGTCGGCATTTACATTTCAAATGTAACAAGTTCCACTTAGATGTGGAGCCATTACGAAGATATTACGATACGTGCATGCGTATTGTAGAATACTCAATCGCTGTCGTTTTCTAGAGAAAGATGATTGCTTGTGAAGAAGGAAGACGCAATTGAGCTCGAGGGTACGGTAAAGGAACCGCTGCCCAACGCCATGTTTAAGGTCGAGCTCGAGAACGGTCATTCGGTTCTGTGCAACATTTCTGGCAAGATTCGAATGAATTACATCCGCATTCTCCCCGGTGACAGGGTTGTCGTGGAGCTTTCCCCGTACGACCTGACCCGCGGTCGCATCACCTATCGCTATAAATAGCGACACGCATACACGCTCTTTTCCGACTGCAGGCTTAGCTCAACCTACGGTCGGTTTGCGTGTGAAGACCAGCCATAGTTTTAAACGCCTGCGGCTGGGCGAGTAGATAGTAGGGAAGTAGTTTGAGCGCTACCGAAAGGAAGAACGATGAAGGTACGTCCTTCGGTCAAGAAGATGTGCGATAAGTGCAAAATCATTAGGCGCCACGGCAAGGTCCTCGTCATTTGCGAGAACCCCCGTCATAAGCAGCGTCAGGGTTAAGAGAGGAGACTACGTTGGCCCGTATTAATGGTGTCGACCTCCCGCGTGAGAAGCGCGTTGAGATCGGTCTGACCTACATTTACGGCATCGGCCGCACCACTGCGACGAAGATTTGCGTCGAGTGCAACGTTAACGTGGATACGCGCGTTAAGGACCTCACCGAGGATGAGGTTAACGCCATCCGCGATTATATCGATAAGAATCAGATCATGGTTGAGGGCGACCTCCGCCGTGAGCGCAACCAGAACGTCAAGCGCCTCATGGACATCGGCTGCAACCGCGGCCTTCGTCACCGCAAGGGCCTCCCGGTCCGCGGCCAGCGCACCCACACTAACGCTCGTACCCGCAAGGGCCCGAAGCGTCAGATCGGTGCTAAGAAGAAGAAATAAGGAGCGCTAGATAGATGGCTACTGCTAAGAAGAACGTTCGCGCTGCCCGTCTGAAGCGCGCGGACCGTAAGAACATTTCCGTGGGCCAGGCTCACATTCGTTCTACGTTCAACAACACGATCGTTTCGATCACCGATCCCCAGGGCAACGTCATTTCCTGGAAGTCGGCTGGCCAGGTGGGCTTCAAGGGCTCCCGTAAGTCCACGCCGTTCGCTGCCCAGATGGCTGCCGAGGCTGCTGCCAAGCAGGCCATGGAGCACGGCATGAAGAAGGTTTCCGTCTTCGTCAAGGGCCCCGGCTCCGGTCGTGAGACCGCCATCCGCTCCCTCCAGGCTGCTGGCCTCGAGGTCTCGAGCATCCAGGACAAGACCCCCATTCCGCACAACGGCTGCCGCCCCAAGAAGCGTCGCCGCGTGTAACTGAAAGGATCGTATCAATATGGCAATCGACAGGACTCCTGTTCTTAAGCGCTGCCGTCAGCTCGGGATCGATCCCGCTGAGCTCGGTTACAGCAGCAAGAAGGAATCTATCCGTCAGCCCAAGCGCCGTCGCAAGGAATCTGAGTACGGCATGCAGCTGCGTGAGAAGCAGAAGGTCAAGTTCATCTATGGCGTTCTGGAGAAGCAGTTCCACGGCTACTTCAACAAGGCCCGTAAGATGAACGGCGTCACCGGTGAGAACCTCATGATTATCCTTGAGTCTCGCCTCGACAACGTTGTCTTCCGTCTTGGCTTTGCCCGCACCCGCAAAGAGGCTCGTCAGTCCGTCCGTCACGGTCACTTCACCGTGAACGGCAAGCGCGTGGACATTCCGTCCTACCGCGTCAAGGCTGGCGACGTCGTCGCTGTCGGCGAGAAGTTCCGTGACCTCCTCCCCATCAAGGAGGCCCTGATTTCCTCCGAGCGCTTTGAGGTCCCTGGCTGGCTCGAGGTCGATATCGAGAAGCTGTCTGGTAACGTGCTCGCTCTGCCGACGCGTGAGCAGATCAGCGGTGATATCAACGAGCAGCTCATCGTCGAGCTCTACTCTAAGTAGTCCATCCGGGCTGCTGAGGCTGGAGGTAATACATGTCAGAATTCATTAGGCCTCAGGTTCAGGTCGAAGAGATCAACGAGACCTCTGCTCGTGTCTCCGTCGAGCCGCTCGAGCGTGGCTACGGCGATACGCTGGGTAACTCGCTTCGTCGTGTTCTTCTGTCCTCGCTCGAGGGTGCCGCCGTCGAGGCCATTCAGATCGATGGTGCGCAGCACGAGTTCATGACCATCCCTAACATGGTCGAGGATGTCACCGACATCGTCCTGAATGTCAAGGGTCTTGTCTTCAGGGCTCTCGGCACGACCGACGAGGCGACCGCCACCATCTCGGTTGACGGCCCCTGCGAGGTCACCGGTGCGGACTTCTTTATTCCGTCCGAGTTTGAGCTGGTCAACCCCGAGCAGCACATTGCTACGCTCACCGAGGGTGGCCATCTCACCATGAGCATGCGCATCGGCTATGGCCGCGGCTATGTCTCTGGCGAGGCTAACAAGCGTGACAACGATCCCATCGGTGTGATCAACGTCGACTCGCTGTACTCGCCGGTGTCCCGTTGCGCCAAGCTCGTTGAGGCTTGCCGTGTCGGCCAGCATACCGACTACGACCGCCTTGTCCTCGAGATCGAGACCAACGGTTCCATCGCCCCGCGCGACGCCGTGGTCCAGGCTGCCAATATCATCAACCAGCATATGGCCGCCTTTATGAACCTTGCCGAGACCCCCGAGGTCGAGGAGGAGGCTTCGATCTTCGCTCCCGAGGTCACCAACGACAACGCCGAGCTGGACAAGCAGATCGAGGATCTGGACCTCTCCGTCCGTTCCTACAACTGCCTTAAGCGCGCCAGCATTCACTCGGTCCGTCAACTCGTTGAGTTCTCGGAGAACGATCTGCTCAACATCCGTAACTTCGGTGTTAAGTCGATCGAGGAAGTGAAGGACAAGCTTGAGTCCATGGGCCTGAGCCTGAAGGCTTAATGCTTCGCATATTTGAGGAGAAACTAGACCATGCGTCACAACGTTAAGAAGGGCCTGAAGCTCGGCACCGATGCGAGCCACACCAAGGCCATGAAGAAGAGCCTTGCTAAGGCCCTCTTCGAGAACGACCGCATCAAGACCACCGAGACCCGCGCTAAGGCGCTGCGTTCGGTCGTCGACCCGATCATCACCTGGGCTAAGAAGGGCGACCTGCACTCTCGTCGTCTGGCTATCGCCAAGCTTGGCGATAAGCAGCTCGTTGCCGAGATCTTCGACAAGGCTGCTCAGGGCATGTGGCAGGACCGCAACGGCGGTTACACCCGCATCATGAAGCTCGGTAACCGTAAGGGCGATAACGCTCCTATCGTTATCATGGAGCTCGTCACCGAGCCTTGCACGCCTAAGGCCAAGAAGGCTGCTCCGGCCCCCAAGAAGGCCGCTGCTCCCAAGAAGGTCGAGGCTGTCGAGGAGGCTCCTGCTGAGGAGACCGCTGAGTAGACATTCTGTCTGCATAGGCTATATTCGAGGGGTACGTTCGCGTACCCCTCTTTTTTTGTCGCAATACCGTTGCTAGTTTGTTGGGAGCGCCCATGACTGCGCCGTCTGATTTCAATTCGACCCCCGAGCTCGACGCCACCCTTGTATTTCGCGTGGCCTACGATGGCTCCTCCTATAGTGGATTTGCCGAGCAGCCGGGCCAGACGACGGTCGCGGGCGAGCTACGCCGTGCAATCGAGACGTTGCTGCGCCGCCCAATCGATCTGACGTGCGCGGGGCGTACCGATGCCGGCGTTCATGCGGTGGCCCAATACATCAGCGTGCCCGTAACGGACGCTGAGCTTGCGTATACGCGCCGTAGGTGGCTGAGGGCTATGGATGCCCTCCTGGGCAAAGATATCGCCATAAACGAGGTCTACAAGGCTCGTAAGGGCTTTTCTGCACGTTTTGACGCGCGCTCTCGCACGTACACCTATCGCATTGCCGACCGTGACGCGCGGCCCGTGTTGTCACGCGGTGCAGTGTGGTGGCATCGCTATCCCCTCGATGTCGATGCGATGGCGGCCGCCTGCCCTGCGCTTTTGGGCGAGCAGGACTTTAAGAGCTTTTGCAAGGTCGCCTCTGCCGTGGGCAAACCTACGCACCGCTGCGTAATGCGTGCCGAGTTTGGCCATGAGGTCGCCTTTGGCGAGGACATCCTCACGTTTACCATCGAGGGCAATGCGTTTTTGCATTCGATGGTGCGAACCATTGTGGGCACCCTTGTCGAGATCGGCATGCATCGCCGCGATCCCGAGTGGATGCGCGAGGTAATTGACGCCTGCGATCGCACCGCTGCCGGTCCTACGGCGCCCGCATGCGGTCTTACTTTTATGGGCGTGGACTACGACCCCGCCGAGCTTGTGGTCCTCGATTAGGGATGAGACTGCCTGACGGCGATCTTTGTGTGCGGCGCCTGTGGGCGGGGCGTGTGCAACATCTGTTCTTGACGTGCATCGCGGCGGACGACCGCCCGCATTAATTGACGGGGTGTACCATGAACGACAGTTTGTTACTAGCTGTCGAGAGGACGGAAAACTTGGTTCGACGTGGTTCGCATCCGCGACTTTCGGTGATCCTGATTGTTGAGGGTTCGCCCAGTTATGCGATGCGCGCTCTCGAGAGCGTCCAGAACCAAGACCTCTACGATTTGCAAATTGTCGTCGTTTGCCGCGGCGTGGTAGCTGGTGTGCGCCATTCGCTCGAAGTTGCTGCCGACAGAGACATTCATATTGATTTGATTGATGTTGAGGACCCAGCGCCTGGTGCCTGCCTGCGTGCCGGCTTTGCGGCTTCGCGCGGCTCCCAGATCATTGCGATGAATGCCAATGAGTGGTTTGCGCCGCAGTCCCTTTCGCAGATGGTCGAAAGCTCCTGCGACGCTTCTGCTGACATCGTGTTTCCCTCTGTTTCGCTCGATCGCTACGATGTTCACCGCGAACGTCATTCCCGAGTTTTGGACGCGACATCCGTTTCTGGCGATGGGGACCGGGTGGCTTGCCTGACCCAATTGGTTTCCTGTGGTTTAATCCGACAGACCTCTGGCGTGCTGTATGATCGCGCCCTCTTTGAGGCGTGCCTTGCGCATGGCGATGCGTTTCGCACGGTGTCTTTTTTGACGTTCGCGCTTTCGCAGGCAAAGCGCGTTTCGGGATGTGGTCGTGCCCGTTTTCATGCAGTGGCGCCGTCGATTACGGAGACGTTCGACCCCACGATGTTTTCCAGGCTTTCTGATGATATCGGGGCGCTCGACAGGCTTGCCGACTCGCTTGCCGTCGCGGGCGGTGGCGATCAGTTGAAGCTGGTCTGCCAGCGGTATTACTACGCCGGTCTGGTTGCCTGCATCGAAAATTTGTGTCTGAGCCCCCATGGGGTGTCTTCAATAGAGCGTTCGGCCCGTTTGCATGATATGCTCGAAGCGCAGCGTACCCGTCAGATGGTTGCGGCCCTTAAGGGCAATCATCGTGGTCTAGGTCTGCTCTATGGTTCGATAGCTAGTGCCAAGCCTATGCGGTGTGCGTTGTATACGCATCTGGCGGCCTTTTTCAATCGTTCGGGCGCCAGGACTGTCTAATAGCGTGATTTTCGAAATAAATTGCATGGAATTGTTTCGAAATGCGTTCTTATTCACTAAAACCCTCAAATAGCGCTAAACTATTCAATCACTAAGTGATTGTCTCCACCATCTTTTGGAGTGAGGTTTTGTATGGCCAAAAAACGCAATGGGCGCCAGGATGCCATCAGAGATATTGTTCGCAATAAGGACGTACGTACGCAGCGCGTTTTGGTAGACGAGCTTCGCGCCATGGGTTTCGATTGCACGCAGGCGACCGTTTCGCGCGACATCGCGGACATGGGACTGCGTAAGCTCCCCGAGGGCATCTATGTCCTTGCCGAGGACCTGCATCTGCAGCGCATGGTTTCCGAGTTGGTTACCGGCGTACTGCGCACCGATAATCTGGTTATGATCAAGGCACAGCCCGGTACGGCTTCTGGTATTGCCGCAGCGGTCGATGCCGCGGAGCTGCCCGACGTGCTTGGCTCGCTTGCCGGCAACGACACGATCTTAGTCATTGCGCAGACGGCCGAGGACGGCGAACGCCTTGAGGCGCTCATCAACAAGCTGAGTAACTCTCACAAGTAGGGGATGCGTGGCACTGCTGCTGTGCCGATTGTTGCTATAGGTAATTGCCGAGGGCGTTGACGAAGGTCAGCGCCCTTTTGCATGCCGGCACCCGTTGCTCTATCGGTCCTGCAGCCGGGGCCGTCGTGGCATTTTGTGGCATCTGCCGAAATAAAGAAGCGCCCCAGCAGCGTAACGGCTGCCCCGGGAAGAGGATA
>UQMK01000004.1 GCA_900542085.1 uncultured Collinsella sp.
CATGCGAACCTCCAGTCCGGACCGCCCCGCGGTCCAACTTTCTGTCCGCACCCCCGGATGGGCTGTTAGAACCCAAAAACAGGAACTATTTCACCGCAACTGATGAGGGGATAGGTTAACGGAGCAGGGCGGGTTAGCGCAGCAGCCCCGCCACTTCGCCGGCAAGGGTGATGGTGCCGGCTGCTACGAAGGACTCGCCCGCGGCCTTGAAAGCTGCGAGGGCCTCGGATACGCTGGGATACACGCCCGCGAGCTTATCGGCGTCCACCAGGGCGGCGAGTTCCTCTGCCGGCAGGGCGCGATCGGAATCGGTCTGGGTTACGACCACGCGCGGGAAGGCCGGGATCAGTACATCGACGATGCCCGCCACATCCTTGTCGGCCAGCGCGGCACACAGCAGCGTGGGGCGATTCTCCACGCACAGATCGATCTCGTCCAGCGCGCTTACAAAGTTCTCGCAGCTCTGAGGGTTATGGCAGGCGTCGATCAACTTGAGCGGATCGGTTCCCAGCACATCAAAGCGACCCGGCGTGGGGCAGCCCATAAGCGAAGCGTCGAGCTTGTCATGGTCGAGTTCGCGGCCCAGATACCCCTCGCACAGCATAATCGCGCACGCGGCATTCTGCGGTTGATACGCCGGTTTGACCATACTCGACGTATAGATCGCACGCGGCGTGGTGCAGCTAAACTCAACCGTATCGCCCACATGCGCCGGCACCTTAGTCGTGGCGTGGCTCACCACGAGCGGCACCACACCGCACTCCCGGCAGTGGGCATCCATCACACGCTGAACGCTCGCCTCATGCGTGCCCTCGCCCAAAACAACCAACCGCCCAGGCTTAATAACCGCAGCCTTCTCCCCTGCAATAGCCTCAAGCGTGTCGCCAAGGACCTTCGTATGGTCGAGTCCAATGCCCGTAATGGCGACGGCCACGGGATCGGTCGCACTCGTAGCATCCCATCGTCCGCCCATGCCAACCTCAAGCACGGCGACGTCCACGCAAGCCTCGGCAAACATAGTCAAACCGGCCACGGACAAAAGATCGAAGGGCGTAATAGAACGGAGCTCCTCGCCCGCCGCCTCACGACGTGCGTTGAGACGACGACCCGCTTCGTACGCCGCAGAGACACCATGGGCAAAGGCCTCGTCTGAGACGACCTTTCCGTCAATCTCCATACGCTCGGGATATCGCACCAGATGAGGCGACGTAAAGAGTGCCGTCTTAAGGCCCTCACCACGAAGAATGGCAGCCGAGAATCGCGTCGTCGAGGTCTTTCCATTGGTACCGGCTATCTGGACGCAATCATAGAACTCGTCAGGACGACCAAGCTCATCGAGCATCTCAACGACGGTCTCGAGCAACGGTGTGGAATAACGCGCAATCTTGCCCGTATCGGCCGCAAGTGCAACAGCCTCATCAAAAGAAAGCTCCGGAACCTCAAACGGCACCGAATACAACCCAGAACGCTTTGCCATAGCCAAAGTCCCCTCAACATAAAAAGAGGCCCGTAATAAACAACGAGCCCCTCCCATTCAAAATATCAGCCAAACACCGCTTTGCAGCGAGAACAAGGCCACAACCAAGTGGCCCTAACCTACCAGTTGCAAACAACCACGTAAACGAACTAGGAGCGGCCCGATGCTTTGCTCGCCGCAAGTTCCGCACGCAAAGGACAGCACTTAATGTGCTGTCCGTCTTGCGCAGGACTGTCCGCAGCGGAGAGCAAAGCATCGGGACGCGCCCCACAGTAACGCCTACGAGAAGTCAGCAACCTGAGCAGTCAGCGCCGCCAGGATCTCCTTAAGCTCAGCTGCACGGTCCCTCTTCTTCTGGACCACGGCGGGCGCAGCCTTAGCCACAAAGCCCTCGTTGGCGAGCGTCTTCTCGCAGCTGGCAAGCTCCTTCTGAGCCGCGGCAATCTCCTTCTCCAGGCGTGCCTTCTCGGCCGAAAGGTCGACCTTGCCCTCGAGCACCACAAAGACCTCGACGCCGCTATCGACCACGGCAATGCTCGCGGCCGGCTTCTCAACGTCGGTGCCCATGACCAGCGAGGCAGTGTTTGCCAGCGGCTCGATGGTCGAACGCAGGCTCTCGAGCTTCTCGATGTCCTCGGCACCGGCGCGCACGACCACGTCGAGCTCGGCCTTGGGGCTCAAGCGATAACGCGAACGGGTGGCGCGGGCGGCGGACACGACGGCGCGGCACAGCTCAAACGCGCGCTCGGCGTCCTCGTCAACATACTTGGCGTAGTCGGCGGGCTCGGGCCACTTGGCGATCATGAGCGCGTCGGCGCGGTCAACGTTGCCCTCGGCATCCAGGTCGAGCACACTCGCCGGCATGTTGTCCCAGATCTCCTCGGTGACAAACGGCATGAGCGGGTGCATCAGGCGAATGGAGGTGTCGAGCACAAAGATCAGGTTGCGCTGCGCCTGCAGACGGCCCTCGCCCTTCAGGCGGGCCTTGGTGACCTCGACGTACCAGTCGCAGACCTCGTTCCAGAAGAACTGCTGCACGCCGCGAGCCATATCGCCAAAGGTGTAGTTCTCGATACCCTCGGTGACCATCTTGACGGCCTTGGCCAGGCGGCTGAACATCCAGGCGTCGGCCGGCGTCTCCACGACGGGCTCGCCGGGCGTGTAGCCTTCCATGTTCATAAGCAGGAAGCGGCTGGCGTTCCAGATCTTGGTCACAAACGACTTGGCCTGCTCGGTACGCGGGCTGTCGATGAGCTTCTTGGTCTTCTTGTCGATGTTCGCGTCAAACTTGACGTCCTGGTTGTTGGTGCACAGCGTCAACAGGTTGTAACGCATGGCGTCGGCGCCGTACATGCCGATGAGGTCCATGGGGTCAACGCCGTTGCCCTTGGACTTGGACATGCGGCTGCCGTCCTTGGCAAGAATCGTCGGGTAGATGACGACGTCCTTAAACGGCACCTCGTCCAGGAAGTACAGCGAGCTCATGACCATGCGGGCAACCCACAGCGCGATGATGTCGCGCGCGGTGACGAGCGCCGTCGTGGGGTGATGGCCCTCGAGCAGCTCCGGCTTTTGCGGCCAGCCCTGCGTAGCAAAGGTCCACAGCTGCGAGCTGAACCAGGTGTCCAGCACGTTCTCGTCCTGATGCACGTGATGACCGCCGCACTTGGGGCACACGTCGGTGTCCTCGGTAAGGGCGTCCTCCCAGCCGCAGTCCTCGCAGTAGAACACGGGGATGCGGTGGCCCCACCACAGCTGGCGGCTGATGCACCAGTCCTTGAGGTTCTCCATCCAAGTGGTGTAGGTCTGCGTCCAGCGCGCGGGATGGAAGGTGACCTTGCCGGAGTTGACGGCGTCGAGCGCCGGTCCCTTGAGCTTGTCGACGGCCACGAACCACTGCTCGGACAGCCACGGCTCCAGCGCGGAGTCGCAACGGTAGCAGTGCATGACGGAGTGATCGAGCTCGTCGACATGATCGAGCAGGTCGTGCTCCTCAAACCACTTGATTACGGCCTCGCGGCACTCGTCGCGGTTCATGCCGGTGAACTCGCCGTAACCCTCAACGACCACCGCATGCTCGTCGAAGATGTTGATCTGCGGCAGGTCGTGAGCCTGACCCATGGCGTAGTCGTTGGGGTCGTGGGCCGGGGTGACCTTGACAAAGCCGGAACCAAAGTTGGCGTCGACATGCCAATCCTCAAAAATGGGGATCTCGCGGTCGACGATGGGGAGCTTGACGGTCTTACCCACAAAAGCGGCCTTCTCGGGGTCCTTCGGGGAGACGGCGACGCCCGTGTCGCCGAGCATGGTCTCGGGGCGCGTGGTGGCGACGACGATGTAGTCCTGGCCGTTGACCGGCTCGGTCAGCGGGTAGCGCAGGTGCCACAGATGGCCCTTCTCGTCCTTGTACTCGGCCTCGTCGTCCGAGATGGCGGTGGTGCAGTTGGGGCACCAGTTGACGATGCGCTTGCCGCGGTAGATCAGGCCGTCGTGGTACCAATCGCAGAACACATTGCGCACGGCCTGGGCGTAGTCCTCGTCCATGGTGAAGCGCTCGTTATCGAAGTCGACGGAGCAGCCCATGCGCTTGATCTGCTCGACGATGATGCCGCCGTACTCGTGGGTCCAATCCCAGCAGGCGTCGACAAACTTGTCGCGACCGATCTCCAGGCGGCTGATGCCCTCCTCTTTAAGCTTCTTGTCGACCTTGGTCTGTGTGGCGATACCGGCGTGGTCGGTACCGAGCACCCAGCGCGTGGACTTGCCGCGCATGCGGGCCATGCGGATGATGGCGTCCTGGATGGAGTCGTCGGTGGCGTGACCCATATGGAGCTTGCCGGTCACGTTGGGAGGCGGAATGGTGACGGTGCAGTCGCCCACGCCCTCACGGCGCTTGTAGTAGCCGCCGTCGAGCCACTTCTGCAGGATCGCCGGCTCGTTGGTCGACGGATCGTAGTTCTTGGGCATCTCTTCCATATATCTCTCCCTTGCCCGTCGGGGAGGAATGTAGGCCCGATTTTCGCTCGGTCAGGTCCTGGGCTCGCTCGAAGACCACATTAAGTGGTCTTCGGCTCGTGCGGAATCTACGAAAATCGGGCCTACATTCCTCCCCTTAGGTATCGATTACTTCAGTCTGATATGACTTCGCTGAGGCTTAAACAAACACACAGAATAACACAGGTAGTTGGGGTTATTGCGTATATATAAAATAGCCTCCGACCGCGGGTGGCCGGAGGCTATTTGCAAACACGTTTTAGGCTGGCTTAGCCGTAGATGCGCTGGGGCTGCTCTTCGCCCTTTACGGAGGCTTCGGTCACGATGACCTTGGTGACGCCCTCCTCGCTGGGGAGGTCGAACATCGTCTGCTGCAGCACGTCCTCGCAGATGGAGCGAAGACCGCGGGCGCCGGTCTTGCGGGCAAGCGCCATGCGGGCGATCTCGTGCAGGGCGGCATCCTCAAACTCAAGCTCAACGTCCTCGAGCTGGAACATCTTGCGGTACTGACGCACCACGGCATTCTTGGGCTCGGTCAGGATCGACACCAGGTCATCCTCGTCGAGCGCCTGCGTCTGAGTGACGACGGGCGTACGTCCCACAAACTCGGGGATCATGCCAAAGGCGTTGAGGTCCTGCGGGAGCACCTGCCGCAGCAGGTCGTTCTCGTCGACCGAGGTGGGGCCGGCGATCTCGGAGTTAAAGCCCACGCCCTTATTGCCCACGCGGTCGGCGATGATCTTGTCCAGACCCACAAAGGCACCGCCGCAGATAAACAGGATGTTGGTCGTGTCGATCTGCAGCAGCTCCTGCTGGGGGTGCTTGCGGCCGCCGGTGGGCGGAACGCTTGCCACCGTGCCCTCAAGAATCTTAAGCAGCGCCTGCTGAACGCCCTCGCCCGAAACATCGCGGGTAATGGAGAGGTTCTCTGCCTTGCGGGCGATCTTGTCGATCTCGTCCACGTAGATAATGCCGACCTGTGCGCGCTCAATATCGCCATCGGCGGCATTGATGAGCTTGAGCAGGATGTTCTCCACGTCCTCGCCCACGTAGCCGGCCTCGGTGAGAGCGGTGGCGTCGGCGATGGCAAACGGCACCTCGAGGATACGCGCAAGCGTCTGGGCGAGCAGCGTCTTACCGGTACCGGTGGGACCGAGCAGCAAAATGTTGGACTTGGCGAGCTCCACCTCGTCCATATCATCGTCGAGCTGCGAATCCAAACCGTCGTCAAAGGCCGAAAGCGCAGCGCCACCCTCGATCACGCGGCGGTAATGGTTGTACACGGCAACCGACATGGCGCGCTTGGCGTCCTCCTGGCCCATGACATAGGCCGAAAGCTCGTCATAGATCTCGTGCGGCGTCGGCACATGCGTAATGACCTGGCGGGCGTCGTCCTCGAGCTCAAAGCCCTCGGCCTCGGGATCCATGGCGGGCTGGGATGCAGCCTGACCGTGGTCGTTGAGGAAGCCCGGCAGCTTGCCGTTGCGGGCAGCGTCCATAAAGTCCGAAGCCAGCGACTCCTCCAAGATCTCAGAGCAGGCGGCAACGCACTCGTCGCAGATAAAGATGTTGGTCGGACCCTTTACCAGGCGGCGAACCTGTCCCTGCTCTTTTCCGCAAAAGGAGCAGCGGATGGGGTTGCCGTTCTCGTCGAAGTTGTCCTGCATGTTACCGGCCATCCTAGGCGTCCTTCGCGGCGAGGTCGCGCGAGGTGACGATACGGTCGATCAGACCGTAGTCGAGGGCCTCGGCAGCCGTGAGGTAGTTGTCGCGCTCGGTATCGGCCTGGACCTTCTCGATGGGCTGGCCCGAGGCGTCGGACAGGATCTGGTTGAGCTCGCGGCGGGTCTTCTTGATCTCCTCGGCCACGATCTCGATCTCGGTCTGCTGACCCTGGGCACCGCCACTGGGCTGGTGAATCATGACCTTGGAGTGAGGCAGGCAGAAGCGCTTGCCCTTGGCGCCGGCCGAAAGCAGCACGGCGGCCATAGACGCGGCCATACCGACGCAGATGGTGGAGACCTGCGGCTTAATGAAGTTCATGGTGTCAAGAATCGCAAGGCCGGAGTAGACCTCGCCACCGGGCGAATTGATGTAAAGCGAGATATCCTTCTCGGCATCCTGGCTCTCAAGATGCAGCAGCTGGGCAACGACCAGGTTGGCGCTGACGGAGTTAATCTCCTCGCCCAAAAAGATGATGCGGTCGTTGAGCAGGCGCGAATAGATATCGTAGCTGCGCTCGCCGCGCGGCGTCTGCTCGATAACGTATGGCACGAGGGCGGAATCGAACTTAGCGATCATACGCATCTCCATTTCTCTCTTACGGACCAAATTGGTTCTAGATAAACGTACGGTGCCCGCATGCTATGCATTGGCTGGCACCGTACGAAGCAACCGGATAACCGGTGTATAACTTTACCCCATCACGGGCGCAGGCATGCGCTCGCGGGCAAGGTGGCGAGAATTACTCGGCGTCCTTGGCGGTCTCGTCGACCTCGGTCACCTTGGCGTTCTCGACCAGGTGGTCGACGGCCTTGGAGCGACGGATGGACTCACGGACGGCAGGCATGCGGCCATCGGCGATGAACTCGGCCTTGGAAGCCTCGACGTCCTTGACGCCGGCCTTCTCGAACTCGGCGTTGATGTCGTCCTCGGTGACCTCAATCTTGAGCTCGCGGGCAAGGGCGTCGAGAGCCAGGGACTCACGGGCAACGTCGTTGGCCTGCTTGTGCAGGTCGCCGATGAACTGCTCCATGGTCAGGCCGGAAGCGGGCAGCCAGGTGTCCAGCGTCATGCCGCGGGCAGCGAGGTTGGACAGGAAGTTCTGGCCAAGCTCCTCAAAGACGGACTGCTCGTAGTCGGCGTCCATCTCCTCGAGCTGCAGGCGCTCGGCGAGAGCGGAGACGCAACGGTTCTCCTTCTCGGCCGGGAGGCGAGAAGCCTTGTCCTGCTCGATCTCGATCTTGATGGCGTCGCGCATGGCGTCGATGCTGTCGAAGCCAAAGTCGGACTTGACGAGCTCGTCGGTGAGCTCGGGGGTGTTGCGGACCTTGATGCCCTTGACGGTGACCTCGACGGTGTGGGTCTCGGCCTCCTCGCCCTCCTCGACCTCGTCGGTCCAGGTGACGGTCTTGACGTCGTCAACGTTGGCGCCGATCAGGGCCTCGTTGAACTCCTTGGGGTTGCTGTCGCTACCGGCGATGAGCATGCGGCCCTCGGCGGCGAAGTTGTCGGCGTTCTCGACGGCCTTGAGGTCGACGGTGACGTAGTCCTCGGCCTCGACGGCGCGACCCTCGACGTCCTCGAAGGTGGCACGGTAGTTGAGGAGCATCTCGACCTGGTTGTTGATCTCGGACTCGGTGACCTCCGCAGGGGGCATCTCGATCTCGACGGCGTCGAAGGAGGAGAGCTCAGCGGCGGGACGCAGGGAGAACTCGACGGTGTAGGTGTAGTCCTCGTGATCCTTGGCGAGGTCGAGGTCCTTGTAGTCACCGTTCTTGGTGGGAACGATGTCCAGCTCGTTGAGGACGGCGGGCTCGTTGGCGGCGATCAGGTCGTTGGTGGCCTGAGCGAGGGTAGCCTCGGCGCCAAGAGCAGAGTCGATGACCGGACGGGGGGCCTTACCGGCACGGAAGCCCGGGAAGCGGTACTTCTTGGCGGTCTCCTTGTAGGCCTTCTTGATCGCGGCGTCGACGTCGGCGGCCGGGATGGTGACCGTAGCGGTGAGCTTGGCGTCCTTGACGTCAGAAGCGGTGATGTTCAACACGTTCCTCCTCATACTGCCCAGCTTATCTGAGGTGCTGGTACCTTTATGCAACAAGCGTCGCGAGGGCATAAGCCGACGCGGGTGCGTTGGTGCGGGCGAAAGGACTCGAACCTTCACGGGAATCCCACCAGAACCTAAATCTGGCGCGTCTACCAATTCCGCCACGCCCGCATGAGCGCACAGACTAGGAATGATAGCAGATACAAGCGGCAAGCGCACGCACACCTTTTACAGGCTCACGACCTCACCACGAGTACAAAAGGCGGGACGAGTTGTCCCGCCCCGCCCATTACGACTTGTTCGCTGACCAGCTACTCCCCCAGCAGGGCCTTCTCGGGCGTGATCGGCAGCGAGCGTACCTGATGTCCGGTGGCGTGTGCCACGGCCGAGGCCACGGCGGCAAGTGGCGTGTTGATGACGACCTCGCCAATCGACTTGGCGCCAAACGGACCCGTCGGCTCGTAGCTCGGCTCAAAGGCCACGCGAATGCTGCCGATATCCAGGCGCGTGGGCAGCTTGTAGCTCATAAAGTTGCCGGTGCGCAGACGGCCGCGGTCATCGTGCTCGACGATCTCGTAGAGCGCGTGACCGATACCCTGGGCAATGCCGCCCTCGGCCTGGACGCGCGCGAGCGCCTCGTTGATCACGGTGCCGCAGTCGACGGCTGCCGCATAGTCCACCACAGTCACCTTGCCGGTGGCCTTGTCGACCTCGACCTCGGCAATGCCGGCCATAAACGGCGGAGGCGAAACGGGCAGGCAGGCAGAGGCATGCGAGGTGAGCGCGTCGCCGCCCGCGATGTTCTTGACGCACAGGTTGGCAAAGTCGCGCAGCGTGAGGTAGCGGTTCTGCTCGCGGGCGGCACGCTCGTCGGACAGGCGCACGTACTGGCCATCAAAGACCACGTCGGCAGCGTCCACGTCCCACATCTGGGCGGCCTTGGCGCAAATCTTCTCACGCAGCTCGGTCGCGGCGTTCTTGGCTGCCAGACCCGTCACGTACGTGCCCGAGCTCGCGTACGAGCCGGCGTCGAACGGCGACACATCGGTGTCCACGCCGCGCACCACGATGAGCGAGCTCTCCACACCCAGCTCCTCGGCGGCAATCTGCGCCAGGATCGTGTCGACGCCCATGCCGTTATCGGTGGCGCCGGTGCCGATGGTAATGAAGCCGTCCTCTTCCAGGCGCATGTCGATGCCGGCGATATCCACGTTGGAGATGCCCGAGCCCTGCATGGTGAGCGCGCAACCCAGGGCTCGCACGCGGTCGCCCAGGTCCACGGCCAGCGGCTTGTCGCGCCAACCGATCATGTCCATCGCGCGCAGCAGGCAGCGGTCGAGCGCGCAGGCGTTGAGCTTCTCGTTGTAGTACTGCGGCATGACCTCGCCCTCGCGCACAATGTTCTTAAGGCGCAGGTCAGCGGGATCCATGTGCAGCATGTCGGCAAGCTCGTTGACAGCGCTCTCCACGGCAAACTGGCCCTGGGTGGCACCGTAGCCGCGATACGCGCCGCCGCGGTTGGTATTGGTGTAGACGGCGTCCCAGCTAAAGCGACTCGCCTTCACGTGGTTGTAGATGGGCAGGCTCTTGTGGCCCGAAAGACCGATCGTCGTGGTGGCATGCTCGCCGTACGCGCCGGCGTTGGACAGCGTATGCAGATCGATAGCCGTGATGGTGCCGTCGTTCATGGCGCCCAGCTTAACGGTCATCTGCATCTGGTGGCGCGAGTTGCCCGCAGTGATGGTCTCCTCGCGGGTGTAGCAGCAATAGCTCGGACGGCCGGTCTGCTGAGTGACGAACGCCACGAAGATCTCGCAGCAGCCCGTCTGCTTGGAGCCAAAGCCGCCACCGATGCGCGGCTTAATGACCTGCACCTGTGACTGCGGGATATCGAGCGACTGAGCGACCATGCGGCGCACGTGGAAGGGCACCTGCGTGGAGGTAGTCACCGAGATACGCCCGAACGCATCGGTCGTCGCGAAGGCGCGGAAGGTCTCCATGGGCGCGGTCTGCGTGGCCTGGCTGGTGTAGGTGCGGGTGAAGACGATGTCACTCTGGGCGAAGGCCTCGTCCAAGTCGCCAAAATCGCTGGTACCGCTGCACACCAGGTTGCGAGCAACGTCGCCGCCCTGCGGGAACATAAAGGTCACGTCGCCCTCGGGGTGGACCACGATGTCGTTATCGAGTGCCTGGGTAAAGTCGAGCAGGGGCTCAAGCACCTCGTAGTCGACCTTGATGAGCTTGAGCGCCTTGTCGGCGGCCTCCTCGGTCTCGGCGGCAACGATCGCCACCTCCTCGTTTTGGTAGCGCACCAGATTCTCGAGAATCAGGCGGTCGTAGGGACTCGGCTGCGGATAGCTCTGGCCGGCGATGGTAAAGCGGCGCTTGGGCACGTCCTCGTAGGTGTAAACGCCCACCACGCCGGGCACCTTCAGGGCGCGCGACGTATCGATGGAGCGGATCTTGGCGCGGGCATAGGGACTGCGCTTGAGCTTGACGATCAGGGCGCCGGCGGGCACCAGGTCGCCCGTGTAGACGGGACGACCCTCGAGCAGGGCCTTCGAGTCCTTCTTGGGCTGCTTGTGGGTGATCTGCTTGTAGGAGACACCGTCGGAGCTCGTGTCGTTGACGGGCAGCTCGGGCATCTCAAAGCCCACCTGCACGCCGGACTCGTTGAGAAAGCGCACGATGGCGCGCAGCTGGCTCTCGTAGCCGCTGCAACGGCAGAGGTTGCCGGCGAGCTGGCGCGAGAGCTCCTCGCGCGTGGCGACGAGGCTTGGGTCCTCCTTGGCGGCGCGGGCGAGCGCCAGCACGTTCATGATAAGGCCGGGGGCGCAAAAACCGCACTGCTCGGCGCCTTCGGCAGCCATTGCGCGGGCGAGCGCCTCGGACTCGGCCTTGAGGCCCTCGAGCGTGGTGACGGAGCGGCCCTCGACGCGCGCAGCCGGAACCGAGCAGCTCAGCACCGGGTCGCCGTCAAGCCACACCGTGCACAGACCGCAGTTGGTGGTCTCGCAGGCGCAGCGCACCGATGCGCAACCCTGCTCGCGCAAAAGCGCAAAGAGCATGGTATCGGGGGCAATCTGGACCTTGACCTTGCGGCCGTTGAGCGTAAAGGAAAGATCGATGAGTTTGGCAGCCATTAGCGCACCTCACTAGAATCGACGCCGGGCACGCGGCGGCAGGAATACTCGTCCGTGGCAAACTTAGGAATCTGCACGCCCTCGAGCTCGCGGGCAAGCGCGGCCGAAAGCTCGATGCCGGCGGCGCGGCGCACGGCTTGAATCGCAAGCGGCGCCGAGATGCGGCGGCGGTAGTCGGCCGAGCCCCACATATTGGTGCCATAGCTCAGCGCGCGTACGGACGCGGCCAGGGCGCGAAGCTCGTCCTCGGAAGGCTGCTCGCCGGTAAGGCCACATGCCTCGCCCTGCAGCAGGGTCGCGCGCAGCGGGCGAGCACCCACGGTGACATGCCAGCTGTTGTCCCACCAGGCGGCGGTGACGTTCAGTGAGGGGAAGTCGGTCGCGGCCTTGCGCACGGCCTCATAGCTCGCACGGTAATCGTGCTTAACGACCACCACGTGCTCGATCACGTCGCGCACGTAGCCCATGTCCACGAACTCGGCGAGCGGCACGCGGCCGGCGCCCGTCAGCTCAACATAGGAATCGAGCGCCAAAAAGGCCGAGAGCACGTCCGAGAAGCCAAAGCGACCGTAGATGCTGCCGCCCACCGTGGCGGTATTGCGCAGCTGCACGCCCACGATATCGTGGACGGCGAACTCAAAGACATTGTTGACAAGCGCGTTGAGCTCGACATGGCGCTCGAGCTGGCGCAGGGTGCACATGGCGCCGATGCGAAACTCGGTCTCGGTCTCCTCGATCTGATCAAGTCCGCAGGCCGAAAGGTCAATCGCCGTCGCCACGCGACGTGAGCCCAGGCGCATCCAGATGCCGCCGCCCACAATCTTGTTGTTGCGGTTCTTCTGTAAGAGCTCATAGGCTTCGGCCGCGTTTCCAACACGGACGTAGGTACCGAACTTGAGCACGTTCTCCCCCATCTCTTCACTTGTCCAGTACTTTTAAGTGTACCAAACGAGGGGCCGCAACTCATGCCGAGACAAAATGATCCGTTTTCCTCCGTCCCCTTCGGATCAAAAAAGGCTCCCGGCGTTGAGCCGAGAGCCTCATTAATGCTATGTCAGGCAGGGTTTAGCAGACGCCCTGGGCGAGCATGGCGTCGGCGACCTTAAGGAAGCCGGCGATGTTGGCGCCCATGACAAAGTTGCCCTCCTGGCCGTACTCCTTGGCGGTGTCGTCCACGTTGTGGAACATGCCGCGCATGAGCTGCTCGAGCTTGCCGTCGACCTCCTCGAAGGTCCAGGACAGGTGCTCGGCATTCTGGCTCATCTCCAGGCCAGACACGAGCACGCCGCCGGCGTTGGCAGCCTTACCGGGCATAAAGGTGACGCCGTTCTCCTGGAAGTAGGTTGTTGCTTCGATGGTCGTGGGCATGTTCGCGCCCTCGCCGACCACCTTGCAGCCGTTGGCGACGAGCGCCTGGGCGTCCTCGAGCAGCAGCGTGTTCTCGCGAGCGCAGGGCAGCGCGATGTCGCAGGGCAGCTGCCAAACGCCACGGCCGTCGCCCTCGTGCCACACGGCGTTGGGCTTCTCGTCAACGTACATAGCGAGCGTAACGCCCTTGTCGTGGCCGGAGCGCTTCTTGTTGTAGACGTGCTCGAGCACGGTGTAGTCGATGCCGTCGGGATCCTCGACCCAGCCGTGAGTATCGGAGCAGGCCAGCACCTTGCCGCCGAGCTGGGAGACCTTCTGGACGGCGTAGATGGCGACGTTACCGGAGCCGTGAACGACGACGTTCTTGCCCTCGAAGGAGTCGCCGCGGCTCTTGAGGTACTCGTCCACAAAGTAGGCCAGGCCGTAGCCGGTGGCCTCGGTACGGGCAAGCGAGCCGCCAAAGGAGAGGCCCTTGCCGGTAAGGACGCCGGTCCACTCGTTGGTCAGGCGCTTGTACTGACCGAACAGGTAGGCAACCTCGCGGCCGCCAACGCCCAGGTCGCCGGCGGGAACGTCGGTGTTGGGGCCGATGTGGCGATAGAGCTCGGTCATGAAGGACTGGCAGAAGTGCATGATCTCGTTGTTGGACTTGCCCTTGGGGTCAAAGTCGGAGCCGCCCTTGCCGCCGCCCATGGGAAGGGTGGTCAGGCTGTTCTTGAGGATCTGCTCCAGACCCAGGAACTTGAGCATACCCAGGGTGACCGTCGGGTTAAAGCGCAGGCCGCCCTTGTAGGGTCCAATGGCAGAGTTGAACTCGACACGATAGCCGCGGTTGACCTGAACCTTGCCCTGGTCGTCGACCCAGGGAACACGGAACATGACGATGCGCTCGGGCTCGACGAGGCGCTCCAGCAGGGCGGCCTCCTCGTACTCGGGGTGGGCGTCGAGCGCCGGCTGGATGGTGCCGAGGATCTCGGTCGCGGCCTGGATGAACTCAGGCTGCTCGGGATAGCGGGCCTTGAGCTCTTCGAGAACTTTCTGCGTGTAGCTCATGCTTCCTCCAATGACGGGAAACGAAAAGTGTCGGTCGCGGCACCCCATGCGCCGCGAGCTTTATCGTGTATGAATAATATCGCACTGTTGCGGCAAAGTTTCGCATAAGCCGACGAGCGGATGTTTCGTTTTGATTACGATGCAGGTAGAAGCGTTTTTGAGTGCCTGACGTGCAAAACCCGTGTTTCAAACCTGTTTCGTCCACGTGTTCCAAACCACCACATTGGGGACAGGCACCTTTGTGGTGATGTTGGTGGTTAGAGGACGAGCTGATGGTAGTCGGCGGGGGTTATGCGGCCTTCGGTGGCAGCGCGGAAGGCGGCGAGCGCATCGCCGGAGAACGGCATGACCCAGCACAGCCCGCAGCCGGCGGTGATGGAGCCGGGCAGCGGCATGATACGCCCGGGCACACCGGCGGCAAGGCACAGCTGCTCGCATTCCATCACATCGAAGGTGCTATCGAACGAAACGATGATCTTGCGTTCATGGTCGAGAGCATCACCGGACGGGCCTTCGCGGTGTGCATCGCGATACGCCGCGGCGGCCGCTTCCTCTTCCGCAGTATGTCCACAGCCACCGCAACCGCAGGTACAGGGTTCGGACCCGTCGCAAGTGCAAGGTTCTCCCGTGTCGGGACAAATATCGTGAGACATGGCAACTCCAATCGTCTAGGCGAGTAACTCGGCCGCCGCAAACTCCTCGGGCGTATTGACGTTCTCGAAGCAGAGCGTCGAGCCGGCGACCGTGACAATCTGAGGCTCGTCCAAATACCCGGCGTTCACCCGGTCGATCAGGCAGCGGATTCGCTGACGGTCACCGGCGAGCAGTTCTTGGGCAACCGGCGCACACGCGTCACGGCGCCAGACGGCGCAAAGCGGCTCAATTCCCCGCTCCTCGCGCGGCACGCACACGTCGAGCGCCTCGGCCTCAACACAGCCAGCAAGGGCACCGATTAGCTCCGAAGAGACAAACGGCATATCACAGGCGACGATAGCAACGAGAGGCAGCCGGGCCGCAGTCAGCGAACTCGCGATGCCGCGCATGGCGCCCGCCGGCCCCTCAAGGTCCGACACTATTCGCGGCACCAGGCCGCCAAACGCGCGCTCCTCAAGGTAGGCGAGCTCGCTGGGACGCGAAGTCGTCACGACCAACTCGCCGGCAACTGGCGCCAGCCGACCCAGCACGCGTTCGATGAGCGGCTCGCCGCAAAACGCCATGCGTGCCTTGTCGCAGCCCATGCGCGAGGACAGCCCGCCCGCTTGGACGACACAAGAAAGATCGGCACGTCTTACGGTAGTCATACGGCAAAACACCTCCATCGGCACGTTCAAAATCCAGCGCACGAAGCTAAATACAGCCGCCGAAATAACGGCGCTACGAAAAGCTCTTACAAAAATAAAACAGCGCCTTTGCGGCACGCAGCAAGACCGCGAGCACAAAAGCGCTGGTAGCGTATGGCGGGAACGTATGTGAATCGAACACATCCAAGACGTTTTGCACGCCTCGCAACGGTTTTGAGGACCGCGGAGCCCACCGGAGCCCATCCGTTCCCAAGTGCGGCGGTATTTTACCAAACCAAGCAGGCTCCATCCCAAAAAGACGAGCAAGAAGTTGCGGTGGAATAGTTCCTGTATTTGCTGCCAAAGCCTCCAAATAGGAACTATTTCACCGCAACTGAGGAGGCTGGAGCGAGTGACCGGCCTAGCGCAGGGAGCGCAGGCCGCCGGCCTCCTTGTCGAGTACCGTAAAGCGCACGGCATCCAGGTGCTCAAGGATGCTGATGGCGCGTTTGCGCGAAACACCAAGGGCCTCGCGCAGGGCGCTCGTGGTGGCAGCACCGCCGGCTGCCTCGATGGCGGCGGCGACGAGCTCACGCGCATGGGCCTCGGCAGCAGCAGACAGGGCAACGTCGCGCTCGACCTTAACGATCGAGCGATTGAGCGAAAGCTCGCGCAAGGCACGCGTCATGGTGTCGCGATCGAGCTGCAACTGCTCGCCCACTTCGGGCAACGTCGGTGCATCGAGGCCGGCTTCGTCCAGCAAGGCAACGATACGTTCGCAGGCCTCGCGCACCACACGCGCCGCGGCGGCAGCGGAGTGCGGGTCGAATACCTCGGCGCCCTCGGCGGCGCATACGCCGCGCGAGCAGCCCTCGGCAATCAGGGCCGCGGCAACGCCTTCATCAGCGGTAGGCCACGCAGCATGGGCAACGGCACCGGGCGTAAAGCCCGTCTCCTTGGGAGACGCCGCGTGCATGGCTGACAGGGTCGCCGCCAGTGCATCCATCGCAGCGTCGAGCACGGCGGCGTCCGCCAAGTAGTCCGCATCACCCACGGCAAGCTTGCGAACGGAGCCCTGCGCCACCAACCCGCGCAGTGCGGCATCGGCCTCGCCGACACCAATATCCAAAGCCTCGGCGACATCAACCGCCGTAACCGGCAGCATCTGCAGCGCCAACCAAGCGCCCACACCGCCCGCGGCATCGCCGGCCTCAAGTGCCGCAAGCAGCGCGCGCTCGCCGGCAGAAAGCTCGCGCGAGCGACGACAGCGCGATAGCAGCACGCGCCCGCCGCCAATGAGCATAATGGGCGAATACGACAGCACCACGGCATGGTCTCCGGCACGCAGTGGCAGCGGCTCCTCCAAGCGCACCTGCACGGTACGGGTCTCGCCCACCGCCATGGGGGCCTCGCCCTCCAAAAGCATGATGCGGCCAACGACCTCGGCCGTGCCGGCCATCACATGCACGCGCGCGCCCGACTCGAGCACACGCGGCTTGGTGCCCTCGCGGCCCAGGTAGGTGAACGTCATCATAAAGCGCAACGTCTGACCAAAGCGGTCCGCCACGCCGAGCATCTCACCGCGATCGAGCGCGGCAACACCATCGCCCACCAAGTTGAGCGCCACGCGTTGCCCAGGCAGCGCGCGCGGCGTATCGCCATGCACCTGAATCCCGCGCACGCGACAGACCGTACGCGACGGCAAAGCCATCAGCTCGTCGCCCACCGCAACCGGCGCATCGTGCAGCGTTCCCGTTACGACAGTTCCGACGCCCTTAATCGTAAAGCAGCGGTCAATCGGCAGGCGCGGCGCGGCATCGGTGCGCTCGGCACGGTCGCGGCAGGCATCCCAGCAGGCACTTACCTGCTCGTCGAGCACCGCAAGCAGCCCGTCGATCCCCTCGCCCGTCTTAGACGACACGGGCACAATCGGCGCGCCCGCAAACACGGTACCCGACAAAAAGTCATCGACATCGAGCTCGGCAAGCTCGGTCATCTCGGCATCGGCCAGGTCGCACATCGTCAGCGCGACCACCATATGCGTAACGCCCAGCAGCTCCAGCACATGCACGTGCTCGCGGGTCTGCGGCATCACGCCCTCGACGGCCGAAACCACCAGCACGGCAACGTCGATACCCGTGGCGCCCTGCACCATGGCGCGCAGGTAATGCGCGTGGCCCGGCACGTCGACCAGGCCGACGATCTTGCCACTCGGCAGCGCCAGCTCGCCAAAGCCAAGCTCCACCGTCATGCCGCGACGACGCTCAACTTCCAGGCGGTCGGGGTTTTTACCCGTCAGCGCCTCGATGAGCGCCGACTTACCGTGGTCGACATGTCCCGCCGTACCTACGATAACGGGGCATTCCACCAACGCTTCGGCCTCACTCATCGGCGCACCGCCTTCTCAACGCATGCGGCAAGCGTCGATGCCGCCGTCTCGATATCGCGGTCGCCCACAAGCGTACGGACGTCAAACAAAATGCGATCGTGCGAGGTTCGCGTGACGACCGGCGTGTCGAAGTCCTGGACAAGCGAGCGCTTGAGCGCATCGACCGTCAGGCGCGCGTCAACAAGACGCACGGCAACGCACATGGTGGGCAGCTCGACGGTAGGCAGCGAGCCGCCGCCGGGAGTCGACGATTCCTCGACGATCTCCACCTGAACGGCGCACGGGCAGCCAGCCTTATCGAGCCCGGCGACCATACGATCGCGCAGCTTGCGGGCACGTCGCTCCAAATGGGTCTGCGGTAGCGTAAGCATGCTGAGCACCGGAATATCGCGATGGGCAACATCGGCGCCGTCCATGTAGATACGCAGCGTGGCCTCGAGCGCCGACAGAGCCAGTTTGCCCGGGCGCAAGGCGCGCATAAGCGGATGCGACCCGCAGGCCTGGACCAGATCGCGACGGCCCATGATAATGCCCGCCTGCGCGGCACCCAGCAGCTTATCGCCCGAGCACGACACCAGATCGAGCCCTGCCGAAACCGAAGCCGGCGTGGTTTCTTCGCCGCCGCGCACCAGGATGTCGTCGGGCAACAGCGCGCCCGAGCCCTGGTCCTCGTAGAACAGCAGGCCATGCTTGTGGGCCAGAGCGGCAAGCTCCCGAGAGCCCACCTCCTCGTGAAAGCCCTCGATGCGATAGTTAGAAGGATGGACCTTAAGGATCATCGCCGTATCGGGCGTGATGGCGCGCTCGTAGTCGCCCAAATGCGTGCGGTTGGTGGCGCCGACCTCGACGAGTTTGGCGCCCGAAGCCGCCATGACATCGGGGATGCGGAAGCTGCCGCCGATCTCGACAAGCTCGCCGCGGCTGACGATGACCTCCTTGCCTGCGGCATGGGTCGCCAGCACCAGCAGCACCGCGGCGGCATTGTTGTTGACCACGAGCGCGTCCTCGGCACCGGTGAGCGAGCGAATCAGCTGCGCGGCGTGCTCCTTGCGCGACCCGCGCGAACAGGTGTCCACACTGTACTCGAGCGTACTGTACCCGCGCGCAACCTCGGCCACGGCCTTTGCCGCCGACTCCGCGAGCGGGGCTCGGCCCAGGTTGGTATGGATGACCACACCCGTGGCGTTGACGGCAGGACGCAGGCTTGGCAGTGCGGATCGATGTGCACGCCACTCGATCGCCGAGGCCAGCTCGCGCTTAGAGCGCGGGGCGGCACCGGCGCGAATGGCGGAGCGCTCCTCGTCGAGCTCGGCCGTGACGGCGGTATGCACCACCGCGTCGCAGGTCTCCCCCGCCGCCTTCACAACCGGCCACTCTGCGAGCAACTCGTTGACGGAAGGAATAGCGCGAAGGCGGGCGCGTACCTCATCGGACATGTTCTGGCTATCGCTCATGTGCGGCCTTTCAAAACCAAAGGTGAATCAATCGTTCGAACGTCAAACCATCAGCCAATTCGATCGGCTGAGTCAATCAATCGCTATTATCCTCGCGCGCCGCGATCTTTTCCACGCGAACGGCGTTTTCCTGGGTGAGCGCGGCGCCCGTCAACGAATCCCAACGCAACGGTGTATGGTCAAGCGGGCCTACGCCCAAGCCCTGAGTGCCACCGGCATCGGAGCCAAACGAACGCCCACCGGGGGCGGCCGACGTAAAGATGCACGCCGGATGCAGATAGGGCGTCGTCTCTACGCGCACGCGATCGCGGCCCATATCGCTCACGAGCTCGACGACCTCGCCATCGGCGATACCCATGCGAGCGGCGGCATCGGCATTCATCTGCACGGCATCCAGGTCCGATCCAGCCTCGGCGGCACCTTGGGCCGCAAGCCTTCGCGAGGTATGCGACTCAAAGGGACGGTTGCCGCTAATGAGGCGAAACATCCCCGGACCGGGCTCCACCATGGGCGCGATCCAACCGGGAACGCGGCCCAAACCGGCTCGCTCCCATATATCGCTTGCCAGCGCAATTTTGCCGCCATCCAAGGGAATCGCCGGCTCGCCCGTACGCGATGGCAGCGCAATGCCCGTGTCGGCCCAGCCTCGCTCCTTGAGCTCGTCCAGATCGATCCCAAACGGTGCCACCTGGGCAGCCGCCAAATCGTCAGGCGTAAACTGGAAGTACTCGCCCACGCCACACGCCTGCGCCAGACCGGCAAAGATCTCCCGACCGGGACGTGTGTCGTCATGCTGCACGGGCAGCACGGCATTGCGGTAGAACACGCGCGCATCGTTGGCGCCCGCCACCGTTTCCACGCCGCGGTCGGCCTCCAGATACGTCACGTCGGGCAGCACGAAATCAGAAGCACGCGCCGTCTCGGACCAGCGAATATCAACGGTCACGAGCAAGTCGAGCTGCTGCAAAATACCCAACCAAGCCTGCGCATTGCCATAGCCCGCGCCGGGATTGCTGGCGTAAACGATCAGCCCGCGCAGGTCCCCGGCAAGAATCGACTGACCGATGGTCGTGCACAGGCCGCGCACCGGATCGACCAGTGGATAGCGCTCGGACCCCAACTTGGGCTCACGCGGCACCAGCGGCGTCGCGAAACGCGCAGGGTCCAAATCGCCCAACGCAAGCGGCATGGGCGGGTTGAGGGCACCGCCCGCATGCCCAATACAGCCCAGCAGCACATCGACCAAGCAGATAGCGCGCGCGGTCTGCGTACTGTTGGCATACGCGATACCGATACCACCATGAAAGCCGGCGTCCACCACGGCAGCAGGCGCGGCGGCAGCTAGATCGCGCGCCGTGGCGGCGATCTCTGCGGCCGGCACGTCGCACATCGACTCGGCCCACTCAGGCGTCCAAGCACGGGCCGCCTGCGCCAGCTCGTCAAAACCCGTGGTATAGCGGGTCACGAACTCGTGGTCGTACAGGTCCTCGGCAATCAAGACATGGGCAATACCCAACAGCAGCGCCAAGTCGCAGCCCGGGCGTACGCGCAGCCAGCGGTCGGCAAGCGCAGCCGAGCCACTGCGCCGGGGGTCGACCACGATAATCTTCGCCCCACGTCGACGGGCATCGTTGAGCGTATCAAAGGCCCCCATCGTCGACGAATCGACAATGGAACGCCCCAGGTACATGATGCAATCGGTATGCGCCAGGTCGGAGGCGGGACTATAGCCCAGGCTGTGCTCCCAACCGGTGAGACGGCTTACCTCGCAGGCGCCGTCTGCACCGTATACGTTGGGCGAGCCCAGCGCATGCATAAAACGATACGCCCAGTAGCGGTCGAACGAGGGCACGCCGAGCGTCATGCCCAGCGCACGAGGCCCGTGCTCGTCAACAATCCCCAAAAGGCGCGCAGCGATCTGCGCGAACGCCTCATCCCAGGAAATCGCATCGAACCCCGAGCCATCAGCTCGTCGGCGCATGGGGTGCAAAATCCGGTCGCGCTCGTCAAACGGCATTGCCAGGCGATGCCGTCCGCGGGCGCACAGGGCACGCGCCGCGCACGGATGCCCCGGCACCGGCAGCTCGGCCACCACGCGACCGTCCTCAACGCGTGCCGCAAAGGCGCAATCGGCATAGCATCCCCCGCATGTGGTCACCACGCCGCGACTGTCACGCTTCACAGCAGATGCCATCTCGATTACCCCTTTCATCAGCCAAACACAACAGGCCAAAAGCCCGCCAACGAGCCCCGGACCCAAAAAGCCTCCCGCACGGCAACGCCCCGCGGGAGGCCCAACGTCAAACAGACGGCACCTTACGCCTCGGACTTCTTGGCGTAGATAAACCAGTAGCCGAGCGCGACCAGAACCGCGCCGCCCACGATGTTGCCCAGCGTGGCGGCGGACAGGTTAAACGCAATGCCAGCGGCGTTGAGCGCATCGGCGCCGGCGACGTCGGCGCCATAGCCGCACGCGTGCATCACGGCGCCCATGGGCAAAAAGTACATGTTGGCGACGCAGTGCTCAAAACCGCAGGCCACAAAGGCGGCGATGGGAAGCAAAATGCCCACAACCTTATCGACCACGGTCTTGCCGGCAGTACCGATCCACACGGCCAGGCACACAAAGATGTTGCACAGGATGCCGCGGAAGAAGATCGTCACCCAGTCGACCGTCACCTTGCCGGCGGCGACGCTCACCATGGAATTGGCAACCGCCTCGCCGTTGAGCTTGTAAATGCCGGCCATGCACACCAAAAAGACGATGAACAGGGCACCGACAAAGTTACCGACCCATACGACGACCCATGCCTTGAGCATCTGAGCCAGGGTGATCTTTTTGCTCTTGAGCGCGCAGACCATAAGCGAATTGCCGGTAAACAACTCGGCGCCGCACACCAGTACCAGCACCAGGCCCAGGCAAAAGCACAGGCCGCCCACGACGCGCTGGGCGCCCCAGCCCAGCGTGCTATCGCTCAAAAACACCGTAAAGAACAGGCCGCCGAAGGCGATGAACGCACCGGCGAACATTGCCAACAGAAAGGCCTTAGCGACCGGCAGGTTGGCCTTGGTCACGCCGGCGACCTCGGTCTTGGCCTCGATCGCGGCGGGCACCAGGCAATCGGGAGCGGGATACTCCGCCTTGGAATCTGCCATGTCAATCACTTCTTTCCTAACAAAATGGAACAAGTGCTCCTACCGCTCTTGCCCCAAGCGGACAAAGTGGGAAAAGTCGTTGGCGGCCACGGCGTCGTACACGGCGTCGACGGCGTCAAAGACCTCCGGGGACATGGGGTTGTAGAACTCCGTGTCGCCCGGCTGAATTCCGACGAAGACGATATCATCGCACGATTGCTCAATCTCTTCGATCAGAATCGACAAGGGAAGCGAATGCGTGGTGAACATCGACTTGCGGGCCACATCACGTTTGTCGAGCAAGCGGATGGCGCCGACGGGCAGCACCATGTCTGCGGCATCAACCAAGACCAAACGCGGCGGACGCTCGCGCTTGACCTCGATGATGTCATCCTCGGGCGTTTGGCCTCCGTCGATGGTGTACCAACCGGCGATGGGCGCGTCCTCCATCTTTTTGGAGAGCACGGGGCCGGCGGCATCGTCGGCGCGCAGCACGCTTCCCGCCGTGAGCACGATACCCGCAAACGGGGCGCCGTTCACGCGGCCATCCACAACGCGACCCATTACTGCAACCTCCCCGTCAGATAAACGCCCGACACATCGCGCACGCGCTCAACCAGATCGCGAAACTTCATCAGAAACGCGACCTGCTGGGCATGCAGAGCAAAGTCGTCGTCGAACACCGAGATGCCGGCCTTGGCCGACCCGCGAAAACCGCGCTCGTCGAGCAACGCATCGCAAGCCTCGAGCAGCGACGGCACGGCCGCCTTGTCGAGCTGGCACTCACCAAAGGAGCGGATGGCCTCAAACTTGGTTTTGGCCTCCCCCTCCGGCAGCGCGTCGACGAGCGAATAGAACACGTTCACCGGCACCGACAGGCGCGGCTCAAAGCAATCGAGCACGCCGGTGTGGTGGCCCACGGCGAGCGTGTAGTACAGCACGTCGCAGGCCTCCTGGGGAACGTCTTCCTCGGTCTCAACAAACTTACGCGTGAGCTCGTAGAAGACCACCTGGTCGGGCGCATGGCCCAGGCAGGGGTCGGCGACGCCCTCGGCGGCCTCGTCGCTTGCGCGCGAGGCGTCGCCAAAAGAGCCGCCGAGCATGCCGGGGCCCGCAAAGTAACCAGAGCGGTCCGTGAGCTCCATCTAGCGACCTCCGGCCAGCACCAGATCCTGCAGCGCCGAGTACACCTCGACGCGGCGAGGATCGTCCTGCTTGTCGATGAGCAGCGCCATGGCACCGCGGATATCGCCCTTGGGCGCGCCCTCGAGCGTATCCATAAACTCATTGGCCAGGTCGCGGCCGTAACGGTAGCCGCTCATGGCGCGAGCCTCGCGCTCGATGGCAACGCGCAGCTTGTACGGCACGCCGGGGTGCAGGATATCGGCCTGCTCGCCGGCGGCCTCCACCGTGGTCTCGGCATGGAGCTTTTGGTCCAGCAGACCGAGCGCCATGGCAAAGCCGTAGATGGTCTGCGCGGGGCTAGGCGGGCAGCCGGGGATGTAGACATCGACCGGCAGAATCTTGTCCGTGCCGCCCCAGACGCAGTAGTTGTCGTAGAAGATGCCGCCGGTGCAGCCGCACGCGCCATAGGACACCACGATCTTGGGATCGGGTGCGGCCTCAAAGGCGCGCAGGGCCGGCATGCGCATGGCACGCGTCACGGCACCGGTGTACAGCAGCACGTCGGCGTGACGGGGCGAGGGCACGACCTTGATGCCAAAGCGCTCGACGTCGAAGACGGGCGTGATAGAACCGAAGATCTCGATCTCGCAGCCGTTGCAGCCGCCGCAGTCAACACGGTAGACGTACACCGAGCGCTTGATCTTCTTAAGAAGGGTCGCCTTGGCCTTCTCGATGCTCTCGTCGAGCTCGATCTTGGTCGGGCGGTACTGAAGCCGCTCGGGCAAAAGCGTGGGTTCGGCCATGGTTACTCCTCCTTCGTATCAAAATCCATGATGATGCCCTCGACTGGTGCAGGTCCAGCGGGGATCTCGGGCGCGTCGGGGTTGAGCTCGCGGTCGACATACTCCGGGTTCACGCCGTGGCCGCCCAGATACTCCATGCCGGGGCCCTGGGGCTCACCGGACGCAAGCGTCTCGTTGGCAGCCATGCCGCGCGCGTTGCCGGTCTTTACGGCCGAGGCGGCGCGCAGGGCGTCGAGCTCGCGCTTGCACTCCTGGCACATACCGACGGTACGGGCGGCCTGGATGGCCTCCATGCCGCCGGTCTTTTGCAGCAGGCGCTTGGCGTAGTCGATCTCCTTGTGCGGGGCAAACGGCTTGCCGCAACGCGAGCAGTGCTCGAGCGTATAGACGCTCTTGCTGGTGAGGTCGTCCTTGCTCATGACGGCCAGCTCAAACTCCTCGGTGAGCTTGATGGCCTCCATGGGGCAGGCTTCCTCGCAGCGGCCGCAGAAGATGCAGCGGCCGTAGTCGATCGACCAAGTAATGGTATCGGCCGCAAGGTCGGTGTCCATGCGAATGGCATCGGCCGGGCACGCCACGCCGCAGGCACCGCAGGCGATGCAGAGCTCGGCGTTGTGCTCGGGCTTGCCGCGCATGTCCTTGTTGGTGGGAAACGGCGCAAACGGGTACTTGACCGTCGCGTCGCCGGCCTTGGCGTTAACCTTCCAAAGCTTCAGCATATTAGAGCGCCTCCTCATCGAGCGGAGCGGCCATGGTGCCCTCACCCGCAAGCGGCGACTTGTCGCGCCAGACGTTCTCGAACTGCTCCTTGTCGAGCACGTGGTCGCGCTTGGCGGCGACATCGGTCACCGTCACGCGGTCGGTGCAGGAGTAGCACGGGTCGAGCGAGCCGACGATCAGCGCCGCGTCGCCCACGGTGTTGCCGCGGAACATGTAGCGCAGGACCGGCCAGTTGCTGTACGTGGCGGCCTTGGCGCGCCAGCGGTAGCACTTCTGGTTGTTGCCGAGCATGGCCCAGTGCACGTCCTCGCCGCGCGGCGCCTCGGTAGCGCCGATGGCGTACTTGTGCGGGGTGTACTCCCAATCCGTGGTGAGGATGGGGCCCGAAGGGCAGTTCTCGAGCATGGTCTCGATCATGTCGATCGAATCGTAGACCTCCTGGATGCGAACGGCGGTACGGCCGAAGGCATCGCAGGTGTCGGCCGTGGCAGCGTGCATCTTTTGGACATCCGGATCAGCGTAGCCGTCGAAGGGATGGTCAAAGCGCACGTCGCGGGCATAGCCCGAGCCACGCATGAGCGGGCCGACCGGCGAGAAGTCGCGAGCGATCTTGCGGTCCAGAATGCCGATACCGCTCGTACGCTCAATAAAGTTGGGCGTGGAGAGCAAGACGTCGACGAGTTCTTGAACCTCGGAGCGCAGCTGGTGGATAGTCGTGAGCGTGGAGAGCTTCTGCTCGGCCAAAATGTCGCGACGCACGCCGCCGATCACGTTGAGGCCGTAGGTCTTGCGGTGACCGGAGAGCTTCTCGGCCAGGTCCATGGACTTCTCGCGGACGCGGAAGAACTGCTGGAAGCCGGAGTCGAAGCCCGTGTAGTGCGACGCCAGGCCAATGTTGAGCAGATGCGAGTGCAGGCGCTCGACCTCGAGCATGATGGCGCGGATGTACTGGGCGCGCGGCGGGACATGAATGCCCTGGGCACGCTCGACGGCCTCGGCATAGGCCACCGAGTGGGCGCAGCCGCAGATGCCGCAGATGCGGTCGGCGAGGAACGTCACGGCGTCATAGTTCAGGCGCGTCTCGGCAACCTTCTCCATGCCGCGGTGCACGTAGAACAGACGGTAATCGGCGTCGACGATCGTCTCGCCCTCGACAAACAGGCGGAAGTGGCCGGGCTCGTCGGAGGTAATATGCAACGGGCCCATGGGGACGAGCGTCGTCTCCTTGCCCTTGGAATCGGCCAAGAACTCGTAGTTTTCCATGTCGCTCGCGGGAGCGGGACGGAAGCGGTAGTCCATGGAGTCCTTGCGCAGCGGGTACAGGCCGCTGGGCCAATCGTCGGGCAGCACCAGGCGACGACGGTCGGGCAGGCCCTCGGGGATCAGGCCGAACATGTCGCGAAGCTCGCGCTCGCCCCACACGCAGGCGGGGACGAACGGCGTCACGGACGGGAACGTCATCTTGGCGGGATCGACCTCGGTGCGCACGGTCACCCAGCCGGGGTCCTCCCCCTCCATGGAGATGACGTAGTACACGGCGTAGCGACCGCACAGGCTGCGCTCATCGTTGCCGATGATCACGGGAATCCAGCCGTAGCGCTCGTAGTACAGGTAGTGGACGGCCTCGGGCAGCTTGTCCTGCTTGACGGTAATCGTCAGCTGGTCCTCGCACTGCCACTCGACCTTCTCGATAGCGCCCGGCACTGCAGCACGCAGGGCCTCGACGTGGCTTTCGCAGCGACGAGCGTAGTCCTTCTTTTCAGGTTCTGCCATGGTGCTAATTCACCTCACTTGTCTTGGTCTGGGAACTGAACACCATGCGGTAGAGAGGGGCCTCGTGGAGCTCTTCGACGCTCTGGTTCAAAACGACGGACGTTGCATCCTCGACGCCGCTCGTGATGGCGACCGGGGTGGCGATACCGAACCACATGACCACGATCGCGAGGGCGATCTCGGGGATGATCATGAGGGCGGGCACCTCGTGGCGCTTCATGCCCTCGGGCGCCTTGCCGAAGATGGACTTGAGCGCGATGCCGGTAAGGGCGAAGTACACGCCGGTGAGGCCGATGGCCACGAGCACGACCACCCAGATGGGACCGGACTGAACGCCGGCCACGAAGGTGAGGAACTCGGAGATGAACAGGGCGAACGGCGGGAAGGCGGCGAGCGCGAGCAGGGCGATGATGGTGAGCGCTGCCGTGACGGGAGCGATCTCGACGACGCCCTTGATCTTGTTCAGGTCGCGGGTGTGGTAGATGTGCTGGATGTTACCGGCCATGCAGAAGGCGAGCGCCTTCGTGAAGCCGTGGAAGATGCAGTGCAGCAGGCAGGCGGCGATACCGAGCGGGCCACCGATACCCAGGCACAGCGCGACCACGCCGACGTTGTCGACGGAGGAGTACGCGAAGCGGCGCTTGATATCGTCCTGCTTGAAGATGCACAGGGCAGCCACCAAGATGGACAGCGTGCCCAGGATGAGCAGGAGCGTTCGCGGATAGGTGTCGCCCACCGTGATGATGGACAGGGAGTAGAAGCGGATGATCACCAGCATGGCGCACTTGAGCAGCACGCCCGAGAGCAGCGCGGAGACCGGGCTCGGAGCCTGGGAGTGCGCGTCGGGCAGCCAGGTGTGCATGGGGAACAGGCCCGCCTTGGTGCCGAAGCCGATGACGATGAACGCGAACGCGAGGCGCACGAGCATCGGGTCGAACTGGTCGGCGTAGGGCATGATGGAGGTGAGGAAGGCGGCCTCATGCGCGTTGGGCATGATATCGGCGGCGTTCGCGTAGATGAGCAGCGTGCCGAACAGGCCGAAGGCCACACCGGCGGTGCAGACCATCGCGTACTTCCAAGACGCCTCGAGCGCCTGCTTGTTCTTGTAGATGCCCACGAGGAACACGGTCGACAGCGTAGTGGCCTCGACCGCCGCCCAGGTGAGGATGATGTTGTTGGACAGGCAGGCGAGCAGCATCGTGAAGACGAACAGGCTGAACAGCGCGTAGTACTGCTTGGTGCGCTCGGCCGGCATGGTCTTCTCCTCGATATCGATCTTGATATAGGAGATGGAGTACACGCCGGTGATGAACCCGATGATGCCTACCAGAAGGACGAAGATCGACGAGAGCGAATCGAGATGGAGCCACAGGCCCAAAGCGTCGATATTCTGCCCGCTCGAGAGCATGGTTCCCGCGGTGACGACCGAAAGGACAAGGGTCGCCGCGACGGAGATGGTGTTGAGCCCCGCGAAGACGTTGTAGGACGTCGTCTTGGGGAGCGCAGCCATAATCAGGGAGAACACGAGAGGACAAGCGAGCAGGGCGACCGTCAGCATTGAAACATCCATGGCCTACCCCTTCAATTCGGTCAGGTCGTGGGAGTCGAGCGACTTGGTGTCGTTCCAAATCCTCACGACGACGGCGGACATGATGATGACGGCGAAGATGGCGTCGGTGGCGATGCCGATCTCGATGATCTCGGGGGCCGTGGGCGCGAGCAGAGCGAGCGTCACGTGGCTACCGTTCTCCATAAGGCAGTACCCGAAGATCTGCTTGAGGATGTTGCGCTGGGAGATGATGCACGTGAGGCCGACGAAGAAGTGCGCGAAGCTGATGGCGAGGGCCGGAGTGGCCACCTCGGCGGTGGGCAGGCTCAGGCGCGTGACCACCGCGAAGCAGACGGCCACCTCCAGACCGGTGAGGATGATGGTCCAGGCCGGCTTGATGGAGGAGGTCAGCGTGCTATCGGCAGGCGAACCCATCTTCTTGTAGGCACGGTTGAGAATGAACGGAACGAGGATCACCTTGGTGACGAAGGCCGACGCGGCCCACATGAGAAGCTCGGTGGCACCGGTGGTGAGGCCCAGGGTGAGCAGCACGCCCACCAGGACAACCGACTGGATCGCGTACCACTTGATGGCGGACGGGATGGTCTTCGAGACGACCACAATGGTGGAGGTCACGATCAGAAGACCGCCCAGGATATTGACTAACGAATAACCCATGTCCTACCTCCTAACCCATCCAACTAGAGGACAGAGGACCGGCGACGACGACCATGATCATGAGGACGACGAACACGAACGCCATGGCGCGCGGAAGGGGCTGGCCGGCGGCCACGGTCTCGCTCGGCTCACCGGGCAGGACCTTACCCATCCAACGCAGGAACCATGCGAAGGTGGCGACGGTCTCGACGACCATGACGCACACGAGGACAAAGATGACCGTGTTGGTAGCACCAACCGCGAAGCCACCGGAAATGATCTGGAACTTGGAAAAGAACGTGCTCATGGGGGGCACGCCGGCGATAGCGGTCGCGGCGACCGCAAAGCCCACGCCCGTGACCGGGTACTTCTTCATGAGGCCCTGGATCTTGGGCAGCATACGGGTTCCCAGCGTGAAGCTGAGAGAGCCAGCGATGAGGAAGAACAGGGTCTTGGTGAACGCGTGGTTGAAGATGTGCTCGACGGCGCCGTTAAACGCCATCTGGCTTCCGAACACGGAGAGGCCCAGGCCAAAGAACACGTAGGCGAGCTGCGCGATCGTCGAGAAGGCGAGCAGGCGCTTCATATCCTTCTGGGGCAGGTACATGAGGAAGCCGAAGAGCATGGTCACGACGGCGTCGATGATGGCGACCCAACCGACGATCTCGGGGATATCGCCGGCGCTCGCAAGAGCGCGGGCGAACACGCACACGCCGACCTTAACCATGGACGCGCCATGAAGGTAGGCGGAAACGGGCGTGGGGGCCTCCATTGCGGAGGGCAGCCACATGTAGAGCGGGAACTGGGCGGACTTGGCCCAAGCAGCGAACAGGATGAGCAGCAGCACGACGGTCTTCATACCGGAATCGAGCTGGGAGATCGCGCTCAGCGCGAACGTGCCGGTTCCGGCGAACAGGAAGGCCGCGCCGATGTAGAGTCCCAGAGCGCCGATATGGGTGATGATGAGCGCCTTCATACCGGCCTTCTTGGCCGTGGGCGTCATGTAGTAGCTGATGAGGCCCCAGGAGCACACACCGGTGATCTCGAAGAAAACGAGCTGGCCGACGATGGTGGAGCTGTAGGCGAGACCGGCCATGGCGCCGATGAACGTGGAGAAGTACACGTAGAAGCGACGACGGGGCGCGTCGGGATGCTCCTTATTCTTATCGCTCATGTACGGGAACGAATAGATGACGACGAGCAGGCCGATAGCGACGAACGCGGGTGCGAGCAGCGTGCTCATCCGGTCGAATATGAAGCCCATGACCAAGGTCTGGCCCATACTCGCCCAGGTTACATCGACCGCGTTCATGCCGTTTCCGGCAAACGTCGCGGCCAAGCCAACGGAAGCGACCGTGGCGATGCCGCCGGCAAAGGCGCAGATCCATTTAGCGTAGGGACGCGGCAGCATGACGATGAGCAGGGAGCCCAGCATGGGGACGGCGATCGCCACCATGGCAAAGAGGGACAAGCTCGATTCGATTGACATAGTTTCTCCCTTCTCCCTACACGCCTACGACGACGAAGACGAACGCGAGGACCGCGATGCCGACGACGGCCCAGGTCTGGTTACCGAGCACCTTGAAGCGCGAACGGGAAACGGAGTTCTCGAGCACGCCGCAGACGACGAAATCGACCAGGCACTTGACGAGGAAGACGACGGCGCCCACGAGAGCGGTGACGCCGATGGTCGCGGGCTCTCCCCAGGGGATGAAGATGGAGGTGAACCAAGCGACGACCACGACCTGCTTCATGCCCATGGCGAGCTTCATCATGGCCAGGGACGGGCCGGAGAGCTCGGCGAGCGGGCCCTCCTGGAGCTCCTGCTCGGCTTCGGCCTGATCGAACGGAAGCTTGCCGAGCTCCATGTAACAGGCGGCCGCGAAGGCGACGCCGGCGAGGATAACGGCGACGACGCTCGAGACGTTGCCCGTAACGATGTGCTGACCCATGGTCGCAATGTCCGTGGAGCCGCACACGATGGCGACGGTGAACAGCGCGATGAGCATGGACGGCTCGATGAGCACGCTCATGAGGAGCTCGCGGATACCGCCGAAGCCCGCGTAGGCGTTGGAGGAATCCACGCCGGACAGCGCGAAGAAGAAGCGGGACAACGCGAGCGCGTACATGATGGTGATGGCGTCACCAAAGACGGGCATGGGGCTCTGGAGCGTGAACATGGGCAGGCCCATGGCGAGCATAAACGACACCGCGAGGAACAGCGGCGGCATGATGCGCAGCACGAAGCTCGAGTCGGAACTCACGGACTCGGGACGCGCCATGAGCTTCGCGAGGTCCCGGTAATCCTGAAGGATGGACGGACCGCGGCGATTGTGCATCTTCGCGCGAATCACACGGGCGAGGCCGGAGAAGAAGGGCGCGACCAGCATGACCACGAGGCCCTGCGCCATCGCAAGAACGATGTTCATAATATCCTCTCCCCTCTCTAGACCATGACCACGGCGAGCACGAGGAAGACCACGAGCGCCGCGACGATGTAGCAGATGTATACGGAGTAGTTGCCGCCCTCGATCTTGGAGGCGAGTCCGGCCAGCTTGTCGGCACCCTCGCTCGGTGCATCGACCAGGAAACGGTCGGGCAGGGGCTCGACGCCCTGGGCGACACCGGTGAGCTTCTGGAACACGTGCGCGATGGACCAGCAGATCTTGGTGCATACCTCGCGCAGGGTGTAGAGCGGGCCCATGAAGAGTTCGACGTCGGACGCGAAGCTCGTGGCGACGACGGGCATGTGCTCGTTGGGCTCGTAGCCACACGCCCAAGGGTCGGTCTTCTTAGCGGGGGCCTTGGCGCCGAGGCAGGACCTCAACGCGAACGCGAGGCCGGTGAGGACCACGAGCGCGATGGCGATCGCGGGGGTGGAGGTGGCGGCACCGGAAATCTCGTTCACGAGAGACACGCCCGAGGTGGCTGTGACGGCGGAGCCGGCAAGCACGCTCTGGGCGACGTCGCCCAGAACCGGGGCGATGACCGGGGAGCCGATTCCCAGTACCACGCAGATGGTCGCGAGGAGCATCTGCGAGAACAACATCGGAGCCGGGGACTCCTTGGCGTTCGCGGCCTCCTGGGAACGAGGGCTACTCGCGAACGAGACGCCGTAGGCCTTCACGAAGCACGTGACGGCCAGGGCACCGGTGATGGCGAGGGCGGCCGCGGAGGCGACGGCGAACACCATGACGACCGGGTCGGAGAGCGTCGAGATGTTGAACAGGGACTGGTAGGTGAACCACTCGGAAACGAAGCCGTTGAGCGGCGGGATGGCCGAGATGGCAAGGGCACCGGTGAGGAAGCAGACGGCCGTGACCGGCATGCGGCGGAACAGACCGCCCATCTTCTCCATGTTGCGCGTACCCGTGGCATAGAGCAGGGAGCCCGCGCCGAGGAACAGCTCGCCCTTGAACATGGCGTGGTTGAGCGTGTGGTAGAGGGCGGCCATGAGCGCGATCGTCGCGATGACGTCGTTGCCCAGGGCGTGCGCCGTCATGGACGCGCCGACACCGAGCAAGATGATGCCGATGTTCTCGACGGAGTGATAGGCAAGCAGGCGCTTGATGTCGTGCTCGTGGAGGGCGTAGACGACACCCAGGACCGACGAGATGGATCCGAAGACCAGGACCATGAGGCCCCACCAGAGCTGGACGCCCGAACCCGCGAGCAGGTCGAGACCGACCTTGAGGATTCCCAGGATGCCGATCTTGATCATGCCGCCGGACATGAGGGCGGACACGTTGGACGGCGCCTCGGGGTGCGCCTGGGGCAGCCAGGAGTGCAGCGGAATGATACCGGCCTTCGCGCCAAATCCGAAGAACGCGAGGACGAAGCACGCGGAGGAGACGGCGGGTCCAAAGTCATGCGTACGGAAATCACTGAAGCTGAAGGAACCGCCCACGCCGTTGGTCATGAGCAGGAAGCTCGCCATGATGAGAACGAAGCCCACGTGCGCGATGACGAAGTAGAGCCAACCGCCCCTAATGGAGTTCTTGTTCTCCTCGATAACGACAAGGAAGTAGCTCGTAAGGGACATGAGCTCAAAGGCGACCAGGAACCAGAACACGTTGTCGGCGGTGATGACGAGCATCATCGAGGCGACGAAGGTGTTCATAAAGAAGCCGGCGCGCCCGACCTTGCCCGGGTACTCGTCGAAGTAGGACAGACCGTAGATGAAGCCCGCAAAGGCGAGAATCGAGATGAGGACCACGATCAGGCCCGCAAGGCCGTTGAGCAAGAGCTCGAGACGGGCGAACGGGAAGAAGAAGACCGTGTTGAGGGACGAAACGTCGCCAAGCACGGCCTCGAGGCCCGCGATGAACGAAAGCACCGCGGCGACGGCGCCGATAAGGCAGCCGGCGGTCTTGGCGGCGTTATCGGCCTTGATCAGCAGAACCGAGGCGAGCGCACCGATGCACGAGACGGCAAGCGATGCGATAAACAGCGTCATGCTATCCATTGTTTACGCTCCCTTCTGCTTTCTCGGAAAGGCCCTGGGCCACAGCGGTAACGTCGACGACGGGACCGTTTTCGATCGAGCGCAGACGCTTGGCCTCGTCGAGCTCGCGATCGGCCGCGCCGCCCATGACGGTCAGCGCCTTGGTGGGGCACGCCGCCACACAATGCGGGCCGTCCGGATCGAAGGCGCACAGGTCGCACTTGACAGCGCAGGTGTACTGGCCAGGAGCCCACGTCAGCAGGCTACTCAGGGACTTAGGATACGAAGGCGTCGGGTCGCACATGCCTGCGACACCGGCGATAGACGTGCCATCGGGATGGATGGCTCCGAAGGGGCACGCGATGGCGCACAGCCTGCACCCGATGCACTCCTGCTCCTTGACGTGGATGCGATCGCCATCGTGCTCGATGGCATTCACCGGGCAAACCTCGGCGCAGGGGGCACCCTCGCAATGGTGGCAGGCAAGGGCGGCCGAAATACCGCCGGTCTTCACGAGCGCCAGGCGCGGCGTATCCTGAAGACCCTGCATCCGGTGGGCGTCGGCACAGGCGGACTGACATGTTCCGCAGCCGATGCACCTCTCCGGGTTGATGTCGATGAAGCGGTTCATCCCCACTTCCTTTCAAAATAACGGGCCGGGCTCCCGAACGTACGGGACGCCCGGCCCAAAAAGCCAACGAGAACGGGACTACACGATTTGATTTACGTGCGTCTCGTCGTCGAACTTGGCGGCGCCGGGCTCAACGTCCTGGGGAGCGGCGGCGTCCACCAGAGCCTGCTTGAGCTCGGTGTACTGACGCTCGACCTCGCCCTCGGCCCAGACCTGGTCGGCGATAGCGTCGACCTGGCAGGCGGAGAACTTGTCCTCGGGCGTGTGCGAGACCGGGTCGACCTTGTGCATGGTCAGCTCGTTGCACTTGCCGATCCACCACTGGTAGGTCATATAGACCGTGCCCTTGTTGATGCGATCGCTCACGTCGGCGCGGCTGTATACCTGGCCGCGGCGGCTGTGAATCGAGACGATGTCGCCGTTCTTGATGCCGCGCGCCTGGGCGTCCGCGGGATTCATGCGGACAAAACCGGGCTCGTCGGCGAGCAGCGCCAGCGTCTTGCAGTTGCCGGTCATCGAGCGGCAGCTGTAGTGGCCGACCTCGCGGACGGTGCACAGGATGAGCGGGTACTCATCGTCGGGAAGCTCGGAGGGCGCCTCCCAGTCGTGCGCCATCAGGTTGGCGCGGCCATCCTTGGTGGTGAACTTGCCGCCTGCGAACATGTCGGGCGTACCGTGGTCGTTCACATCGGTGCTCTTGACGGGCCACTGGGCGTAACCGCCCTCGGGAGCCATCTTCTCGTAGGTCGCGCCCACAAAGTTGGGGCACAGGCTAATGCACTCGTTCCAGATCTGCTCGGTGTTGTCGTAGTGCATGGGGTAGCCCATGCGCGTAGACAGGTCCGCGAAGATCTCCCAGTCGTGGCGGCACTCGCCCTTGGGCGGAACGGCCGCGTCAAAATGCTGGAAGCTACGGTCGGATGCGGTAAAGACACCCTCGTGCTCGCCCCAAGAGGTGGCAGGCAGGATGACGTCGGCGAGCATGGTCGTCTGCGTCATAAAGATGTCCTGGCAAATGAACAGATCCAGCTCGGAGAGCGTCTTGCGCATACCGGCCGAATCGGGCTCGGTCTGCACCGGGTCCTCGCCGTAGTTGTAGAAGCAGTGCACCTTGCCCTCGTCGACCAGGTGGCCCAGGTCGGTGAGCTTATAGCCCTCCTCGAGCGGGAGCTTTTCCTCGGGCACGCCCCAAGCCTTGGCAAACTTGGCACGCACTGCCGGGTCGGTGACCTTCTGGTAGCCAGGGTACAGGTTGGGCAGCATGCCCATATCGCAGGAGCCCTGGACGTTGTTCTGACCGCGCACGGGCGCGAGGCCGGAATTGGGTTTGCCGATCTGGCCGGCAACGCAGGCGATGGAGGCGATGGTGTGCACCGTCTTCAGGTTCTGCTTCTGCTGGCATACGCCCATGCCCCAGCCAATGATGGCAGAGGGCTTCGCCGTGGCGTACATCTCGGCAGCTTGGTGGATCAGCGCGGGCTCGACACCCGTGATGTCCTGTACGGATTCGGGAGTGTAGTTCTTGATGGTCTCCCACCACTCGTCAAAGCCGTTCGTGTGCTCGGCGACGAATTCCTTGTCGTAGAGGCCATCGTTGACCAGACAGTTGGCAAAGGCGTTGAGGAACGCGACATTGCAACCGTTCTTGATCGGAAGGTAGATATCGGCGATACGCGCAGTTTCGATATGGCGCGGGTCGGCGACGATGATCTTGCAACCCTTTTCTTTGGCTCGCACGATACGCCTTGCGACGATGGGGTGCGAATCGGCAGGGTTATAGCCGAAGAGGAAAATGCAGCCCGCATCCTCCATACCGGGGATGGAGCATGACATGCAACCTGAACCAACCGTGTCCATCAGACCGAGGACAGTAGGGCCGTGTCAAGTACGGGCGCAGTTGTCTACGCTGTGGGTGCCGATGCACGCACGCGTAAACTTCTGCATGACGTAGTTCGCCTCATTGCCGCCGCCTCGCGAAGAGCCGGTGGTCATGACAGCGTTAGGACCATATTCGTCAATTATGGCCTGCATCTTAGATGCGGTGAAATCCAGTGCCTCGTCCCAGCTTACGCGCTCAAGATCCGCGCCCTTGGTGCGACGGATCATCGGGTGCAGTACGCGAGGAGTCAAGATCTTGGTGTCGTTGATGAAGTCGTAGCCGCTCATGCCCTTAAGGCACAGCTCGCTCTGGTTGGTGATGCCGTTGAGCGGTTCGGTACCCACGACCTGGCCGTTTTGGACCAGGAGGTTAAACTGGCAACCGGCGCCGCAGTACGGGCAGATCACTTTATGCTTCTCCATGACACCCTCCTTCCTTTCTCTGCTACCGAATACTCGGTACTTATTTGACAATCATTGGGCTTGTCGCCCGACGCTTACGCCTCGTTTTCGATGGTGGCGCGGGCACGCTCGGCAGTCAGTTCTGCCAGGCGCTCCTCGTCTACCAGGGTGAGGCCCTTGGTCGGGCACGCCTCGGCACACGCCGGACCGCCGGGACGGTCCACGCACAGGTCGCACTTGAGCACGAAGCTCTTAGTCTGCGAACCCACGCGCACGTCGCCCATCAAGACGGGGACCTGCGTGGTCGCCACGCTCACGGCGCCAAAGGGGCAGGCCATGACGCAGCTCTTGCAGCCGATGCAGTTGTCCTCGTTGACGCCGATGCGATGGTTCTTTGGATCAAAGAACAAGGCGCCCGTGGGGCAGGCCTTGGCGCACGGGGCATCCTCGCAGTGATGGCAAGCCACCGGTGCGGAGATCTCGTACGTACGCGTCACGCGCAGGCGCGGCGCGGCGATGTTGCCGGGAATGTCGTGCGCCTCGATGCACGCCGCCATACAGGTTTGGCACCCAATGCAGCGCGAGGAATCGGCTACGACTCGTTTATTGCCCATGTTGTTCACTCCCTCCTGAATCCCATGCCGGAGAGACCCTGCCGACGTTGCCCCGGACCGCCCGTGGTCCGGCATCGGCGTATCGAGTGCATGCGGCGAAACAGGCACTTCGATAGAATTCCTCCAACGATATACAGGTTAAATATACGCAGTTGCAGGGGGCAAACTTGAGCATAGGCCCTGCAATACGGGTGTATTGCAGGGGTTTTGGCAGGTTGGAATTATTCTCTAGAGGCTATAAAGGTGAGTGTATTACATGCGTACGCCTCAGAGATTTTTACGCACTCTCATTTTGGATGTATTACGCTTGTATACATGTTAATGGTTATTTACTTGAGCGAAATAAAGTAATCGTTATAAGATGCTCAAGTATCGGCACATGCCGCATTTGACCGACTATATTGCACGCTCATTAAGGGGGCCAGTGATGTCATCGACTCAAAAACGAGCCATCCTGCAGGTGCGCATTCGCGAGGAAGACAAGCAGCATGCCGAGCGTCTTTACGACGCCATGGGCACATCGCTCGCCGAGGCTGTCCGTTTATTTGTCGCGCAAAGCATTTTGATGCGCAAGCTCCCCTTTCAGCCGGTCGCCGTGCGCTCAAAGGACGGCACCGCCGCCTATGGATCGCTCAAAGCATATGGTGACCCCAATCGCCGCGCCGAGGAGCGCAATGCCTGGATTGAATACCTTGCCACAGAAAGTGACGATTCGATTTTGGGCCCCGAGGAAGTAGATATCCATGAGTAGCACCATCATCGACGAGACCGTCATCCTTCGCTATCTGCTCGACGACGAGGTCCTGTCACCGCGCGCCGCCAAGGTCATCGCCACGCGCACCGCTCGTGTCTACCCCGAAATCATCACGCGCGTCGTGGTCACGCTGCGCGACGTCTATAAGGTTCCCCGCGTTGAGATTGCTGCGGCTATGAAAAGGCTGCTCGATGACGTCATGGTCGACGAGCCCACCGTTGTCGCCCTTGCCGTCAAACTCTTTGGCAAAACGCATATGGACTTTAGCGACTGCCTCCTCGCAGCCCGAACCGCCATCTACAACGATGATGTCGTGAGCTTTGGCAAGCCCATCATCCAAGGCATGATCGATTACCGCCGCAAGCGCCAAACCGCAGCCGACGCCCGCGACCGCGCCGCCGAAGCCCGCAGCCGAAGCACCGACTCCACCATCGACAAGCTCCGCCACCGCCCCCGCAGCTAACCCCATCCCCTCCTAAGTTGCGGTGAAATACGGACTGTTTCATGCCTTTAAAGGCCTCAACAGTCCGTATTTCACCGCAACTTATTGTTGGGCGGCGGAGTCGGTAGTCTCTGCTATCAGGAATCCGCAAAAGGCTTTGTAGTTGGGATACCGTAGCCGCGCATCATAGCGCCAAACTCTTCGACATCATATGTGTCCGATAGCTTGAAATGAATGACGTTATGACCCATGGCACGCAAGTTCGCATCGCGCAATAAGGCGGCTCGATAGGTTTTTGCCGCAGCATGTTCCAAATCTTTTTGAGTTTCGCCCTCAAACTTACCCAAACCATGAAGCTCTGCCAACATCCATGACCCATCTGGCATCTGCCAACCATAATCTGCCAGATAATAGCCGGCGCTTCCTGGCCGAGCAATCTCAACCTGAAGCTCAGGCGCAGCGACGCCAGCAAGGATCATTGCCGCTCGCGCCTCGGACTCTCCCCCGTTATCCGACCTTCCGTCCATATACTCGAACACGTCAAACGCACGCGCAATGCCATGCAAACCGCGGCAATTGGCCTGCGCATACGCGCGCAGCTCCTCGCGGTCGACATCATACTCACGAGCCAATCCATCGACGTAGCCAAGCGCATACCGAAATGCACTCGTGCGGGCAATATCGACCACCGTCCGATAGGGGTCTGTCAGCGTAAACGGGCCGAGCCGCCATACCTCGCCCGGGCGCCATCGACGATACTCAACGAACTCATATGTATCGCGCCTTGTAGACCGTGGCAGCAGCACTTGCACTTTATCCAGAAGCGTATACGCCGAGCCGATGCCGTAGAGCAGCGCTGCCGTCGATCCGCAAAACACAGCATCCGGTTCAACGACCGCAATAGCGGATACCAACTGAAAGATGCGATCTTCAACCCCAAGATTATTCCAATAGACCGGATCCGCATACACATGGTTGTAAAGACGAAGCATGAGCTCTTCCTGCATAAGCTCGCGGGCACGGCGTTCATCCCAAGGATCAATTGTTATAAGCAGCTGTCCATCTTGATGAATTCCAAGGACCGAGAATAGCATCCTTGCATATGACTGAGGAAAATGTTTGCCTTTATCGAGCATGGCCAACCCCATAACCATCACGGCGGAGAGAATACCATTACGCTATCGCATGCTTCCGTCCGCAGGCCTTGCCAAAAGCTGACCAAAAACTTGACGTCGCAGGTCAGAGCTTCAGAAAATATTTCCACTCTCGGTAGACGGTCACTACGACCCTCCCAACGGCATCAAAAACCAACCTTACAAATAGTTGCGGTGAAATACGGACTACATGGGCCATAAAAGCCAAAAAACAGTCCATACTTCACCGCAACTTAAGAGGGGATGTGGGGTCCCGACATGTATATGAAAATGACTCTGGTCCCAAAAGGAATCAGAGCCATTCATCTATCTTATGGAGCGGGCGACGGGAATCGAACCCGCGTCATCAGCTTGGAAGGCTGGGGTTCTACCATTGAACTACGCCCGCAAGATATGGTCGGGACGACAGGATTTGAACCTGCGACATCCTGCTCCCAAAGCAGGCGCGCTACCAAACTGCGCCACGTCCCGAAGGTGTTGAGCAGCTAAGGCATAAACCTTGCGTGTCCCAAAGCGAAGGAAATTATAGGGGAGACTTCCCGCCTGTGCAAGCGCAGAAACCCTAGCTCCTCGAATGTGCGACAAACTGGCTATGAACCAAACCGATCACAAACGCCGCCACAGCAACCGGCGCCCACGCGGCACCGATATCCGCCAACGGCAGCGCATCGAACGGCAGCCACGCGCCAGCAAAGAACGCATCGCGGACCGAAGTGATTACGCTCTGCACCGCGACAACGCCGCCGACCCAAACCCACACCTGCGGATGCGCATCGCAAAAACCGTGCACCAGGCCCATCAGTACCAGCACGATGGCAACGGGATACAAGGCGTTGAGCATGGGCACCGAGAACATGAGGATCATGTCGAGCCCCACGTTGGAGAGCACGCACGAAAACGCCGCGAACACAAAGGCGAGGATCGCAAAGGGACGGCGCATAGCCTCCTCGGAAGCCTCCGCTCCCCCTTTAACCACATACGTCTCGCAGAAGTAACGCGAGCAGCAGCTGATGAGGCCGATACACACGTTCATGCAGGCAAGGAAAAAGATCGCAAAGACCACGACCGTGCCGACAAGACCAAAGTGCATAGAGGCCGAACGGGCAAGGATGGCGGCGCCGTTGGTAGCATCGGGCATAACCGTGCCGAGCTGCATGCCGGCAAGCGCCAGGCCGCAGTAGATGACGGCCATGAGCACGCCGGCGATCACACCGGAACGCGAAATCTCGAAGGCCACGCGCTTGTCATCGGTAACACCCAGCTCGTGGATGGTCTCGGCGATGATAATGCCAAAGGCGAGAGACGCGAGCAGGTCCATGGTCTGGTAGCCGGTCAAAAAGCCTTGCACGGCAGCACCGGCATCGTAAGGAGCCTGAGGCGCGGCAGCCGGTCCCAGCGGCGAGACCACGGCAGCACCCACGACCAGCACGATGAGTGCAATGAGCGCGGGGCCCGTAATGCGGCCGAGCACGCGTGTGATGACACCCGGGCGCAGCGTGAGCGCAAACGCGACAACGAAGAACCCGATGGCAAACACCAGGCGAGCCGTACCGAGCGAGACGCCCTCCGGCAGCAGCGGCACCAGCATCTCGAAGGCCGTAGAGCTCGTGCGCGGAATGGCCAGGCACGGACCGATCGCTAAATAGACCGCCGCGACAAAGAACTCACCAAACTTGGGGTGCACGCGCCCGGCCAGCTCGCGGGCCGTGCCGGCGAGCGCGACGGCGATAAAGCCCATGACGGGCAGGCCGATGGCTGCAATCAGAAAGCCGAGCATGGCGACCGGCGTGGCAGAACCTGCCTGCAGCGCCAGCAGCGGCGGAATAATGAGGTTGCCGGCGCCAAAGAGCATCGAGAACAGGGCGATGCCGACGGTAACGACATGGTCGGAGCGTAGACCACGCGAGGCGGATGAGGCCATAAGAGCACCTTTCGAATCGAAACAAAAACGGGACGGGCATAAGACCCGTCCCGCAAGTATATACGCTCTAGCAGGCTAAATCGCGCAAAGCGTCAATCGCGGTGTCGACTTCCTCGTCCGTGTTGAAATACCCAAACGAGAAGCGAACGACACCCTGACGCTCGGTCCCTAGCGCACGGTGCATGAGCGGAGCGCAATGGGCACCGGGGCGCGTCGCAATCCCCCACCCTTGCATGAGCGCATCCGAGATCTCGGCAGAGTCGATATCGCCCACGTTGAGCGACACAATCGCCGAGCGCGCGGGTTGGTCAAAGGCACCGTAGAGCTTAATCCCCGGAATCTCGCGCACACCGGCAAGGAAGCGATCGGCGAGCGCACGCTCGTGGGCAGCAATCGCCTCGACCCCACCCTGGGCCTCGATAAAGTCGAGGCCGGCAGAAAGGCCGGCGATACCGTGGCCGTTGAGCGTGCCCGCCTCAAGGCGAGTGGGCCACTCAAGCGGCTGCAACGCATCGAAACTGTGCACGCCCGTGCCGCCCATGGCCCAAGGGGCCAGGTCAATGCTCTCTGCCACGGCCAGACCGCCGGTGCCTTGGGGTCCCATGAGCCCCTTGTGGCCGGTGAAGCACACGACGTCGAGCCCCATGGCATCCATGTCAATCTTCGCCGTACCAGCAGACTGCGAGGCATCGACGATCACGAGAGCGCCGGCCGCATGGGCCATGGCGGCTACACGTGCAATGTCGACCGCGTTGCCGGTCACATTGGAAGCGTGCGTCACCACCACGACACGCGTGCCCGGCGTGACCAGCTGCTCGAGCTCGTCGTAGTCGAGCACGCCGTTCGCGTCACAGCCCGCATGCTCAACGGTCACGCCCCGCTCTGCCCCCAGGCGGTTGAGCGGACGCAGCACGGAGTTGTGCTCGAGCACCGTCGTGACCACACGGTCGCCGGGGCGTACCACGCCATTGATGGCGGTGTTGAGCGCCGCGGTGGAGTTGGGCGTAAAACAAACATGGTCGGCCCGCGGGCAACCCAGCAAGCGCGCAAGCTTGGCGCGGCAGCCGTGGATGGTGCGCGCCGCATCGAGCGCACCCGACGTGGCGCCGCGCCCGGCATTGCCGAGCGAGCACATCGCCTGCGCCACGGCATCGATGACCGTCTGCGGCTTGTGCATGGTCGTCGCCGCGTTATCCAGGTAGATCATCGCACGACCTCCCACATATCAATCACCGTAAAGCCCTCGGTGGGAATGCCCGCTGCGGCAAGCTCGGCGCGCAGCAGCTCCCCATCGGCAGGCAACGCCTTCCACGCCAGACCGCAGCCGGCAGCGACCTCCCCGGGCACGGGAATCGTTCGCCCAGGAAGGCCGCGCTCGATGCATAGGGTCTCGCACCCCATGGCGGCCGCCGTGGTGGGAAACGTGATGACAAGCGCCGGGCGCTTCTCCCTCATGGCAACTCCAACCAATACGCTACGGGCGCACAACGCGCACGGCCTGCTCCATCTTCTCCACGATCACGTACATGTTGGTGACCTCGCCCACGGCAAGCTGGTCCTTAATGCCATAGTGGTCGAGGCAGGTGCCGCAGGTGAGGATTTCAACACCCTGCTCGGCCAGGCCCTTCAGATCGTCGAGTACCGGTGAGCCCTCGACGGTGAGTTTGGCGCCGCCGTTATAGAACAGCATGGTCGCGGGCAGCTCCTCCTGCTGCGTCACGGCAAAGATGAAGGCCTTCATGAGCTTGTGGCCCAGCTCGTCGTCGCCACGGCCCATGCAGTCGGTGTAGACGGAAATGACGAGCTTGCCCTTGCCGGCGCTGGCATCACAGAAGGCAGCGCCATCCTGCTTGGGATCGGCCACGGCAACGGCGCCAGAGGTCGCCACGGTCACGTGCCACTCGGCGTCAGAAACCTTCTCGACTGAGGCCGTGCAGCCCTTCTCCTGCGCCATCTTGGAGATGTTCTTGACGGCGGTCTCGTTATCGACCGAGGTCACAACTGTGCCCTCGCCATCGAGCTGCTTCAGGGCTTTGAGCGTCTTGACGACGGGCAGCGGGCAGGCATCGCCCATGGCATTGACTTCAATCTTGGTAGACATAGTTTTTCCTTTCGAATTAATCGTTTTAGAACGGTACAGAGCTCAATAAACGTGTCGTTAACGGACAACGTGGACGGCAGGACCGCCTGGCACCGGCTCGCACACGCGACCGACAACGGCGGCGATACGTCCCTCGGCATCCAGACGGCGCGCAAGCTCATCCACATCCGCCGCGGGCGCCGCAATAAGCAAACCGCCTGAAGTCTGTGGATCGTACAGCGCATCCAACATGCCCGGCTCAAGGTCCTCGTCGGCCGTCACGCGCGGGCCAAAGAAGTCCTGGTTGCGGTAGGAGCCAGCAGGGATAATGCCCAGACGCGCCATGTCGAGCACCTGGTCAAAGAGCGGCACCGCCCCCGACGCAAGCTCAATCTGCACGCCCGAGCCCTCGGCCATCTCGCACGCATGCCCGATCAGGCCAAAGCCCGTAATGTCGGTGCAGCCGTGAAGTTCGAGCCCCTCGGTCAGACGAATCGGCGCCTCGTTGAGGGTGCACATCGAGTCAAACATGGCTGCGGCCTCGTCCTGCTCGATGAGCTCGCCCTTAATGGCCGTGGTGATGATGCCCGAGCCGATCGCCTTGGTCAGCAGCAGGACATCGCCCACGCGCGCGCCGCTGTTGGCGAGCATGCGGTCGAGCGCGACAAAACCGCTCACGGACAGGCCGTACTTGGGCTCGTCATCGTTGATGGTGTGACCGCCCGCGATGGAGCAACCGGCCTCGACGCACTTGTCAGCGCCGCCCGCCAGAATCTGACCGGCGACCTCGACGCCCAGGCAGCTGGGTATGCAAAGCAGGTTCATGGCATGGCTCGGCCGCCCGCCCATGGCGTAGATGTCCGACAGCGAGTTGGCCGCGGCGATCTGGCCAAACAGAAACGGGTCGTCGACCATCGGCGGGAAGAAGTCGATGGACTGCACGAGCCCCAGGTTCTCCCCTACGCGGAAGACGCTCGCATCGTCGGAGGTATCGAACCCCACGAGCAAGTTGTCGTTATGCACATTGGGTAAATCGCCCAGGACCTGGGCGAGGGCTCCGGGGGCCAACTTAGCGGCTCAACCGCTCGCGGCCGTCATGGACGTGAGTCTCACGGTGTCTTTAGCCATACGAACCCCCTTCCAACAAATCAACGACTTTAAGTATACGCCCCAGGCACGCTTCCCAAGAGACCGCCGACGGCTCGAACGTCGAAGGCGGCGCCGCAAGCGCCTGCGCGATAGCATCTGCCAGCGCGCGCTCAAACAACGGAAGGTCGGCCGCCACGGGCGTGTCGACATCCGTCATACGCGGCGACGCCACCCACGTCACGGGAGCACCGGGAAGCATCGCCTCCATCCAGGGACGAACGCCGGGCAAATCGGTCGCCACAACTTTGCAGCCGCACGCGAGGGCCTCGATCGTCACGAGCGGCAGACCCTCGTAAAACGAAGGCAGCACAAAGACGTCGGAACTGCGGTAGGCATGCACGAGTCCATCGCTATCCAGGCGCCCCGCCAGCGTCACCGGCACATCTGAGGCCGCGGCCAAGCGCTCGATACGCGCGTACTCGGCATCGTCCCCGCGACCGCCCACAAGTACCAAGCCAGATGGGCGGACGTCATCGTCAATCGGCAATGACACGGCTCGAACCAGCGACTCGACGCCCTTTTTAAAGCAAATCTTGCCCACGTACACAAGCGATCCCGGCCGCCTCGTCACGCTTGCGTCGCGGCAGAAGACGCGATGGTCGTAGCCCGTCCCAATCACGTGGATGCGATCGGCATCGACGCCGCACACCAGGCCAATCTGCTCAGCCTGCTCAGCATGGAGCGCAAAGACGGCATCGAGCCGACGAACCGCACTTACGATGCGATCGCGCTCGAGCGCATGCGAACGAAGCTGGCGCAGATCGGTCGAATGGCACACGGCAACAACCGGCACGCCCCGGACGCACTCGCGCGCCAATGCGGTCACCAGATACAGGTGATGGCAGAGCACCAGATCGGGCCGAAGCTCAGCCACCGCCCGATCGATTGCAGCAGCAAATGCCCGCTCAAACGCCTTGAGCATCGAAGGCGTCAGGTCACGATAGCGTGTGGAGGGATAGGGCATGACATCGGACATACCGCAGATGGGAAACGGCAGCTCGGGCGACTCGAACGGTACGGCAAACACGGCAGCACGCCGGTCCAGCTCGCCTTGGGTATCACCCGGAGCTGCGCCGCAAAGCACGGCGGCGCGATGCCCCGTCTCGATCTGTTCGCGCACGAGCGCGGCAAGGTAGGTGCCGCTGCCGGTGCTATCTGGTTTTTGTGCCGAGATATTGAGGATGCGCATGTCGCGGCACACCCCTAGGCCAAGGCGGCGGCGCGAATCGCCGCGCCGATGGCACCGGCAAAGCGAGCCTGGGGCGAGGTGGTCACCGGCGACCCCAGTAGCTCGCCCAACCGCTCCACCACGAAGGCGTTCTCGCACAGACCTCCCGTCAGGTAGTACGGCGCACCCGCCGCCTGCCCGGCCATGGTCGCCACGCGCGACACGACGCTGTCGATCACGCCACGGGCGATGTTCTCGCGCGGCTCACCGCGACCGATCAGGCTGATGACCTCGCTTTCGGCAAACACCGTGCACATGCTGGAAATCTTGGTAGGCTCGCCGGAACGCGCCAGGTCGGCCATCTGCTGCTGGGAAATACCCAGGCGGTCGGCCATGATCTCCAAAAAGCGCCCCGTGCCGGCGGCGCATTTGTCGTTCATGGCAAACTTGGCCACGCGGCCGCCTTTAAGCTGGATGACCTTGGTGTCCTGGCCGCCCACGTCGATCACCGTGCCGTGATCGCCAAACAGGCGCACGGCGCCGGTACCGTGGCAGGTGATCTCGGTCACGACCTTGTGCGCATAGGGCACGGCGACACGGCCGTAGCCGGTCGCGATCACGCGTACGTCGTCGGCAGCCACGTCATAGCCAGCCGCTGCCAGTGCCTCGCGCAGCCGCTCGGAAGCATCGACCGAGGAGAACCCGGTTGGCTGCACGCACGCCCACGCCACCGAACCCTCCCTGTCGACCACAGCAGCCTTAGCCGCCGTAGACCCGATATCGATCCCGATCCCTATCATGGCTCTCTCCCAATCTAAACATCAAAGGTAGCGACGCGTTCAGGCGCCTTAGATCTAGGTTTCTCAGGTGCCGGAGATTGCCCCGAAAGAGGAGCGCAGCGTACTTTGGTACGCAAGCGACGGTTTGAGGGGCAAGATCCGGTGCCTGAGGAAGCTAGAGGGTTTCGATGAAGGCAGCGATGCGGGTCTCGATCTGGCCCATGTCACCGTTGCTGTAGTCGGTCTCGATCTTCATATACGGAATACCCGCACCCTCGACAGCTTCCTGCATGCGCGCACTCTCCACGTTAAAGGTGTGGCAGGCTTGTAGCACGCTCTCTACCACGCCATCGACATGATACTTCTCGCACATGGCAAGCGTGTTTTCCATACGACCGTCGTTGGGCGTCATGACCGAGCAGTTGATATCCAGATAGCGGTCGGCGATGGCGCGCAGGATGTCGGGAGCCTCCGGGTCGATCATCATGGCCGCCGTGCGCTCGCCCGAGCAATCGTCCATGCACACGACCACACCGCCGTTGGACTCGATGGTGCGACCGATCTTGTTGATCACGCCGCCCACCGGGCAGCCGGTGATCAGAATGCGCTTGGCATCTGCCGCGACCGGGCGCTCGCCCGCATCGTAGGCCTCGCGCAGCTTGGCAACCTTTTGCTCCAGCTGCTGCGTATAAGCCTCGATATCAAAGCTGAACGTACCGGCAAACATGGTGCTCATCAGATCGACGCCGCTCATGGCCGCCGGCTGGTTGGCCTGCAGCGCAAGCATCTCGAGCTGGGCCGCACGCAAACGGTTGCGACGGCGTACGGCGGCGCGCAGATCGTCATCGGTAATCGTGATGCCGTAGAAGCCCTCGAGCTCCTCCTTGAGCAGACGGCACTCCTCGTACCAGCCCTCGCGCTCGTAGGCGCGATCGCGACCCTGCGGAAGATGCAGAATGTGCGTGCGCTTGAGCTCGTTGAGCAGTTCGTACATCTTCTTCTTGCCGTCGCAGGTGGTCTCACCGATGATCATGTCGCTAAAGTACGTAAACGGGCACTTTTGCGAGTAGGCAAAACCGTAGGTCGACTTGACGAGCGGGCAGAGGTTTGCCGGCAGCACCTTCTCGGCCTCGGGAATCACCTCGTCGGATGTACCGCACAAGGCCACACTTGCAGCGCCCGCGGCATCGATAATCTCGAGCGGCGTATAGCTGCACAAAAAGCCGATCAGGCGATTACCGGCCTGCTTGTAATCCTTAACGCGAATAAACGACGCCTTGCGCTGCTCGTTGAACTCCTCAAACGTGGACGGCAACGGCTGTTCCTCGATATCGGCCATAGTAGTTCCCCTCTCTTGCACCGATATACCGACAATTAAACAACAAACCCACGCCATACCCAAAAGAAAGCATCCTCTAGGGAATGGCGTCGATAAGCTCCTGCGTATACGGATCGCTCGGGTGCGCGATCACGTCCTCGGCCGCGCCTTCCTCGACAAGACGACCGTGGTAGAGCACGCCAATCCGGTCGGACATATGCCGAACCACACGCATATCATGCGTGATAAACAGCAGCGCTACACCCGTCGTGCGCTGCAGGTCGCGAAGCAAGTTGATCACTTGGGCCTGAACGGACACGTCAAGCGCCGAGACCGGCTCGTCGCATACCACAAGGCGCGGCTCGCAAATAAGCGCCCGTGCCAGATTGAGTCGCTGACGCTGTCCCCCCGAAAGGTCATGCGGATAGCGGTCATAATGCTCTGCCAGAAGACCGACCGAGGTCAGGGCCGAGAGCGCGCGCCCATGGCGCTCATCCGCATCGCGCACGCCGGCGATAATCAGCGGCTCCTCCAAAATGCGGCCGACACGGTTGCGCGGGTCAAAAGCCGTAGAGCTATCCTGGAATACCAGCTGGATCTCGCGGCGAAACGGCTTGCGTTCGCGCTCCGACATCGTGGCGAGGTCGTGCCCGCGATAGACAATCGAGCCGGAATCCGCACGCTCGAGACCACAGATCAAGCGTCCAGTCGTCGACTTGCCCGATCCGGATTCGCCAACCAGGCCATAGACCTCGCCCGGCGCGATCTCAAACGACAGATCGTCCACGGCGGTAAAGACCTGACGCTTAAAACCTGAGCCCGGCATGGGATACGCTTTAGTCAGATGTGAGACCCTAAGCAGGGCTTCGCTATCAACAGCCATGGCACTCCCCTTTCTCGACAAGCCAGCATTTAGACCGGTCGCACGCATTCACGGCAACCAGCGGAGGCTCCTGCGCGCGGCAACGCTCGTCCGCCCGGGCGCAACGAGGCGCAAAGCGGCATCCGCAGGGTATTGCCGTAAGCGGCGGCACTGTGCCCGGAATATCCGCCAGCGTGTCAACTCGCTCGCCTTCGAGCGGCGGAATGCTCGCGATGAGCCCCTGGGCATACGGGTGGCTCGGGCGCTCCATAAGGCCGCAGGCGTCGATCTCTTCTACGATTTGGCCCAGATACATGACGTGTACGCGCGAGCAGATGCTCGTGACGACACCCAAATCATGGCTGATAAAAAGCACCGCCATGCCCTCGGAACTGTTGAGGTCGCGCAGAAGGTCCAAGATCTGTTTTTGAGTCGTCGTGTCGAGTGCCGTGGTGGGCTCGTCGGCGATAAGCAGGCGTGGGTGCCCGGCGAGCGCCATGGCAATCATCACGCGCTGGCGCATACCGCCGCTAAAATCGCCCGGATACATGTCAAAGCGAGCCGCGGCATCTCGAATTCCCACACGCACCAACAGCGATAGAGCCTCGTTGCGGGCTTCGCGTCGGCTCACCTTACGGTGGGCCTGCACGGCCTCGATAACCTGCGCGCCCACCGTCATGACGGGGTTGAGTGAGGACAACGGGTCCTGGAAGATCATGGCGATATCGCAGCCGCGCACCTCGCGCATGCGCTTGAGCGGGCGCGCGAGCAGGTCCTCCCCGTCAAAGAGAATCTGACCGGTATAGGCCATCTTCTGTTCATGCTCCAATAGGCGCATGACACTCTGGGCAAACACCGACTTACCGCAGCCGGACTCGCCGACAACACCAACGATCTCGCCGGCATCGATATGTAAGTTGAGTTTGTTGACGGCTTCCAGTGCGTTGCCATCGCGGCCCACAAACGAGATGCAGAGGTCGCGCACGTCCAAAAGATGTTCGCTCATGGACTAGTCCTCCTTGGTTTTGGGGTCGAGGGCGTCGCGCAGGCCGTCGCCGGCAAGGTTCAGCGAAAGCACGCTCGCGATGATGGCCGCTGCTGGGAAGAAGATCATCCACCAGGCTTTGCGCATCACGTTCTTGCCCGCCTGCAGGATGTTTCCCCAGCTGGCGTCGGGTGCCTTGATACCCAGGCCCAGAAACGAGAGGGCGGCCTCGGAAAGCACGGCCTCGGCAAAGACGAAGGTCGCCTGCACCAGGAAGGGCGCCATAACGTTGGGCACGATATGCAGCCACACGATGCGCGCGGTCGAGGCGCCCTGCACGCGCAGGGCCTCCACAAAGGGCTCCTCCTTGACCACCATCGCGCGCGAGCGCACGATGCGCGCCATGCTGGGCGTATAGACGATGGAGAGCGCGATGATGACGTTCCAGACCGAGGCGCCCATCATGGCCATGAGCGCGATAGCCAAAAGCACGCCCGGAATGGACATAAGGCCGTCGCAGATGCGCATGAGAATATGATCGAGCCTCTCGTTGTAGCACGCATAGGCGCCGATCACCAAGCCGAGCGCACTCGTCGCGAGCGTGACGGCAATGCCAACGCCAAGCGACACGCGCGCGCCCACGATGACGCGGGCAAGCAGGTCGCGGCCAAAGTCATCGCAGCCAAAGGGATGCGCGGGCGAAGGTGCCGAAAGTCGCAACGTCATCTCCTGCGCATTGGGATCAACCGTCCACACCAGCGGACCGACGAGCGCGATCAGCGCAATCGCCAGGAAAATGCAGCCGCCGACCACAAACCCCTTGTTGGCAAGAGCCTTCTTAAAGTTTGCCATCATGCATCGCCCCATTTGCGAGCGCGCGGGTCAAAAGCGCCGTAGGCAAGGTCGACGGCCAGATTGATCACCGAATTCAACAAGGCGATGACCAGCAACACGCCCTGAATCACCGGATAGTCGCGACGCTCGATAGAGCTCGTGACCAGCTGGCCCAAACCGGGGATGTTAAAAATGACCTCAGTCACCACGGCGCCCGTAATCAGGGCGCCGAAAGAATAGCCGACCGAGGTGAGAATCGGCAGTGCTGCGTTGCGCAGGGCATAGGCCAGCACCACGCGAACCTCGGAGACGCCCTTGGCACGCGCCGTCTTGACGCATTCGAGCTGCATAGCCTCGATAACGCTCGAACGGGTCATGCGCATGAGCAGGGCCGCCTGCACGCCTCCAAGCGATATGGCCGGCAACGCAAGATAGCGTAAATGGCTGAACCAGCCCTTCGATAGCGGCGCATAGCCGGCCACCGGAAACACACGCAACGTGACGGCAAACAGCCACATAAGCATGAGCGCCATCAAAAAGCCGGGTATCGCCACGCCCAAAAGAGCAACGACACGCAAGACCGCGTCGGTGCGCGACCCATGTTTGAGGGCAGCGACGACGCCGCAGGGCAGTGCAATCAGCAGCGCGATGAGCTGTGCCAGAAGCGCGAGCGATAGCGTGGGGCCAAAGTGCTCGGCGATCGCCTGCGTGACGGGCTGGCGCATAAAATACGAATCGCCCAGGTCGCCGGCAAGCACGCCGCCCATCCACTCAACGTAGCGCTGCGGCAGCGGCTCGTTGAGTCCCAGGCTATCGTTGACGCGCTCGATCTGGTCGGCCGAAGCCTCCATGCCGAGCATCGAAGAGGCCGGGTCACCCGGTGTGAGATAGATAATCAAAAATACGACGACCGAGATGATGAGCATCACCGGAACCATCGCGCCTATACGTTTGAGCGTGTACTTCAACATGCGAGGCGTCTATTTCCCCTCTGAACGTGGACAGGGCATAGCGGCCACAGGGGACCAGACCCCTCAAGCCGCCACGCCATCTATTGCATTACTCCGGACGCTTGGCGTTCCAGATGATGGCGCCGTCGAGCACCTCGACGTCCTCGACGTCTGCCTGGGTGCCCGTGATGGAAGCGTAGTGGCAAAGCGGCTCGATGACGGCGATCTCATAGAGGCGCTCCTGAGCCTCGGCCCACTTCTTGGCCGCGGCGTCGGTGTCCTTGGCGGTGCGGGTCTCGGCCACGAGCTTGAGCGCCTTCTCGTCGGACAGGCCATAGAAGGCCTTGGAGACCGAGAGGGACTGGGCCGGGATGGGCTTGTAGTTGGTGGAGGCCACAAAGAGGTCCCACTGCTCGGGCTTGCTGGAGCGGATGTCCATAAAGGTCGCGAACTCGTAGCTGTCGACCTCGGCGGTGAAGCCGGCCTTCTCGAGCTGCTCCTGCAGCGCGACGGTGGCGTTGTACATATCCTTGTAGTCGGGGGTGGTCAGCAGCTTGACCGTCTCACCGGCATAGGAGGTCTTGGCCAGAGCCTTTTTGGCGGCCTTGGCGTCGGCCTGGTTGAAGTACTTCTTACCCGCGTCGGTCGCCCACTGAGCGTTCTCGGGGTTGCCAAGGCTGGGATCGATGTTGAAGAGCTCCTTCTCGCCATAGGCGGCAAGAGCGGCCGCCTCGCAATCGATAGCCATGAGGGCGCACTTGCGGATCTCCTCGTCGGCGAAGACGCCCTCGTTCATGTTGAGGAAGGCGGTCAGAACGCCGGCGTTATGGGTGTAGAGCTTGACGTCGTCGTTGCCGTCGAAGTCGTGGTAGTTCTCGGTGGGGATCTCGCCAGCGATATCGTACTCGCCGGTCTCAAACCCGCTCACGCGCGTGGAGGCCTCGGTCACGAACTGATAGTAGATGTCCTTGGTGGGCGCGGAGACCTTGCCGGTGTAGCCCGAAGCCTTGCCGTGGGCGGCGACATAGTCCTCGTAGCGGGTGAGATGGACGTACTGGTCCTGCTTCCACTCCGCAAACTTGTAGGCACCGGTACCCACGTACTCGGTCACGCCGGTATCGCCCGCGGCCTCGATGACCTCGGAGGGGAAGATGCCCGGATACTGGGAGTGATTGCCCAGGATGATCAGAAAGTCGATGGCGGGCTCGGTCAGCGTGCAGGTGACCTCGTGGTCGCCCGAGGCGGCGAAGGTGGCGCCGGGCAGCAGGCTCGCGGCGCGGTCGTTGACGGTGAGCCAGCGGTTCATCGAGGCCACGACGTCCTCGGAGCCAAACTCCTTGCCGTTGTGGAAGGTGACGCCCTCGCGCAGCTTGATGGTGTAGGTCAGGCCGTCGTCGGAGACCTCATAGCCCTTGGCCAGCACGGGCTGGGGCTCGTAGTCACTATCGAGGCCAAAGAGCGGCTCGACGACGTTGCAGATGATGTCCATGGTCACAAGCGACGACGTGGTGTGCGGATCGAGACCGTCCGGGCTCGCCGGTAACGCGATCTGCAGCTCGTCGCGATACTCCACATCCTGGCCGGAGGCAGCGGCGCTACCGCTCTCGGCGCCCGAACCGCCGCAGCCGGTGAGGCCGAGGCCCACCATGGCGCACAGGGCAGCGGAGCCGGTCAGAAAACCGCGACGGGAGACGCCCGCCTTGAAAAGATCGTTGTTCATTGAGTTCCTTTCGTGTCTGAACAAACGGAGAGAATCTGCCGGGACGGCGGAAATCCCCGCCCCGGCAGCTATGCGAAGCCGATCGGCGCCCTGCGGTGCATCCGGACACCGACCGGCACGGCAACAGAGAAATCCCTATCGCGCGGATAGGAACACCCGGCGGCACAGCTTAGCGCAGGTGCGGCTAAATCGTCTCGAGGAAGGCCTCGATGCGGGTCTGCAGCTGGCCTGCGTCCTCGCCGGCGTAGTCGGTGGTGATATGCATAAACGGAATGCCCGCCTCCTCGGCGGCCTTCTCCACGGCAAACGACTCCATCTCATAGAGCGTGCAGAACTGCAGGGCCACGTCGACGATGCCGTCGGCATGCAGGTCCTTGGCCATCTGGACAATGTCCTTCATACGCTGGTCGTTGGGCGTAAAGACGGCGCAGTTGATCTTGAAGTAGCGCTCGGCGATGGCGTCAAGCATCTCGTCGACCGTCTCGCCGGACTCGTCGACCAGGTCCTTGTAGTAGCGCGAGCCCGTGCAGGACTCCTCGCCCACCACGACGCCGCCGGCCTTCTCGATGAGGTTGAACAGCTTCCAGTTGGGCACGGCCATGGGCGTGCCGGTGTACAGGATGCGCTTGGTCCCCTTGGGCGCCACGCCCTCGCCGGCCTCGACACGCTGCTCGCACTCAGCCGCCATATCGTTGATGGCTCCGGTCAGACGCGGCGTGTCGTCCATAAAGGCGGCCTGAACGGTCAGCAGGCTGTCGAGACCGCTAATAGGTGCAGGGTCGGCAGCGCGCGTGGCAGCGAGGCGCTGCAGGGCGCGACGCTTCTCATTGACGGCGTGGATGGCGGCCTTCAGACGCTCAGACGTAATCGTGACGCCGCACTCTTCCTCGATCTTGGCGGCGAGTTTCTTGGCCTCGGCCTTCCAAGTCACGAGCGTCGACTCGTCGTGCACGTTGGGAATATCCATGACGTACATGTTCTTTTGCGCGGCAAAAAACTCATAAGCCTTCTTCTTGCCATCGCAGGTGTTCTCGCCCACCACCAAGTCACTCGACTCAATGTAGGGGCAGACCTCGCCCAGCTTAAAGCCGGCAAAGCTCTTGATAAGCGGACAGGTGTTGCGCGGCAGGTTCTCCTCAACCTTATCGGTTGCCCAATCGGCACCAGAGCACAGACCCACGGGGATACCGTCGCAGGCGAGCACAATCTCCTCGGGCACGTAGACGCAGAACGAACCGACGATCTTGGTGGCCTCGCCGGCCTCCTTCTTGTCGAGCATCTCCTTAATACGGCCGCTGTGGATGTTGGTGGCGACAAAATCCAGGTAGGACGTGGACTTGGGGCGATTGCTCTGCGACAGGAACATGTCCCCGTACATCTGCCCCACGGCGCCCAGCAACATATCGTGGTCGGCAAGATTCATGCCGAGGCTCTCCCACATCGGATGGAAATCAAATTCTTCAGCCATGACGGTTCCCCTCTCGAACCAAAAACGGATAACAGCGGTATCGATGCACGACGGACGGCGATTGCCCGGCCGTGCTTAAACCCGGAATTTTAGGGAACCTGCTTTGCGGTCGATTATTTAGTTGTGCGTCGTCTCTCCCGGAGCCGTGAACATACTTGCTCATATGCGGCTCCGAGCCATGTATAGGGCACGCGCGGCAACGCGGCGAATGTATGTCGTCTGCGGCATGCGCGCACCCTCCTTTACAAGTTGAGGTCAACTATATCAACGGTCATCGTCCAGACGAACACCGTAGACATTCGTACGACAGCGTCGTGTGCCGGCGTTTAATAAATAATTATCTTGATTGATAAGAGTTTGTCATCCCTCATTCGGCGAGCGGCAAGACAAAGCTGCCGAGGCTTATATCCCCGACGGTATTACCCGGCGCTATCGACAAACCAAATGGATCCTGCTGGCATCAAAATGCATGCGCAGCGTCTCGCCTGCTTGCGGTAGCTCGTCGACAGGCATGCCCACTTTGTTGACCTTCCACTGCAGACGCGTGGGCGCATCGGCCCGCGGCGCATCCAACAGCACCAGGCGCTCAAAACGCGAATCGCTCACGCGCGCCACGTGCAGGTCGTAGCTGTTGCGACCCCGCTCAGCACGATTGTCAACATGGAAGTAGCTTGCGCGAATGCCCAGGTACACCACATTATCGGGAACCTCGCGGCCCACGTTAAAGGTCATGCCCCAGTCGAGGGCTTCAACTTCTTCGTCGCCGATCTTGCGCGCCCGGCTTGTATTCTTGCAGCCCGTCAGGCGCAGCGCCGCCAGCGTCTGCGGACGGCGGACCACATCCTCAATGGAGCCGATCTCCTCAACATGCCCGTCGTGCATCACGCAGATACGCTGGCACAGGCGGCACGCTTCGTCGATGTCGTGGCTCACGTAGAGCACGGTGCGGTTGCACACATCGAACAGGTCGAGCATGTTCTGCTCGAGTGCGCTCTTGAGGTACGCATCGAGCGCACTCATGGGCTCGTCGAACATAAAGATGTCGGGATGCGCCGCTACCATGCGGGCGAGCGCCACGCGCTGCTGCTGGCCGCCCGAGAGGCGCGCGGGATAGCGGTCGGCAAAGTCGGCCAGTCCAAAGATACTCAGGTAGCGCTCGGCAAGTTGCTTGCGCGCCGCGGCGTCGCCTGCACCCTCAACGCCAGCGCACACGTTATCGGCCACCGTCATGTTGGGAAACAGCTGATAGTTTTGGAACAGCAGGGCGCATTTTCGTTCCTGGGGCGACAGGTTGATGCCCGCCGCCGAGTCAAAAAAGGTCACGCCGTTGACGACGATCTTGCCCTCGTCGGGCGTCTCCACACCGGCGATGCAGCGCAGTGTGCAGCTCTTGCCGCAACCCGAGGCGCCCAGCAGCGCCACACGCTCCTCGCCGGCCCCAAGCTGCATGTCGAGGGTGAACCCCGGATAACGCTTTTTGATATCCAGAACAAGCGACATGGCTTATCGACCTCCCTTTGCGACCGTGTCATCGCGCATGAGCTCGGCCAGCGCCTCGCGATCGATACGCAGCGCATCGCCGCCGACTGGGTCGAGTGAATCGGTCTGGCCGCCCAGCTGCTTGGCCTGCTTGCGCTCCGCACGGGAAAGGCCCCGCTCGCGATACTTTTGCGAATGCGCGGTGTACATATTGATGAACAGAATGACCAGGAAACTGAACATGATTACGACCACGACCCAAAAGAGGGCTACCGACGTGTTGCCCCCCATCCACTCAAAGTAGATGGCGATGGGAATGGTCTGGGTAATGCCGGCGTAGTTGCCCGCAAAGAACAGGGTGCAGCCAAACTCGCCCATGGCACGCGCGAAGGCGAGCACCGTGCCGGCGGCGATGGAGGGCCAGCCGAGCGGCATCATGAGCTTGGCAAAGATGCGACGTTCGGACCATCCCAAGGTTCGCGCGGCGTCGAGCATCTGCGTATCGAGGCTCTCAAAGGCACCGAGCGCCGTGCGGTAGACCAGGGGAAACGACACCACCACGGCAGATATCACCGCTGCGGGCCACGTAAAGACGATCGAGACGCCATGCGCGATAAGCCACCGACCGACCCCGGTCGAGCGGCCAAACAGCATGAGGAGCAGAAAGCCGCAGACCGTGGGCGGCAGCACCATAGGAATCGTAAAGACCGAATCGAGCAGGCCCTTGATACGACTCGAGGTACCCATAGTCTTCCACGCGGCGAACAGGCCCAGCGCAAAGGAGATCAGCAGGGCAAGGCCGCACGTTTTAATGGACACCCAAAACGGGCGATAGTCGATGTCGCCCAAAAAGGAGGCCAGAGTGGTCAAGGGGCCCTGCTCATCCCGCAACACGACAGACGATGCTTCTACCATTTGAGCGCTATCAAGCCAACGCGCGCCGCTCTTGGCATCACCCGAGGCTGATGCGATCACCACATAGCGGTCCCCATCCGCACCTCGTTCGTCAAAGCCATAGGTATACCCGCCGGCATCAAACGTTGTTTCCGCCGTAACATACCAAGGAAGATCCACATCCCCTAGCTGCGCACCCCCCATGCAGTTTGCGCTGTCGAGCTTACAAACGAGGGCCTTGAGACCCGATACGCACTCGTTGTCCTGCGGATCCAATCCAAACTTCTCGACCGCCTTGGGCGATATCCACACCACAACGCGATCGGCAGCAGGCGCCACCACAAGGTCCACGTCCTCGTCAACGGGAAACCGGTAGCCCTCAGGCTGGCCTTCCATGGCACGAGCGGTCCCCTTGGCCAACCGCTCAAAACCCTCGATCCCATAGGAAAGCCCATGAGCGGTCGCAGCAACCTGGGCCCCGTCCTCAGCATCCCCAGCCAACGCAAATCCCGGCACACAGCAAAGCGCGAAGGTCAAAGCACAGGCGACAAGCATGCGGAATCTATTAAGCACGAAAAGCTCCAAGCGAATACAAGGACGGAGTGAAACACAAAACGATGGAATTATCGCGCCAAGCCGCACTACGCGGAAAGCTCAAAGCCGTACTTAGCCCAAATCTTCTGAGCTTTCTTGTTGGTCAGACAAAAGTCGATGAACGCCTTGGCCTCGTCGGCGTGCTCGGAGCTCTCTGCAACGGCACCCGGATACACGATGGGCTTGTGCGAATCCTCGGGGCACACGAAGGCCTCCTCGATGCCGTCGTAACGGAAGATATCGGAGCTGTAGACAAAACCGGCCACGCAGTCGCCTGTGGACACATAGGCGGCGGCGGTACCAACTTTGTCGGCCAGTGCGACCTTGTCGGCGATCTCGGGAGCATACTCACCGTCGTCGCCCTCGGTGCCGGTGTAGAGGCCCACGGAGGCCAGGGCCTGGTTGGCGTACTTGCCGGCGGGGACGGTCTTGGCATCGCCGATGGCGATCTTGCCGTCCAGATTCGCGACGTCGGCGATGGCCACGACCTTGGTTTCGGAGCCCTCGGCGCGAATGATCACGAGGTCGTTGACGAACATGTCCTCACGCGTGTCGGCGTCGACGAGCTCGGCGGCCTCGGCGTCGTCCATGGTGCCCTTGGAGGCCGTGATGAGCGCGTCGACGGCGGCACCGGCACGCATCTGTTCGACGAGGTCGCCGGACGCTTTAAACTGCGTGTCGGCAAAGGTGGTGCCGGTCTGGTCGGTGTAGAGCTTCTGGACCTCGGGCAGAGCCTTCTCGAGCGAGTTGGCAGCAAAGACCTGCAGCTCGACAGCTTTCTTGGAAGACGCCTTAGCAGAACTGGCATCGGATCCGGCCGGCTCGGACGTCTTATTGCCCGAGCAGCCAGCAAGGCCAAAGCCGGCGGCGGCAGCAGAGAGCGAGACGAATCCGCGGCGAGAAACCATATCGAACATGTTCAACCCTTTCGGATCTTGTGCCCGGGTACCCCACCGCGGGCTTTAATCTGCAATCAAATTATACTTCTGCGCGAATAATGATAGTGAGAAACTATTCTCGCTAGAGAATAGTTTCGAGCTACCGTGCACCTCGGCGTCGCTTCGGCGGAAAACAAAGGCGGAGCAACCGTTCAGGTCGCCCCGCCGCAGGTAAACCGCTTATTTGGCGTGCCCGCCGCCCGCTGTCATCTGAGCCGCATGCTCCAGCTGGTCTGCTATGGCCTCCCAGCTTTCGCGAGCGGCCTTCGTAGAACCGGGAAAGTTTACGACAAGCGTATGACCTCGTTGCATGCAAATAGCGCGCGAGAGCATGGCGCGGCGCGTCTTAGTCATCGAGTACGCACGGATTGCCTCTGCAATACCCGGCACATCGCGGTCGCAGACGGCACGCGTCGCCTCGGGCGTCACATCGCGCATCGAAAGCCCAGTTCCGCCGCAGGTGAGCACGACATTGGCGTGACACTCATCGGCGGCTTCCACAATGGCATCACCGATCTCGCTGGCGTCGTCGCGCACGACCACGTGTGAGGCGACCGCCCAGCCCTGCGCCTCGATAAGTTCCTCGAGTGCGGCTCCGGCCTCGTCCTGGGCAAGATCGCGCGTATCCGAGCACGTCACGATCGATATCTTCAGCTCCATAGCATTCCTCCTACAACACGGCGCCCTCGGGCAGGTCGACGCGCACAACGTCCACGACATCTCCCGACTTGAGCTCGCACGGCCCTTCGTCAATACGCAGCAGGCAGTTGGCCCGCTGCATCGTGCCGAGCAGCGCCGAATTCTGCGTCTTGGCCTCGGTCACCAACAGCTCACCGGTCTCGGGGTCACGCAAAACCGTGGCGCGATCGAAGAAGCGTCGGTCCTGGCGCTTTTTCACGCCGTGCGTGAGCGTCGCCTGCTGCACGGGACGCATGCCTTCGGCAAATCCGCGCATCTTGCGAATCGCCGGGCGGGCGAGCATCTCAAAGCCCACATACGCCGCCGCGGGATTGCCCGAAAGCCCCAAATACGGCTTACCCCCGAGCAAGCCAAACGTGATGGCCTTGCCCGGACGCATCGAGATGCGGTCAAACAGCACCTCGCCCTCGCGCCGGACGAGCGCCGTCACGAAATCGTAATCACCCGCCGAGGCGCCACCGCTCGTAATGACAAAATCGCACTCCTGCACGGCACGATGCACCAGCTCGGCAATCGCCTGCTCATCATCGGGCGCAATGCCGTAGAACACGGGCTCGGCTCCCGCATCGAGCGCCTCGGCCATCAGCGCTGAGGAGTTGGAATCGCGAATCTGACCGCGCGTCGGTACCTTGCTCGGTGCGACCAGTTCCGTGCCCAGCGAGATGATGCCCACACGTGGGGCAGCGTGCACCTTCACGCTCGCATACCCGGCGCTCGCCAGCAAGCCGGCGCCCGCCGGAGCCACAACCTCGCCAGCGCGCATCACGACGTCGCCGGCATGGGCCTCCTCGGCGGCAGAGCGAACGTTCTCCCCCACCTTGGCCGGCGCCGAGAACCTCACACGCGAGCCCTCGTTGCCGTCGCCGTCGAGCACATCGACGATCTCGTACTTCACCACGGCATCGGCACCCTCGGGCACCGGCGCGCCCGTCATGATGCGGACCGTCTCGCCCGCGCCGATTGCGTCCCCAAACACATGACCCGCGGCCTCATGTCCGATAACATCGAGCGTCACCGGCGCCTCGCCAGATGCCTGCGCCAAGTCCGCCGAGCGCACGGCATATCCGTCCATAGCGCTGTTGGCAAACGGCGAGATGTCGATATCGGCCACCGCGTCCTCGGCCAGGGGAAGACCGGAGGCCTGCCACACGGGAATCTCGACGAGATCGGTCGGAGCAACGTGCGACAGGACAATCGACTGTGCGTCATCCAGCGGAATGAGTTTCTCTGCCATATGCACCTCTTAATGCCACGGCGCACAACAGGGGCGCCGATTCTTTATGCTTGTCTCAGTATAATCCCCCGTCGCACGACCGTGACTCGGCCTGTACCCGCAAATACACCTGTCGGTTGCAGGCCGCGAAACAGAATGGAAACCAACCCACCGGCTCGTCGCGTTTACCGCGTTCTATAATGCTTGCGTTGCAACCTAAAAGAGGAACGTATGGCTCATAACGACAAACCCGAAAGCGCAAACGAGACGCAGGATCATTCCCGGCCGATCGACGACGGCGGCTTTTTCTCCCTGAACGACGTCATCATGGCCGGTAGGAATCAGATCACCCGCTCCGAGCATCTCTTAGCTGCCGACACGCGCCGCAACGTCCGCAACCTACTCGCGAGCGCCAAGTTGCTCGTACTCGTCGTCATCGTCTCGCTCGCCATGGGCGTTGCCGCTTGGGCGTTTTTGGCTTCGCTGAATATCGCGACCGACTATCGCGAGCACCATGCGTGGATCTACGCGCTGCTTCCCGTTGTGGGCATGGCCACCGCGTGGGTCTACAAGAACCACGGCCTTGCCGCCAAACGAGGTAACAACCTGGTCATCGACTCCGCTCTGGGCACACGCCTTATCCATATGCGCATGGCCGTCCTCACCTTCGTCTGCTCCACGCTCACGCACCTAACGGGCGGATCGGCCGGTCGCGAGGGAGCCGCGGTACAGATTGGCGGCACCATCGCCAGCAACATCTCGAGCCTCGCCCACCTCAAAAAGCATGACCACCACAACCTCATGCTCGCCGGCATCTCGTCGGCCTTTGGCGCCGTATTCAGTTCGCCCCTTGCCGGCGCGTTCTTTGGCATGGAGATGTGTTTTATCGGCAAAATCGACTACACCGCGGGCATCTACTGTCTGGTCGCCTCGTTTACCGGCTACTTTACATCACTCGCCCTGGGTACCGAGTACGAAGCGAATGTCATCGCCAGCGTTCCCAACATGACACCACGGACGGTTGCCATCGTTGTTATCAGCGCCATTATCTTCGGTCTGACGGCACGCCTCTTTGCCTGGTCGGTTCGAACCGTCAAAAGCCTGTACGGTCGCTTTATCACCAACTACCTTGCTCGCGCACTCGTGGGCGCGCTCGTGGTGCTCGCGGCATACGCGATGCTCGACGCCTGGAAGTATGCCGGCCTTGCCACCTGGCTCTCGGGCGCCGGGTTCGCCGGTAACACGACCCTTGCCGACGCAGCCATCAAGCTCGTGGTGACGGCGCTTACCCTGGGTGCGGGCTTCCAAGGCGGCGAGGTCACGCCCCTGTTTGGCATCGGTGCGGCGCTCGGCGGCTGGATCGGTTGCCTCGTCGGTATCGACCCCAGCTTTCTGGCGGCGCTGGGCATGCTCGGTGTTTTCTGCGCCGGCCTTAACGTGCCCATCACCACCTGTATGATGGCCATCGACCTGTTCCACGGCACGGCAGCCGGCTTCTTCGTGATCGTGGCGTTTATCAGCTATCTTGTCGGCGGCCACCGCGGCGTATATCCCGCGCAGCGCATTGTCTCGCCTAAACGCCGTTCGCTTATTGTGGATGAGGGCGGTACGGTAGCGGATGCTATCGAGCGCCACAACGACCTGATAGAGTAGACGTTAGTATTCGCCGTGCAGCCACAATCGGGGGCAATTCGACCTGAGCGCGACCGCACCGTCACGTCATACGCCAGGAGTCGCCCCATGCACGCAACTGATTTTGGTCGCACGCTCATAATCGCCAACCCTGCCGCCCAGTCAGGTGCGGCGCGCGAGGTCGCTGAGCGCCTGCAGCGCTTTTTGGACATGACCGCGCGCTCATCCCAGTTTGACCTGGTGCTGACTGAGCGCATGGGACATGCCAAGGAGCTTGCCGCGCAGGCTCAGGGCTATCGCACCGTTATCGCCCTTGGCGGCGACGGCGTGATCCACGAGGTTGCCAATGGACTCATGAAGCAGGATGAGGCGGTCCGTCCCGCCCTTGCCGTCCTACCCGTAGGCTCCGGCAACGATTTTGCCCAGACCCTCGGTATCGACGATTTCTCCGGCAAAGATTTTGGCGCGCTGCTCACCTGCGAGCTGCAGCGCCAGGATATCGGACGCATTCGCTCATGGAACCCCGCAAGCGGTAGCGGCGAGGCTACCGTTGAGTACTACGACCAAACGCTTTCGGTCGGCATCGATGCCGCCATCGGCCTGGGCACCATCGAGCTGCGCAAAAAGACGGGCCTCGCTGGCGCTCCGCTCTACACCCTCTCGGGTCTGGAGCAGTTTGGTCTGCGCTACCGCAACTACCCCATGACAGTCAGCTTTGACGGGGCGCCCGCCGAGCGCGTGAGGGCGATCATCATGGCGATTCAGCTGGGCCCCACGTATGGCTCGGGCTATCGCATCTGCCCCGATGCCGACCCCTGCGACGGCATGCTCGACGTCTGCTACGCATGCGGCCCCGTCCCTCGCGCGGTAGCCCTGCCCATGTTCCTTTCGGCCAAGGACGGCCACCATACCAAGTTGCCACCGGTTCGCATGCGCCGCTGCCGTCATGCCGAGCTCACTTTTGAGGAGCCCGACTACCCCATCCAAGCCGACGGCGAGCCCGTTGTCGCCTCGCGCATCGAGGTCGACGTCCTCGGCGGAGCCCTCCACGTCTGGCGCCCCATCCGCTAACCCCACCTAAGTTGCGGTGAAATAGGGACTGTTTATGCAGGTAAAGCCGGAAAACAATCCCTATTTCACCGCAACTCATGAGGAGGCTATTCGTCGCTGCCCGGCTTGCGACGGTTGGCCTTTTTAATGGCGTTGAAGTGCTTGTCATTGAGCCTGCGCTGGCGAGAGCGCTGAGGCACCTTGGTCTTTACGCGTCGGCGCGGTGGACGCCCGCGACGCTCAAGCTCAGCACGCAGCTTACGCAGGCAGCTACTACGGTTTTGGAACTGACTGCGGCTCTCGCGCGCCGTCACGGTAATTCCCGAAGGGATATGTTTCATGCGCACCGCCGAGTCCGTCGTGTTGACGCCTTGTCCGCCCGGACCTGTCGCGCGAAACACCTGCACCTCGCAATCGCGCGCCAACTCCTCGGCCGACATCTCGGCATAGCGCGCATACTCGCGCCATCCCATCTTGTTCTCATCCATATCAACACCTCCCCTCATACAAAAAATGTGACAAAGGGACGGTCCCTTTGTCACATCGCATACCAATCGCTTGTGTTGCGCGCTTAGGCGAAGGTAATCTCGCCGGTCTCGCAGTCCATATCGGCGATACGGGCCAAGCTCTCGACGCGGAAGCCGCGCTCGCGGAGCTTATCGCCGCCGCCCTGGAAGCCCTTCTCCACTGCAATGCCAATACCGGACACCTCGGCACCCGCAGCCTCGCAGATCTTGATAAGACCTTCGAGCGCGCAGCCGTTGGCCAAGAAGTCGTCGATGATCAGGACCTTGTCGCCCTCGGACAGGAAACGCTTGCCAACGATGACCGGGTACTCCTTCTGCTTGGTAAAGGAGTAGATGGTCGTGGCATATTGCTCGCCATCGAGGTTGATGGACTGCGCCTTCTTGGCAAAGACCACCGGCACACCGCCAAAATGCTGAGCCGCGATGCAAGCCATGCCAATGCCCGAAGCCTCGATCGTCAGAATCTTGTTGATCTCGACGCCCTCGAACAGACGGGCCCACTCGGCACCCATGTGGTCAAACAGCTCAACGTCGCACTGGTGGTTGAGGAAGGCATCAACCTTAAGGACGTTACCGGCCTTTACGATGCCGTCATGGCGAATACGATCCTCAAGCTCCTGCATGGCGCAACCCCTTCTCGCGGCAACGATACCGCGCGATTAATAAACGTTGTTCGATAGTCTACCACGGACCGACCCCCGCCCGCCCCACAAGCCGCATCGCACCACAAACCAGTCTTTTTGGGACGGTGCGAATCGTGGCAGACAGCCTCCCAACACGCTAATGGCGGGCGCGCATCCTCACCAAACGCACCATGGCGAGCGCAAAGCCCACAGCGGCCACAGCCATCAACACATAGAACACCGAACGAAAACCAAACAAGAACACATCCGGACGGCCTGCAACAAAACTGGTCACGGCCTCGCCCATCGCCACGCTCATCTGCCCATACAGGATATTCGACGCCACCGTAATGCCGAGTGCCATGCCAGCATAGCGCGCCAAACTGCCCAAACTGCCCGCAAAGCCGAGTGCTTCGCGCGGAGCCGAGCCCATATACAGCGAGTTATTGGGGCTCTGGAAAATCGACGTACCGCACGACATAAACGCGACACAGCACACGATCACAGGGATGGAAGAGCGCTCGTCGAGCGTGCTTACCGCAAAAAGACCGCATACGTACACGCCCAGGCCGACTGCCGTGGGGCCCTCGCAGCCAACACGGTCCGAAACCGTACCCGAAAGCGGTCCGATAAAGGCATTCACCATCGGCAGCGCCAAAAAGAGCAGTCCGGAAATGTCAGAACCAAAGCCGTGGGCGTCCTGAAAATAGAACGGCAGAATAAACTCGGATGCGCCAATGCCAACGAACACGATGAGCATGCAAGCAAGGTTAATGGTGAAGGCCGAATTTGCAAAGCAGCGACGAGCAGCCTCGATCAGGGACATGGGGCGCTCGCCGGCCTCCGGCTTAACATGCGGCAGCGTGTAGAGCCCAACGATAAACGAGATTACGCCAATAGGCAGGTTGATGAGGAAGATACTCTCCCAGGGAAAGCTTGCCACCAGCATGCCGCCCAGCACGGGGCCACACATCATGCCGAGGGCCACGAAGGTCGCAAGAATGCCCATGGCACGACCGCGCTCGCGCGCCGGAAACGACTCGGTGATGATACCCATGTTGTTGGCCATGGCCGCCGCGCAACCGACGCCCTGAACAATGCGTGCCAGGATAAGAACCTCGAGCGAGGCCGAAAGGCCGCACAGCAGCGAACCGACCGAAAAGACGATGACGCCCAGCTGGAACACATTCACCTTGCCGCGCACGTCACCCAGACGGCCAAACGGCAACATAGCCACGCATGTCGCAAGCAGATACACCGAACTCACCAGCTGAATGCGGTCGAGGCCCACGCCCAGCTCCTTTTGCATCACGGGCAGCGCCACGGTCACGACGGTCGAATCCAGACACACCATAAACGTCATGATGAGCACGGTAAACAGAATCGCCCATTTGTTCTTGCCATGGGTGTCGCCCTCTAGAGCAATGTGCTCGCGGCGCAGCTGCTCTGCGGTTTTCTCCATATCCATCCTTTCGAGTGGCCCAACGCAAAAAACGGGGCCCCAATCGCCTGCAAACAGTCGCGATTGGGGTCCCGCCTACGGAATCGGAACGAAAGGTCGCCGAAGCTTTCTGCCAGCATCGGCGCCTTGTGCGAACGCTAGCCTAGCACTGCTCGAGCGCCTGCTCAAGGTCGGCAATCAAATCGGCCGTGTCCTCGAGGCCGCACGACAGGCGCACCATGTCGACGGAGATGCCACAGGCGATGAGCTCCTCATCGTTCATCTGGCGGTGCGTAGCGTTAGCGGGATGCAGGCAGCAAGTGCGGGCATCTGCCACGTGCGTGGCGATCTGGGCGAGCTTGAGGCTCTTCATAAAGGTCTCGGCCGCCGCGCGACCACCGTTAAAGCCAAAGCTCACAACACCGCAGGTACCGTTGGGCATGTACTTCTGAGCCAGGTCATAGTACTTATCGCCCTCCAGACCCGGATAGCTCACGAAGCGTACCTTGGGATGACTCTGCAAGAACTTGGCAACGGCCAGGCCGTTCTCACAATGACGCGGCATGCGCACATGCAGGCTCTCGAGCGAGCTGTTCAGGAAGAACGCCGCCTGCGGGTTCTGCATGGGGCCAAGGTCGCGCATGAGCTGCGCGGTGGCCTTGGTAATGAAGGCGCCCTCGCGACCGAACTTCTCGGCATAGGTCACGCCGTGGTAGCTCTCGTCGGGCGTGGTGAGACCCGGGAACTTGTCCGCATGAGCCATCCAGTCAAACTGACCGTGATCGACGATCACGCCGCCCAGGTAAGCAGCATGTCCATCCATGTACTTGGTGGTAGAGTGCGTAACGATGTCGGCGCCCCACTCAAAGGGACGGCACATCACGGGCGTCGGGAAGGTGTTGTCGACCATCAGCGGCACGCCGTGGTCATGTGCGGCCTTGGCAAAGCGCTCAATATCGAGCACGGCAAGGGCGGGGTTGGCGATCGTCTCGCCAAAGACGAGCTTTGTATTGGGCTCAAAGGCTGCCTCGAGCTCTTCATCAGTGCAGTCGGGGGCAACGAAGGTGCAGGTCAAACCCATGCGCTCCATAGTATGGGCGAGCAGGTTGTAGGTACCGCCGTAGATGGCAGAGCTCGCGACCACGTGATCGCCGGCACCGGCCACGTTAAAGATCGCGAGGAAATTCGCCGCCATGCCCGAGCTCGTGAGCATCGCAGCGGTGCCGCCCTCCATCTCGCAGATCTTGGCGGCAACCAGGTCGCACGTAGGGTTCTGCAGACGACTGTAGAAGTAGCCCGACTCCTCCAGGTCAAACAACTTGCCCATGTGCTCGGACGTGTCGTACTTCCACGTGGTGGACTGGTAGATGGGCACCTGGCGCGGCTCCGCGTCGCCCGGGTGATAGCCGCCCTGAACACATGTAGTACCGATGGTCTGCTCGCTCATATCCAACTCCCTTGCCTGGGTTACGTTTTATTCGGTTCACGATACCGCTACCCTGCACCCCTCTCAACCCATCACCAAGGTAGGTTATGTGACAAATTGATCAGGGGTATTTATCTCAAGCCTTGGGCATTTGCTCGATAGATAAAAACGAGGCATACATGAAGCTCTCGATGATTACATGCCCCGTCACGGGTACCATAGGCGGGTACACCGTGACCAAGGAGACAACGATGAAGCAAATCGATACGGCCCAGCTCGACATCACCGCCTGTCAGGCTCAGGCTGCCGAATACCACGCCCGCGGCTTTAACTGCGCCCAGGCCGTCGCCTGCACGCTCGCGCCCGCCGTCGGGCTCGACCCCCAGGTCGCCTTTACCCTCACCGAGGGCTTTGGCGCCGGCATGGGCGGCATGACCGAAACATGTGGCGCCATCTCGGGCGCCGTTGCCATCATGGGCTTTGTAATGAGCGACGGCATGGACAATCCCAAGACTAAGGGCCAGACCTACAAGCTGTCGCGCGAGATCGCCAAGCGTTTTGGCGAGAAGAACACGACGACCGTCTGCGGCACGCTCAAGGGCATCGGATCGGATAAGAGTCCGCTCCGCAGCTGCCCCGGTTGCATCGACGATGCCATCGAGATCGCCTGCGATATGCTAAAGCATCTCGCCGAGTAAACGGCAGCAACATAAAACGACGGCCGGCGCGCTTGGGAACCATCCAAAAGCACGCCGGCCGTCGCCGTTAGAACTCGGCAAATTCGGGGGCGCCGACCTCAATCTCCTCGCGCCCCGCCATAAGCTCGCGCATCTTGGCGCAAAATGGCTCCTGCTCCCCCGCCTTAAACACCAAGTGAAGTGTCACGGCATCCGCGTAATCGGTATCCGAAACCTTGGCACCCGAATCCTGCGCCAAACGAAGCACCTGCTCATACTGCGGATAGGCCACATGCACGTCAACAGGCACGACGCTCGTCATCTCGACGATCTGCCCGGCCTCCTGAGCCGCAGCCACCGCCGCCTGCGTCGCCGCGGTATAGGCGCGCACCAAGCCGCCGGGTCCCAACAACGTGCCACCAAAATAGCGCGTCACCACGCAGCAAACATTTTTAAGCCCGGCGCCGCGCAGCACCTCAAGAGTCGGCATACCGCTCGTGCGGCTCGGCTCACCGTCATCGCTCTGGCGCTCACGTCCATCGACCAAAATCCACGCGGGAACATTGTGCCGAGCGTCGTAATGACGCTTGCGAACCATCTCGATAAAGGCATTCGCCTCATCCTCGGACTCAATATGGACCAGCTGGGCAATAAACCGGCTCTTGCGGTCCACAAACTCGCCCGAAGCCTCAATATTCGATTGCAGAGTAAAATAGCTGTCCAACAAAGCCCCTCAACAACAAGCAAAGCAACAAACAGCCTCAATAATACGGCAAAGGCCGCACCGATAACCCCGGTAAATAGAACGGCGACGTCAATGACCAGGCAAAAACAGCGAGACGCTAAGAAAGGAACCGCCGATGATTCCGTCAACGAAAGCGAGAACCCGTCAGCGCGAGCAAGGTGCCTTGAAAGACAAGGGCATTGACCTAATGGTCATGCCCGAAGGCTTGAAAGGCAGATTGCCGCGCTGACGGGTTCGCAGCGTCAACATAGTTGCTGAGTGGGCCTATAAGCCGGGTTCTGTCGTGAACGGTCATTTATCTTGTCTGCACGTTACCGTGCAGCTCCACGCACGCTACCCGAACGCGGACCGGGCCGGCCCATAGCGTTCCTATTCGCGCTTGCTCCGGATGGGGCTTGCCAAGCCGCCGTGTTACCACGACGCTGGTGGTCTCTTACACCACCGTTTCAGCTTTTCCCTTTACGCCTTGCGGCGCAGGTGGGAGTCTTCTTTTCTGCGGCGCTTTCCGTCGGATCACTCCGCCCGGCCGTTAGCCGGCATCCCGCCCTCTGGAGCCCGGACTTTCCTCACGCGCGCTGCAAGCAGCACATCGCGCGACCGTCTGGCCCACTCAGCAGTGCAAGAGTGTAGCACACCGTTGCCGAAGGCAATGGCACAACACGAGCGTTCGACACGATAAACCAAGAACCACGCCATGCAGTACAATAGAGTCGTCGATGGGCAACGTCGTCAGTCGAGACACGACCGCGCTCCGCACCCCTCCGTCTACTCGGTGTGTTCCCGCCTCCTCCCCGAGGCGGGATGTCGGCATTATTTCATGCACCGACAATCCAATAGCCTGTGGACAGCCCGGCAGCATTGCGCATCTCGGCGCCAAATGCAAAAAGGGATCCGTCCATTACGGACGGATCCCTTAAACAAGTGATCGTCAAACCGATTTACTCGGCGTCGGTCTCCTCGTCCTTCTTCTCGGAAGGCAGCGGGGTAACCTCGATCTCGACGCCCAGAGTCTCAGCAGCAGACTTCATGGACAGGGAGATACGACGACGGTCGAGGTCGATCTCCATGACCTTGACCTGAACCTTGTCGCCCACATGGGTGACCTGAGAAGGCTGATCGACGTGCTTGTTGGCCATCTCGGAGATGTGCACCAGGCCCTCGATGCCCTCGCCCAGGTCGACGAAAGCACCGAACGGGACAAGCTTGGTCACAGTACCCTCGACGATGGCGCCGACGGGGTACTTCTTGACCAGTGCGCGCCACGGATCCTCGGTGGTCTGCTTGAGACCCAGGGAGATGCGCTCGCGGTTGAGATCGACGTCGAGAACCTCGACCTCGACCTCCTGGCCGACCTTGACAACCTCGGAAGGATGGTTGACGTGGTTCCAAGAGAGCTCGGAGATGTGGATGAGGCCGTCGATACCGCCGAGGTCGACGAAGGCGCCGAAGTCGACGATGGAGGAAACGGTGCCCTGGAGACGCATGCCAGACTTGAGCTTGGACAGGATCTCGGAGCGCTCAGCCTTACGGGACTCCTCGAGCACGACGCGACGGGAGAGGACGACGTTGTTGCGGTTGCGATCCATCTCGATGACGCGGGCCTCGATGCGGGTGCCCATGTAGGAGGTGAGGTCCTTGACGCGACGGAGGTCGACGAGGGAAGCAGGCAGGAAGCCACGCAGGCCGATGTCGAGGATCAGGCCGCCCTTGACAACCTCGATAACCTCGCCCTCGACGTTCTCGCCGGAGTTGAACTTCTCCTCGATGCGGTTCCAAGCACGCTCGTACTCGGCACGCTTCTTGGACAGGACCAGACGACCGTCCTTGTCCTCCTTCTGGAGAACCAGAGCCTCGATGGGATCACCGAGTGCAACGATGTCTGCAGGGTTAGCGTCCTTGCGGATGGACAGCTCGCGGACCGGGATAACGCCCTCGGACTTGAATCCGATGTCAACGAGCACCTCGTCATGCTCGATCTTAACGACAGTGCCGTTAACGAGATCGCCCTCATCAAAGTCGGTAATCGTACCGTCGATGAGGTTGTTCATCTCCTCCTCGTTGACATCGTCAAGAGAGAAAATGGACGAGTTCTGAATCTCACTCAAAGGTGGACCCCTTTCGAACTACGGGGCCCCGATTGCTAGGACCTACAGAAGGGTGCGACAAGCACACAACGTTTAGGAACACTCGGGAGCCGACAGATACTAATGTGACGCTTATGCAATCACGTTCGTATAGGTTACGGGGAAATCATTTCGATTTCAAGCGTGAACTGCGATTTTTTACTCGTATGGAGACTTTTTCGCAATCTTGTGGACGACCGTCTCCATAAGTTGACGATAGGCAGTTAGGCATACGGCTTTGGGGTAAAGTATCCGGAGCCAACGATTCTGGAACGATTTATCGAGAAAGGTGCCCGCGTGCTCAAAGCAGTCGTTTTCGATATGGACGAGACGCTTCTTAGCATCAACCTCAACGCGTTCATCCTTCGCTATTTTAAGGATGTCTCGTCGATGCTCGCGGATATCGGGCGCCGCAGCCGCGGTGGCACGATGGCACGCCTCGGCACCATCCTGGTCGACCTCAACGCCAACCGCCGAAGCGGCACGGACAACCGCACCAATCTTGAGTTTTACCGCACCGAGGTCGAGCGCCGATGCGGCATCTGCCTCTCCGATCCCCTCATCTACGAGGCGTTTACCTACTACGACCGCGAAGTGCTTCCGCACAAGAATGACGATGTCATCAACGCCCACGCCATGCCGGGCGCGCACGCCGCGCTTCAGGCCGTACAGGACGCAGGGCTGCGCTGCGCGCTCTTTACCAACCCCAGCTTTCCGCAGGGGGCCATCGAGTGCCGCATGGGTTGGGGTGACCTGGCCGACGCCCCCTTTGAGCTCGTCACGCACATGGGAAACACCACCCGCTGCAAGCCCGATGCCACCTACTATCTCGAGCAGCTGCAGGTGATGGGACTCGAGCCGCACGAGGTCCTTATGGTGGGCAACGATCCCAAGCGCGACTTCCCCAGCCCCGACTGCGGTATCCAAACCGCCTATGTTGGCCAGGGAAAACCCAGCCGAGCCACCTGGCACGGAACCATGGAAGACTTCGCCCGCGACTTTAACGCCGTAATCGAAGCCTTCTACGAACACCAAGTAGCCGACGAACTGTCATAGGACCCCTCCCACCAAACAAAATAGCGCCGCAGGTTGAGAAAAATGTGACAAATAGACCGTCCCTTTGTCACATTACAAAGACAACGCCGATGTTATGGCAACGACAGCGAAAGCCCGCCAGAGCGAGCAAGGTGCCTTGAAACAAGGCGGCATTGATCTTCTGATCATGCCGCCGAAGTTGAAAGGCAGATTGCCGCTCTGGCGGGCTTGCAGCGTCGACCGGTCCGCCGTTCGGTAGAACGGCGGAACCAATGAACTAACAGACTCGAGTCTTGCCGATCATGATGTTGAGGATCTCGACATCGGTATCTTTCATACCTACACGGCCCACGTAGCCCATGCTGGCGATTGTCTGCTCGACGGTATCCTGGATCAGGCCCTCACCGGCGCGGAAGCCGCGACCCTGCATGGCCATATCGTGACCCAGAATCGCCGCATCGACGGCAGCGGAAATCTTGGCGGCACAGCTTGCCTTGGCGCCATCGCACACGATGCCGCCCACGTTACCGAGCGTGTTCGAGACCGTCGCGCCAATCTGCTCGCGCGTGCCACCACACAGCCATGTAATCGCAGCGCCGGCGCCACACGCGGCGCAAATAGCACCGCAAAACGCCGAGAGCGCACCAATATAGCTCTTGATATGCACGGCGATAAGATCGGACAGCATCACGGCGCGCACCAGGCGATCGTGGTCGCAGCGCAGGTACTCGGCATACTCCATAACGGGCAGTGCGCAGGTAATGCCCTGGTTGCCCGAGCCGCACACAATGGCGACCGGCAGCGCACAGCCGTTCATGCGGGCGTCGGACCCGGCGGCCGCACGAGCGCGGGCACGGCAGGCGACGTCATCGGCACGAGCACCCAGCAGCGTACGGCCGACCTCGGCGCCCCAAGCGTGCGCCAGGCCCTCGGCACTGATCGCACCGTTCAGCTCAATCTGGCGCTCAACGGCAGCGCGGGCGTCCTCAATGTCACCGTCCTCGATAAAGTCGATGATGGTCTCGATCGACATGGGCGTGTTGGCGCTATCTGCCGCGCGCTCGGCCACGACGCGCTCGGCGCAGGCGGCACACTCCCCCGCCGACTTGCCGCATACCGGAATACCGTCGAGCGTATGGCACGTGACATTAGTGTGGTGGTCGGTAATCTCGACGACCGCGGTATGGCCCCCGGCTGTAGCAGTCACCTTGATGTAGAGGTTAGGCACACCCTCGACAAGCGACACATCGCAGTAGTCCGTATCAGCAAGCAGCTCGGCCACGCGGGCGCGATCCGCGTCATCGACACTCTCGAGCACCTCGAGCGCGCTCTTGGCGTCGCCGCCCACGGCACCCAGCACGGCCGCCGCTTCAATACCGTGCATACCGCCCGAGTTGGGCACGGTCACGCTCTTAACGTTCTTGATGATGTTGCCCGAGCAGGCGACATCCATATGATCGGGTTCGCAACCGAGCGTCTGGCTCGCCAGCGCCGCTGCATAGGCAACGGCAATAGGCTCGGTGCAGCCGAGCGCACAGACAAGCTCGCGGTTCAAAACATCGCAAAACGCGGTATCACGAAGGGAATCGGCAGACATAGGTATCTCCTACTTGTATAACGGGCTGGACTCTCAAGAATAGTTAGCTCTTTTATTTGATAACAATGCATCAAAAACCGCAACCATGGTTCCGACGGACGGCGTTCAAGCGCAATCTGACGGCATTCATTCATGCGAAGCCGGTCTTGTCGCATGCTAAAGCGTTTGACCAAAAAACGCCCGAGCGTTTACGCAAAAGTCGCGCTATCATGCAGTCGAACGCGGTAAAACCTTTAGCAATTCCGCCGCACGGACCAGAGAGGAACCACTCATGAAGATTGGTATCGGCAACGACCATGCCGCCGTCGAGCTCAAGAACATCATCTCCGAGCACCTGAAGGAGCGCGGCTGCGAGGTCGTGAACTTTGGCACCGACACCTCCGAGAGCTTTGACTACCCCATCGCCGGATACAAGGTGGGTAAGGCCGTTGCCAACGGCGACGTCGACCTGGGCATCCTCATCTGTGGCACCGGTGTCGGAATTAGCCTGGCTGCCAACAAGGTCGAGGGCGTACGCGCCGTCGTGTGCTCCGAACCCTTCAGCGCTAAGCTCTCGCGCATGCACAACAATACCAACGTGCTCGCCTTTGGCGCCCGCGTCGTGGGCTCCGAGCTCGCCAAGATGATCGTCGACGAGTGGCTCGACGCCGAGTTTGAGGGCGGCCGCCACGAGCGTCGCGTTAACCTCCTCAACGAGATCGACCACACGCGCGGCCTCAAGGTCGTCGACGAGGCCTAAAGACCTACAAAGCCATACGCTAACGCCAGCCCCCGCCCGGAAGAAACATCCGGACGGGGGCTCTTTAGTAGATTTCTAAGCGGTTACCAAAAATCTACTGGAATAAAAAGGGCGCCGCGGATGGAATTCCGCGGCGCCAAAGCCACACGCTAACAGCTTTAAGGAGTCAAAGCTGGTTTAGCCAAAGAAGCGCTTGATCTCGATCTCGGCGTTCTCCAGGCAGTCGGAGCCGTGAATCACGTTGGCGTTGACATCGACAGCGAAGTCGCCGCGAATGGTGCCGGGAGCAGCATCAAGCGGGTTGGTAGCACCCATAAGGGTGCGCATCTTGGAGACAGCGGAGAGACCGGAAACGACCATCTTGACGACCGGACCGCTCGTCATAAAGTCACAGAGACCGCCAAAGAAGGGCTTGTCGGCCAGATGGGCGTAGTGCTCCTCGACGGTAGCGCGCTCGAGCGTGGTCATCTCCATGCGCTCGATGACAAGGCCGCTACGCTCAATGCGAGCGACGATCTCGCCGATCTTACGGTCACGCACGGCGTCGGGCTTAATCATGATGAAGGTCTTCTCGATAGCCATAAGGTAGCCTTTCAAGTAGGTTCGCGCGTGCCCAAGTCCCATTCCGGCACCCGCCTGGACTGCATCGTAACAGAGTTTTAGCTGCAGTTAAACAAAAAGCTGTTTATTGAAACGCTACAATTTATTAAAGCGCTCCATATGTGTCACTTCTGTTTCGAAGCCCGATTAGAGTACCATCCGACCGCGCATCAACCGCATCGAACCGAGCGGACGGTCGGTTGCCGCCCGTGAACGCACCCCCTTCACAACCTGCCCAAAGGTCCTACAGAAGTTCTCGACAAGCCCCTCCCCCATAGCAACAAAATACGGGCGCCCGCAACAGCAGATGCCCGTAAAAGCAAAAACGACTTATCAATAAATGGCCAAAGCCGCTTCAGCCAAACCCTTACTTTGCCCCGTGGCCCATCTCGACGACCTTAGTCAGCGATCCAAACACGCCCTCGTCGGCCACGAGCTGCGCCTCGGCACGCTGCAGCTGCACGGCAACGGCGGCAGGAGCGGTGCCGCCCTCGGTCGTACGCGCGGCGACAATCGACGGGATGTCGAGCGCCTCGGTAATGTCGTGCTCAAAGAGCGGGCTCGCCTCCTGGAACACCTCAAACGGCAGGTCCTCAAGATTGCAGCCGCGCTTCTCACACATCAGGACCAGATGACCCACCACGGCATGTGCCTCGCGGAACGGCAGACCGCGCTTGGCCAGGTAATCGGCAACATCGGTGGCGGCAAGGTGCCCCACACCGCACTCGCGCGCCATGGCATCCTCGTTGACAGTCCAGGTCGAAATCATTCCGGCCATAACCGACAGGCACTGCATGAGCGTATAGGCAGTATCGAGGGCGCCCTCCTTGTCCTCCTGCAAGTCCTTGTTATAAGCGAGCGGCAAGCCCTTCATGGTCACGAGCAGCTGCACCAGGTTGCCATAGACTCGGCCGCTCTTGCCGCGGATAAGCTCGGCAAAGTCGGGATTCTTCTTCTGCGGCATGATGGACGAACCAGTGGAGTACGAGTCGGAAAGCGTGATAAAGCCAAATTCGGAGCTCGACCACAGCACGATCTCCTCGGAAAGGCGCGACAGGTGCATGGCCATGACGGAACCGGCGTAATGCAGATCGAGCAGGAAATCACGGTCGGAAACCGCATCGAGCGAGTTGGGAATCACGCCCGCAAAGCCAAGTTCGGCAGCCGTCATCTGACGATCGAGCGGATAGCTCGTACCGGCAAGCGCGGCAGCGCCCAGTGGGCAGTTGTCGGCGGCGTCAAAGGCGGCCCGCAGGCGTGTAAAGTCGCGCGCGAACATCCAGGAATACGCCAGCAGATGATGCGACAGCAGCACGGGCTGAGCATGCTGCATGTGCGTGTAGCCCGGCAGAATCACCTTGTCATACTTTTTGGCCGCATCCACCAGCACATGGCGCAGTTCAAGATTGGCCTCCATGAGCTCCTTAGCCAGCGCCTTGACGCCCAGGCGCGTATCGGTCGCCACCTGGTCGTTGCGCGAACGCCCGGTATGCAGGCGCTTACCAGCCTCGCCGATGCGAAGCGTCAGCTCGCTCTCGATGGACATATGAATGTCCTCGTCGTTGATATCGAAGGTGAAGTTGCCGGCATCGATATCCTGTTCGATTGCGGTCAGACCCTCGGCAATCGCCTGCTCGTCCTCGGCGCTGATAATGCCCTGGGCCGCCAGCATCTTGGCATGTGCCTTAGATCCGGCGATATCCTGCTTATAGAGATGTTTGTCGACCGGCAGCGACGCGCCAAACTCCTGCGTGACCTCGGCCACGCCCGCCTCAAAACGACCGCCCCAAAGAGCCATGGAACCGTCCCCTTTCATCAAATACCAAAACAAGCGCCCAAAGCAATGCGCCCTGTCGCTAAAGCGATTTATCAACCGCTAGTTTTACACATTCCCCACCGTGCGCGGGGCCATGTAGCTAATTTGTAAAGAAGTGACGCGCCATGCACTTGGCGCCCAACGTCTCCCTCCGGATGTTGCCCTGCGAACCATCGATCCAGGCCTTCAGGCTCATAGGAACGTCCTCGACCTTTGCAACATCGAACTCGGGCGCGAGGGCAAGTAAAGCATGCGCGATAGCATGGAACATAATGGATACTCCTCATATATATAGGCGCAGAGCCGCCAAATTGATAGAAGGAGCCCCGCCGGACAACCCCGGCGGGGCTCGGACTCAGCCGCAGACGCGGCATCATATATGCGGGCGGAACGTAGGGGCCACCGATGTTAAGAAGTGTCAGCAAGCATAACGAAAGGTAGGGACCCCGTGCGCCCGTTATGTATCACGCGGATGGGCCGCGCGGATACCAAGGGAAGGAAGGCTTAAGCCTGAACGGCAGCGGAGCTGGGACCCTGGACCTTAGCCCACGTCTTGAGCGACAGCGTATCGATCTCGATAAAGCCGGCGCTGGCCTTCTCGTCAAACGTGGTGTCGCGGTCGTAGGTGGCCAGACCGTAGTCATAGAGGCTGAAGGGGCTCTTGCGGCCGACGACATGGCAGTTGCCCTTAAAGAACTTCAGACGGACGGTGCCGGTCACGAACTTCTGGGTGTCGGCCATAAAGGCGTCGAGCGCGTTTTTGAGTGGGCTGTACCACTGGCCGTTGTACACGGCGGTGGCCCAATCCTGCTCGAGCTTAATCTTAGTCTTGAGCAGGTCGCCCTCAACGCAAATGTCCTCGAGTGCCTTATGGGCGGTAATGAGCGTCAGGGCGCCGGGAACCTCATAGCACTCGCGGCTCTTGAGGCCCACCAGACGATCCTCGACCAGGTCGAGACGGCCAAAGCCGTTGTCGCCCGCAATCTTATTGAGGGCGATGACGATCTCGGAGAGCTTCATCTTCTTGCCGTCGACGGCGACGGGCTTGCCGACCTCAAACTCAATCTCGGTATACGTCGGGGTGTCGGGCGTGTCCTCGGGATTCTTGGTCATAACCCAGGCGTCGTCGAGCGGCTCATTCCAGGGGTCCTCCAGGTGGCCACACTCAATGGCACGACCCCACAGGTTGTCGTCGATGGAATAGGGGTTGTCGTTGGCACCCTCGGGAACCGGCACGTTGTGGGCGTGGGCATAGGCGACCTCGTCGGGACGGCACTTCAGATCCCACTCGCGAACGGGGGCGATAACCTTGAGCTCGGGGTCGAGGGCCTTGACCGCAGCCTCAAAACGAACCTGGTCGTTACCCTTGCCGGTGCAGCCGTGGGCGACGTAGGTCGCGCCAAACTCGTGAGCGACCTCGACAAGCTTCTTGGCGAGCAGCGGGCGAGACAGGGCGGAGAGCAGCGGGTACTTGTTCTCGTACATGGAATTTGCGGCGATGGCCTTAGTCAGGAACTCATCGGAGAACTCGTCGCGCAGGTCGAGCACCTGGCAATCGAGAACGCCCAGGTCGAGCGCCTTCTGCTTCTTGGCATCCAGGCCGGTCTCCTCCTGGCCCACGTTGCCGCAGACGCAAACGACATCGAGATTCTTCTCGTCCTGGAGCCACTTGACACATACGGATGTATCAAGACCACCGGAATATGCGAGAACGACTTTTTCCTTGCTCATGGCTGTTTCCTTTCGCCCTTGGTAGCTAGTTAGAACATCGGTCAGTTGCAAGTCATTTCAAGGTCATATACCGTGCAATATCAGGTTAAATAGCAAAAATCAGCACATACATGCCCTAGAAACATGCAGCAATGTCGTGCTAAAACCCAACGACCTCAAAATGACTCTGTTGAGGCAATTCGCCCCATGCGGACAGAGACGATTGTTATCGTCGTCGGGAAATTGCGCGCTGGCGTCGGATGGCATTGTCTGCAGTAGTGATGATCTTTACGAACTGCATCTGCCTCTCCTTTCACCTATCGCCGGGCGCAATTCTTATATCGTAAACGGTACCTTTTCCTCGGTAAACGGTTGTTTTTCCGTCTCCGTTTTCGATGGTCGCTATATTACGCTAAAGTGCCTGCTGTACAAGCGACAAATTCATATTTCTGAAAAGTTTTTTCATTACTTTGTGAATGAAGATGCAAACGCGCGCCAATCCTGCGAAAATACGCCTGACTACGAGTTGATGGTTATAACGTCTGAAACAATTTCGAAACGAAAGGCTCGCTTTTATGCAAACTTACGAATCGGACGCCAATATCGGAAACATTAAGCTCATCGCCGTCGACATGGACAAGACACTGCTGACCGACGAGCGCGTGCTGCCGCAAGGCCTTGACGAACGCCTGGACAAGCTCGCCGAAGCCGGCATCGTATTCTGCCCCGCCAGCGGACGTCCCGCCCCCAAGCTCGAAGAGATGTTCGAGGGCATCAAGAACCGCCTCGCCTTTTGTCCCGACAACGGCGCATGCGTGATCTATCGTGGCAGCTATATCTATAAGAGCATTATCGACGTGGAGCTGTACCAGCAGGTCTTGAGCCGCGCCTCGGAGGATCCTCGCGCTGTCCCCGTCCTGTGCTGCTTCGACGAGTTCTACGTGCTTGCCCGCGACCATCAATACCACGACGAGATCAGCGTCTACTACAACACAATCAACTACGTCGACAGCTTTGAGGGCATTGATATCGAGTCCAACAAGATCTCGATCTTCTTCCCCGCCTACGATGCCGAGCCCGCATTCCGCGAGACCTATAGCCCCGAGTTCTCGGACAAGCTCTACGTCACCAACGCCGGGCGCGAGTGGATCGACTTCATGAACTTGGGCGTCGACAAGGGCGCCGGCGTCGCGCACCTGTGCGAGCACCTGGACATCGATATCGCCGACGCCGCCGCCGTGGGCGATACGTACAACGATATCCCCATGCTGGAGCGCGTCGGACATAGCTTTATCGTGGACAATGCCGAGGAGCACATGAACGCGCATGCCAAATGGCGCATTCCGAGCAACAACGACGGGGGCGTACTGACGCTCATCGACGCCATCTTGGCGGCTCGTTAACGTTGCTCGTCGGACCTGACCGGGCGAGGCGGGTAAGTTTTTCGTTCGGTCAGGTCCTGGGCTCGCTCGGAAAGCACATTAAGTGCTTTCCGGCTCGTGCGGAATCTACGAAAAACTTACCCGCCTCGCCCGGCCAGGTCCTAGGTTTACTTGCTTGCCGCCGAGATGGAGTCTTGGCATCTAGATACTTGGCTGATTTTTTGGAATGAAGGGGGCTCCTTGTTGGCAAGGAGCCCCCTTCTGCTTTTAGCTACTTTGGGGTTGTTGGTACGTCTTTATTTGGCATCGGCCCAGGTTATGCCGGTGCTGGCTTCGGCGATCAACGGTACGCGGAGGTCTACTACGTGCTCCATGACGTCGCGGACCATGGCGGTCAGGCGCTCGACCTCATCGACCGGGCACTCAAAGTCCAGTTCGTCGTGTACCTGCAGGATCATGAGGGCGGCAAAGCCTTCTTCTTCCAGACGGCGGCTTACGCGGGCCATCGCGATCTTGATGATGTCGGCGGCGGTGCCCTGCATGGGGTGGTTCATGGCCGTGCGCTCGCCAAAGCCGCGGAGTTGCGGATTTTTGGCCTTGAGCTCCGGAATGTGGCGACGGCGGCCGTACATGGTCTCGGCGTAACCTGTCTGCTTGGCACGCGCCACCACGTTGTCGAGGAACGTGCGCACGCCCGGGTAGGCCTCGTAGTAGCGGTCGATCATGTCGCGCGCCTCGGCCATCGAGATATGCAGCGACTGCGACAGGCCGTAGGCCTGCTGACCATACACAATGCCAAAGTTCACGGCCTTGGCGCGACTGCGCAAGTCGGGCGTTACCTCGGACACCGGCACGCCAAACACGCGTGCCGCCGTCTCGGCATGGAAGTCCTCGCCCTCGTTAAAGGCGCGTACCAGGTGCTCGTCACCTGAGAGATGTGCCAGCAGACGCAGCTCGATCTGCGAGTAGTCCACCGCCAAAAAGACGCTTCCCTCGCCTGCCGAAAACGCCGTCTTGACGGTACGGCCCAGCTCAGAGCGCGTCGGGATGTTCTGCAGGTTCGGGTCGCTCGAGGACAGACGACCCGTTGCCGTGATGGTCTGGTTGTACGTGGTGTGCACGCGACCGTCACCGCGGCGCAGCGGGCCCAGCGTGTCCAGATAGGTGGACTTGATTTTGGACTTCTCACGCCAAACCAAGATCAGGCGCACGATTTCGTGGTCACGGGCAAGATCGCTCAGCACCTTGGCGTTGGTCGAATAGTAGCCGCGCTTGGTCTTTTTGAGGCCCTTGGTCGGAAGCCCCATAACGTCAAACAGCACGTGCGAGAGCTGCATAGGGCTACCGATGTTAAACGTCTCATCACCCGCCAGGTCGCGAATGCTGCGCTCGACATCGGTAATCTGGGTTGCCAAGCCCTCGGACAGACTGTGCAGGCGGTCGGGGTCCACGAGCATGCCCGCGCGCTCCATCTTGGCAAGTACCGGAACGAGCGGCATCTCGATGCCATCGAACACGTTGGCGGCGTTCTCGCGTGCCATGCGGTCGCGCAGCGGTGCGACCAGTGCCAGCGTCAAGGCCGCCGTGCGAGCGGCGGGCGCAGGAGCATCCTCGCCGGCACCCTCCGCACCGCGGACCGCGGACAGCGTCATCTGCAGATAGGTATCGGCCAGATACGCCTCGTCAAACTCGGAGCGGTCGGAATCCAACAGGTAGGCGGCAACCACGGTATCGAAGATGCGCGTGGAATCGACTGCCAGCGGATCCATGAGCTCAAGCTCGGAAGAGTCGATGGGCGAAAGCTCATGCAGCAGTGCTTTCATATCCGGGCTCGCCACGCGGCCCTCCATAAACAGGCGCGCAAGCACGCCGGCGATCACGCCGTGGGCGAAGTTGAAGCCATCGACCGCGGCAGTGGTACCGCCTTCGCCCTCCTCAAGCGCAAGCAGCCCCTTGGACGTCGCCAGCCACAGCGTGCGCGTCAGGCCAAAAAGCGCGCCCTCCTCCTTGTCATCGTCCACCACGGCGGCAATCCACTCGCCCGCCTCAATCGCGCGAGCGATCTCGGCGGCAGCGGCAGCGAGCGCTTCGGCATCGCCGGCGGCAGCGCGCATAACGGGGGGAATCTCAAACGTGCTTGCAGTGGCCGCAGCCCCACCCTCGTCACCGATCAATGCCAAGAAACGGTTCTGCATGGCCGTAATGCCGAGCGTGCCCAGCGCCGCGGACACTTCGTCGGCAGAAAACGCCGGGAAGGACGTTTCGTCAAAGTCGAGCTCGACAGGCGCATCGGTGCGAATGGTTGCGACCTTGCGGCTCAGCAGCGCATCGTCGATGTGAGCACGCAGGTTCTCGCCCATCTTGCCCTTGACCTCGTCAGCATGCGCGATGACCTCGTCCAAGCTGCCGTACTGCGCAATAAGCGCGCTCGCCTTTTTGGGGCCGATGCCCGGTACGCCGGGAATGTTGTCCGACGTATCGCCCTTCAGGCCGTAAAAATCGGGCACGAGCGCAGGCGTAATGCCGTGATACAGGTCATCCACGCTCTCGGGCGTCATGATCGCCACGTCGGACAGGCCCTTGCGGGTCGAGACCACGTTGACGTGCTCGGTCACGAGCTGATACATGTCTCGGTCGCCGGTCACCAGCAGCATGTCGCAGCCGGCCTCCTCGCCCAGGCGAGCCATGGTACCCAGGATATCGTCGCCTTCCCAGCCCTCGGACTGCAGAATCGGCACGTTGAGCGCCGTGAGCAGCTCCTTGATCATCGGAAACTGCGCGTGCAGATCGGGGTCCATGGGAGGGCGCTGCGCCTTATACTGCGGCAGCATCTCCATGCGCACGCGTGGCTTGCCCTTGTCAAACGCCACGACCACACCGTCGGGGTTAAAGGCATCGATCATCTTGAGAAACATGTTCAGAAAGCCAAAGATCGCGTTGGTGGGGCGACCGTCCGGCGCGTTCATGGTCGGCGGCACGGCGTGGAAGGCGCGGTGCATGAGCGAGTTGCCGTCAATAACGGCAAAGGTGCGGCGCTTGTCAGACATATTGAATACCTCGCTTTGGGCTGGGCACGGTTTGCTCACACCAGTTTACACGCTCCCTGCCCCGCGGCCACAGCACATCAAGCTCCCCTGCCACCGTGAGCCCGCGCGTGATACGATGGCTCACGGTACATCAACCAGCACGATCGATCCGAAAGGAGCCTGCGTCATGGAGCGTCCCTGCGCATGGAAAAAGTACACGCCACAGCAGATCGAGGAGCTCGAGGAGCTTTGCCGCGGCTATAAGCAGTTTTTGAGCGAAAACAAGACCGAGCGCCTGTGCGTCAAGACCGGTATCAAGATGGCCGAGGAGGCGGGCTACGTCAATCTGGAGACCGTGATCGCCGAGGGCCGCGCGCTCAAGGCCGGCGACAAGGTGTACGCCGCCAACCACGGCAAGGACCTTATGCTCGTCAACCTGGGCACCACCCCGCTCGAGCAGGGCTTTAACATCCTGGGCGCCCACGTGGACTCGCCGCGCCTGGACCTCAAGCAAAATCCCGCCTTCGAGGCCGGCGACATAGCCTACCTCGACACGCACTACTACGGCGGCGTCAAGAGCTACCACTGGGTGGCCTCCCCGCTTGCACTTGTAGGCGTCATCTGCAAAAAGGACGGCACCACCGTCGACATCAACATCGGCGACAAGGCGGACGACCCGGTCTTTACCATCTCCGACCTGCTGATCCACCTCTCGAGCGAGCAGATGTCCAAGCCCGCCAAGGACGCCGTCGACGCCGAGATTCTCGACGTGATCGTGGGCGGCCGTCCCGTCAAGTTTGACGAGGACGACAAGGACGCCCCCAAGGAGCCCGTCAAGCAGATGTTCCTGGACATCCTCAAGGAGCAGTACGACGTCGAGGAGGAGGACTTCCTCTCCGCCGAGATCGAGGTCGTGCCCGCCGGCCCCGCCCGCGACATGGGCCTCGACCGCTCCATGATTTTGGGCTATGGCCACGACGACCGCGTCTGCGCCTACCCCTCCATGCTCGCCCAGATCAATGTGGCCAATGTCGAGCGCACGAGCATCACGCTCATCGTCGATAAGGAGGAGATCGGTTCCGTGGGTGCCACCGGCATGACGAGCCGCTTCTTCGAGAACACCGTCGCCGAGATCATGACGCTCGCCGGCGAGGATAGCCCGCTGGCCCTGCGCCGTGCACTCGCCCACAGCCGCATGCTCTCCTCTGACGTGTCCGCCGGCTTCGACCCGGGCTACGCCGGCAAGTTCGAAACCAAGAACGCCGCCTTTATGGGTCGTGGCCTGTGCTTTAACAAGTACACGGGCAGCCGCGGCAAGGGCGGTTCAAACGACGCCGACGCCGAGTACGTGGCCCTCGTCCGCGACATCATGGACGAGGCCGGCGTGGACTTCCAGACCTGCGAGCTCGGCCGCGTCAACGCGGGCGGCGGCGGCACCATCGCCTACATCATGGCCAAGTACGGCATGAACGTCATCGACTCCGGCGTTGCCGTCCTGTCCATGCACGCCCTGTGGGAGGTCGCCAACAAGGCCGACATCTACGAGGCCTACCGCGGCTACAAGGCTTTCCTCGAGCGCGCCTAATCCACCCTCGTAAAACGAGCCCAACGAGCCCTTTATAACTTGCGGTGAAATAGTTCCCAGACATGCCTTTTAACAGGCAAAACAGGAATTATTCCACCGCAACTTCCTTTTTGGCAGAGGAGAGTCCATGCTGCAGGTCATCATTTCGCCCGCCAAGCAAATGCGCGCGGCCCAAGATGCTTTTGAAGTCCTGGGCATTCCACCCTTTGTGCGCGAGACGGCTCGCCTCCATTGCGCACTGCTAGATATCGAGCGGAATGAAGGCAGCGGCGGCCTGCAGGCGCTGTGGAACGTGAGCGACAAACTGCTGGGGCCTTGCCTCAACACCCTGCATGAGTTCGGGCCCATCCTGAAAAACGGCGATCTCGACAATCCCGCACTCGCCCGTCACCTCTCCCCTGCCGTCATGTCCTATCACGGCATTCAATACCAGAGCATGGCACCCGAGGTGATGGATGCCGCGCAGCTCGCATGGCTGCAAGACCATCTGTGGATCCTCTCGGGCCTTTACGGATGCATACGCCCCTTTCATGCCGTCGAACCGTATCGGCTGGAGATGGGCGCGAAGCTCGCCGTTGACGATGCCCGAGACCTCTATGCGTTTTGGGGCGACAAGCTCGCGCGGGCTATCGCCCCGGCAGGCTCAAACACCACGATCGTCAACCTCGCCAGCGTGGAGTACGCCAAGGCCGTTCTACCCCATCTCGCAGGCGACGCCACAACCGTCACTTGTCTCTTTGGCGAAGGTGTCCGCAACGGCAAGCCCATCCAGCGATCGACCGCCAGCAAAAAGGCACGCGGCTCCATGGTGCGCTGGATGGCAGAAAACAAGCTCGAGGATGTAAGCGGGCTCACCGCGTTCGACGTTGGTTATCGTCACCTTCCCGAGCTTTCAAATAAAAACACTTTGGTCTTCCTGAACGAACAGACCTTGTAGAACCACCGCTACTTTTGAATGTGCTGCCTAGGCACGGCGTCTATTCCGCCAAGCCGTCGGCTTTGGCAATTTCATTTGTCGAACCGTCCTGATAGGCAATCTTGACGTGCTCGACCTCGGACACCGCAACACCCGTCGGAGGCTCCAGACGCCATTCCGTCAAGGCGATATCCATGGTCGTGGGCACATCCCCTTGATCTTTGAGCTCAACCAACAGCGTCTTAAGCGACGCATCGAAGGTCACGCGCTCGATTTCTTCACCTGGAATGGACCCACCACTCAGCTGCAACTGCACAAACTCATCGCGCGGGTACCAATAATCGCCCGGCGCGGCAACGGTATTGCCGCCCGTGACCTTCACTGTCATGATCGGCAGGCTATCGTCCGCCTCAAACGCCCAGGCAGCTCCCCCACGCCCGCCAAACGTCCAGATACAACAGGCGATCGACATCACGACAAGGATCGCAAAACCAATTGCGACCAGCCCATGATGGGCACGGCCCTCCTCGGCCGACACATCCCACTGCGTCTCCCGATATAGATGCTTGTCTTCCATGTTCGCCTCCCCACGGGCATGCTCATCGCGTCAATCGTACCCATTCAGGCTATACTTGAGCCCACCACATAAACGGGGAGCTTGCAGGACAAGACGGTAGGCTGAGACTGGGCGCGCCCGCCCTGACCCGCAAACCTGATATGGGTAATGCCAACGAAGGGAGCCGTGCCAATGAGCACACAGACCGAGCCCAAGCTCGTCACGCAAATCGACTTCGCCCGCGCCGGGCAGATCACGCCGCAGATGAAGGAGGTTGCCGAGCGCGAGCATCGCGACCCCGAGTACATCCGCGAGCGCGTGGCAGACGGCCGCATCGCCATTCCCGCCAACATCGTGCATATCAAAAAGGGCATGCGCGCCTTTGGTGTCGGCGAGGGCCTGTCCACCAAGGTCAACGTCAACCTGGGCATCTCGGGCGACAAGGCCGATGCCGCCGAGGAGTGGAAGAAGGTCAAGATCGCCGAGGACTTTGGCGCCGACGCCATCATGGACCTCTCCAACTCGGGCAAGACGCGCCAGTTCCGCCAGCAGCTCATCGACGAGACGCCGCTTATGGTGGGCACCGTCCCCATGTATGACGCCATCGGCTACATGGAAAAGCCGCTGGTCAAGCTCACCAAGGACGATCTGCTCGAGGTCGTGCGCGCGCATGCCGAGGACGGCGTGGACTTTATGACCATCCACTGCGGCATCAACAAGTCGGTCATCAAGACCTTTAAGGAGACCGGCCGCCTCATGAACATCGTCAGTCGCGGCGGCTCGCTGCTGTTTGGCTGGATGGAAGTCACCGGTAACGAGAACCCCTTCTACGAGTTCTACGACGAGGTGCTCGAGATCTGTCACGAATACGACGTGACGATCTCGCTCGGCGACTCCTGCCGCCCGGGCTGCCTCTACGACTCCAACGACGCAACCGAGACCGCCGAGATGATCGAGCTGGGCAAGCTGTGCAAGCGCGCCTGGGCCGCCGGCGTCCAGGTTATGGTCGAGGGCCCGGGCCACATGGCGCTCGACGAGATCGCCGCCAACATGAAACTGCAGAAGCGCCTGTGCCACAACGCCCCGTTCTATGTGCTCGGGCCGCTGGTGACCGATATCGGCGTGGGCTACGACCACATCACCGCTGCCATCGGCGGCGCCATCTCCGCCAGCTCCGGTGCCGACTTCCTGTGCTACGTGACGCCGGCCGAGCACCTGTGCCTGCCCAACGCCCAGGACGTGCTCGATGGCCTCATGGCCACCAAGATCGCCGCACACGCCGCCGACATCGCCAAGAAGGTGCCCCACGCCCGCGACATGGACGACAAGATGGGCCAGGCACGCCGCAAGCTCGACTGGGACGCCATGTGGAAGTGCGCGCTCGACCCGGTCACCGGCAAGAAGCGCTACGAGGAATCCCCCGCCGCCACCGAGGGCACTTGCACCATGTGTGGCAAGATGTGCGCCGTCCGCACCGTTAACAAGGTGTTCGAAGGCACGACGATCGACCTCGGTATGGAGGACTAACGCGTCACCGAAGCCACAATCGGTAACAAGGTGTTCGTCAATTGTTGACGTGTGAACATTTTCTTACATTTGCGTAAAGATTGCACCACCCGCCCGGGATCGGCATACAGCCGGCCCGGGCACTTTATAATGCAGGCAGAAGACCCATTTGAATCCGACCGAACAAGGGAGCGAACATGGATCGCAGTAAGGTACCCGCCGTTCTATCCATCGCAGGATCCGATTCCAGCGGTGGCGCCGGCATTCAGGCCGACATCAAGACCATCACGGCGCACCGCCTGTATGCCGAGACGGCCATCACAGCCATCACCGCACAGAACACCCTGGGCGTCACCGCCGTGCAGAACATCTCTCCGGATATTGTCGCGGCGCAGATCAATGCCGTTTTTGACGATATCCGCCCCAGCGCCGTCAAGATCGGCATGGTTTCCTCTGCCGAGATTATCGAGGTTATCGCCGACCGCGTGAGCGCCTGGGACGCAAAAAATATCGTCGTCGACCCCGTCATGGTCGCCACCTCGGGCGCTCGTCTGATCGCAGAGGACGCCGCCGAAGCGCTTACACGTCGCCTGTTCCCGCTGGCGACCGTCATCACGCCCAACATTCCCGAGACCATGGCGCTGCTCGACTACGAGGTCGATTCCGAGCGCACACAGCAAAATGCCGCCATGCTTCTCACCCGCCGCTTTGGCTGCGCGTCCCTCGTTAAGGGCGGGCATTTTGTCAACGAGGCCAACGATGTGCTAGCAGAGCCCGCGCCGCTCGATGACGAGGGCAACCATCTGAGCGATCCGCTCACCACGTGGTTCCGTCACAAGCGCATCGACACCAATAACACGCACGGCACCGGCTGCACGCTCTCGTCCGCCATCGCCTGCGCGCTGGCCCAGGGCATGGATCTTGCCGATGCCGTCAACGCCGGTAAGGCCTACCTAACGGGCGCTCTCGCCGCAGGCTTTGATATGGGCAAAGGCTCCGGCCCCGTCAACCATATGTGGCAGTACTAAGCCCCATCCCAAACCGCCACAAAGGGGACAGGCACCTTTGTGGCGGTTCCCACAAACATCTCGATCTGTAACAGTTAGAGTCCATTTTTTTCGGCCCACCTGTTACAGATTGAGACATTCAAATTCCACTGAGAAGAAAATCTCGATCTGTAACAGTAACTCGGCAAAATCGACCCTAGATGTTACAGATCGAGACAAACGACCGATATCGACCTAAATAATCTCAATCTGTAACATCTAGCCCGTTTTCGGCCTTACAGCTGTTACAGATCAAGACAAACCAACGAAACAAGCCACCGCAAGGGGAACTTTTGTACTGCTTTGGGCCTTACTACTCTCCGAGCATCTCTTTGAGCTTGGCTGCCACGGCATGGCCGAGGCTCTCGTGGCTTTCCGGCATCATGTGCAGATAATCGATATCGCCCGGCTCGGCAAAATCGGCGGCATTCAAAAAGTCGCAGCCAAACTGTTCGGCAACATACGCATAGTATTCGGCAAAATGCTCCGAGGCCTCGACGGAGTGCTCGTCAAAGTCGGTCATATACACATCGGCGATCTGCGGCTTGATCTTGATAGGAGCCATCAGCAGAATGCGCGGACAAGGCGCAGCGTCGGTCCAGGGAAACGCGCGGACGGTGCGAATCAGCGCCATGGCACCGTCAGCGATATCGGCAGCCCCCACGCTAAAGACCGTCTTGCAGTCGTTGGTGCCCAGCATAATCACGATCGCATCCAGCGGCTTATGAGACTCGAGCAGCATCGGCAACGCGCGGATGCCGTTGAGATTGGCGTCCAGATGGCACATGTCGTCGCGCACCGTCGTGCGGCCGTTTAGGCCTTCCTCAATCACGTGCCAGCCCTCGCCCAGGTCGCGCTGGGCCACGCCGCACCAGCGCACATCGTGCGCATAGCGCACCGCGGTGCCGTCGCGCATGCCCGCCGGATCATAGCCATAGGTATTGCTGTCGCCAAAACACAGAACGTTTTTCATCGTAAGCCTTTCCTCTGGTAAAAAGCCGGCGGGAGCAGTCTCTCCTGCCGGATCGACCTATCTGTCAGCACATAACGATTACAGGTACTTGTGCCAATCGTCATCGTCCTCATCGTCCTCGGCGGCAGCCTGGGCTTGCTCGGCGGCGCGAGCAGCCGCAGCGCGAGTGGCAACCTGAGCATAGGACTCCTCGTTGCGCTCGGGAAAGTTTGCCAGCACGTGCTCGAACTTGGCAAAGTCTTCGTCCCAACGCGTAGAAGGCACGGCAAAGAAGACCTGCTTGACCTTGAAGTCGCCCGACGCAAGCTCCTTGCGGAAGAGCTCAGCCACGGCCTCGGCGTCAAAGCCGTTGTTGTCGCAGCCCCAAGCGCCCAGCACGAGCTTCTCGCGACCCAGCTCATCGCAGATGGCAAGCACAAAGCGGATGCGATCGCGCAGGGCATCCAGCAAGGCATCGTCACCCACGCGATACTCCTGGCGAGCGCGCTTGGCGTTGGGCGCGGCGGCAACGATCACGTCAGCATATGCATGTACGTGATTGCGGTCGAAGCGCACCGCAGGCACCACCAGCGCACGGTTGCGGTAAAGCTCGCAGTTGATGTTGCGGCGACGGTTCTCACCGTACCATTTGCGCTGCTTATCGAGCACGTTGTACAGGTACGAATCGGCACAGAGCGTGGCCTCCTGGCCCAGATAGCCCTGGATGTAGCCACCGCCCGGGTTGGTGAACGAGGCAAAGGCAAGCACGGCCATGTCACAGAACTGCGCGTAGCCTCGGCCGTTATCCAGAATGGCCTGCGTGGCAGAGGCGTCGAGCACGGTGACCTCGGGCAGGACCGGAGCAGGCTTTTCAGCGGCAGGCGCAGGCTCGGTCTCCGCGGCCTCCTCGGCGGGTGCAGGCTCGGCCGCAACCTCGGTCTCGGCAGACGCAACCTCGGCGGTCTCAGACTCCTCGGCAACCTGTTCCTCGGCAGCGTCGGCCGCGTGGGCCTTGGCCTTCATCGCCGCGATAAATCCGGCAGGCATGCCATCGAACTCGCGCACGCCGGCAAGCGAGCGCTCGATATCCTTGGTGCACGCTTCGGACACAGTCACCACGTGACGCTCGGCGGCCTTGGCACGGGCCTCGCGCTTGGGATTGGACTGTCCCGCGCGATTGGGCCTGCGGTTACGGTTCCTGTTGTCAACGTCTGCCATAAGTGGTCACCTTTCTCGGTCTCTGCCGCTATCGGCTTTTCCATCCATGATACCCCGCCACGCACAAAAAAGACGGCCCCGAAGGACCGCCTTCCGCATCGATTTACACGTGCGCAAGCACCGCTGCAATTTGGCGCTAGTCGCGACGACCAAGGATGTTCAGGATGCGCAGGAACACGTTGATGATGTCCACGAACAGGTTGGATGCCATGAGCACGGCGTTGGGCAGCGTGGGCGGCACCGTCGTGGCCACATAGGTGTCGTAGCCAATAAAGCCGGCGAACACCACGATCACGATCAGGTCGGTGATGGACTGCGAGACGCCCATAAACATCAGCACGATCTCGACCAGAATCGTGGCAAGCAGGATGCCAAAACCAATGCCGTACACACGCTGGAAGAACTTGGGGAAGGTCACGCCCAGCGCACCAAAGACAAAGGTGATGGCGGCCGTGGCGATAAAGGCAGTGTTGATGGTGGGCAGGTCGTAATTGGCAAGGCCAAACGACGCGGTCAGGCCAAAGGTACTCGCAAAGATTACGTAGCCCACAAGGGACAGACCCACAGACTGCTTGCCCGCGGCGGCCGACATCATGACCATGCCGACGATGGTCAAAATAAACGAGCTAAAGACCAGCGGCAAGGCGGCGCCGCTCATCATCATGCGGGCAAACGCCATGGTGCTCGTAAAGTAAGCACCGGCACCCATGGCGCAAAAGCCCAAAAAGATCAGGGCAGACATGGCAAGGTTGTACGCACGCGGCGACATCTCCCTGGCACGGCTTGCGCCGGTCTCAATGGGGCCGTTCTGATAACCCTGGATATCGTTCATAATATCGTCCTTTCAAAAGCGCCGCGACAGCGCCGTAGGTAACAAGATTCCTGCCATTGTACCCGAATGCCGCGCGCTCTTACCTGCGGCGCCCACTCTCGAGCGTACGGTCGAATGCCCACACCCACCAACGCATCAGATGGGCCTGCGAGCCATCCGGTCGCTCACGCGCCTGTTCTTCCAGATACAGTTCGGTCGCATGCCCACCAAAACGAACCTTATACGTTGCCGTACGAATGCCGTGAACCGTTAGGCCAAAACCGGTGGACGAGACAATCTCGTCGATCGTAAAACAGCGACCGTCGACCCAGCAGACGGTAACCGGCACGACTTGTCCGCCCGCGAGGATGCGGGCCACGACGTCCACATACTGCTTGTGCACGCGTCGAGTTTTGCCATCTGTCTGTCGATATTCCATGCCCCCTATTATCGAACGCATGTTTGCATATTGTAAAGCGAACAGACTGTGGTTTTGGGATGTTGGGGTGCGCGCCCGTGTCCTCATGGCGTGCTAGCAAAAAGAACACCCGCGGTCAACAGGGCAAATATTCAATGTTAGTGCCAAAAAATTCACTTCTCCCATCAGAACTCGGTAAAGAAACCCGCAGGAGGTGATACGATTTATCATGTTTTTGTAACGTGCCTGCAAACTTCGAGAAAGCCCATATATGGACGTAACGTTCTCAGCCTTCCTCGGCCAAATTGTGTCGAACCCAGTCCTTGCCGTCACCGTGATCCTCGCGCTCGGCGCCATCTTCGTCAATGGATGGACCGACGCGCCCAACGCCATCGCGACCTGTGTCACTACGCGTTGCATGCCCGCCCGCGCCGCCATTCTCATGAGCGCCGCATTCAACTTCCTCGGCGTGCTCATCATGACGCACTTTAACGCGAGCGTCGCCAACACCATCTCGCATATCGTCGACTTTGGCGGAAACAGCACCATGGCGCTCGCCTGCCTATGCGCGGCGCTGTTCTCCATCGTCGTCTACGGCGCCACGGCATCGCGTTTTGGCATCCCCACCTCGCAAAGCCACAGCCTTATCGCCGGCCTGACCGGTGCCGCAATCGCCCTCGGCGGCGCGAGCAGCGTCAACGTCCACGAGTGGATGAAGGTCATCTACGGCCTGGCGCTCTCCATCGGCCTGGGCTTTGTCATGGGCTGGGTCCTATGCAAGCTCGTCTCGATTCTTTTCGCCGCCGCCAACAGGCGACGTGCCAACGTCTTCTTTAAATACGCTCAGATCGCGAGTGCCGCGGCCATGAGCTTTATGCACGGCGCGCAGGATGGACAGAAGTTCATCGGCGTGCTCTTTTTAGGTGTCGCCTTTGCCAGCGGGCAGACGAGCGTCGGCGACGCCGGCATCCCCATCTGGATCATGCTGCTGTGCTCAGCAACCATGGGCATCGGCACCAGCGTGGGCGGCGAGCGCATCATCAAGTCCGTCGGCCAGAGCATGGTTAAGCTCGAGAAGTATCAGGGCTTCTCTGCCGATCTCGCGGGCGCCGCGAACCTGCTACTTGCCACCCTTACCGGTATCCCCGTGTCCTCCACGCACATCAAAACCTGCGCCATCATGGGCGTCGGCGCCGTCAAGCGCCTTTCGGCCATCAACTTCGGCGTGGTCAAGGACATGATGTTCACCTGGTTCTTCACCTTCCCCGCCTGTGGACTCATCAGCTTTGTCATGGCCAAGCTGTTCATGATGTTCATCTAGTCAAACCGAGCGTCCATCCGGACCGTAATACCTCGCCCACCCGTCTTCGCCTCGAAAGGACCCACTCATGGCAAAGAAACCCGATTCGTTCTACTTTGACAACTACGTTGCCTGCGCCGACCTCGCCGTCCAGGCCGCAGAGCTGCTCACCAAGATTTTTGAGAACTTTGACCCCGCGCAGATCCACGACATGCTCGATAAGATGCATGCGATTGAGCATGCGGCAGACAAGAAGCACCATGAGCTCGAGGATGCCCTGCTCACCGCCTTTATCACCCCGCTTGAGCGCGAGGATCTGGACCTGATGAGCTGCTCGCTCGACACCGTGCTCGACCGCATCGAGGGCGTCGTACAGCGCGTCTACTTCACCAACATCCAGAGCATCCACCCCGATGCCATCGTCATCGCCCACAAGGTGACCGACGCCTGCCGCGCCATGAAGGACCTGATGGTCGAGCTGCCCAACTACCGCAAGTCCAAGACCCTGCGCGAGCTCGTCATCCAGATCAACACCATCGAGTCCGAGGCTGACGAGCTCTACATTAACGCTATGCGCAACCTGCATGTCAACGGCAAGGATCCGCTCGAGGTCATCGCCTGGCGTGACGTCTACGCTTTCCTGGAGTACTGCGCCGACTGCTGCGAGAATGTGGCTGATGTCGTGGATTCGATTGTCATGAAGAACAGTTAATTAGCTGTACGTATCCCACCGGCGAAGGGCCGGCCACGGTTTGCTTTCTCACTCCGGCTGCTCTGCAGAGTCGTTCGAAAGTAAACCGTGGCCGGCCCTTCGCCTTACGTACCACCATTGGGAACTTTGGCTGATAGTTATAGCGCAATGGGGGTTTGGCCGAGGGGACCTTTAGTACCCAATTGAACACTTTGGCATTCGGTGGGCGTTTGGCTGAGTGTTGCTTTGGGTACCCTTTTGCTTAGTTTTGAGTTGTTTTATTAGCTTTGGAGGCTCGTATGGGGCATTTGGATTTGGCTCGGGGTCGGTATTCTTGTCGTTTGTTTGAGGCTCGGGCTGTTGAGCAGGCTGTGGTGGATGCCATTGTTGAGGCTGGGCGTATTGCTCCTTCTGCTTGTAATAATCATCCAGCCCGTGTGATGGTGTTGGATACGCCTGAGCTTCTGGAGAAGGCAGCTGCTTGTCAGCCTCGGTTTGCTCGTGATGGGTCCATCTTTGGCGCTCCGCTCATCTTCCTCATTTGCAGTGTTACCGACGACGCTTGGGAGCGTCCCTATGACCAGATGAACTCCAGTGCCATCGATACATCGATTGTCTGCGATCAGATGATGATGGAGGCCGAGGATCAGGGTCTGGGAACGTGCTGGGTATGCCATTTTAAGCCCGAGCTAGCCCGTGAGCAGTTCAACCTACCCGAAGGCGTCTATCCCTATCACATGCTCGTCTGCGGCTATCCTGCCGACCACATCGCCGACCCCGAGCATCGCGAGGCCCGTACCATTCCCCTCTCCGACTTCCTCCTCAAATAGGGTTTAGTACATGCCCTAAAACCTACCTTTTACCACGCGCCCTTCGCCGAGCTCTGCCCTATCGCGCGCAGAGCTCGGCTATTTCGCGCTAAGGGCGCACGCGCCTCCCCATTGGAATGCAAATGGAACAGCTTCCACGAATACATGGCCGAGCCGTGGGCGACTAGCCCGGCCACCATTATTCCTCGATAAAAGCCGGCACGCGATTAGTCCTGCGCATCTTGAAATCGCCAATCTTGTGAGAGACATAGAGAATGCCGTCCATCCCATCTCGCGATGCATATGACAGGTGAACAGAACCGCAATCCGCTCCATCATTGTCGATAAGATCAAACGAATTCGGATCGCTTGTTGCAGCCAAACGACCACTCATACAAGAGCCATCGGCATTACAGATTTGCCATTCCATATCTTCGCCCGCAAGAATCGCCATAGACGGCCTGATTGCATCACCGCTGGCATACATCCCGTCTATGCCAAACCCATTTTCAGCGCCATCAATAAACGACTGCTCGGACCTATACGTCGCAAACGATGCACATAGCGCCATTGCAAGACCAACTGCAAGAACAACAATTACAATCTTTACGTAGCTCTTGGCCATCATGCCATCCCTCTTTTCGCTTGCCTAAGGAAATGCGGAAGAAGCTGTTCGTCGCGGCTTGTTTGCACACCTTTCTGCCCCGGTTCGGTTACTTAGGTTACTTGAGAGATCCTATATATGATTTTATCCGTATACGTAATATGAATTTTGGACATATCCAAATTGGTCAATAATTGTGAGAGCTTTCGCCTTCAGTGAAATGTATTGGCTTGTCTCTCATGCAAATTAAGTCCCTGGCAGGCGTTCCGAAGAGCACGATTTTTTTAATTTGATAAATGGTAGGAATTAAGGCATGTCCCAAAAATCTAATCAGAACCACCCTTAAAAAGGGTGGTTTGCTCTTAGGGTATAACCCACGGGCCCCGGGCTCGCGTCTAAAGGCGCGGGCCCGGACTTCGTCCAGGCCTAGTGCATCTTGACCCGTGGCGCGCCGGTCGAACCGGCAGGATCACCTCCTCTTGAAGGGGTCCTCGTACTCCTTCACGCTCAGCTTGTCCAGCGCGATGTCGTGGGACTCCTGCCCCCTGATGTACTTGGCGATCGTCGCCTCGTTCAGGCCGACGGTGGACACGTAGTAGCCCTCCGCCCAGAACTTCCTGTTGCCGAACTTGTACTTGAGGTTGGCGTGCCTGTCGAATATCATCAGCGAGCTCTTCCCCTTCAGGTAGCCCATGACGCTCGCGACGCTGTACTTCGGCGGGATCGCCAGCAGCACGTGCACGTGGTCTGGCATCAGGTGCCCCTCGATTATCTCGATCCCCTTGTACTCGCACAGCTTCCTGAGGATCTCCCCTATGTCGCTCCTGATTTGGTTGTAGATCACTTTGCGCCTATACTTCGGCGTGAACACGATGTGGTACTTGCACATCCACTTCGTGTGGGAAAGGCTGTAGGCCTTCTGGGCCATGGCGACCACCCCTTCGACTCGAATTCTTGACGGCCTGAACAATCGTCAATATCGGTCGGAGGGGTGGCTTTGTAAAGCCGTTTGTCTCCACCCGCGTAGCGGGTGGTTCAAAGCTGGCCGCTGCGCGGCCAGCAGACTAAAGTCTTGAAAATAAAAAGGAGCCCGCAGGTGCGAGCTCCTCTTAAGGGCACGAGATTGTAACTCTGGCGCTAGTCAAGGTCGTCGGCAGCAAAGTTGTCGATCGGGGCGAAGGGGTCAGCCACAGGGACAACCGGATCAGCAACAGGCAGCGGCTCGGCGGCGGGAACGGTCACTGCAGGAGAAGCCGCAGAACCGACCGGCGTGGAGGCCATAAGGTCGGACGGGAAGGAATTCTGGGCATCGTCCATGAAGTGCTGGATGAGCTTGAGGTACTCGGCCTTGAACTCCTCACGGGAAGCCTTCAGACGGTCGATCTCCTCGAGCTCGGCCTGCTTCTCGGTCAGGGCCTGACGGATGACCTCGCGGGCCTTGGCGTCGGCTTCGTTGCGGATGCGCTCAGCGTTCTCGTTGGCATCGTTGACGATGCCCTCGGCGGTCTGCTGGGCAGCAATCAGCGCAGCGGAGATCTGGCGCTCCTGAGCGGAGAAGTCGGGTGCGGGAGCGGCCACAGGAGCGGCGGGAACGGCCTGAGCGGCAGCGTCCTGAGCCTGGGCAAGCTGAGCCTGCGTGTCGGCAAGCTGCTGCTCGGTGGCAGTCAGACGACCCTTAAGATCGACAATCTTGGCAAGCATAGCGTCAACCTCGGAGGACAGCGTCTCCAAAAAGACGTCGACCTCGGCGGGATCATAGCCGCGCTTGGCCTCAGAGAAAGTCTGAGCCTGGATGTCAGCAGGGGTAATAGCCATAACAAGTTCTCCTTTATCATCGCCTTGGCGCCGGGCGCCCGACGTAAGTTACTAAGCCAGTTCTATACGAGTATACCTATAAGAAGCTGCAGAATCAGCCTCTGCACCAACTGCAACGCAATAATCGCAACGACCGGCGAAAAATCAACGCCGCCCATCGGCGGAATAAACCGACGAAACAGGTTGAGCCACGGACCGCAGACGCTATCGAGCACCGCGGCGATATCCTGCAGCAGGCCGCCCTGCTTCATGGGAATCCACGTCATAAAGCAATAGACCACGATGAGCGTGGAGTAGAAGTTGAACAGCGTGTTGACCAGCTGGACAATGGTGTAGATGTTGATGAGAATCTCCTCGTCTTGGGTTTACTTAAGGTAGCCGTCGGCGCGCAGCTTCTTGAGGTCCGAATCCTTGACCTCGCAGCCGGCAGGCAGCACCATAAACACGCGATCGCCCACCTCTTTGACCGTAGCGCCCAGGCCGCAGGCAAAGCCATAGCTAAAGTCCAGGACACGCTTGGCGACCTCGGTGCGAACGCCAACAAAAATCAGCGCAACGGGCTGCTTGGTGCGCACACGGCGGACAACGGTCTCGACATCGTCATAGCTCTCAGGGCGCAGGACATAGGCAGGCAGCTGCGGCGTGGCGTTAATGATGTTGTTTGCATAGGCCGAGGCGTCGCTCGGCGCAGAAGCGGGCGCAGGTGCCGCGGCACGAGCGCGGGCGCTCTCGGCATAACTCGACGGCGTGTCGTAAGCGCCGGGGCGATAGCCGCCTGCGGCACTATCCTGAGAACGCGACGGCGGATTGTACGTCGTTGCATGACGCGAGTCATCGCCGACCAGCTGGCCGGAGCGCGTATACACGGCGACCGACTCGGCCTCACCGCGGCGCGTCTGGCCCAGCAGGCCGTTACTCGGCTCGTCCTGGGTATAGAAGCCCTCGCCCGAGGTACCGCTGTAGCCGTTGTTCTGATAGCCATCATCGTAGCCGTCATCGTAGCCGTAGTCGTCATCCTGGCCATAGCCCTGGTCGTAACCCTGCTGGCCGCCAAGGTGCATCTTATTTTTAATCTCGTCAAGGAAGCCCATGGTTGTGTCCTCTCACGGTTTAGTGCAGGCGCTCTGTAAACCAGTGCGCACTTCAGAGCCCTATTTTACTGCAAACTCCGGGCTAAATACTACCCTGCCCAGGCGAACGAGCGTAGAGCCCTCCTCAAGGGCGGGCTCAAAGTCCTCGCTCATGCCGCAAGAAAGCTCGGGCAGCCTCAGATCGGGATGCGCCGCCTCCAGCTCATCCCTCAGCTCTCGCAGCCCGGCAAAGGTGCGACGTGCCACATCCTTGTTCCCGCGAGGGGCCATGGTCATAAGGCCCTGCACACAAATTCCCTCAAGTTCCGCAAGCTCGCCGGCAGCGCCACGAATCTCATCGGGCGAAAAGCCGCCCTTGGACTCCTCGCCGCTTACGTTAACCTCGATCAGCACCTGCTGGGGGGCGGCGAGCTCGCCAGCTTCGATCTTGCGAATGGCACGGCTCGAGATCGCCTGCGCCAAATGAAGCGAACCAACCGAATGAATCAGCTCGGCGGAGCCCAACACCGCGTTAATCTTGTTGGTCTGAAGGTTGCCAATCATGTCGAAGCGCACCTCGGGCAGCTCCGGATGCTCCGCCAGACCCGTGAGCTTGCGGACGAGTTCTTGCGGGCGGTTCTCGGCAAAATGGCGATACCCCACCTGGATGGCCGCGATGGTTTCATCGACGCCGACGGTCTTGGACACGGCAATCAAACGCGCGGCATCGCGGGGCCTCCCAGCGCGATCGAGCGCGGCATAGAAACGCTCGAGTATCTGCTCGCGGCGAGCGCGCATTACATTCAAATAGTTATCCATTGCCAATCGCCTCCGCTAACAGCACAACAAGTAGTCCCATGCTAGCGCAAGAGCGCGGCCCCGCATCCGCAAGGCCGCGCTCCCTTAGGTATTTACAATCTTTTGACGAACGAGGCTACCCTACTCCTCGTCGTCCTCACCATCATCCTCGTCCTCAAGATGATCCAACAGGTAGCGAAGTCCCTCGCTCACCTCGTTAGCGGGCACCTTGGCAACAAAGCGTGCATCCACGGCAGGCCTCATGATGACGCCCTCGCCCGAAGGCACGCGCATGCTCTCGAGCTCGTCCTCGTCCGTACGGGCGATATCGCCGGCAGTCATACGCTGGCCGGTCAAAAGGAAGGTCAGACGGCAGGCGGCATCGATGGAAATCGAGGCGATGCGATCGAGGTAGCGCGAAACCATGATGGCGCGACGCAGATCGTCATAGTTGCCGTCGTCGTCCATAAAATCGCCCGTATCCATACGATTAAAGGTGCGGAAGAACTTCTCGTACGCCGCATGCACCGGCTCGTCCTCGACGGCCAGGTTGCAGATGATGGACATGTCGTTAGTGACGAGCGCGGACAGCGACGAACCCAGCACCTGGTAAACAGCTTCGGCCTCGGCCTCAACCGTACCGACGAGTTCCTGAGGCAGCGAGATGTCGGCCTTGACCATGTGACGCGTGGCGCGGCAGATCTGGCGAACCTTATCGGTCATGCGCTGCAGGTTAAAGTCGACGTAGATGGTCGTCTGCAGCAAACGGAAGTCGGAGGCGACCGGTGACTGCGTGGCGATCAGGTTGTAGCAGACGGCCTCTAGGTTGGCGCAGCGCGCGTCAATCGAAAGCGTGCGCTTCTTGGTCTTGGTGGCGAGCTTGCGGTCGTCGGTCACATAGGCCTTCACGGCGTCGTGAAGGGCAAGATCGACGGCCTCGAAGATGCTCAGCATCTCGTGACGGGTCTCGATGAGCTGACGGGAAAACAGTTTGCGCATGGTTCACTCCAATCAGTTGGGTGCGGTCATGCCGCCCGCACAGTGAATACGCACCGGACCAGGTCCGATCGGCTTGGGACTAGTCGCGCCGATCAGCCAAAGCGGCCGGTGATATAGTCTTCCGTCCGCGAATCCACCGGGCTGGTGAAGATCGCGTCGGTTTGACCATACTCGATGAGCGTGGCGGGCTCACCGGCAACTTCCTGCAAGAAAAATGCGGTGTAGTCGCTGATACGAGCCGCCTGCTGCATAGAATGCGTTACGATGATGATCGTCATCTCGGGCGCCAGCTCGGCCATCAGATCCTCGACCTTAGAGACGGACGTGGGGTCGATGGCGGAGCAGGGCTCGTCCATCAGAAGGACATCGGGCTGCACCGCAAGCACGCGCGCGATGCACAGACGCTGCTGCTGACCGCCCGAGAGCGCCAAACCGTCCTTGTTGAGCTGATTGGATACCTCTTTCCAGAGGTTGGCGCGCTTGAGCGATTCTTCCACGATGTCGTCGAGGTCGCTTTTGCTAGTCACGCCCTGCAGACGAGGGCCAAAAGCGACATTCTCGTAGATGGATTTGGGAAACGGGTTGGGCTGCTGAAAAATCATGCCCACGCGGCGACGAAGATCGACCGGGTCGACGCCCTCGGCATAGATATCGTTGCCGTCGAGCGTCATGGTGCCCTCGACGCGAGTACCCTCGATAAGGTCGTTCATACGGTTGATGCAGCGCAAAAACGTCGATTTACCGCAGCCCGAAGGACCGATAAACGAGGTGATGGCGTTTTTGGCGATATTGAGGTCGAGCCCCGTCAGCGCATGAAAGTCACCGTACCAAAAGTTGAAATCCTTGGCCGTGATGGCCGCTTGCTCCGGCGTGGGAGCGGACTGATAGACGGACATGGGACTCCTTAACTAGCGGCGCTTGCGCGACAGATAACGCGCAAACAGGTTGAAGGCCAGAATAATCGCCATCAGCAAAAGCGCAGTGCCATAGGCTGCGTTCATGTTGATGCCGTCGTTGGCAAGCAAATAGAGGTGAACGGTCATGGGACGACCGGAATCGAGCGGCGAAATAGGCAGGTTGATGGCCTGACCCATGGTGTAGAGCACCACGGCGGTCTCGCCGATGGCGCGGCCGATGGCAAGGACGATACCGGTGGCGATGCGGCCAAAGGCCGAAGGAAGCACGATCTTGGAGACGACCTGCCACTTGGTGGCGCCCAGGCCATATGCACCCCAACGGATATAGCGCGGAACGGCGCGGATCGCCTCCTCGGTGGTGCGCATGACGATAGGCAGCATCAGAAGTGCCAGTGCCAGGGCGGCCGAGACCATCGAAAGACCCAGGCCCATGGCCTCAACAAACAAGGCGTAACCAAAGAGGCCCATAACGATGGAAGGCACCGAGGCCAGAGCATCGGCAGCATAGCGAATGACGTCGACAATCTTACCCTGCTTGGCGTATTCAGCCAGATAGACCGCAGCCAAGACGGCAACCGGCGTGCAGATGAGCATGGCGAGCGCCGTCACGTAGATGGTCGAGACGATCGTGGGCCAGATGCCACCCTCGGCGTTTACGCCCTGCGGCCAGCCGAAGATAAAGTCGAGCGAGATATGCGGAAGACCGTTGATGACCACGTAGGCGATGATGGCGAGCAACACCAGGGTGGTGATATAGGCCGCGGCGCGAAACACGCCGAGCATAATCTTGTTGGACAGGTCCTTGTTGATGCGGCCCTTCTTGCCATGGGAAAGGGCACGCTTGATGAGCTCGCGCGACGAGGTCGTATCGACCGTCGTGTCAACGGAATCGGACATAGCCTACCCCCTCTTCTTGGAAATCAGGCGAACGATACCCACCAGTGCAGCGGAGATGATAAACAGGACCACGCCCATGCCAAACAGAGCCGAGCGATGCAGGCCCGAGGAATAGCTCATGTCGAGTGCGATCTGGCTCGTGAGCGTCGAGATGGGGCTCGAGATGCTATCTGGAATGACCGGGGCGTTGCCCACGACCATCAGCACGGCCATGGTCTCACCGATGGCACGCCCCATACCCAAGACAATCGCATCGACAATGCCCAGCTTGGCTGCAGGCAGCACGACCTTGTAGATGGTCTGCCACTTGGTGGCACCCATGGCATAGGACGCCTCGCGAATGCCCATGGGGATGGAATTGAGGGCATCGATGGTAAGCGTCGTGATGGTAGGAACGATCATGATGGCGAGCACGAGCCACGCCGTCAGCGCGCCAAAGCCAAGACCGCCGGTCAGCTGCGCGATAAACGGGCGGATGATGACCATGCCAAAGAAACCGTAGATGATGGAGGGGATGCCCGCCAGCAGGTCGACGGCGGGACTGATGAACCTGCGCACGCGCTTGCTGGCGATCTCGACCAGATACACGGCCGTGCCCACACCCAGGGGCACGCCCATGGCGAGCGCACCGACCGTCACCAGACCAGAGCCCGCCAGCAGCGACATGATGCCGTAGTGACCCTCGGAGGGCGCCCACGTAAAGCTAAAGAAGTCCGCCAGGCCGATGTCGGTAAAGACGGGCAGCGCCGAGTACGTGGTAAAGACAAAAATCAGGATGACGGTGACGACTGCCAAGAACGCGCAGGCAAAGAAGATCCACTGCAGCGCCTTCTCCTTGAGATAGGTGCTGCGTGACACCAACGCCAACTCACGCTTTTTGGGCGTCTGAGCCTCCTGCTCAATCTGGGGGGTTTCCTGTGCTTCCACGCTACTCACTCCCCTTTCCGTCGTTGGTGACGGGAATAAAGCCCGCCTCGCGAATCTGCTTGTCCATCTTCTCGGACGTCACATAGTCAATGTAGTCCTGCGCCTGATGCGAAGGCGTACCCTTCACAAAGAAGTAAAGGTCGCGCGAGATGGGATAGCCGCCACTTGCGACCGTCTTCTCGGATGCCTCGACATGGTTGACCGAAACGGCCTTGACCGAGGTCTTGGCGTTGAGGCTCTCGACAAAACCCAGCGAGATGTAGCCAATGGCGCCACGCGAGCGGGACACGACATCGCGCACCTGGCCCGTGCCCGAAAGAACGGCCGAGCGACGATCGAACGGCGTGCCGTCCATAACGATGGTACGGAAGGCCTCGCGCGTACCGGACGCCTCGTCGCGGTTGATAACCTGAATCTTCAGGTCCTCTCCGCCGACTTCCTTCCAGTTGGTGATCTTGCCGGCGTAAATATCGCGGAGCTGCTCGGTCGAGAGATTATCGACCGGGTTGTCGTCGTTCACGATGACTGCGATGCCGTCGTGCGCGATTACGATCGGGGTCAAGCCCAAATCCTGCTCGTCGGCATTGAGGCCACGAGACGAACTGGCGATGTCGGCCGTGCCGTTGCTGACGGCCTCGATACCCGCAGAGGAGCCAAGGCCGGAGACGAGCACATCGGTGCCGGCCTCTTCCTTAAAGCCCTCGGCGGCAATCTCGGCAATGGGAAGGCACGTCGTAGAGCCGGCAACGGTAATGGAAGAGGCAGAAGATCCCGAGGAACAGGCGCACAGCGTGAGCGTGAGCACTGCTGCACTCAGGACCGATGCGATCTTTCTCATAGCATCACGCCGATCGCAGCATGGCGCCCACAGGTGCCGCCCTCGTTGCGGTAGGAATAAAAGCGGTCGTTCTGACGAACGGTGGAAAGCTTGGTGTCCACAATGCTGCTCGCCTCGACGCCGGCGTCCATCAGCGCCTCGCGAATGGCGGCGGAAAGATCGAGCATACGAGAAGCAGAGGCATCGATGCACGCGAACTCGGCGGCAAAGCGATCCATAAGTTCTTGGGACACCTCGTACTCGTCGCCCAGGATATGGGGCCCAATGTAGGCAGAGATGTCGTCCGGCTTGCAGCCAGCCGCCTCGCAGAGCGCTTGGCACGCCTTGGCAGAAATGCGCGAAATCGTGCCCTTCCAGCCAGAGTGCACCACGGCAAAGCCGCCGGGAGCCACCAGCACCACGGGAACGCAATCGGCAAAGCAGAGCATCACGGGTACCTCACGGGCCATGCAGACGATGGCATCGCAGCCCTCGGCAATCTGCTCGCGAATGTTCTCGAGATCATCAGCACCGTTCGAGGTCACCGTCACGACATGGTCACCGTGTACTTGATTGGGAACAAGCAGGTTGTGCTCGCACTCGGCGGCACCCAAGGCCTCGAGTGCGCGGCGACGATTTTCTTGAACGGCAAAGGGGTCATCGCCAACATGCGAGCCCAGATTGAGTGAGGAGTACGCATCTTCGGAAACACCGCCGGCGCGTTCGGTAAAAGCAAAGCGAACATCGTGCGTCGCGCCCTCTACCAACGTAACTCCATCATGGTCGACACGCGAAACGCTGTCCGCACGTGCTGCCATACTAAAGCCTCCTAATAACACAAGTATCGCGGCGACGCCGCAGCAGTCCGTGCCACACGGCTGCCATACTTCATCAAAAGGATACCCGCAGCGGTAGGGGCTAAACGTAAGGGGAACGTAAGGAGATTGGAGGCTTTCGTTTACAAAGGCAAAACACAACAAAAAGGGTGCGCCCAATCGGACGCACCCCATACAGGTCGCTGAGAAAAACGAACTAGAAGCTGCCGCGCTTGAGGAAGTCAGGAAGCTCAAACTGGTCGTTGCCAAAGTTGGGGAGCTCGGTACCACCGACGTTGCGAGTCGGGGCAGCCTGAGCCGGGCTCGTGGCAGGAGCGGTGCGCTGCGGCTCGGTAGAAGCAGCGGCCTTGCTCTGGGACTGCTGTGCAGCGAAGAGCTCGTCCTGACGGTTGACGTTGGAGTCGGAGAAGCCCGTAGCGATGACGGTAATACGCACCTGATCGCCCAGGGACTCGTCGACAACGGTACCGAAGATGATGTTGGCCTCGGGGTCGACGGCGTTGGCGACAACGTCGGCAGCGTCGCTGATCTCCTGAATACCCAGGTCCTTGGAACCGGCAATGGAAAGCAGGACGCGCGTAGCGCCATCGATGGAGCTCTCGAGCAGCGGGCTGGAAATAGCCTGCTGGGCAGCGTCGACGGCACGGGTGTCCCCAGAAGCGGTACCGATACCCATCATGGCGGTACCGGCCTGCTTCATGATGGTCTTAACATCGGCGAAGTCCAGGTTGATGATACCGGGGACGGTGATGAGGTCGGTGATGCCCTGGGTGCCCTGGGAAAGGACGCCATCGGCGATTGCGAAGGCCTCAAGCATGGTGGTCTTCTTCTCGGCAATGTCGAGCAGCTTGTCGTTAGGGATAACGATCATGGTGTCGACGCAGTCGGAAAGCGTCTTAATGCCTTCTTCGGCGCTCTTCTTGCGCTTGCGGCCCTCAAACGTAAAGGGCTTGGTCACGACGGCGACGGTCAGCGCGCCGACCTCGTTCATCGCGATATCGGCAACGATGGGGGCAGCGCCGGTACCGGTGCCGCCGCCCTCGCCGCAGGTGATGAACACCATATCGGCGCCAGCGAGCGCCTCGGCGATGTCGTCGCGGGACTCATCGGCGGCCTTACGGCCGACCTCGGGGTTGGCGCCAGCGCCCAGGCCGCGGGTCAGGTCGGTGCCGATGTGCACCTTGATATCGGCATCAGAGATCGCGAGTGCCTGAGCATCGGTGTTGATGGCAACAAACTCGACGCCGCGGATACCCTCTTCGATCATTCGATTGACCGCGTTGGTACCGCCGCCGCCGACGCCGACCACCTTAATGACGGCAAGGTAGTTGTTGATCTCTGTCTCGTGCATGTCGGTCCTCCGAACAAAGGTTATTGCCATAGCATGGGTTGACCCCTGCGCACATTAACCTTCAAGTTGAAAGTAAATGCAAAGGTAAACCGTATTATGTTTGCACATTATGAACGTATCAGTCAAATAATTGACGGTGAAAACCAAACAAACCAGATAAACGGCGCGGTATGCCCCGTCAACAAAGGCCAGAAAACGCTACGAGGTCGGTGCGTTCCTAAACGTATAGTTGCCAGGAGATCGAACGTTGATATACGTCACGCCCTCCACCTGCGAAAGCAGCTTGGTCACGATACGCTCCTTTTTGGCAATGTCGTCCGAATCTCCGAGCGACACCTCGATACCGTTATCGAGATTCGCCGAGATGGCCTCGACCGAGGGCGTGGAAATATCCTTGACCTGGCCCAGGAACTCGCTCGAGAAACCGCGGACGTAATCCAGGCCGGCCTTGACGGCCTTGGAATTTACGGCTTGCCCCGAAACCGGTGCGACATCGGCCGAGACATCGGTCAACAGCACGGCACCGTAATGTTTAGCGAGTGCCAGGGCGGCATCGATACCGTTTAGGGTGTTGGCACCCTCCCCCGTTGTAATGACATTGCCCTGGTCGTCAACATCGACCGAGGTAGACAGTGGTGCAATCCATGTGTCATCGTCCCCGATCGCCCAGGCAAGATCGTCGGAGCTAATGTAGGCGATTGCGATAACTTTGCGTTCCGTCGGCGTGATGATGAGCGTATGGGGAAATTGACGTTGGACATCCACGCCCGAGACCCACGGATTTTGCTTAAGGCCCTCGGTGATCTGGTCGGGATTCACATTGAACAGCGACGTGTTCTCGGGCAGATCGATCAGCTGGATGGCATCGTGCTTGGTCACATGCTCGCTGCCCTGGATCTGAATATCGGTAGCGGCGAACAGGCCAGAGTTAATGACGACGACGGCAACGACTGCAAGCACTGCCAGAGCGGCAAGGATGCCGCCCACGATTTTGCCCTTGCCCTTAACGGCAGAAGCGGCACCCGCCGCATGATTTGCCAAGGCGCCGATCGATGACAACGGATTAGAGCCCTTTTTGCCCGATTGCGGTTTTGCGGAGGCCGACACCGACGTCAGCATACGTGGCTTAGATGCACCCAGCGCGCGACCGGGACGCGTCGCCTTTGCCCCCAACGAGGGCTTGGCCGACGCCATGGGACGAGAAGGCTTGGCACCCGTCGCCGGTTTGGGCGTCACCGAGGGGCGTGCCGCGGGACGAGCAACCTTTTTGGCCGCGGAGCGTCCGCCAAGCTGTGAGCCGGCAACCGGACGCTTGGCAGGCCGCACGGACCCGGCAGGCTTAGAAGGCATGACGGATTTACGTTGAGGCTGAGACGACGCGCCGGAACGCCCTCCGGCGCGGCGGAAGGTTGGTTTCGATGCTCTAGAAGCCGAGGAATTTAACTTCCGGTCTGAGCTCGATGCCATACGCCTCCCTCACCTTTCCGTGCACATGTCTGATAACCGCGGCCACGTCATCGGCCGAGGCGGTTCCGTTATTAACGATAAAATTAGCGTGTACGGGCGAAACTTCCGCGCCGCCAACCGAAAAACCCTTTAATCCACAATCCTCGATGAGCTTTCCCACGCTCGCATCGGGCGGGTTGCGAAAGACCGACCCGCAGGATGCACAGCCCATGGGCTGTGTGCGCTTGCGCCGCGTCAGGTACCGCTCCATACGCTCACGGATATCGGCCTTGGGCGCAGGTTTGAGCTTGAGCACGCATTCCAGAATAATCTCGTTGCGTGGCAAACTGCATTCACGGTAGCCCCAAGCGATCTCTGAACCCGCGTAATGCTTGATTCCGGAGCCCGGGTCAAATGTAACGATATCTTCGACCAGCGAACCAATCCACTCGGTTCGCGTGCCGGCATTCATGGACACGGCACCGCCAACGGAGCCGGGAATACCGACCGCAAACTCAAGGCCCGAAAGGCTGCGCGACAGCGCGTCGTTGACCAGGCGAGCGAACATCACGCCCGCACCGACCGTCAGCGTACAACCGTCCTCGGCGACAACCGTACGCTGAAACTCGCGACCCAACGAAATAACGGCACCGCGGTAGCCCGCATCGGCAACAAGCAGATTAGACCCCTTGCCGATAATGACCCACGGCACCTGCTCACGGTCGAGCACCGCCACGGCGCGACGCAGGGCATGATAGCTGTGACACGTTACAAAGAGGTCCGCCTTGCCGCCGATACGATAGCTCGTATGGCGCGCGAGGCGTTCATCCTCGATTACGTCTGTATCGATCATGCCCGAAAGCGCCATGACGGCGTTAAACAGACCCATGGGGTTTAAGCGTCCTTCTTGGCAGTCAGATACTCGATGAACTCGGGGCCGACCGTCGTGACGTCGCCGGCGCCCATGGTAAGCAGCAAATCGCCCTCGCCCACCATCTTCTCGAGCTCCTCATTGAGCTCAAGACGGCTCGAGCAGTACACGACCTCCTTGCCGGGGTGCTTGGCGCGCACGGTATCGGCAAGCATCTTGGACGTGACGCCCGGGATGGGCATCTCGCCGGCAGAGAACACGTCAATCAACAGCAGCTTGTCAGCATTGGCGAATGCGTCGGCAAAGTCATCGCACAGAGCCTGCAGGCGCGAATAGCGGTGCGGCTGGAACACAACGTCGACATGTTTGTAGCCCAGCGAAGAGGCAGCAGCGAGCGTCGCCTTGATCTCGGTGGGATGATGGCCGTAATCGTCAACCACCGTGATGCCGTCGATATCGCCCACGTGGGTAAAGCGACGACGGACGCCTTCAAAACTCGAAAGTGCCTTAGCGGCGGCGTCGATATCGAGGCCTAGGACATGGGCGACGGTCAAGACGGCCGTGGCGTTGAGCATGTTGTGACGACCGGGGTTGCTCTTAATCTCGACAGCGTGCTCGGTGCCGTCCTCAAAGCGAACGATAAAGTCGCTCTGGATGCCCTTGACATCCGGATGCACGCAGACGATGTCGTTGGTCTCGGCAAAGCCATAGGAAAGCACATGACGGCCCGTCGACTTGGCAAGCTCGACCAGATGCGGGTCCTCGCCACAGACGATGACCGTGCCGTCCTCGCCCACCAGACTCATAAACTTGGCGAAGGTGGCCTCGATCTCCTCGATACCCGAGTAATGATCAAGATGGTCGGCCTCGACGTTGGTCACGATGACCACATTGGGGTTAAGGAACAGGAAGGAGCTGTCGGACTCATCCGCCTCGGCGACAAAATAGTCGCCCGAGCCGTTTTTGCCGTTGGTATCGTAGCCCTCGACAATGCCACCGATCAGGAAGCTGGGGTCCAGACCCATGCGGTCGAGCATGGTGGCACACATCGAAGAGGTCGTGGTCTTGCCGTGAGTACCGGCGACGGCGACGGTGGTGTAGCCGTGACCCAAAGCCGAGAGCATCTTGGCGCGAGGCCACACGGGAATACCCAGCTCGCGCGCACGGACGAGCTCGGGGTTGGACTCGGGAATAGCGGTAGAGACCACGACGACATCGGGCTTGACCTCGTCGATGGTGGCGGCCTCATGACCCACATGCACCTTCACGCCGGCGCGGGTAAGCTGGCGAATATAGCGCGACGTCTTAAGGTCGGAGCCGGTAACGACATAACCGCGTTCGTGAAGAACGAGGGCGATGCCGCTCATGCCGGCGCCACCGATACCGATAAAATGGGCGCTCTTGAAATCGGGCGCGGAGGTTGCAGTCTGGGAATCAGCCATGTGCTCGTGTACTCCTTGCGTAAACACTGCCTGTAACCCGTCTACTGTACCGCACCTACCGCATCCGCGCGAGGGCGACCCGCGATATCCCGTCTAACTAACGCAATCCTTCTACCGCGTCTGCCAAAAGGACGGCAGCGCGGTCCTGGGCCAAACCGCGAGCCGCCTGACGCATGGCATCGCGCGCCTGCGCATCATCGATAAGATGCAGCAGCTCATCGGCAAACGCCTGGGTATCGATATCGGCATCGGCGCAGAGCACGCCAGCACCGGCATCGACCAGATAGCGGGCATTGGTGGTCTGATGATCGGCCGTCGCATGAGGATACGGCACCAGTACCGAAGGTGTGGCAAGGGCCGCGATTTCGGCAACGCTCGAAGCGCCCGAGCGCGAGAGGACCAAATCGGCCGCGGCCAGCATATCGCCCATATTGTCGATGTAGGGCTGGACGCGATACCGCTTCGCCTCCTCGGGCATCAGGGCAAGAGCACGCTCGGTGTCCTCGAAGCCATCGGCGCCCGTCGAATGCAAAACATAGAGATTATCGCGCGAGAGCAACTCGTTTTTAAGCGAAGCCACGCGCTCATTAAGATGTTGAGCACCAAGTGAGCCGCCAAAAACCAGCAGGAGTGTGGCGTCCTCAGGCACGTCGAGAGCCCTGCGACCGCGAACCCGATCCCCCTCGATCACAGAACGGCGCACGGGGTTGCCGGTCATGAGCACATGGTCAGGATCGCCCTCGCGCTCAAACACGGAACGTGCTGCCGGCACCGAGATGCAAACGCGGGCGGCATGCGAACTCATCATCTTGTTAGCAAGGCCCGGAACGGAGTTCTGTTCGTGCAGCAGATACGGAATGCCCGCGTCTTTGCACCAGCCCAGAAGCGGGACCTCGACATAGGCGCCAAAACCTATAGCGACATCGGGCTTGCAGGCTTTAGAAAAATGGCTGCCGAGCGTGCGCTTCGCCTTATAGACACGCCACAGCGAGCTCAATGCCGTCCAAGGGCGAGAGCGGTCGAAGCCCGTAACCGTAATCGGCACAAAATCGAACCCTGCCTCGGGAACCAGACGACCCTCGAGCTTATGCGACTGACCCACAAACACAACGTGGTGGCCACGGTCACGTAGCTCCTCGGCCAAGGCGAGTGCGGGGTTGATATGTCCCGCCGTGCCGCCGGCTGCGATAGCAACGGTCATCTTATCGGTCATGGTAGTCCCTTCGTACGCGCGGCCCCTGGTCGTCGGTGCGCAAGCGCGCCGACGGGTCCGAATTCAAGTCGATCCGATTATATCCGCCACCCGTATTGCGCGGCGTCGGTCGTTGCGGGCGACTCTTCGGCGCCGAGCGCGGACGGGCATCCGACTCCGAAGCAAAACCGTTCAAGACGGTAAAACCGCCACGCGACGAGCGCTCCCCACGCGTATGGGGAACACCGGCAGTACTCTCGTCCATAACGGCAAAGCTATCGCGACGACGATCGTATTCATCGCGTCGAGCGCTCTCGTGCGAGACGCGTAAAATAAGCCCGGCGAGCATGAGCGACACGATAATCGACGAGCCGCCATAGCTGATAAACGGCAGCGGCTTACCCGTCATAGGAAACACGTTGAGAATACCCAGCGCGTTGATCAAAAACTGCACCGCGAGGATAACCGCAGAGCCCGAAGCCATGAGCGCCCCGCGACGATCGGCGGCCTGCTCGGCAATTCGAAACGCCGAGTAGATCAGCATCGCAAACACCAAGAAAAACAGCAGCGTCCCCAAAAAGCCAACCTCCTCGCCAATGATGGCCAGGATGTAGTCGTTGTGTGCCTCGGGCAAATACGAGTACTTCATGGTTGAGTTGCCGATACCGCGGCCGAACAGTCCGCCCGAAGCAAACGCCATAATGGCGAGCGTTGCCTGATACCCGTCTCCATATTCATCTGCCCAAGGGTTCAAGAGAACCTGAATGCGCACCATACGGTACGGCTCGACGACAAGAGCGATCACGATGATGACGGCGCCAGCAAGAATCGCACCGATAATGTATTTTGGGTCAAGGCCGGCAAAGAGCGCCATGCACATGATCGTCAACAGAATAATCAGGATGGTGCCAAAGTCGGGCTGAATAAAAATCAAGACGAGCGATATGCCCAAATATAAGCCCATGCCCTTAAGGAACTCATTGATGTTACCGCCGGGCGAAAACACGCGATCGAGCATGATGGCAGAATAGGCAATGGCAAACGGCTTGAGAAACTCCGATGGCTGAAACTGAATGCCGGCAATGCTCAGCCAACGCGTAGCGCCACGGCTGCCGCTACCAAAGAGGAACACCGCAAGCAGCAAGATCATCATAGCGATAAGGGCAAGTTTAAGCGCCCCTTCGCCAAACCAGCTATCGGGTGCAACGCGCGCGATGAACTCGAGGGCAGCAACACCGACGACAGTGAACATAAACTGCCGGAACAAAAAGTAGGTCGCGGAGTCGTTCTCGTGAAGCGCCTCGACTGAAGAAGCCGAGTACACCATAAGCAGGCCAAAACAGACCAGCGAGAACAGGCAGGTCAAAAAGACCAGGCGGGGTCGCATGATACGTGCGGGGACGCCGGCGATATAACGTTCGCCGATGCCCTGCGTGCGACGACCGGCGCGCGGCGTGATGCACTGCGAGGAAGCACGGTCCGAGTCGGGCCTCCTCATATTCTGTCGGGGGCTCTCCTCTCTCACCGGCAACCCCTATTCCATTTGCGTATTGGACGCAGCGGCAAGCTGGGCCACATAGTCCTTAAACACGCGACCGCGCTCCTCGTAGCCCGAGAACTCATCGAACGAAGAGCAGGCGGGCGACAGTAAGATCACATCGCCGCGGCTCGAGAGCGAACGGGCAACGTCCACGGCATCGCGCAGGTCGTCGGCCTGGGCGATATCGACATCACCGTCGACATCCGCCTCGTCCATAGCGGCGGTAAAGCGCTCGCGCGCGTCGCCAAAGCAGACCACCGAGCGAACGTTATCCATCACAACGCGGGCAAAGGACTCGAGCGGCGTGCCCTTATCGTGACCGCCGAGCAGCAAGATCACATCGTCATCGGGAAACGCCGTCAGGGCCTTTTCGACCGCATCGGTGTTCGTTGCCTTGGAATCGTTAACATAGCGCACGCCATCGATCTCGCCACAGGGCTCAACGCGGTGCTCCAGCGGCTGGAACGAGACCAGGCCGCGACACACACCGTCAACATCGGCGCCGACCGTCAGGGCCGCCGTGGCAGCACACAGGGCATTGATTACATTGTGATGGCCCGAAATCTTAAGCTCGGACGTATCGACGAGCGGGGTCTCGACGCCCTTCAGGCGAACGACCATCTTGCCATCGCGCACAAATGCGACATCCTCGCCCGCAGGCTCGTCAAAAGCAACCTTGCAGATGCGACGGCCCGGAACATAGATGTACTCATCGAACTCGTGGATACCGGCATCCTCGACGTCAACAATCACCAGGTCATCGTCGACCATATTCTCGAAGAGCTTAATCTTGGCGAGCGCATAGTTCTTATGGCTCTTATGCCAGCCCAGATGGTCGGGGGTAATGTTGAGCAGCACCGCCACACGGGGGTGAAGCTCCTGGGTCGTTGCGATCTGATAGCTCGAAAGCTCCGCCACAAACCACTCGTTATGCGCACGGCCATCGATCTCGTTCACCGGAGGCTCGCCAATGTTGCCGACAGCAACGCTCGCCTCGCCCGCTGCCTTAAGCAGGTAATCGGTCAGTGACGTGGTTGTCGTCTTGCCGTTGGTGCCCGTAATGGCAATCCAATTTTGGGGAGACAGACGGTAGGCAAACTCGGGCTCACCCATAATCTGGGCAGCGCGATCACGGCCAGCCTTAAAGAATGCCGAGAACTCCGAGATGCCCGGACACGTCACGCATACATCAAACGCGCCCTCGACCTGCTCGGTTCCGTAGACAAACGATGCCCCGTGCGCCTCGAGCGAGCGCGTGGCATCGTTGGGCTCAGACGTGCCGCCACCGTAAACGGTAACGGCACTCACACGCTCGGGATGTGCAAGCGCCCAGCGAGCGACATCAAGACCGGACTTACCCTGGCCCAAAACGAGCAGGCTAAAGACATCAGCAAGAGGCATGAAAGACCACTATCCCAACTGGAAGAACAACGCGAGGCCCAGGGCTCCGAAGGCCGCGGCGACAATCCAAAAACGGATGACGACCTTGGTCTCGGCCCAGCCCTTCTTTTCGAAATGATGATGAATGGGCGCCATAAGGAAGACGCGCTTGTGCGTAAAGTGGAAATAGACAACCTGGATCATGACCGACAGGGTCTCGACGATAAACAGACCGCCGATGATGAGGGAAACGACTTCGGTGTTGGTCATGATGGAGGTGCAGGCAAAAGCGGCACCCAGGGCAAGCGAGCCGGTATCGCCCATAAAGATGCTCGCCGGATAGCAGTTGAACCACAAAAAGCCCAGGCAGGCGCCGGCGCACGCCGTGCAGAAGATGGACAGGTTCACATCGCCGTGCAAAAACGCCATGGCAGCCATGGCCAGCATGGCGATCATGGAGGTGCCGCCGGCAAGACCGTCCAAGCCGTCGGTGAGGTTTACGGCGTTGGAAAGGCCCGCGATCATCAGCCAGCAAAAGACAAGGTAGAGCCACGGAAAAGAGAGACCGCAAATGGTGGTCGAGAGCACACCAAGGTCGATCGTCAGGCCACCGGGGAAACGAATCTCGGGGGCGACGCCGCACCAGTTGACAGCAAGCACGGTAAAGGTAACGCAGATGAGGGTAAGGCCAATCATCTTGGCGTGAGGCGTCAGGCCGAGCGAGCGGCCGTGCGTGACAGAAGTCAGGTCGTCGATGAGGCCAAGAACGCCGGTTGCCAGCGTGGCGAGCAGCACAAGCACGAGCTCGGTGGTGAGCTTTCCCATCAAAAGGCAGGTCAGCGAAACGGCAACCAGGATGATGACGCCACCCATGGTGGGCGTGCCCTGCTTAATCAGGTGACGCTTGGGGCCATCGGCGCGAACCTGCTGGCCGATGCCCTCGACCTTCAGGAGCTTAATCCACCACGGCATAAGCAGCATCGCGATGACGGCGGCGATGCCCAATCCCAAAAATGCCTGGTATGTAGGATACGAAGGATTGCCGAACATGGACTAGCACACACCTTCCACAAAGCGATCGAGCTCAACGAAGCGTGAGCCCTTGACCAGCACGACATCATGCTGCTCAAGAGCGCCGCCCATACGGTCGAGCACCTGCTGATAGTCGGAGAACACCTGAATGCGGTCCTCATCCATACCCATCATGCGCGCGGCCTCGGCCATACGCTGGGCAAGCTCACCGCCGACACATGCGAGCATATCGAGCTTCTTGGCCGCCGCATAGGCGCCCACCAGCTCATGCATGCGAGGAGCCTCGTCGCCCATCTCGCCCATCTCGCCCAGAACCGCCATGCGCGAACCCGTGCACGAAAGCGAACACAGCAGGTCGAGGCCGGCTGCCATCGATTCGGCACTGGCGTTATATGAGTCGTCGATGACGCGAGCGCCGCTCTTGGCGCGCTTGATTTCCTGGCGATGCCCGGTAATCGTAAGACCCCTAAAGGCGGCATCGATCTGCTCGGGCGTCACGCCAAGACGATAGGCAACCGCCGCGGCCTTGACGGCATTGGGAACGGACTGCGTGCCGGGAATGGCAAGCAGTGTGTCGATAGTCTCGCCCAAGCCAAAATCGAGCGTAAAGACCGGGCGTCCCTCGTCATCAATGCGAATGTCGCACGCACGGACCTCATCGTCGTCCGAGACGCCCGCAAGCATCACGTCGACGCCCGCAGGCGCGGCAAAGGTGTCGCGGATGAACGGAGTAAAGTCGTCCTCACCACCCAAAACCAGCAACGGGAGAAGGTCTCCGGCGGCGCACATGCCGCCAACAATCTCGGATTTGGCACGAGCGATATTCTCGCGACTGCCCAGAATACCGATATGGGAGGTGCCGATCTTGGTCACAATGGCAAGGTTGGGATTGGCGGACTGAGACATGCGCTCAATCTCGTGGAAATGGTTCATGCCCATCTCGAGCACCAGAACCTCGGTGTCGGCAGGGGCCGCCAGCACCGTGAGCGGCATACCGATCAGGTTGTTGTAGTTACCCTTGGTTGCCCAAACGCGATAGCGCTTGGCGAGCACCGCGGCGAGCACGTCCTTGGTTGTCGTCTTGCCGATAGAGCCGGTAATGCCAATTACCAGGCAGCCAAGCTCCAAACGATAAGCGTGAGCCAGGCGCAGCAAAAACTCCTCGGGGTCATCGGTATGCAGGATGGCGCAGCCCTTCTCATGGGCCAGCGAAAGCAGCTCGGCATCGGGCTCGCGCGTCATCACGACGGCGCCGGCACCCGACTCGATGGCACGGGAAGCAAAGTCGTTGCCGTCGACCTTTTCACCCGGGAAGGCGACGAATATCGTGCCCTCCTCAACCTGGCGCGAGTCGATAACGCAACCGCGGCATACCCGATCGGCTTCTCCCGTCACGGTTCGGGCCCCTGTTGCGGCCGCGAGGTTGTTGACGGCGATCTCTATCATTGCAGCTCCCCTGTAAACCTAATAATGCTATCGGCGTATTGTATCCCAGCGCCGCCTACGCGTGGTGCAGGGCGTGTGAACAACCCTGATTAACCGACTGGCCATTTCATAGATAGTAACCCCCTACTTGGTGCGCGGGACACCCAACACATCAAGCGCACTGGCCATAATGGACTGGAACGGCACTGCGGCGGCATCGGAGCCTGACGGGGTTCCGTCAAGGGTGATATAGCACAGGACCTTGGGCGACTGCGCCGGGGCAAACCCCATAAAAGACGACATGTAGTTCTCTTTGAGGTAGCCGCCGTTCTCATCGGCGCGCTCGGCCGTACCGGTCTTGCCCGCCACGTCGTAGCCGTCCACCGCGCCGCCAACGCCCGTTCCCTCGGCAACGACCGTCTGCATACACGATGTCACCTGCGAGGCGGCCTCCTCGGAAATCGCGCGATCCCCCTCGCCCCAATCCTTTTCATCGCCCTTGCTCGACTTATAGAAGTGCGGAGTCATCATCACGCCGCCGTTCGCGATGCCGCCCACGGCACGTGCGACCTCAATCGGCGAGACGGACAGCGCCTGGCCGAAGCTCATAGCACCCAAGGTGGCACCATCGTACTGGCCGCGCTCCTTGACGATGCCCAGACTCTCACCCGGAAAATCGACACCGGAGCTATGACCGATACCCCACTTGTCCACATAGGTGGCAAAATCATCGGCACCGATCTTGCGCCCCACCAGGACAAAACCGACATTGGACGAACGGCGCATCATCTCGCGTACGTCCATTGTCATGGTGTAGTCACGCTTGTCGGCATCGGTAACGGTATCGTCGCCCACCTTGATACTCGCGGGAACCTCAAACGATGTGCTCGGGCGCACAACGCCCAAATCAAATCCGGCGCCCGCAACCAGCGTCTTAAAGACCGAGCCGGGCTCGTAGGCATCCGTCACCAGACGAAGGTTCATGTCCTCGGTCTTGGCGTTTTCCAAATTGGTCTGGTCGTAGGTCGGATACGAGCAGGCGGCCAGGATCTCTCCAGTCGTCGGGTCGGTCACCAGGGCCGACCCGTTTTTGGCCTTCGTCTTCTCGACCGCCTCGGCCAAGGCATCTTCCGCGGCGCGCTGAATGTTGACGTCGATCGTCGTCACGATATCCACGCCATCGATCGCGGCAACCTTTTTATAGGCACCGCCCGCGATATAGCCGCCATCTCTTGCGCGCTCGCGCACAAGAGAGCCATTCGTTCCGGTCAGAAGCTCATCGTATTGTTTTTCGAGTCCCGTCAGGCCAGCGTTGTCCACGTTCACGACGCCCAGCAGCTGAGAAGCCAGGTTTCCATACGGGTAAACCCGCTTCATCGCCTGCTCAAAGAGCACGCCGGGTAGATTCTTCTTTTCCAGGGCGGCAGCGTCATCCTCGTCGACCTGGCGCTTGATATACACCCAGGAACCATCAGACAGCACCAGCTTGCGGCAGGTCTTTTTATCGATACCGGTAGCCTTGACCAGCGCCGAGACCGTCTTGTCGACGTCCTCGACAAGCTGAGGGTTCACGGCGACATTGCGGCATTCGACCGACGACGTCAGCACGTTGCCGTTGCGGTCGTAGATAGTGCCACGCTTGGCATAGAGCGTCTGTGAAAGCAGACGACGCGCGTCCGCACGCTCGCGCAGCTTGTCAGCATTCACGATCTGGTATTCGGCAAGACGGAAGACGCCCGCGGCAAGGCCAACCCCGATACAGCCCATAACGACATCGCGGCGAGGCAGCGGCGTTCCCGTAACCCATTCAGACGACGACCCCTTGCGCGCGCCCGTATTGCGTACCCGAGGCCCGCCCGAGCCACGAAGACGCGACGCAGGGTCGTTGCCATAGGACGGCCCCGCGTTGTAAGATGGCCGACCCGTTCCTTGATAACCAGAACGTCCCCGCGAGGAGGGACGTCCAGACCCGTGGTCCCCGTCGGAACCGCGGCGATAGTCATTTGTCATACTCAGCTACCGTCTTATTTACTGAGCGGCCGCAGTCGAGCTAGCGCCCGCGGCTGCATCCTGCGAAAAGTTAAGCGTAACACTCTCGCTGGGCTCCACCATGCCATAGGCGCCCGCAAGATCGCGAATACGTGTGTCGGCACCATAGACCGAATGCATGACCTCAAGGTTAGAACTCTCGTCGGTCGCCTTCTCGAGCGTGCTGGCAAGCTCTGCGTTGCCGTTGAGCACCTGGGCCGTGACACCGGCAAGTGCCACGCGGGCGACACCGATCGTCATGAAGACAGCCGCGATGATGCAAACCGTTTTAAGAACGCTCATGAAAACCGGGCTTACCGCCTGGTTTGCCTGACGGCCCGCGCCCGTGTAGACATCAAAACGCGGCGTGCGTTGCTCACGAGGGGCAACGGGCGCCTGCGGTGCCTCGCGGTAGGCGGGCATGGCGTTCATATCATAGGCGAGTGCTGCGTTTGAGGTGTTATAGCCCATGATATGCCGCCTCCCATCCCGAGTACGTTGGTAGTGTGTTTAAGCTTCGTTTATGGTGCGAGCGGGAGGTCCAATTTCGCGCGGTCGCGCCTACAGGCGCTGCGCCACGCGGATTTTGGCTGATCTCGCCCGAGGGTTGCGCGCAACCTCATCGGGTTGGGCAACCAAGGGTTTGCGGGTGATGACCTTGAGTATCGGCACGTTGCCGCACACGCACACCGGAATCTCCGGCGGGCACGTGCACCCCTGGCTCATCTCCTTAAAGTGGTTCTTTACGATACGGTCCTCGAGCGAGTGATACGAGATGACGCAGATGCGTCCGCCCGGGTTGAGCCACCTGGTGGCGGCATCAAGCCCCCTCTCGAGCACATCGAGCTCGTGGTTGACCTCGATGCGAATGGCCTGGAAGCTCTTCTTGGCCGGGTGCCCACCATGCCGACGAGCGGCAGCCGGAATGCCAGCCTTGATGATCTCGACAAATTGGCCTGTAGTTTCGATTGGTTCTTGCTCGCGACGGCGCACAATCTCGCGCGCAATCTGCGAGGCGAACTTCTCTTCGCCGTAGACGCGTAGAATCCGGGCGAGGTCGTGTTCGTTATAGGTGTTGATGACCTCAGCTGCGTTTAAGGTGTTGTTACCCGGATCCATCCGCATGTCCAATGGGGCGTCCTCGTTGTACGAAAAGCCCCTGCCAGGGATATCGAGTTGCGGCGACGAAACGCCCAAGTCGAACAGGAAGCCATCGACCCCGGGCACCTCGGCCGAGCAAAGCAGCTCGTCCAAGTCGCCGAAGTTGCCCTTCAGCAGCTGGTGCGGTACGCCGGGAACCTCGCGGTCCAGACGGGCGCCAGCGGCCTCGAGGGCCATGTCGTCCTGATCGACGCCGAGCAAAAGGCCGGTCTCCCCCACCTGCGCGGCCATCTTTACCGAATGGCCGGCACCGCCAAGGGTGCAGTCGCAGACGACGGAGCCGCTCTTTAGCTGCAGCGACTCAAGCACTTCGCCGAGCATGACAGGTTCATGCCGATATTCTTGTGTCAAGATCCCACGCTCCATCCGTTACTCGTGCCTTGCCCTTACGAGAAGAAGAGGTCCAGCAGGGCCTCGTCGTCATCGTCCTCATCGGCCGTAGCGCGGTCCCAAACCTCAAGGTGGTCGTAGTTGCCCACAACCGTGACCTCGCGGTCGAGGTTCGCCTGCTTGCGGAGAGACTCAGAAAGACCGATACGACCCGCGCTGTCCACATCCATCGACGTGGTGCGCTTGTTGATCGCCCTCATGAGCTTCTGGTCGTTGATGTCACGCGGGTTAAAACCCTCGTGGCCCTCACGACCCGCGAAGAGTCCTTCGACCCACTTATCGAAGGCCTCGGCAGAGAACACGTACAGAGCATCGACATCCAGGGCTTTGAACACGCGAACGTGCTCTCCAAGTTCCTCGCGAAGGGGTGCAGGCAGGGACAGACGACCTTTTGCATCGAGATTGCGCTCGTATGCACCAGTCATTCCCATGTGCGCCCTCCCCTCGGTTACTCAGATGGCACGTACGCGGGGAACCCCCCCGCCTGTCGACGTCATTAATAATATGGGGAACCGCCCCATATTTCAACACCTTTCCCCACCCCTTCCCCCACCCCA